>NZ_JBIUBE010000014.1:91362-229068 GCF_044593395.1 Streptomyces sp. NPDC052301 | reverse complement strand
AGGTCTCCCAGCATGACCCAACCCACCGACATCCGGCGAGTACGCGGACGGCGTCCGCGCTTACTGGACCTGTACTGCTGCCAGGGCGGCGCCGCAAAGGGCTACGACGACGCCGGCTTCGACGTGACCGGCGTCGACAAGAACCCGCAGCCCCGCTACCCCTTCCGGTTCGTGCAGGCCGACGCCATCGCCTTCGTCCTGGAGCACGGGGCGGAATTCGACTTCATCCACGCCTCACCGCCGTGCCAGCACGACAGCGACTGCCAGCGCATCCAGAACCGCGAGCACCCCGACCTCATCGCCCCCACCCGCACCGCGCTGGAGACCACCGGGCGGCCGTGGGTGATGGAGAACGTGGGCGGCGCCGCGCCCAAGCTCCGCCGACCGGTGATGCTCTGCGGGCCCATGTTCGGACTGGAGACGTACCGCCACCGGTTCTTCGAGACCGGCGGAGGCTTCCACCTCGCCCAGCCCGAGCACCCGGCCCACACCGTGCCGCAGGCGAAGATGGGCCGCCCCGTCCCGCCCCGGCACTACGGCCAGTTCGTCGGCAACTTCTCCGGAGTCGACCTCGCCCGGTGGGTGATGGGCGTGCCGTGGATGAACCGCGACGGCATCCGCGAATGCATCCCACCCGCCTACGCCGAACACATCGGCCGCGCCTTCCTCGCCTCCCGTGCGCTGGGGGCGGCGGCATGAGCGAGCACCTGAACACCGCACTCGACCTCGCGGCCGACGGCCTGCCCGTGCTGCCCCTGCGGAAAGGCAAGGTGCCCTTCGGGAACTGCCCGGCTTGCGCACAGAATGCATGCGGTGGCCGACCGAACATGAAGAACCCGGGCCCCTGCACCTGCCCGGCGCCGTGCCACGGCTGGGCCGCCGCCACCACCGATCCCCACACCATCACCGCGCCGACGTGGGCGCGGGCCTGGCGGGAAGCGGCGGGGGTGGCCTACCACCCCGGCGGCGCCGGCCTCACCGTCGTCGACCTTGACAACCCGGCCGCCATCGCATGGGCCCGCGAGACCCTGCCCGCCACACGGACCGTGCCGACGACCCGGGGCGAGCACTGGATCTACCAGGGCGCCATGCAGTCCGCCAACGCCGTACGGTCCGGTGTCGACATCAAGTCCACGATGGCTTACGCCCGGTGGCTGGGCCCCGGCATCGGCACCGTCACGGAGCTGCCGGCGGAAGTGCGCGTGCTGGCCGTGAAGGAGCCAGCTGCGGCCAGGCGAGGGCAGCAGGGTATCGCCGTGCCCGTCGGGACTGAGGGCGGGGACTGTCGCCATCGGACGCCCGTCTACCTGGAGCGCGGTATCGCCATGGCCGAGCAGCGCATTACGGAGGCCCGCAGCCAGGTCCACGCCACCGTGTACCAGACGTTCCTGGCGGTGCTGTCGGCCCATGGCCGGTGCGGCTGCCTCACCGACGCCTATGTCGCCCGGCTGTTCACCGCCGCGCAGGCCAAGGGCGAATCCGCCCGGCACTGCACCGACGCGTGGACCAACGCCCGCACCGCACTGGGGATGTAGCCATGTCCGAGGAAGAGAAGACTCCGGCCCGCCAGATCATCACCGACTACGCGCAAGCGCACTTCCGGTACTTCCGCACCATCGACGGCACCGTCTACGCGCAGAAGAACGGCCACCCCGTCGCCCGCCCGATCCGCTCCCAGGGCACGACCGGGAGCCACCGGCAGGAACTCATGGTCGGCCTCTTCAAGGACGGCATCGGCGTGTTCAACGGCACGGCACTCAAGGAGGCGCTGGACTTGATCGAAGCACTCGCCCTGACCGAGGACGTACAGCCCACCCACATCCGCGTCGCCCCGGGCTTTGACGGTGCGACCTGGCTCGACCTGGGCCGCGACGACGGCCAGTGCGTCCGTATCCACCCCACCGGCTGGGACATCCTCACCCCCGACCCGCAAGAAGTCTGCTGGCGCCGCACCCAGCTCACCGGCGAGCTTCCGCTGCCCGCCCGGGACACCGAGGGCAAGGGCATCGACCTCCTGCTCCGCCTGTGCAACTTCGCCAGCGCCGAGACCGAGTGCCTGGCCCTCGCCTGGCTCATCGGCTGCCTGGAGCCGTCCGTGCCCGTCCCCGCCCCCTTTCTCACCGGGCCGCAGGGGGCGGGCAAGTCCACCGGCGGCCGGATGCTGGTGCGGATCATCGAAGGGATGAGTGGCGACCTTCGCCGGGCCCCGAAGGACGAGGAGAACATGATCACGGCCGTCGCCGCCGGATGGGTCACCGCCCTGGACAACCTCTCCCACCTGCCCCCTGACTTGTCCGACCTCATGTGCTGCATCGTCACCGGCGCCGAGAGCATCAAGCGCGCGCTCTTCACCGACGGGGATGTCGTCCGCTCCCGCTACCGACGCCCGATGCTCCTGACCGGCATCGACGTCGGTGTCATCCGCCCCGACCTCGCCGAACGCCTCCTCCCGCTCCGGCTCGTGCGGCCCCGGGTGCGGCGGACCGAGGCGGAGCTGTGGGCGGAGTACGCGGAGATCCTCCCCGTCGTTCTCGGCTCCCTGCTGGACCTGACGGTGAAGGTGCGGGCCGCCGCGGCGGAGACCCCCACCGACCTGCGGATGGCCGACTTCGCCCACCTGTGCGCGCAGCTCGATGCGGCTACCGGTTTCGGTGCCCTCAGGGCCTACCGGGCCAGTCTCGACGACCTCAATGACGACGTCATCGAGGGCGACCTGCTGGCGCAGACGGTTCTGCAGCACGCGGCCGGGCTCGACGCCGGTACGGAAGTGCGCATGACGTCGTCGGAGTGGCTGCACTGCCTCACCAGCCTCTACAGCGGCGAGGAGTGCCGTCCGCTGCCCAAGGGCTGGCCTACCACCGGCAAGGTCCTATCCGACCGGCTCAAGCGGCTGCAGCCGACCCTCGCCGCACGCGGCGTCGTCATCGACTGGGGCCGCACCAGCTCCGCCCGCTACATCGAAATGACCCGCAGCACCCCGCTCACGCTCCCGGCCCCGCACGAGCAGGAAGCGGCGTTCTGACCCGCGCCACCCGGCGCGCACCGAACAAGCAAGAGGAGCACCCCGGGCCGCGCGTGCTCCTCTTGCTGTTACGGCGGCTTGCCGCCGCTGCGCAAGTCGCGCCGCGCAGCGGCTCCTTCTTCACGTCCTGAGCCGCGCACTACGAAAGACACCACCCCTTTTTCTTTCCTAAGAGAAGAAACGCTGCGTCACCCACGTCACCAGCCACCCGAAACCGGCCCCTGACCAGGGGCTACAGCGATGACGCAGACAGCCGACACCTGCGTCATCCCGCGTCACCCGCGTCACGCGTGACAGAGCCCCGCCTCGCCCGGTGACACGCCCCGAGCTGCCCGCGTCACCGCATAACCGCAGGTCAGGGCCGCAAATGACGTGCCTGACGCGGTGACGCAGAAATCCGGACCTCGGACAGGCGTGTGCCGAGGTCGCGAGCCCAACCCCGACGGCAAAAACGAACTGCCTAGGAGGCCCCCCGGATGAGCATCACGCTTGCCTCTCCCGCTGAGCGGGTTTTGTACCGACCGGAAGAAGCAGCGGCGGCCTTGGGTATCGGTCGCTCGCTGGTTTACGAGGAGATCCGCCTTGGGCGTCTCCAGACGGTTCGGATCGGCCGTCGGCGACTCATTCCGCCCGAGTACATCGCGCAGTACGTCGAGCTGCTCAAGCGCGAGGCAGAAGTAGCCGCCTGACTTCCTCCGTTCGTTCGCATCAACCGGGCCGCGCCATCGGGTGCGGCCCGCTCATTTGGAGAACACCACATGACCGAGACGCCTAAGCGCAGGGCTGGCCACGGCGAAGACACGATCTACTGGGACGCGGCGAAGAACCGCTACGTGGGCGCCGTGTCCCTCGGATACGCCCCGAACGGCAAGCGCCGTCGGCCGAAGGTGTACGGCAAGACCAAGACCGAGGTCCGCCAGAAGATCCGGGACCTGAAAAAGGAAGTGCAGTCCGGCGTCAAGACGCCGGCCAACTACACCGTGGCCGACGCGGTGAACGACTGGCTGGAGCGCGGCCTGAAGGGGCGTGACGAGAAGGGAACCATCGGCAAGAACCGCTCGATGGCGAACAAGCACCTGCTCCCGTTCATCGGCAAAGCCAAGTTGAAGGACCTCAGCGCGGACGACGTCGATGACTGGCTGGAGGGCCGGGCCGAATTCCTCGCGACGCGCAGTCTCCGCGACCTGCTCGCTATCCTGCGCCGCTCCATCGAGCACGCTCAGCGCAGGGACAAGGCCGCACGGAACGTCGCCCTGCTCGTCACCGCTCCGGAGGGACAGCCTGGGCGTCCGAGCAAGGCATTGAACCTGAAGCAGGCGGAAGCCGTGCTCGCCGCCGCTCGCCCGTCGCGGCTGTACGCCTACCTCGTGCTTTCGCTCCTCAGCGGCGTACGTACGGAGGAGGCGCGGCCCCTCACCTGGGACCACGTCTTCCTGGAGACGGAGGACGGCACCCCGCCTCACGTCGCCGTGTGGCGATCGGTGCGCAAGCACGGCGAGACCAAGACCAGGAAGAGCCGGCGGACCATCGCTCTGCCGAAGCAGGTGGTCGACGTGCTCGAGGAGCACAAGCGGTGGCAGAAGCAGGAGAGGGCGTCCCGAGGTATGGAGTGGAGTCCGGCCGGCCGCGTCTTCACGACGCGGTCCGGTGAACCGCTGGACGCGGCCAACGTCCGACGTGATTTCAAGGCCATCGTGAAGAAGGCGGGGCTGGCACCTGAGTGGACGCCGCGCGAGCTGCGGCACAGCTTCGTCTCGCTGCTCTCGGACCACGGCATTCCGCTGGAGCGCATCGCGCAGCTCGTCGGACACACCAGTCAGGCGACGACGGAGGCCGTCTACCGGAAGCAGCTCCGGCCGGTCATCACCGAGGGCGCGGAAGCCATGGACGTGATCTTTGCCCAGCGGCGTGAGGCGACCGCCTGCGAGGCTTGATCGAAATCCTTTGGCCCCCTGTTTGGCCCCCCGAGCACGACAAAGGCCAGGGAGTAAATTTACTCCCTGGCCTTTGACCAGCGTCGGGGTGGCGGGATTTGAACCCACGACCTCTTCGTCCCGAACGAAGCGCGCTGCCAAGCTGCGCTACACCCCGATGTCGCTGCTTGTCGCGGCGACGACGTTTACTTTAGCCCACCGGTGGCCGTAGACGAAATCCGATTCAGAGGGGGCGGCGGGTCGGGGTCGGGCGGGCGTGGTCCAGGACGACCAGGAGGAGGGCCAGGGCGTACATCGCGAGGCCCAGGAGGAGGGCGTTGGCCAGGGTGCTGCGGTAGCCGTGGGCGGCCACGTCCAGGAAGGGGTAGAGGTAGCGGGCCGGGGCGGACGGCCCGAGGACGGCGGCTCGGCCGAGGGTGAAGGCCAGGTAGGCCGTGGGGCAGAGCATCCAGGTGGCGGCCTGGCGCAGGTGCAGGCGGGCCGCGGGGGTGAGGAGAAGCCAGTCCAGCACGGCCGCCGTCGGGACCAGCGTGTGGAGGATCTGGAGGGCCGCCCACTGGGCGTGCCAGCGCTCCGGGGCTGTCGTCGCGCCGGTCATCGAGAACGGGGGCGTCGTGTGGTCCAGGAGCAGGTGGTACACGAGCGCGCCGATCACGACGTACAGGAGTGTGGCGCCTGTCACGGTGGACGACAGCGGGCGGCGTGCCCGCCAGGCCCGGTTGGCCGACAGGAGCATGACCACGGCCAGCAGGATGCTCGCCTGGACGCTGAAGTAGCTCAGCGTCCTGGCCGGGGCGGAAAGGAGGAGTTCCAGGGCGACGCCGGCCACCGCGGCCAGCGCGGTCAGCAGGCGGAAGACGGCGGTGAGGGGGCGGCGGACCGGAGGCACCACCGCCGCGGCCGGGACCGGTGCGGGCAGCAGCAGGGGCGGGCCCGGGACCGCGGGGAGGTCCGGGATGTCCCTGGGTATCGGGGCGGTCATGCCCTCACGCTAGGAAGGGGTGGGGGTGGGGGCCATGTGGAGTAGCCCGGGTGGGTTACGGCACGTCCCGCGCCCTGCTCCCGGTCGGGTCTCCGGTTCCGGGGCCTTGCGGCCCGGTCGTCCGGCCCCCGGCCCTGTTCCTGATCTCCGGCTCCGGTCTCCCGCTCTCGGCGGGCCGGCCCGTGGCCTTCCGCTCCGGGCCTGGCGCGCTCAGCCTCCCGTGTCCGGTGGTCTCCCGTGTCCGGTGGTCTCCCGCGTCCGGTGGTCTCCCGCGTCCGGTGGTCTCTCGTGCCCGGTGGTCTCCGCGCCCCGCTTCACGTGCCCGGCAGGCGCCCGGCGGCCCCCCGGCCCCCGGCCCTGCCTGCGCCCCGCCGTCCGCTGGACCTACTGCCGTTCCACCAACGTCAGCAGCGTCGCCTCCGGAGGGCAGGCGAAGCGGACCGGGGTGTAGCGGTTGGTGCCGCAGCCCGCTGAGACGTGGAGGTAGGACGTGCGGCCCTCGGCCGTGTGCGTGGAGAGGCCCTTCACCCGGTCCGTGTCCAGGTCGCAGTTGGTGACCAGGGCGCCGTAGAAGGGGATGCAGAGCTGGCCGCCGTGCGTGTGGCCGGCCAGGATCAGGGGGTAGCCGTCCGCCGTGAAGGCGTCCAGAGTGCGCAGGTAGGGGGCGTGGACCACGCCCATGGAGAAGTCGTACGACCCCGTCGGGCCGCCCGCCACCCGGGCGTAGCGGTCACGCTTGATGTGCGGGTCGTCCAGGCCGGTCAGCTCGATCGACACGCCCTCGACCTTCAGCACGCCCCGCGTGTTCGTCAGGTTCAGCCAGCCTGCCGTGTCGAAGCCGTCGCGCAGGTCCTCCCACGGGTTGTGGAGGGCGCCGACGGCCGGCGGGTTGCCGTTCAGTCCGTGACGGCCGCTCGTCTTCTCCAGCAAGTAGCGGGCGGGGTTGCGGAGTTTGGGGCCGTAGTAGTCGTTGGAGCCGAAGACGTAGGCGCCGGGGAACTCCATCAGGGGGCCGAGGGCGTCCAGGACCTCCGGCACGCCCTCCGGGTCCGACAGGTTGTCGCCCGTGTTGATCACGAAGTCGGGGCGCAGCCCCGCCAGCGACTGCAGCCAGCGCTGCTTCTTGCGCTGGCCGCTCACCATGTGGATGTCGGAGACCTGGAGCATGCGCAGGGGGCGCATGCCGGGCGGCAGGACCGGCACCGTCACCCGTCGCAGGCGGAACGAGCGGGCCTCGAAGCCCGCCGCGTACGCCAGCCCGGCGGCACCTGCCGCCATGATTCCCAGGGGTACTCCGTATCGCGCGCGCATACGACCATCGTGTCAGACCCCGGGAGCCGTCGAGACCGGGCGGCCGCTAAATCAACGGGCGTTCGCGGCGCTGCACCTGCGACAATCGTCCCCATGACCACCACGCTCAAGTCGAAGCTGCACGACGACCTCAACGCCGCGATCAAGGAGCGCGACGAGCTCCGCTCCTCCACGCTCCGGCTGACGCTCGCCGCGATCACCAAGGAGGAGGTCGCGGGCAAGGAGAAGCGGGAGCTGTCCGACGACGAGGTGCTCAAGGTGATCACCCGCGAGGCGAAGAAGCGCCGTGAGGCCGCCGAGGCCTTCGCGCAGGGTGGTCGTGCCGAGTCCGCCGAGCGGGAGAAGGCGGAGGGCGAGGTGCTCGCCGAGTACCTGCCCAAGCAGCTGTCCGACGACGAGCTGGACGCGATCGTCGCCCAGGCCGTCGAGGAGGCGAAGGCGGCGGGTGCCGAGGGCCCGCGGGCCATGGGCGCCGTCATGAAGATCGTGAACCCGAAGGTGGCCGGCCAGGCCGAGGGCGGCCGGGTCGCCGCCGCGGTGAAGAAGCTGCTCCAGGGCTGAGCCGGAGAGGCTGCTCCAGAGCCGGGCCACGGCCCCGCCGCCGTACGTCCGTACTCGTGGGAGCTAGCCCCGCCGGCCCCCGTTTCCGTTGCCGGAGGGCCCGCCGTTGCCCTGGCCCTGGATGAAGTTCCCGGGGAGGGAGAACGTCGGCGTGGGGATCGTGCCGCCGGTGGCGCCGGCGGTGGTGTCACCCGTGGTGCCGCCGTCAGTGGTGCCCCCGTCCGTCAGTCCGCCGATCAGTCCGCCGATCACCTGACCCGTCGTGTCCCCGTTGGTCCCCCCGTTGTCCCCCCCTCGGCCTTTTCCCTGGCCGTCCCCGGAGTCGTCGTCGGGGATGTCGACCAGGTTGAAGTCCTCCACGGGCTTGCCCTCCAGGGCGCCGTTCATCATGTCGCGCCAGATCGGGCCGGGGACCTCACCACCGAACACCTTGTCGTGCGGGACGCCGCCGATGGAGATGTTGATCATCTTGCGCTTGTGCTGCGGGTCGCCGACCCAGACCGCGCCCGCCATGTTCGGGGTGTAGCCGACGAACCAGGCCGCGAAGCGCTCGTCCGTCGTACCGGTCTTGCCCGCGCTCGGGCGGTCGCCGAGACCGGCCTCCTGACCCGTACCGTCCTCGACCACGCCCTTCAGCAGCGTGCTGACGGTGTCCGCGGTCTTCTCCGACATCGCGCGCGAGCAGGTGGACTTCGGCACCTCCATGGACTTCACCTGGCTGCCGACCTTGCGCGTGATCGACTCGATGGCGACCGGGGTGCAGTACATGCCGCGCGAGGCGAAGGTGGCGTACGCGTTCGCCATCGTCAGCGGGGACATCTCCTGGGTGCCCAGCGCGATGGAGGGGGCCTGGTCGATCTTGCGGCCGTCCGCGCGCGCCACGCCCATCTTCTTGGCCATGTCGATGACCGGGCAGATGCCGATGTCGCTGATCAGCTGCACGTAGTAGGTGTTGACCGACTTGGCGGTCGCCTCTTTCATGCCGTACGGGCCGTGCTCCGACTCGTTCTCGTTCGTCAGCTTGGCGGGCTTGCGCGGGTCGTTGCGCCAGATCCTGCCGTTGCACGCGTTGACCGGGCTCGGGTACGGCATCTCGTACGGCGAGGAGTACTCCTGCGTCGGGGGCTTGCCGCCCTCGATGGCGGCCGCCGCGACGATCGGCTTGAACGTCGAACCGGGCTGGTAACCGGCGCCGCCGCCCATCTCCTGGTTGACGGACAGGTTGATCTGCGTCTCGTTCGGGCCGAAGCCGTACGGGCGGGACTGGCCCATGGCGAGGATCTTGCCGGTGCCGGGCTCGACGATGGACGCGGCCGTGGCCACGGCGTCGGACTTGTAGACGTGGTCCTTGACGGAGGCCTGCACGGACTGCTGCGCCTGCGGGTCCAGCGTCGTACGGATCGTCAGACCGCCCTGGTTCCAGAGCTTCGCCCGCTCCTCCTTTGTCTTGCCGAAGACCGGGTCGGTCAGGACCGTGTCGCGGACGTAGTCGCAGAAGAAGCCGGCGCCCTTGACCGCCGTGATGCAGCCGTTCCTGGGCCGGCTGGGGTGCAGTCCGAGCGGTTCCTGCTTGGCCCGGTCGGCCTCCTTCTGGGAGATGTCGCCGACCTCGGCCATGCGCTGCAGCACGATGTTGCGCCGCTTGGTGGCCTCCGCCTCGTCGTTGACGGGGTCGTAGCGGCTCGGGGACTGAACGATGCCGGCCAGCAGCGCCGATTCCTGCAGGTTCAGGTCCTTGGCGTGCTTGGAGAAGTAACGCTGGGCGGCGGCCTCGACGCCGTACGCCTGCTCGCCGAAGAAGGTGATGTTCAGGTAGTTCTCGAGGATCTTCTTCTTGCCGAGCTTGTCCTCGATCTGGATCGCGTACTTCAGCTCGCGGATCTTGCGTCCGAGGGTCTGCTGGGTGGCCTCGGCGACCTTCGTCGGGTCGTCGCCGGCCTCCTCGATGAAGTAGTTCTTCACCAGCTGCTGGGTGAGCGTGGAGGCGCCCTGGGCGACCCCGCCGCTCTGCGCGTTCTTGTTCAGCGCGCGCAGCACGCCCTTGAGGTCGATCGCGCCGTGCTTGTAGAAGCGTGAGTCCTCGATCGCGACGATCGCCTTCTGCACGTACGGCGACATGTCCTTGAGGTCGACCACCGTACGGTCGCGGGAGTAGACGGTCGCGATCTGCTTGCCCTGGTTGTCCAGGATCGTCGTGCGCTGGCTCAGCTGGGGACTCTTGAGGTTGGCCGGGATCTCGTCGAAGCTCTTGACCGATCCCTTGGCCGCGAGGCCCAGCGCGCCGGCCGCAGGCAGCGCGATACCCGCCATCACGGCTCCTGCGAGCACACTGACACCGAGGAACTTGGCGGCCTGCTGCGTTGGCGACAGACCACCACCCGAGCGCTTCTTTGGCATGGGGGCAGCCTAATCCGTGCTGATGGCCGATCCGAGGGAGCGGCTCCCCCTCGGGATGTTCGGCTGCCGGATCGTGATGGCAGCGCGACCTGACCTGCCTACGTTTCCATTTCCCGGACACGCACGCAGGCATTGGCCTAAGCTGCTCTCAACTGTCACGGCAGTGCGGTCACGTATCAATACGTCCGGCGACCCCGAATCGTTCCGGACGTGGCCCGGTTTTTCTGCGGGGACGGGTCCGGCTTCTGGGGAGAACGCGTCCGAATCCGCCTCGTGTGTCACCTGATGCCCGGTGTGGCGCACCACAGCCGTCCCGTTTTGTCGGGAGAGCCGCATATGTCGCCAGCTCACTCCCCCGGGTGATCTGCCGTTTACCCATAGTCCGTTCGGGCCATTCAAGATTGGGCCCGAAGGGGGTGTTGCGCTGTGCCCACCTTCCGTAACGTCCTCAACTGGCGGCGGTGAATATGCCGCTGCCGCCGTGGGGGAGCCTCGATTCGGGAGAGGACGGCGCCGGTATGGGCTGGGTAACCGACTGGAGTGCGCAGGCTGCCTGCCGCACTACCGATCCGGATGAACTGTTCGTTCAGGGAGCAGCGCAGAACAGGGCCAAGGCGGTGTGCACCGGATGTCCGGTACGCACCGAATGCCTGGCTGACGCGCTGGACAACCGCGTCGAATTCGGCGTGTGGGGAGGCATGACGGAGCGGGAACGCCGCGCACTGCTGCGCCGGCGGCCCACCGTGACCTCCTGGCGCAGGCTGCTCGAAACCGCCCGCTCGGAGTACGAGCGTGGCACGGGCATCGTGCCCCTCGACAGCGACGAGGTGTACGAGAACTACGCGGCGGTGAGTTGAGGGCGTCTTCCTCGGGGCACGGCCGCACGGTCCCTGGAGGTCGCGGCTCGCGTACGGCCGCGCGTACACGCGCATGTGCGACTCCGCGCGTACGTCCGTACGTGTGAAACCGCCCGTGTCTCCATACGTGGCAGACCGCCCGTGTCTCCATACGTGGCAGACCGCCTGCATCTCCATACGGGTGAGACCGCGCGTCTGTCATAGGTGTGAGACCGCGCCCGGACGCCCGCACGCACGAGTCCGCTCAGTCCCCGGGGTCCGCCCGCATGCGGACGTCTGCGTGCCGTTCCGCACGGGACCCATTCCCGTGTGCCCCATCCGCCTAGGCAGGCTCCGGCCGCCCCGCGGCCAGCCGGCTGCCGATGTCGCGCAGGCCCGCGAGATCGTGCACGTCGCCGGGGAGTGCGGGTACGTCGACCACCGCCACCTCGGGGTGACGGGCGGTGAAGCGATCACGCGTGCGCTGCTCCCGAGAGAGCAGCTGCATGCGCTCGGCATGCAGTGTCAGCAGGCCCGCGGTGAGCCGGTCGACCGAGTGCTCCGGGTCGGCGGGGGAGCCTTCTTCGGGAGCAGCGGCAGCGGTCGCGGTCTCGGATGCGGGAGTTGGTGAACTGCCGTACGTGTCGGGAGAGTTACGAAGTCCAGCTTTCCCGTCCCCCTGATCCACAATGCGGAGGTCCTCAAGATTTTCCGCGGCGGCGAGCGCCCGCTCGGCCGACAGCCGGCCGGCGCCGGTGCCGTGGACCCGGTTGAGCACCAGTCCGACCAGCGGCATGTCCTCCGCGGCCAGCCGCTCCACGAAGTACGCGGCCTCGCGCAACGCGTCCCGCTCCGGGGCCGCCACCACCAGGAACGCGGTGCCGGGCGCCTGGAGCAGCTTGTACGTGGCGTCCGCGCGGGTACGGAACCCGCCGAAGGTGGTGTCCATAGCGGCCACGAACGTCTGTACGTCCTTCAGCAGCTGGCCGCCCAGCAGCTTGCCCAGCGTGCCGGTCATCATCGACATGCCGACGTTCAGGAACTTCATGCCGGCGCGCCCGCCCAGCTTGGCGGGTGCGGTCAGCAGGCGGATCAGCCGGCCGTCCAGGAAGGAGCCGAGCCGCTTGGGCGCGTCCAGGAAGTCCAGTGCCGAGCGGGACGGCGGGGTGTCGACCACGATCAGGTCCCACTCGTCCTTCGCGCGCAGCTGGCCCAGCTTCTCCATCGCCATGTACTCCTGCGTGCCCGCGAAGCCCGCCGAGAGCGACTGGTAGAAGGGGTTCGCCAGGATCGCGGCCGCCCGCTCGGGGTCCGCGTGCGCCTCCACGACCTCGTCGAAGGTGCGCTTCATGTCGAGCATCATGGCGTGCAGTTCGCCGTCGCCCTCGGTGCCCTTCACCCGGCGCGGGACGTTGTCGAGCGAGTCGATGCCCATCGACTGGGCCAGTCGCTTGGCCGGGTCGATGGTCAGGACGACCACCTTGCGGCCCCGCTCGGCGGCCCTGAGGCCCAGGGCCGCCGCGGTCGTCGTCTTGCCGACCCCGCCCGAGCCGCAGCACACCACGATCCGGGTCCCCGGGTCATCCAGCAGCGGGTCGACGTCCAGCGCGCGCGTGGGGGAGAGACGGCGGCCCTTCTCGGGGCCCTCGGCCGTCTCGGGCGTCTCAGCCGGGTCCGGACTCATGACAACCCCTGCTTCCGCAGCTCGGTGGCGAGTTCGTACAGGCCCGCCAGATCCATGCCCTCGGCGAGCAGTGGCAGTTCGTCCAGGGGCAGGCCCAGCTCACCGAGGGCCGCGCGCTGCTCCTGCTCCAGCGCGTATCGCTCGGCGTACTCCGCGGCCTGCTCCAGCAGCGGGTCCACCAGCTTCTCCGCGTTGCCGCCCCGGCGGGCCCCGCCCAGCCCGGCCGCCGACAGCGCCTGTGCGACAGAGGAACGCTCCACGGTCCGTACGAGTTCCAGGTCGGCCTCGTCCAACACCTCCGGACGGACCATGTTCACGATGACCCGGCCGACCGGCAGCCGCGCCGCGCGCAGTTCGGCGATGCCGTCGGCGGTCTCCTGGACGGGCATCTCCTCCAGCAGCGTCACCAGGTGCACCGCCGTCTCCGGCGACTTCAGCACCCGCATCACCGCCTGCGCCTGATTGTGTATGGGGCCGATCTTCGCGAGGCCCGCCACCTCGTCGTTGACGTTCAGGAAGCGGGTGATGCGGCCGGTCGGCGGGGCGTCCATGACGACGTAGTCGTAGGCGAACCTGCCGCTCTTGTCCTTGCGGCGCACCGCCTCGCACGCCTTGCCGGTCAGGAGGACGTCCCTGATGCCCGGGGCGATGGTGGTGGCGAAGTCGATGGCGCCGAGCTTCTTCAGCGCTCTGCCCGCCCCGCCCAGCTTGTAGAACATCTGGAGGTAGTCCAGAAGGGCCAGTTCGGGGTCTATGGCGAGTGCGTACACCTCCCCACCGCCGGGGGCTACCGCGATCTTCCTCTCCTCGTACGGAAGCGCCTCCGTCTCGAAGAGTTGCGCGATGCCCTGCCGGCCCTCGACCTCCACGAGAAGCGTCCGCTTCCCCTCGGTCGCGAGGGCCAGCGCGAGTGCGGCGGCGACCGTCGTCTTTCCGGTCCCGCCCTTGCCGCTGACGACCTGGAGCCTGCTCACGCCTTCGAGACTAACCAGTCCCGCCGACGGGCACGCGCGAGGCTGTGGATAACGGAGGTCACAGTCGGCCGCCCGGCCTGTGGACGACGCGGGCCGCAGTCGGCCGTCCGGCCCGTGCCCGACGCCGGTCACGGTCGGCCGCGGGTCCCACCGGCCACAACGGCTACAGTCGGCCCATGACCAAGTGGGAATACGCAACCGTGCCGCTGCTCGTCCATGCCACGAAGCAGATTCTGGACACCTGGGGCGAGGACGGCTGGGAGCTCGTCCAGGTCGTGCCCGGGCCGAACAACCCCGAGCAGCTCGTGGCCTACCTGAAGCGGGAGAAGCAGGCATGAGCGCGGTCGAGGCCAAGCTGGCCGAACTGGGTCTGACCCTGCCGGAGGTCGTGCCGCCGCTGGCCTCCTACCAGCCGGCCGTGCAGTCCGGTGTGTACGTCTACACCGCCGGCCAGCTGCCGATGGTCGAGGGCAAGCTGCCGGTCACCGGCAAGGTGGGCGCAGAGGTCACCGCGGAGGAGGCCAAGGAACTGGCCCGGACGTGCGCGCTGAACGCGCTGGCCGCGGTGAAGTCCGTCGCCGGTGACCTGGACCGCATCGCGCGCGTGGTGAAGGTCGTGGGCTTCGTGGCCTCCGCCGCCGACTTCACCGGGCAGCCCGGTGTCGTCAACGGCGCCAGCGAACTGCTCGGCGAGGTCCTCGGCGACAAGGGCGTGCACGCCCGCAGCGCGGTCGGCGTCGCGGTGCTGCCGCTGGACGCCCCGGTCGAGGTCGAGATCCAGGTCGAACTGGCCCGGTAACCCACCGCTGCCCCGCTGACCTCGGGTACCTCTCGAACATTCGCCCTACACGGGATAGCCTCCGGCCATGGCGAACGGTCAGTGGTACCCCCCGGAGTGGCCGGACCGCATCCGCGCGCTCGCGGACGGCACCCTCACCCCGGTGTCCCCCCGGCGCGCGGCCACGGTTCTGCTCCTGAAGGACACCGGATCCGGCCCGGTCGTCCACATGCTGCGCAGACGCGCCTCCATGGCCTTCGCCGGAGGCGCGTACGCGTATCCCGGGGGCGGTGTAGACCCGCGTGACGACGACCGCCTGGTGCGCTGGACCGGCCCCACGCGCGCGTGGTGGGCCGAGCGGCTCGGCGTCGACGAGGCGGGCGCCCAGGCGATCGTCTGCGCGGCCGTCCGGGAGACGTACGAGGAGGCGGGCGTCCTGCTCGCCGGGCCCGACCCGGAGTCGGTCGTCGGCGACACCACCGGGGAGGACTGGGAGGCGGACCGGGCCGCCCTGGTCGCGCGCGAGCTGTCCTTCGCCGAGTTCCTCGACCGGCGCGGCCTGGTGCTGCGCTCGGACCTGCTGGGCGCCTGGACCCGCTGGATCACCCCGGAGTTCGAGGCCCGCCGCTACGACACCTGGTTCTTCGTGGCCGCCCTGCCCGAGGGCCAGCGCACCCGGAACGCCTCCACGGAGGCCGACCGCACGGTGTGGATCCGGCCCGAGGAGGCAGCCGCCGGGTACGACAAGGGCGAGCTGCTGATGATGCCGCCCACCGTCGCCACCCTGCGCCAGCTGCTGCCGTACGCCAGCGCCGCCGAGGCGCTGGCGGCGGCCCCCGCGCGCGACATGACGCCGGTGCTGGCCCGGGCCCGCCTCCAGGACGGCGAGATCGTCCTGTCCTGGCCAGGGCACGAGGAGTTCACCAAGCACGTGCCGACCGCTGCGACGACCGCCGAGACGACCGGTGGAGGCCCCGCATGACCGACGCAAGCGCCCTGCCGGGCCAGCCCCGCGGCGGGGTCCTCTCGGGTCCGGCCACCGAACGGGCCGTCAACGTCCTCGCGCCGAACGCCTCCGCGATGACCCTGGACGGCACCAACACCTGGATCGTCGCCGAGCCGGACTCCGACCTGGCCGTGGTGATCGACCCGGGCCCGCTGGACGACGGTCATCTGCGCACGGTGGTGGACACGGCCGAGAAGGCCGGCAAGCGCATAGCCCTGACCCTGCTCACCCACGGCCACCCCGACCACGCCGAGGGCGCCGGCCGCTTCGCGGAACTGACCGGCACGCGCGTACGTGCCCTCGACCCGGCGCTGCGCCTCGGTGACGAGGGTCTGGCCGCGGGTGACGTCGTCACCGTCGGCGGCCTGGAGCTGCGGGTCGTCCCCACGCCCGGGCACACCGCGGACTCGCTGTGCTTCCATCTCCCGGCCGATCAGGCGGTGCTGACGGGCGACACCGTCCTCGGGCGCGGCACGACGGTCGTGGCGCACCCGGACGGCCGGCTCGGGGACTATCTGGACTCCCTGCGCCGTCTGCGCTCCTTGACGGTGGACGACGGCGTGCACACGGTCCTGCCGGGTCATGGGCCCGTCCTCGAGGACGCCCAGGGCGTCGTCGAGTTCTACCTCGCCCACCGTGCGCACCGGCTCGCCCAGGTGGAGACGGCGGTCGAGGACGGTTACCGCACGCCGGGCCAGGTCGTCGCCCACGTCTACGCCGACGTGGACCGCTCGCTGTGGCCGGCGGCGGAGCTGTCGGTACGGGCCCAGCTGGAGTACCTGAGCGAGCACGGGCTGATCTAGTCCGGGCGGGGTGCCTTGACGCCGTGCACGCGCGCGTACTCCTCGGCGAGCCAGGGGCCCAGGTCGTCGACGTACGACCGCAGCACCTCGGGGTCGCCGACGGGTTCGTGGCCGTACCCGGCCGCCTCGGCCATCTGGGCGGCCCGCCGGGGGTAGTAGGCACCGAAGGCACCGGCCATCTCGCGCAGGTCGCTGGTCCAGCCGTGCCAGCGGGGCATGACGAGCGTGAAGCCCGTACGGACGAGGTGCCGGGACATGAAGCGGACCAGGGGACGGCGGGCCCGCTCGGTGTCGTCCGCGGCGGCGATCCGCTCCCGCCAGCGGGGCAGCCACCGGGCCAGGTCTCCGTTGGTCTCCCGGGCCAGCAGCGAGTCGGGGCGGTAGCGGGGCAGCTGTGCGGCGAGGTCGTCGCCGAGCAGCGGGGTGCACAGGCAGGCGAGGAACCAGGCCAGGTCGTACCGCTCGAGGTCGCTCAGCAGCCGGTCCCGGCCGTACAGGAGCGTGCCGACGCCGTCGATCTGCGGGAACTCCTGGTCGACGGTCTCCCCGAAGGCGCGTACGACGGCACGGTCGCCGTCGGTGGGCTCGTCGTGGAGCACGACGAAGAGGTCCAGATCGCTGCGTCCCACGCGCGCGGTGCCGCGGGGGATCGACCCGTAGAGGTACGCGCTGTGCAGCCGTCCGCCGAAGGCGTCCGGCAGCCGGTCGTGGACGGCGGCCACGACGGGCCGGAACGCGTCGGGCACGCTTGCGAGGGAGCCTTCGCGCGCGATGTGGCCCCCGGGGTCGAGTCCGGGGCGGCTGATCGTCTCGGGCATGGCGCAACTGTGCCGCGCCGAGGGCCGTCGAGCAGCTCGTTTCGGTGAGCACCGGGCGTCGGCCCGGTGCTGCACGGCGCTCCTCGGGGCCGGGGGCACCCGCCCCCGGCTCGGTTCAGCGTGACCGCTTGGCCAGCCGCTCCACGTCCAGCAGGATCACCGCGCGCGCCTCCAGGCGCAGCCAGCCGCGCTGGGCGAAGTCGGCCAGGGCCTTGTTCACGGTCTCGCGGGAGGCGCCCACCAGCTGGGCCAGCTCCTCCTGGGTGAGGTCGTGGACGACGTGGATGCCTTCCTCGGACTGCACGCCGAAGCGGCGGGAGAGGTCCAGCAGGGCGCGCGCCACGCGGCCGGGGACGTCGGAGAAGACCAGGTCGGACATGGCGTCGTTGGTCTTGCGCAGGCGGCGGGCGACGGCGCGCAGCAGGGCTCCGGCCACCTCGGGGCGGACGTTCAGCCAGGGCTGGAGGTCGCCGTGGCCCAGACCGAGCATCTTGACCTCGGTCAGCGCGCTCGCGGTCGCGGTGCGCGGGCCCGGGTCGAACAGCGACAGCTCACCGATCAGCTCTCCGGGGCCGACGACGGCGAGCATGTTCTCGCGGCCGTCGGGGGAGGTGCGGTGCAGCTTGACCTTGCCCTCGGTGACGACGTACAGCCGGTCGCCGGGGTCCCCTTCATGGAAGAGTGAGTCGCCGCGTGCGAGGGTCACCTCACTCATGGAGGCGCGAAGCTCCGCGGCCTGCTCGTCGTCGAGAGCCGCGAAGAGCGGGTTGCGCCGCAGAACGTCGTCCACGAGTCCTCCTTGTCGACCTGCTCAGGGGATCTTGCTCCCCCGCGTGCCAGGGGACCGTGTTCCCCATTTTGCCGGACGGTCCAAACAGTGTGATCTGTCACAAGGATGCCGCACAGGTGTCCCGGGGTAAGCGTCAGGGGTCCAATCGGGGGCCGATCTTCCGGGTCCGGGGCGGATGTCGGTGCCGGGCTCTAGGCTGGCCGGGTGTCCAAATCGCCGGTGAGAGCACAGGCCAAGGGGGCTAAGCGGGTGGTTGTACGACGAGATTCCGCTGTGGGCGAACAGGGCTCCGGCGGTAGTAGTAAAACAGGCAGAACGGCTAAAAAGGTCGCTCCTGCCAAGAAGGTTACGCCTGCCAGGAAGGCCGTGACCGCCAAGAAGGACATTTCGACCAAAAAGGCCGCGACCGCCAGGAAGATCGCTGTGAAGCCGCCCGCGGACGAGTCCCGCACCGCCCTGGTCCGCCGTGCTCGCCGGATCAACCGCGAGCTGGCCGAGGTGTATCCGTACGCCCATCCCGAGCTGGACTTCGAGAACCCCTTCCAGCTCCTGGTCGCCACGGTCCTGTCGGCCCAGACCACCGACCTTCGGGTCAACCAGACCACCCCGGCGCTCTTCGCGAAGTACCCCTCCGCCGAGGACCTGGCCGTCGCCGATCCGGAGAAGGTCGAGGAGATCCTGCGGCCCTGCGGCTTCTTCCGGGCCAAGACCAGGTCGGTCATAGGGCTCTCCAAGGCGCTCGTCGAGGACTTCGGCGGTGAGGTGCCCGGGAAGCTGGAGGACCTCGTCAAGCTGCCCGGCGTCGGCCGCAAGACCGCCTTCGTCGTCCTCGGCAACGCCTTCGGGCGGCCCGGCATCACGGTCGACACGCATTTCCAGCGGCTGGTGCGGCGGTGGCGGTGGACCGACGAGACCGACCCGGACAAGATCGAGGCGGCCGTCGGCGCGCTGTTCCCGAAGAGCGACTGGACCGACCTGTCCCACCATGTGATCTGGCACGGCCGTCGGATCTGCCACGCCCGCAAGCCCGCCTGCGGCGCCTGCCCGATCGCCCCGCTCTGCCCGGCGTACGGCGAGGGGGAGACCGATCCGGAGAAGGCGCAGAAGCTCCTGAAGTACGAGAAGGGCGGTTTTCCCGGCCAGCGCCTGAAGCCCCCGCAGGCCTACCTCGACGCGGGCGGCAGACCGGCACCGCCGCTGGGGGCCGCGTGACGGAACGATCTCGGGGCCCTCGCGCGTTGGAGAGGGCGGAGCGACGGGGGTGGCGATGACGAGGACCAGCGACAGGCAGGGCGGTGCGATGACGCTCAGCAAGGAGGGACTGCCGGACTGGCTCGACCCGGTGGTGCGGGCCGCCGAGACGGTCCAGCCGCTCCAGCTGAGCCGCTTCCTGCCGCCGGAGAACGGCTCGGGCCGCAAATCCGCCGTCCTGATCCTGTTCGGCGAGGGGCCGCGCGGCCCCGAGCTGCTGCTGATGGAGCGCGCCGGGTCGCTGCGCTCGCACGCCGGTCAGTCGTCCTTCCCCGGCGGCGCGCTCGACCCCGAGGACGGCGATCCGCAGGGCGACGGGCCGCTCAGGGCGGCGCTGCGGGAGGCCAAGGAGGAGACCGGGCTGGACCCGGCCGGCGTGCAGCTCTTCGGCGTGCTGCCCGCCCTCTACATCCCGGTGAGCCGCTTCGTCGTCACCCCGGTGCTCGGCTGGTGGCGCGTGCCCACACCGGTCGGCGTCGTCGACCCGAACGAGACCGCGCGGGTCTTCACGGTCCCCGTGGCGGATCTCACGGACCCCGCCAACCGCGCCACCACCGTCCACCCCAGCGGACACCGAGGTCCGGCATTTCTGGTCGAATCGGCCCTGGTCTGGGGTTTCACGGCCGGGGTGATCGACCGCCTGCTGCATTTCGCGGGCTGGGAGCGCCCCTGGGACAGAGAGAAGCAGGTCCCGCTCGACTGGCGCTCATGACAGGGTGAACCCCGTGAACGTGCTGGACATCCTGCTGCTGGTCGCGGCTGTGTGGTTCGCGGTCGTGGGCTACCGCCAGGGCTTCGTCGTCGGCATCCTGTCGGTGATCGGGTTCCTGGGCGGCGGCCTCGTCGCCGTGTACACGCTGCCCGTCCTCTGGGACGCCGTGACCGACAAGGCGGACGTCGGCACCACCGCCGCCGTCGTGGCCGTGGTCGTCGTCATCGTCTGTGCCTCCGTCGGCCAGGCCCTGACCACCCACCTCGGCAACAAGCTGCGCCGGTACATCACCTGGTCCCCGGCCCGCGCCCTGGACGCCACCGGCGGCGCCCTGGTCAACGTGGTCGCGATGCTGCTGGTGGCCTGGCTGATCGGCTCCGCCCTGGCCGGTACGACCCTGCCGACGCTCGGCAAGGAGGTCCGCGGCTCGAAGGTGCTGCTCGGGGTCTCCCGGGCGCTGCCCGCGCAGGCCGACACCTGGTTCGCGGACTTCTCCTCCGTCCTCGCGCAGAACGGCTTCCCGCAGGTCTTCAGCCCGTTCTCCAACGAGCCGATCAAGGACGTCCGGCCGCCCGACCCGGCGCTCGCGAACAGCACGGTGGCCGTCCACGCCCAGCGCTCGATCGTCAAGGTCACCGGCACCGCCCAGAGCTGCGGCAAGGTCCTGGAGGGCACCGGCTTCGTCTTCGCCGACCGCCGGGTCATGACCAACGCGCACGTGGTCGGCGGGGTCGACGCGCCGACCGTGCAGATAGGCGGCGAGGGCCGCAAGTACGACGCGAAGGTCGTGCTGTACGACTGGAAGCGGGACATCGCCGTCCTCGACGTACCCGACCTGAGGGCGAACGCACTGAAGTTCTCCGGGCCGGACGCGGCCGGCGGTGACGGCGCGATCGTCGCGGGCTTCCCGGAGAACGGCTCGTACGACGTGCGCGCCGCGCGCGTGCGCGGGCGCATCACGGCCAACGGCCCGGACATCTACCACCGCGGCACCGTCCGCCGCGACGTCTACTCGCTGTACGCGACCGTCCGTCAGGGCAACTCCGGCGGCCCGCTGCTCACGCCCGACGGCAGGGTGTACGGCGTGGTGTTCGCCAAGTCCCTCGACGACGCGGACACCGGATACGCCCTCACGGCGGACGAGATCCAGCCCGACATCGCCCGGGGACGGACGGCGAACGAGCAGGTGGGTACGGACAGCTGCGCGCTGTGACCCCCGGAGGGGCTGTGACTACCCGAAGGGGCTGTGACCCCCCGAAGGGGCGTTCAGCCGCGCGGGTGACGCAGGCGCACCGAGACCCAGCGCGCCCGGCGGCGCAGGATACGCGGGATCCCCACCCTGAGGTCCGCTTCCGCAAGCTGAGGGGTGCCTCGCTGAGGCGTGCCCAGGCCCGTGACCGAGCGGCGGTTGCGGGGTGCGTCACTGTAGTCGTGCGTCCAGCCCATACCCCGACGTGTGCCCCTGCTCGATGGTCGATAACCGCCTGCGCGCGCCCCAATTGGCCTATGCGGCAGGCATGTGGCCGTTCGAAGGACAAGTGTTCACGACCCGGATACTCCACGCATCGACACCGTCACGATGAGGTCACCGGTCCGGTTCGGGATCCCTCAGCCAGTTGATCAGTTCCGTGGAGAAGGCCACCGGGTCCTCCTCGTGCGGGAAGTGGCCGAGACCGTCGAACAGGCGCCAGCGGTACGGCGCTTCGACGTACTCGCCCGAACCGGCCGAGCTGCGGGTGCGGGTGACCGGGTCAAGCGAGCCGTGCAGATGGAGCGTCGGCACCCGGACCGGGCGTTTCATCCGGCGGTTGAACTGGAGGCCGTCCGGGCGGGCCAGCGAGCGCACCAGCCAGCGGTACGGCTCGATCGCGCAGTGCGCGGTGGACGGGACGCACATGGCGCGCTGGTACGTCTCCACCGCCGCGTCCTCCGGCAGCCTGGGCCCGGACCAGTCCCGCAGGAGCCGGCCCACCAGCGCGCCGCCGTCCGCGGTGAGTTGACGCTCCGGGATCCACGGCCGCTGGAAACCCCAGATGTAGGAGTTCGCGGCCGTCTGCCGGGCGTCCCGCAGCATCGCGGCGCGCCAGCGCCGCGGATGCGGCATCGACACCACGGCGAGCCGTCGGACGAGCTTGGGCCGCATCGCTGCGGCCGTCCACGCCAGATAGCCGCCGAGGTCGTGGCCGACCAGCGCGGCGTCCGGCTCGCCGAGCGAGCGGATCACACCGGTGACGTCCAGAGCGAGGTTGGCGGGGTCGTAGCCGCGCGGGGTGCGGTCGCTGCCGCCGATCCCGCGCAGGTCCATCGCCACCGCGCGGTAGCCCGCGTCCGCGAGCGCGACCAGCTGGTGCCGCCAGGCCCACCAGAACTGCGGGAAGCCGTGCAGGAGCAGTACCAGTGGGCCGTCGCCGAGCTCGGCGATGTGGAAGCGGGCACCGTTGGCGGCGACGTCCCTGTGCGTCCAGGGACCTTCCATCCGTACGGTCGCGGGAGCGGCGGGGTCGGTCATGACGACGAGCGTGCCACAGCCTCGATGGCCTTGGGTGCCTGGTCCTCGGGCAGCTCCGGGCGCGGGTGCGGCTTGGCGTTCTGCAGGACGGCCGCCGACTCCTTCATCGAGGCGGCCACCTTCTGCGGGCCCTGGCTCTTCTTGGCCTTCTTCGCGAACAGCAGGCCGATGCCCGCGAGGAGGCCGGCGACCAGCACGTTGGCCGCGAAGGACAGCAGGAAGCAGACGGCCAGGTTCCAGCCGCTCCAGGTCCGGATGCCGTAGGCGAGGGCGAAGTTGAGCATCGGCAGGGAGAACACCAGTACCGCGCCCGCCACGGAGAAGGCGCCGCCGCTCACCGCGCCCTTCTTCACGTCGCGCTTGAGCTGGGCCTTGGCCAGGGCGATCTCGTCGTGCACCAGCGCCGACAATTCGGTCGTCGCCGTGGCGAACAGCTGGCCGATGCTGCGTTCGGCGCCGACCGGGCTGCCGTCGGGTGCGCTCATCGCGTTCTCCCTCGTCGTCTAACGTGCCGTCTTGATTTGTACCGTCTCGTCAGATCATGCCGGACGGTCGCCCTCCTCGCCTGCCCCGCCCGGTACTTCCTGAAGCCCGTGGCGCGCCGCGTCCGCCCGCTCGGCGGCGATGCGCCGGTGTTCGGCGGCCTTGCGCTCGTGGATCTCGGCCATGCGCAGGTGATAGGCGGGGTCGTCCTGCTCGTAGACGTCCGGGACCCCGTCGAGGTCCTCGTCCCGCTCCTCCTCCTCGCACAGTCTGCGGTACTTGGCGTTCCGTATCTTCAGCAGCACCGTGGCGCACACGGCCGCTGCCAGGGAGCCGGTGAGCACGGAGGCCTTGACCTCGTCGGTGACCACGGTGTCGCCGGCGAAGGCGAGTTCGCCGATGAGCAGGGAGACCGTGAAGCCGATGCCGGCGAGCGAGGCCACCGCGAAGACGTCCGCCCAGGCGAGTTCCTCGCTGAGCGAGGCGCGGGTGAAGCGGACGGTCAGCCAGGTGCCGCCGAAGATGCCGATCGTCTTGCCGACGACCAGCCCCAGTACCACCCCGAGCGTCTCGGGCCGGGTGAACACCTCTCCGAGCGCCCCGCCGGAGATCGGCACCCCCGCGCTGAAGAGCGCGAACAGTGGTACGGCGAGCCCGGCCGACAGCGGTCGCACCAGGTGTTCGATGTGCTCGCCCGGCGACCGGCTCTCGCCCTCCCGGCGCGTGCAGCGCAGCATCAGTCCCATCGCCACACCGGCGATGGTGGCGTGCACGCCGCTGTTGTACATCAGTGCCCAGATCACCAGGGCCAGCGGCAGGTACACGTACCAGCCGCGCACGCCCTTGCGCAGCAGCAGCCAGAAGACCAGCAGTCCGGCGGCGGCCCCGCCGAGCGCGGCGAAGTTCAGCCGGGCGGTGAAGAAGACCGCGATGATCAGGATCGCGAAGAGGTCGTCGACGACCGCGAGGGTGAGCAGGAAGGCCCGCAGCGCGCTGGGCAGGGAGGTGCCGATGACCGCGAGGACGGCGAGCGCGAAGGCGATGTCGGTGGCGGTGGGCACGGCCCAGCCCCGGGTCGAGCCGTGCCCGGCGAGGGTGGTCAGGGTGTAGACGAGCGCCGGTACGGCCATGCCGCACAGCGCGGCCACCACGGGCAGCACGGCCGCCCTCGGGTCGCGCAGGTCCCCGGCGACCAGTTCGCGCTTGAGCTCGATGCCGGCGACGAAGAAGAACACGGCGAGCAGGCCGTCGGCGGCCCAGTGGGTGACGGACAGGTTCAGGCCCAGGACTTCGGGGCCGAGACGGAAGTGGCCGACCGTCTCGTAGCCGTGCTGCAGGGCGGGGATGTTCGCCCAGATCAGTGCCGCGACGGCGGCGAGGAGCAGCAGGACACCGCCCACCGTCTCGGTGCGCAGCGCGTCCGTGACGAAGGTCCGCTCGGGCAGGGACAGTCGTCCGAGAACCCGGCGAACGGTGCGGGGGGTGCGGGGCGCGGTCACGGGGACCTCCGGTCGATGGGCAGGACGGCTCACATTGCCGACCAGACTTCCCGGCGCACCTTGTCGCGTTCTTGACGCTTTACTTAGCTTACCTAAGGTTGCTTGGTCGTCCAAGGATGCGGTCCGGAACCGGTGGTCCTCACGCTAGACGCAGAAGGGGCACCCGGCCCGTCGGCCGGATGCCCCCGAGGGTCGGCGCCGCTCAGTCCTCGCTGGGCGCCGCGGGCAGCTTGGTCTGGATGAGGTCCATGACCGTGGAGTCGGTCAGCGTGGTGACGTCACCCAGCTGACGGTTCTCGGCCACATCCCGCAGCAGACGGCGCATGATCTTGCCGGAGCGGGTCTTCGGCAGCTCGGCCACCGGCAGGATCCGCTTGGGCTTGGCGATCGGGCCGAGCGTGGCGCCGACGTGGTCGCGCAGCTCGCCGACGAGCGCCTCGGTCTCCGCGGCCGTGCCGCGCAGGATCACGAAGGCGACGATGGCCTGCCCGGTGGTCTCGTCGGCGGCACCGACGACGGCCGCCTCGGCGACCGACGGGTGGGAGACGAGCGCGGACTCCACCTCCGTGGTGGAGATGTTGTGCCCGGACACGAGCATGACGTCGTCCACGCGGCCCAGCAGCCAGATGTCGCCGTCGTCGTCCTTCTTCGCGCCGTCACCGGCGAAGTACTTGCCCTCGAAGCGGGACCAGTAGGTGTCGATGAACCGCTGGTCGTCGCCCCAGATGGTGCGCAGCATCGACGGCCACGGCTCGGTCAGCACCAGGTAGCCACCGCCGCCGTCGGGCACCTCGTTCGCCTCGTCGTCGACGACGGTCGCGCTGATGCCGGGCAGCGGGGTCTGTGCGGAGCCGGGCTTGGCCGCGGTGACGCCGGGCAGCGGCGAGATCATCATCGCGCCGGTCTCGGTCTGCCACCAGGTGTCCACGACGGGCGTGCTGTCGGCGCCGATGTTCTTGCGGTACCAGATCCACGCCTCGGGGTTGATGGGCTCGCCCACCGAGCCGAGGACGCGCAGGGAGGACAGGTCGAACTTGGCGGGGATGTCGTCACCCCACTTCATGAACGTCCGGATCGCGGTCGGCGCGGTGTAGAGGATCGTGACCTTGTACTTCTGCACGATCTCCCAGAACCGGCCCTGGTGCGGGGTGTCCGGGGTGCCCTCGTACATCACCTGCGTCGCGCCGTTGGCCAGCGGGCCGTAGACGATGTACGAGTGGCCGGTGACCCAGCCGACGTCGGCCGTGCACCAGTACACGTCCGTCTCCGGCTTGAGGTCGAAGACCGCCCAGTGGGTGTACGCCGTCTGGGTGAGGTAGCCGCCGGAGGTGTGCAGGATGCCCTTCGGCTTACCCGTCGTACCGGAGGTGTAGAGGATGAACAGCGGGTGCTCCGCCCCGAACGCCTCGGGGGTGTGCTCGGCGGACTGCCGTCCGACCAACTCGTGCCACCACACGTCCCGCTCGCCGTCCCAGGCCACCTCCTGCCCGGTCCGGCGCACCACGAGCACATGCTCGACGGTGCCGGCCTTCTGCACCGCCTCGTCCACGGCCGGCTTCAGCGCGGAGGGCTTGCCGCGCCGGTAGCCGCCGTCGGCGGTGATGACGACCTTGGCGTCCGCGTCCTGGATCCGGGTCGCGAGCGCGTCCGCCGAGAAGCCGCCGAAGACGACCGAGTGCGCGGCGCCGATCCTGGCCGAGGCCAGCATCGCGATCGCGGTCTCCGGGATCATCGGCATGTAGATGGCGACCCGGTCGCCCTTCTGGACACCCAGCTCCAGCAGGGCGTTGGCGGCCTTGGAGACCTCGTCCTTCAGCTCGGCGTAGGTGATCGCGCGGCTGTCGCCGGGCTCACCCTCGAAATGGATGGCGACGCGGTCCCCGCGACCGGCCTCGACATGCCGGTCCACGCAGTTGTACGCGACGTTCAGCTCGCCGTCCTTGAACCACTTCGCAAACGGAGGGTTCGACCAGTCCAGCGTCTCGGTCGGTTCCTTGGCCCAGGTCAGCCGGCGGGCCTGCTCGGCCCAGAAGCCGAGCCTGTCAGCCTTGGCCTGTGCATACGCCTCCGCTGTGACATTGGCGTGCGCGGCCAGGTCGGCGGGCGGCGCGAACCTGCGTTCTTCCTTGAGCAGGTTGGCCAGGCTTTCGTTGCTCACGACATCTCCCTCTCGAAGGGTGTCCGTTGTGTCCCAGGCCACAGCTCATCAGACGCGAGGGGCCGATGACAAGGGTCGACGGAAAAATTGGTTTAGACCTGTCGCGAGTGCGGCTCACACCGGACTGCCTGCCTCCTCTCCTGCGGTGACTCCTCTCTCGACGTCCTCGAACACGGGGACCGCTCCGTCCAGCGCCGTGAACAGATACGCCCGCGCCTCGCCCACATGGAAGTACATCCCGTGCAGTTCCAGCTCGCCCCGCTCCAGCGCCCGGGCGACCGGGCCGTGGGCCTTCAGGTGCTCCAGCTGCTGGACCACGTTGGTCAGGCACAGCTCCTCGGCGGCGTCCGCCGGGCCCCGGCCGGCCAGCCGCGGCCGGTCCGCGCGGGCGTCGGACGTCCGGGCGAGACTCGGCAGCCCGTGTCGCAGCCAGCGCCGCAGCGCGGTGCCGTCCGGGGCGGCCCCCGGTGCCGGTGCGCCGGCCAGCAGCGCCTGCATGGCCCCGCACCCGGAGTGCCCGCACACCGTGACGGAGCGGACCCCGAGCACGTCCACGGCGTACTCGACGGCGGCCGCCACCGAGTCGTCGCCGCTTTCCTCGCCCGGCGGCGGCACCAGGTTGCCGACGTTGCGGACGACGAACAGGTCGCCGGGACCACTGGCGGTGATCATCGACGTGACCAGCCGTGAGTCGGCACAGGTGATGAAGAGTTGTGAAGGCCGCTGACCCTCCCGGGCGAGCCGCGCCAGCTCCTCGCGCACCAGCGGAGCGGTGTGCCGCTGGAAGGAGTTGATGCCCCAGACCAGCTCGTGCCCCGGACGCTGTCCTGCCGAGGCGGTGGGGTGCCCCACGAAGCCCATGAAACAGGACTGGTGATTGCGCCAGGGTGTCCAGGGCCGGCACCGGCACCCGGTGGAGGCGGTCGGCCCGGCGGTCCGGGTTCCGTCGCGCCGTCCCGACAACTCGGCCGTACCACCCCGCGCGATGTGGGAGCTGCGCCAGTCCTGCAGAGACTCGTACGCCGCGTGGTCCATGAACGAACCGCTCAACTCCACCACGGCGTGGGCGCCTTGGGGTACGAGATGCAGGGCTCGGCTCAGCCGGGGCACCGCGAGGAACGTCAGCTGGCCTCGGATGTGTACGTGATGGACTCCTTCCTGCTCGTCATGGGTGATACGGGTGCGGGTGAGGCGGTGCAGGGCGACGGCGACCGCCACGGCGACCCCGAGGAGCACGCCCTGAAGGACGCCGAGGAACACCACGCCGAGTGTGGTCGCGGCGTAGACCGGCACTTCGCGGTGGCGCGTCACCGTGCGGATGTGGTGCAGGGACACCATCTGGATGCCGACGGCCATCACCAGGGCGGCGAGGGAGGCGAGCGGGATCTCCTCCAGGATCGGGACCATCAGCAGCGCGGCGACTACTACGAGAACGCCGTGCAGCATCGTGGAGTTCCGGCTCACCGCACCGGATTTCACATTCGCGGTACTGCGTACGGCCACCCCCGCGACCGGCAGTCCGCCGAGCGCTCCGGAGACGATGTTGGCGGCGCCCTGGCCCAGCAGTTCCCGGTCCAGATCGGAACGGCCGACGCGGGAGGCCGAGCCAGGCCGGGAGACAGGGTGGGCGGAGCCCGGCCTGTTGGCGGTCAGCTTGTCCACGGCCACCGCGCCGAGAAGCGACTGCACGCTGCACACCAGCGTGGTGGTGAGCACGGCGGCCACGATGCCGAGCACCGGGCCCTCGGGCAGCCCGGCCAGCGCGTGACTGCGCCAGGACGGCAGCTCGACCCGGGGCAGGGCGAGGCCTGCGAGGGACGCGGCAGCGGTGGCCCCGGCGACGGCGACGAGGGCGGCCGGCACCGTACGCAGCAGCCGGCCCGCGCGGCCGGGCAGTCGTGGCCAGGCCAGCAGCAGGACCAGGGTCACCGCGCTCATCGACACGGCGGCCGGATGCATACGGGCCAACTGCTCCGGCAACGCACGGAGGTTGGCGAGGACGGAGCTGTCCGGGCTGCCGCCGAGCACGATGTGCAGCTGGGCGACGGCGATGGTGAGGCCGATGCCGGCGAGCATGCCGTGCACCACGGCCGGACTGACCGCGAGCGCGCCGCGGGCCACCCGTAGGCAGCCGAGGCCGAGCTGGGCGAGACCGGCGAGGACGGTGATGCCGCAGGTGGCACGCCAGCCGTAACGCTGGATCAGGTCGGCGGTGACCACGGTGAGCCCGGCGGCCGGGCCGCTGACCTGCAGCGGACAGCCGCCGACCCGCCCGGCCACGATGCCGCCGACGGCGGCGGCGACGAGGCCGGCCTGGAGCGGGGCGCCGGTGGCGAGGGCGATGCCGAGGGACAGGGGGAGAGCGATCAGGAACACCGCGACGGCGGCGGACACATCCACACCCTCGACGGGGAGGCGGCGTCGGCGCCGGGGCGGGGGGCTGTGCGGCGGGTGGGAGTGCTGGGCGTGAGGGGGTGCGCAGGCTGACATGGTCCCGTCTCCTCCGGGGGATGGCGCGGTCGCGGACTGGGCGGGATGGATCAAAGTCGGTAAATGAACCGTAATGAAGCGTAAAGACAAGGCATAGCTTTCCCGGGCAAATGGCACAGAGGATCACTCACTCGGGTGGAAGTAAGTCCTTTCATCGGTTTGTCGTACTAATTCCTTCCCGGTCCCGTGCGACCTTGGCGGCGCTGTCGGGACAAACACGGCACATCATCCGAAACCCCCCTCGACAGCGTGTGCCTGAGAGAAGGAAGAAGGTGGGCGGAACATGGCCGCCACCCAGAGGATCGCCGTCGGCGCCGTGGTCGCCGCGGCCTGTGCCACCTCGCTCGCCGGTTGCTCGACCGGCACCCACGGTTCCAAGGAAGGGGCACCCGGACCGCAGCAGGGGGCCCCGGCGCCGGGCAGTGTGCTGCGGCTGATCGGCGACGGGTCCACCGCGTACACCGGCTCCCAGCCGCATCTGCCCAGGCCCGAGAGGCTGAAGCCCGGTCAGAAGCCACCGCAGTTCGTCGTGTTCTCCTGGGACGGCGCGGGCGAGGACAGCCAGAAGCTGTTCTCCCACTTCCGCAAGGTCGCCAAGGAGAACCGCGCGACCATGACGTTCTTCCTCAGCGGTGTGTACACGCTGCCGGAGGAGAAGCGCGACCTGTACAAGCCGCCCAAGCACGCGCCGGGCAGCTCCGACATCGGCTTCAACGACGAACAGGGGATCGCCGACACCGTCAAGCAGGCGCGGCTTGCCTGGTTGGAGGGCAATGAGATCGGCACCCACTTCAACGGCCACTTCTGCGGGCCCGAGGGCGGGGTCGGCACCTGGTCGGTGGACGAGTGGAAGAGCGAGATCGCCCAGGCCAAGCAGTTCGTGAAGACCTGGAAGACCAACACCGGAAGGAAGACGGCGGCCCCGCTGCCCTTCGACTACGACAAGGAGCTGATCGGCGCCCGTACCCCCTGTCTGGAGGGGCAGAAGAACTTCATGAAGGCAGCCCGCCAGTTGGGCTTCCGCTACGACTCAAGCGGCGTCAACAACCAGGTCTGGCCCAAGAAGAAGGAGGGGCTGTGGGACGTGTCGATGCAGCTGGTGCCCTTCCCGGGGCACACCTACGAGCAGTTGACCATGGACTACAACTTCATGGTCAACCAGTCCGGCACCCAGACCCAGGGCGACCCCGACATGTTCGACTACTGGGGAGACCAGATGCGTGACGGCCTGATCAAGGGCTTCTACCGCGCCTACGACGGCAACCGCGCGCCCCTGATCATCGGGAACCACTTCGAGTCCTGGAACGGCGGCACCTACATGCGTGCCATCGACGACGTGGTGAAAGAGGTGTGCAACAAGCCCGAGGTGCGCTGCGTCTCCTTCCACCAGCTGGTCGACTGGCTGGACGCCCAGGATCCGGCGACCCTCGACAGGCTGCGGACCCTGGAGGTGGGTGAGGCCCCCCGGCAGGGCTGGGCGTCCTTCCTGTCCGGTCGGCCCGCCCCGGCGCCCAAGGGGGTGCCCGGGGCGCCGGCGGCCAAGCAGTAGGCGTCAGGCGGGAGCCGCCACGCTCTCGCCGAGCACGAAGGCGGGGTCGACCTGTGCCGCCAGGTCGGCCCCGGTGCGCTCGTTGCCCCATGCCTCGGCGTTCTTCAGGTGGAAGTGCACCATCTGGCGGGTGTAGCGCTCCCAGTCGCGCAGCTCGTGGGTGGCGTCCGCGGTGGTTCGAAGGGTCTGCAGGGCGCGGGCGTTGGCCTCCTCCAGGAGATCGAACCGGGGCGGGCGGCCCTTCTCCATGGAGCGCACCCAGTCCGAGCGCCCGACCGTCACGAGCAGGTCGTCCCCGACCTCCGCGCGCAGGAAGTCGATGTCGTCCTGTTCCTGGATCTTGTTGCCGACGACCTTCAGCGCGACCCCGAAGTCGCGGGCGTACTCCTTGTACTGGCGGTAGACGGAGACCCCCTTCCGGGTCGGCTCGGTGACGAGGAACGTCATGTCGAAGCGGGTGAACATGCCGGAGGCGAAGGAGTCCGAACCCGCCGTCATGTCGACCACGACGTACTCGTCGGGGCCGTCGACGAGGTGGTTCAGGAACAGCTCCACCGCTCCCGTCTTGGAGTGGTAGCAGGCGACCCCCAGGTCGGCGTCCGTGAAGGGGCCCGTGACCATCAAACGGGCGGCGCCGCCTTCGAGTTCCACCGGCCGCGCGCAGGCGTCGTAGATCGGGTTGGGCTCCCGCACCCGGACCAGCCGCGAACCCTCGCCGGGCGGGGTCGTCTTGATCATCGTGGCGGTCGAGGGGATGCGCGGGTTGGAGCCGCGCAGATGCTCCTTGATCAGCGACAGTCGCTCGCCCATGGCGGGCAGCGCGGCGGCCTCCGCCTCGTCGAGGCCGAGGGCGGGACCGAGGTGCTGGTTGATGTCCGCGTCGATGGCGACCACCGGGGCGCCGGAGGCCACGAGGTGGCGGATGAAGAGGGAGGAGAGCGTGGTCTTGCCGCTGCCGCCCTTCCCGACGAAAGCAATTTTCATGTTCACCAAGAGTAGTCAGGTGATAGCTGTATGTGTCAGGGGAAAGTGAAGAAGACCACTCCTTCGAGGGGTCGGCCGGTGGGATGCGTAGGGTCGTACTCATGAGTACGACAGGCGCGACCGCCGATCCGCTCGCGGCCCTGGGTTCGCTGCCCGGTGTGGCCGAGTCCGTGGAGTCCGTGCGCAAGGCCGTGGACCGGGTCTACGGACACCGGGTCATGCGGCGTCGCAGCAACGAGATCAGCTCCGAGGCCGCACTGCGCGGTGCCCGCGGCTCCGCGGCGCTGTCCGGTGCCGACTGGGCCCTGGAGGAGGTGCGGCGGCGCACCGACTTCGGCGCCGACGCCGAGGCGCGCGTCATGGGCGCCGCGCTGCGACTGTCGGCCGAGGCGGGGCAGCTGCTCTCCATCTGGCGGCAGTCACCGCTGCGGGTGCTGGCCCGGCTGCACCTGGTGGCCGCGGCGAGCGACGAGGCCGAGGTCGGCAGGCCGCGTCAGGCCGGTGAGGCGGTCGACGAACCGCTGATCGAGCTGCCCCTGCCGGACGCCCAGGAGGTCTCCGGCCGGCTGGAGGGCCTGGCCGGCCTGATCATCGCCGGGACGTCCGCGCCCGCGCTGGTGACGGCCGCCGTGGTGCACGGCGAACTGCTCGCGCTGCGTCCCTTCGTCTCCGGCAACGGGCTGGTCGCGCGCACGGCCGAACGGATCGTGCTGATCGGCAGCGGCCTGGACCCGAAGGCGGTCTGCCCGGCCGAGGTCGGCCATGCCGAGCTGGGCCGCGCCGCCTACCTGGCTGCACTGGACGGATACGTCTCCGGTACCCCCGAGGGCATGGCGGCCTGGATCACCCACTGCGGGCGGGCCGTGGAGCTGGGCGTGCGCGAGTCGACGGCGGTGTGCGAGGCGCTGCAGCGCGGGGCGGCCTGAGGGGCGCCCGGGAGAAGTCCTGAACAGGGTTGCGGCGGTACGAGTGCTCGTACCGCCGCTGGCATGCTCACCGGGTTACCAAGCGTCCTCGATATGTGCCCATCAGGCCGGGGACTTTGCCCGTCACCTGGTGCGGCTGGCCCGTAATCGACGGGTCGACGTCGCGTGGGTGCGCGGTGTTCATGCGGGGTCCGTGGGCCAAGTGCGTAGTGGTAGGTGATCCTCGCGGATGTCCTTTGGTCGCGGGCCTGGTTTCTTTGTACCGCGCGTCCCAAGGAAGCGGAACCCCTGCCCGCACTTCTTTACTTTCAGGTGCGAACGAGGGCGAAACGGACGCCGGTCAGGCGGTGCCGCGGCGCCGGTTGGCGTACCAGACGAGGCCGGCCGTCGCGGCCGCCGCTCCTATGGCCGCCGCCGCGACCAGTGCCGGGCGGGGCGGGACGGTCAGTGTCGGCAGCCGCTTCTTCAGTGGCACCGGGTGGCGGAACTCCAGCACCGGCCACCCGCGCGCGACGGCCTCGCGGCGCAGGGCGCGGTCCGGGTTCACGGCGTGCGGGTGGCCGACCGTCCGGAGCATCGGCAGATCGGTCGCGGAGTCGCTGTAGGCGTAGCAGCGCTCGAGGTCGTAGCCCTCGGACGCGGCCAGCTCGCGGATCGCCTCGGCCTTGGTCGGGCCGTACGCGTAGTACTCCACCTCGCCGGTGAAGCAGCCGTCGTCGCCGACGACCATGCGCGTGGCCACCACCCGGTCCGCGCCGAGCAGCTCGCCGATCGGCTCGACCACCTCGGCGCCCGACGTCGACACGATCACCACGTCCCGGCCCGCCGTGTGGTGCTCCTCGACGAGGGAGGCGGCCTCGTCGTAAATGATCGGGTCGATCAGGTCGTGCAGGGTCTCGGCGACGATCTCCCGCACCTGCTGCACGTTCCAGCCGCGGCACAGCGTGGACAGATACTCGCGCATACGCTCCATCTGGTCGTGATCCAGGCCTCCGGCCAGGAAGACGAACTGGGCATATGCGGTACGCAGCGCGGCCCTGCGGTTGATCAGCCCGCCTTGGTAGAAGGACTTGCTGAAGGTGAGCGTGCTCGACTTCGCAATGACCGTCTTGTCCAGGTCGAAGAAGGCTGCTGCGCGGGGCAAGGAGTGGTTTTCCACGCCCCTGAGCATAGGCGCAGCCCATTCGGCGTAAGGTGGGCGCGTGGGTTTGCCTGAGAGGGCTCTCGGGTACACCATGGAAGTCACGGATCGTTCGCGACCGTGCTAACCCGGTCCGGCTCCTCCCCCCCCGAGTCGGCCGTGGAGACGACCCCCGCTCTCCCCCCCGGCGGGGGTCGTCGCATGTCCGGACGGGTTTTCTCTTCCCTCCTCCTTCTCCGTACAGCCGCAGCGCCTGCGCCGTTCCCCTGCGGGCACCCTTTCGGCATGTCCATGATCGATTACCCACGGTAATCAGAGGGCTGCTCTCCGGAAGTCGCACAGGGGTCGGTACAGGGGGCGGTACAGGGGTCACCGGTATGGGTGACGGAGATATTCACAGGCGCCGAGTTGTCCACGGTTTTCGACCAAGATCCACACGATTTCCCGGATCGCTGCACCGTGATTCCAGCGCGCTCCGGCCGTGGCGAGTTCATGGCCGGTTCCGATTGCCGGAGCGTGTTTGGCCGGATTCTGTCGGCCGCTCCTATGAGGACCGCTCGACGGTTCTCCACAGGTTGGGGAATCGCGCGGCCGCAGAGGCTGCGCGGAACACACAGCGAAGGGGGAACACACGTGTCCGGAACCGTCACCCACGATCCGCCGCCCGGCACCGCGGACCGGCCGGGACGGCCGCTCATCGTCACCGAGGACGCCGACCTCCTCGACGACCTGCTGCGGCTGTGCGCGGCCGCGGGCGCCACACCCGAGGTCCACCACGGCCCACCCGAGAACGGCGACGGCTGGCAGGCGGCCCCGCTCGTGCTGGTCGGCGACGACGCCGCCCGCCGGGTCCGCGGGGCCCCGCGCCGACGCGGAGTGGTGCTGGTCGGCCGCGACCAGGACGACTCGGGGGTGTGGAAACGAGCCGTCGAGATCGGCGCCGACCACGTCCTGATGCTGCCCGACGGGGAGCAGTGGCTGGTCGACCGCATCGCCGACGTCGCCGAGGGCGTCGGCCGCCCGGCGCTCACCGTCGGCGTGATCGGCGGCCGCGGCGGGGCCGGCGCGTCCACGCTCGCCTGTGCGCTCGCCGTCACCTCCGCGCGCGAGGGCCTGCGCACGCTCCTCGTGGACGCCGATCCGCTGGGCGGCGGACTCGACGTACTCCTCGGTGGGGAGAGCGCCGACGGTCTGCGCTGGCCCGCCTTCGCCGCCTCCCGCGGCCGGGTCGGCGGCGGCGCCCTGGAGGAGTCGCTGCCGGAGCTGCACGCGCTGCGGGTGCTCAGCTGGGACCGCGGGGACTGCGTCGCCGTGCCGTCCCAAGCGGTGCGCGCGGTGCTCGCCGCGGCCCGGCGGCGCGGCGGCACGGTCGTGGTCGACCTGCCCCGCCGCCTCGACGACGGGGTCGCCGAAGCCCTCGCCCAGCTCGACCTGGCCCTGCTGGTCGTCCCCGCCGAACTGCGCGCGGTCGCTGCCGCCGGGCGGGTCGCGTCCGCCGTCGGCATGGTCGTGCGGGATGTCCGCGTGGCGGTACGCGGGCCGTACCCGCCCGGCCTGGACGAGCGGGAGGTGGCCCGGCTGCTCGGGCTGCCGCTGGTGGGTGAGGTGCCCGTCGAACCGGCGCTGCTGCGCCCGCGGAGCGGCGTGAAACCGCCCGGCTCGGCCGGACGCGGCCCACTCGCCCGCTTCTGTGTGGACTTCTGGGAGCGTGCCCTGGTCGAGTCGGGAGGCACCCGATGACGTTCCCCGGACTCGACCGGGCCGACGGCGCGGCCCTGCTCGACGGCGTCAGGCGCCGGCTGGCCGAGAGCGGCGCGGAACCCACCCCCGCGCGCGTGGCCCAGGCCCTGCGCGAACAGGGCCGGGTGCTCGGCGACGCCGAAGTCCTCGGCGCGGCCGAGCACCTGAGGTCCGAGCTGGTCGGCAGCGGCCCCCTGGAGCCGCTGCTCGCCGACCCGGAGGTCACCGACGTCCTGGTGTCCGCACCCGACCGGGTCTGGGTCGACCGCGGCTGCGGCCTGGAGCCGACCTCGGTGACCTTTCCCGACGCGGCGGCCGTACGACGGCTCGCGCAGCGGCTGGCCGCGGTGGCGGGACGCCGGCTGGACGACGCACGACCCTGGGCGGACGCCCGGCTGCCCGACGGGACCCGGCTGCACGCGGTGCTGCCCCCGGTCGCCGTCGGCTGCACCTGCCTGTCCCTGCGGGTGGTGCGGCCCCGGGCGTTCACGCTGGAGGAACTGGTCGCGGCCGGCACCGTGCCGCCCGGCGGCGACCGGATCCTGCGGGCCCTGCTGGCGGCCCGGCTGTCCTTCCTCGTCAGCGGCGGCACCGGCAGCGGCAAGACGACCCTGCTGAGCGCCCTGCTGGGTCTGGTGGGACCGGGTGAGCGGATCGTGCTCGCCGAGGACTCCGCCGAGCTGCGCCCCGACCACCCCCATGTCGTCCGGCTGGAGACCCGGCCCGCCAACCAGGAGGGCGCCGGCCTGGTCACCCTCGAGGACCTCGTACGACAGGCGCTGCGCATGCGGCCCGACCGGCTGGTCGTCGGCGAGGTGCGCGGCCCCGAGGTCGTGCATCTGCTCGCCGCGCTCAACACGGGCCATGAGGGCGGCTGTTGCACGGTCCACGCCAACGCGGCCGGGGACGTGCCGGCCCGGCTGGAGGCGCTGGCCACGGCAGCCGGCCTCGACCGGGCCGCGCTGCACAGCCAGTTGGCGGCGGCCCTTTCCGTGGTGCTGCACCTCGTACGGGACCGGTCCGGGCGGCGCCGGATCGCCGAGGTGCACGTGCTGGAGCGGGACGCCACGGGGCTGGTGCGGACGGTGCCGGCCCTGCGCTGGGGCGAGCACGCGTTCGTGCGGGAGCGCGGCTGGGAGCGACTGGAACACCTGCTCGGCGCATCGGACGGGTCGGGCGACACGGGGGAGAGGGACCGGAAGTGAACGGTGGGACGTCCATGGGGGCCGCGCTCGTCTGCCTCGGCGCGGTGGCCTGGCTGCTGGGCGCGGGGCATCACGGGATGCGACGGGCGCGACTGCTCCTCGCGGGGGGCGGGGTGGTGGCGACGGGCCCGCCTTCCTGGCATCAGACCCGCGCGGAACTGCGTCGGCTGGGCTCACGGGTGGGGCCCGAGTGGTGGGCGCTCGCGGCCGGGCTGCTGCTCGCCCTGCTCGGCTCCTCGGCGCTTCCGGTCGCCGCGGGGGCGGCCGGGGTGCCGGTGCTGCGCCGGGTGCGGCTGACCCGGCGGGCCCGGCACAGCCGTGAGCGGCGGGTGGACGCGGTGATCGGCCTGTGCGGAGCCCTCGCCGGGGAGGTGCGGGCGGGGCGGCAGCCCGGTGAGGCGCTGTTGCGGGCGGCGCGGGACTCCGGCGGACTCGGGGACGCGCAGGCGTCCGTGGTCGCGGCGGCCCGGTTCGGCGGGGACGTGCCCGGCGCGCTCGCCGCGGCGGCCCGGCAGCCGGGCGCCGAGGGCCTGCTCGGACTGGCCGCGTGCTGGAGGGTGGCCGTCGACCAGGGCGCCGGGCTCGCAGTCGGCCTCGACCGCCTCGACGCGGCCCTGCGGGCCGAGCGTGATCAACGGGCGGATCTGCGAGCCCAGTTGGCGGGTGCCCGGGTCACGGCCCTGCTGCTTGCCGCACTGCCCGGCCTCGCCCTGCTCCTCGGCGCGGCCATGGGCGCCGATCCACTGCACGTCCTGCTCCACACCGGCGCCGGACTCGGCTGCCTGGCGGCCGGGGCGGCCTTCGAGGCGGCCGGGATGTGGTGGGCGATGCGGATCGTGCGGGGAGCGGAGGCGGTGTGAGGGGCGTCGGAGCGGGAGCGGCCGGGGCCGGGGACGGCCGGGATGCGAGGGACGGTCCGGAGCGTGGAGGGAGAGCGGAGCGTGGAGGGAGAGCGCGCGGGATGAGCGGAGAAGTTGTCCACAGGCTGGGGACGGCCGGGGCCGTCGTACTGGCCCTCGGGTGGGGGATCCGGTGGCTGGAGGCCGTCCGGCGACGGCGCCGGGCACGGCGGCGGGCGGCCGAGCTGCTGGGGCTGGAGGTCAGGCAGCGCAGACGGACGTTCGAGGTCGCGGGTGCGGTGCGCCGGTGGCTGCCGCCGACCGGTGCGGCATGCGGTGCCTGGGTGCTGGTCGGTGGTGTCACCGGGGCCGTGCTGGGGCTGGGTGCCGGTGCCGTGCTGTGGCGGTGGCGAAGCCGGCGGGGCGCGGACGAGGCCGAGGCGGTCGACACCGCGGAAGCGGCGCGCCGGCTTCCGCTCGCCGCCGACCTGCTGGCCGCCTGCATCGCTGCCGGTGCCGGGCCCGTGATCGCCGCGCAGGCGGTGGGGGAGGCGCTCGGCGGACCCGTCGGGGAGGCGCTGGCGCGTGGTGCGGCGGAGGTGCGGCTCGGTGGCCGGCCGGCGGACGCCTGGCGGCGCTTGGCGGCGCTGCCCGGCGCCGGGACGCTGGCACGGCTGCTGGAGCGGGCCGACGAGACCGGACTCCCCGCGGCCGTACCGGTCGCCCGGCTCGCCTCGGACGCGCGCGCGGAGTGGGCCCGCACCGCGACGGCCCGCGCGCGGCGCGCGGCGGTACTGATCTCCGCGCCGGTGGGCCTGTGCTTCCTGCCCGCCTTCGTCGCGGTCGGCGTGCTGCCCGTGGTCATCGGACTCGCGGGCGGGGTGGTGGGAGGCAGGTGAGGCGGAGGAGCAGGTGAGACGTACGGGAGCGGCCGCACGGAAGTGACCGCGGACGGCCGGCGACGAAGACGGCCGACGACGAAGACGACCAGCAACGGAACGAAACCTCAAGGGGGTTGGAATGCGCAGGAGGATCAGGGAAGTGGCGGTACGGCTGCGGGCCAGGAGCCGGGCGGACGCCGGAATGGTGACGTCCGAGTACGCGATGGGGATCATCGCGGCGGTCGGGTTCGCACTGCTGCTCTACGAGGTCGTCACCAGCGGCCAGGTCAGGGAGGAACTGCAGAGCATCGTGAAGAAGGCCCTCAGTGCGCGGATGTGAGCGAGGAGCGGACCGGGGGTTCGTGACCGCGGAGGCGGCCATGGTGCTGTGCGTGCTGGTGGCGTTCACGATGGCGCTGGTCTGGGGGCTGCTCGTGGTGGCGGCGCAGATCCAGTGCGTGGACGCCGCCCGCGCGGGAGCCCGGGCCGCCGCCCGTCAGGACCCGGCCGACGCGGTGGTGACGGTGACCCGGGAAGCGGCGCCGCGCGGGGCGCGGGTGACGGTGGGCCGCGAGGGTGATCAGGTCCGGGTGTCGGTGGTGGCCAGGCCGCCGGTGCTGAGCGGGCTGCCCTTCGAGGTGCGTGAGGAGGCCGTGGCGTCGGCTGAGGACACGGTGGGCACGAGAGGAGCGGGGCCGTGAGGCGCGGGCGGGCTCCGGGCCGGCGGTGCTCCGACCGCGGGTCGGCCACCGTCTGGAGCCTGGGCGCGATGGCGGTGCTGTGCCTGGTGTTCGGTGCCGTGCTCGCTCTGGGACAGGCCGTCGTCGTACGGCACCGGGCCGCCGGCGGCGCGGATCTGGCGGCGCTCGCCGCGGCGGACCACTGGGCCGAGGGCGGCACGGCGGCCTGCGCCCGGGCCGAGCGGGTGGCGGCGGCCCAGGGGGTGCGGCTGGTGCGGTGCGCGATCGTGGGGGAGACCTCGGAGATCACGGCCGCCTCGGGACGAGGGCCGTTCGCGGCGGAGGTCAGGGCCAGAGCGGGGCCGGCGGGTCCCGTGCCGCCCCCGCTCAGCGGCGGGGCGCCCGCCCCGGCTCCGCCGCAGGCTCCGCCAGGCCCCCGCGCCCTTCCTGGGTCGGCTGGTCTCGCTGGCGCGGCTGCTCTTCCTGGGGAGGCTGTTCTCCCTGGGCGGGCGGGTCTCCCGGGGGCGGCTGCTCTTTCCAGGCCCACTGGGCTCCCAGGAGCGGCTGGCCCTCCGGAGCGAGCTGATCTCCCTGGGGCGACCGGTCTTCCTCAGGCGATCGGTCTTCCTAAGGCGATCGGCCTTCCTGGGTCCGCTCCCCTTCCTGGGCTGGCTCCCCTTCCTGGGCCGGCCGGCCTCTCCGGGGTGACTGGCCCTCCTGAGCCGCTTGTTCCCCCACCGTCTCCTCCGCCGTCGTCCCGGCGCTCGCCCCAGGCCTCACCACGGCATCCGAGCCTGCCGCTGCGAACGCTGTCTCCCCGGCGCTCCGCTCCCCGTTCTCCTCCGGTGCTCCTCGCAGCAGCACCGTGAGCAGCCGGACCGCCCCTCGCTTGTGCAGCGGGTCGTTGCCGTTGCCGCACTTGGGGGACTGGATGCAGGACGGGCAGCCGGCCTCGCACTCGCAGGAGGCGATGGCCTCGCGGGTGGCGGCGAGCCAGGCCCGGGCGGTGTGGAAGGCGCGCTCGGCGAAGCCTGCTCCGCCGGGGTGGCCGTCGTAGACGAAGACCGTCGGCAGAAGCGTGTCGGGGTGGAGCGGGATCGAGACACCGCCGATGTCCCAGCGGTCGCAGGTCGCGAAGAGGGGCAGCATGCCGATCGAGGCGTGCTCGGCGGCGTGCAGGGAGCCGCCGAGGATCTCCGGGGTGATCCGGGCCTCGTCCAGCTGGTCCTCGGTGACCGTCCACCACACCGCGCGGGTGCGCAGCGTACGAGGAGGGAGGTCGAGTTTCGTCTCGCCGAGCACTTCACCGGTGATCAGGCGTCTGCGCAGGTAGGAGACCACCTGGTTGGTGACCTCCACGGAGCCGTAGCACAGGCGGCCCGCGCCCCACGGGATCTCGGTGTCCGTCTCCAGGACGGAGATCGCCGTGGTGTCGCGGGCGACCGTGGAGTACGGCGGGTCGGCCTGCTCGACCAGGGCGACCGAGTCCTCCAGGTCCAGGTGACGCACCAGGTAGGTGCGGCCCTGGTGCAGGTGGACCGCGCCCTCGTGCACCGTGGAGTGTGCGGCACCGGCGTCGACCGTGCCGAGCAGCCGGCCCGTGCCCGCCTCGACGACCTGCACCGGGCGGCCACCGGCGCCCCGGATGTCGGTCAGGTCGGCGGCCCGCTCCCGGCGGGTCCAGTGCCAGGCCTTCGTACGGCGGCGCAGCAGCTTCGCGGCCTCCAGCTGCGGCAGCACATCCGCGCAGGCCGGCCCGAAGAGGTCCCAGTCCTCCTCGGTCAGCGGGAGTTCCGCGGCGGCGGCGCACAGGTGCGGGGCGAGGACGTAGGGATTGTCGGGGTCGAGGACGGTCGACTCCACCGGCCGGTCGAACAGGGCCTCGGGGTGGTGGACCAGGAAGGTGTCCAGCGGGTCGTCGCGGGCGACGAGGACCGCCAGGGCGCCCTGGCCGGAGCGGCCCGCACGGCCCGCCTGCTGCCACAGGGAGGCGCGGGTGCCCGGGTAACCGGCGATCACGACCGCGTCCAGGCCGGAGACGTCCACACCCAGCTCCAGGGCCGTCGTGGCGGCGAGGCCCAGGAGGTCGCCGGAGTGCAGGGCGCGTTCCAGGGCGCGGCGCTCCTCGGGGAGATAGCCGCCGCGGTAGGCCGCGACACGCCGGACCAGGGAGCGGTCCACCTCGGCGAGTTTCTCCTGCGCGATCACCGAGATCAGCTCGGCGCCGCGCCGGGACCGTACGAAGGCCACCGAGCGCACGCCCTGCACGGTGAGGTCGGTCAGCAGGTCGGCGGTCTCTGCGGTGGCGGTACGCCGGACGGGTGCACCCTTCTCGCCGTGCAGTTCGGTCAGCGGGGGCTCCCACAGGGCGAAGACGAGCTCCCCGCGCGGGGAGGCGTCGTCGGCGACCTCGGTCACCGGCAGACCGGTCAGCCGGCGGGCGGCGACGGCGGGCTCGGCGGCGGTGGCGGAGGCCAGCAGGAACACGGGAGAGGCGCCGTAGCGGGCACACAGCCGGCGCAACCGGCGCAGCACTTGGGCGACGTGCGAGCCGAACACGCCCCGGTAGGTGTGGCACTCGTCGACGACGACGTACTTCAGCGACTTCAGGAAGGAGGACCAGCGCGGGTGGGACGGCAGGATCCCGCGGTGCAGCATGTCGGGGTTGGTCAGGACGTAGTTGGCGTACTGGCGGATCCACTCCCGTTCCTCGAACGGAGTGTCGCCGTCGTACACGGCCGGCCGTACGGCATGGCCCAAAGATTGTGAAAGTTCCTTCACCGACCGGCACTGGTCCGCCGCGAGCGCCTTGGTGGGGGCCAGGTACAGGGCGGTGGCACCGCGGCCGTTCGGAGCCTCGGAGCCGTCCAGGAGGGTGGACATGACAGGGACGAGGTAGGCGAGGGACTTGCCGGAGGCGGTGCCGGTGGCGACCACCACCGAGTCACCGTCCAGGGCGTGCTCGGCGACCAGCGCCTGGTGCGCCCAGGGGTGCTCGATCCCGCACTCCTGGACGGCCGCGATCACCTCGGACCGAATCCGGTCAGGCCAGACGGCATGGCGGCCCGCGCGCGGGGGCAAGTGCTCCGTATGAGTGATGCGCGCAGCCCGGCTCGGCCCGGAGGCGAGCCGGCCCAGAACCGTGCCCGGAGACGGGCCGGAAGCCGGGTTCGCCGGGGGCAGATCGGATCGGTGATTCTTGGCCATCGGCACCGAGTGTGTCACTGGCGTGACGGACAATGGAGCCAAGGCGTCGTGCACGCCTGCCGGTAAGTGATTGAATGCCATCGCGGCTGGCGATGCGTTCCGGGCGCGGCAAGCCGAGGTGCCCGAGAGGCGACCGCTCGATAGCAAGGTGCTGGAGGATCCGTGGACCTGTCCCTGTCGACCCGTACCGTCGGCGATCGTACGGTCGTCGAGGTCGGTGGCGAAATCGATGTATACACCGCGCCCAAGCTGCGCGAGCAGCTGGTCGAGCTGGTGAACGACGGCAATTTCCACCTCGTCGTCGACATGGAGGGCGTGGACTTCCTCGACTCCACCGGTCTCGGCGTGCTGGTCGGCGGCCTGAAGCGAGTGCGTGCCCACGAGGGCTCGCTGCGCCTGGTCTGCAACCAGGAGCGCATTCTGAAGATCTTCCGCATCACCGGCCTCACCAAGGTGTTCCCGATCCACACCTCGGTCGAGGAAGCGGTGGCGGCCACCGACTGACCCGGACCGTCCCCGGCGGCGGGCCGCTGCACGCGGTCCGCACGCCGGTCGGTCCCGTCCCGGGCAGCCAGCCCGGGGCACTGAAGCACACCAGGGGGTACGGGCTCTGCGCGGCCCCGCCCCCGATCGCACGCCCGTAGTCGCGAGGGGGATGCATGGCCACCGTCGAACTCCGCTTCAGCGCGCTGCCCGAGCACGTCCGGACCGCCCGGCTGGTGGCGGCAGCGGTGGCGCGCAGGGCCGGGGTGGACGAGGCCGTGCTGGACGAGGTCCGGCTCGCCGTGGGCGAGGCCTGCTCCCGTGCCGTCGGACTGCACCAGAGCCACGACATCACCGCACCGGTGAAGGTCGCGCTGATCGAAGAGGAGAAACAGTTCTCCATCGAGGTCGGCGACGCGGCTCCGCACGCCGCTCCGGGCGGCGACACGCCCGGCGACGCGCCCGACGGTGACGCGGAGGCCGAGGAGGACGAGATGGGCCTCGCGGTCATCAGCGGCCTCGTCGACGACGTGGAGGTCTCCACCAGCCGCAACGGCGGCCTGATCCGCATGACCTGGCCGACGACCCCGCCGGTCACGGCGCTTCTCTGACGCTTGGCGCACACTCCCGAGGGCCCTGCTCAGCAGGGCCCTCGCTGCTTTTTCCGACACCCTCGCGAGCCGCTCGGCCGGCGGTCGTGGAATTCGTGAAGGAATTCACGATCAGCCGCCACCGCTTTGATCAAGCATCAATGTGTCGCGTCAATGCCCCGAGGGCATTACTCCATTCGGGTTCCCCGCTGGGACCTCGATCATTTTCCTGCTGAGCCGGTTGAGGCCAATTCCGTTTACCGTGCTCTGTTGCGATCACACGCGGGTACCTAGAATCCGTCCACATCTTGAGCTCAGCCCAAGCGTCAAGGAGGACGAATGGCGGGGCTTTCTTCCCCTCATCAGTTGGGTCACCCCACTTCCCTCGCAGCCGCGGTCCTGACCGACGACAACCGGATCATGGTGGCCGTCATCGCGGCCGTCGCCCTGGCCGCGCTGGTGGTCGCGGGCGTCCTGGTGCGCCAGGTGCTGGCGGCCGGCGAGGGCACCGACAGCATGAAGCAGATCGCCGAGGCGGTCCAGGAAGGCGCCAAGGCGTATCTCGCCCGGCAGCTGCGCACGCTCGGCGTATTCGCCGTGATCGTTTTCTTCCTGCTCATGCTGCTGCCCGCGGACGACTGGAATCAGCGTGCCGGACGCTCGGTGTTCTTCCTGATCGGAGCGGCGTTCTCGGCGGCCACCGGCTATATCGGCATGTGGCTCGCCGTGCGCAGCAATGTGCGTGTCGCCGCGGCGGCCCGGGAAGCCACCCCGGCCGAAGGCGAACCCGAAAAGGATCTCACCACCGTCTCGCACACCGCGATGAAGATCGCATTTCGCACGGGCGGCGTCGTCGGAATGTTCACGGTGGGGCTCGGCCTGCTGGGCGCCTCCTGCGTGGTGCTGGTGTACGCGGCCGACGCACCGAAGGTGCTCGAGGGCTTCGGCCTCGGCGCCGCCCTGATCGCGATGTTCATGCGTGTGGGCGGCGGCATCTTCACCAAGGCCGCCGACGTCGGCGCCGACCTGGTCGGCAAGGTCGAGCAGGGCATTCCGGAGGACGACCCGCGCAATGCCGCGACCATCGCCGACAACGTGGGCGACAACGTCGGCGACTGCGCGGGCATGGCGGCCGACCTCTTCGAGTCGTACGCCGTCACCCTGGTGGCCGCGCTGATCCTCGGCAAGGTCGCCTTCGGTGACTCCGGGCTGGCGTTTCCGCTGCTGGTGCCCGCCATCGGTGTGATCACCGCGATGATCGGCATCTTCGCGGTCGCCCCGCGCCGCACCGACCGCAGCGGCATGTCCGCGATCAACCGCGGCTTCTTCATCTCCGCGGTGATCTCCCTCGTGCTGGTCGCCGTCGCCGTCTTCGTCTACCTGCCGTCGACGTACTCCGGCCTCAACGGTGTGACGGACGCGGCCATCAAGGGCAAGGGCGGCGACCCGCGGATCCTCGCCCTGGTCGCGGTGGCCATCGGCATCCTGCTCGCGGCCGTCATCCAGCAGCTGACCGGCTACTTCACCGAGACCAACCGCCGCCCGGTCCGGGACATCGGCAAGACCTCCCTCACCGGCCCGGCCACCGTCGTCCTGTCCGGCATCTCGGTCGGCCTGGAGTCCGCCGTCTACACCGCGCTGCTCATCGCGCTCGGTGTGTACGGCGCGTTCCTGCTCGGCGGAACGTCGATCATGCTGGCGCTGTTCGCGGTGGCGCTGGCCGGCACCGGCCTGCTCACCACGGTCGGCGTGATCGTCGCCATGGACACCTTCGGGCCGGTCTCCGACAACGCGCAGGGCATCGCCGAGATGTCCGGTGACGTCCAGGGCGCCGGCGCGCAGGTGCTCACCAACCTGGACGCGGTCGGCAACACCACCAAGGCCATCACCAAGGGCATCGCCATCGCCACCGCCGTCCTCGCCGCGTCGGCGCTGTTCGGGTCGTACCGCGACGCGATCACCACCAACGTGCACGACGTCGGGGTGAAGCTCACCGGTCCGGGGGCGCCGCTCAGCCTGTCCCTGGACATCTCGCAGCCCAACAACCTCGTCGGCCTGATCGCGGGCGCCGCGGTCGTCTTCCTCTTCTCCGGACTGGCGATCAACGCCGTGTCCCGGTCGGCGGGGTCGGTCGTGTTCGAGGTGCGGCGGCAGTTCCGCGAGAAGCCCGGGATCATGGACTTCACCCAGAAGCCCGAGTACGGCAAGGTCGTCGACATCTGCACCAAGGACGCCCTCAGGGAGCTGGCCACGCCCGGTCTGCTCGCCGTCATGGCGCCGATCTTCGTCGGGTTCACGCTCGGCGTCGGCTCGCTCGGCTCCTACCTCGCCGGCGCGATCGGCGCGGGCACGCTGATGGCGGTGTTCCTGGCCAACTCCGGTGGCGCCTGGGACAACGCCAAGAAGCTGGTGGAGGACGGCCACCACGGCGGCAAGGGCAGTGAGGCCCACGCGGCCACGGTGATCGGCGACACCGTCGGCGACCCCTTCAAGGACACCGCCGGACCGGCGATCAACCCGCTGCTGAAGGTCATGAACCTGGTGTCCCTGCTCATCGCGCCGGCGGTGATCAAGTTCTCCTACGGCCACGACAAGAACATGGCTGTGCGGATCCTGATCGCGGTCTTCGCGCTGCTGGTGATCGTCGTCTCCGTGTACGTCTCCAAGCGGCGCGGAATCGCCGTCGGTGACGAGGAGAAGACCGAGCGGGTGTCCAACTCGCCGGACACCGCGGTGGTTTCGTAGACCGGCTCCGGGTCGCCTGTGCACCGGGCGGGCGGGTCGCACGTACGGACGTGCGGCCCGCCCGCCCGCGTGCGGGGCGGCGCCCACGCCGTGAGCCTTCTCTCTCATGGTGCGAAGAGTCACAAAGAGCGCCTTAGGGGGCGTACGGCGTGGGGAGGGTGTGCGTCCGCCGTGTAGGGTCCGGGGGCCGAGAGCCATGGAAGGGACCGATCCGGTGAACAAGAAGCTCACGGCCGCGCTGTCCGGCGGTGCGGTACTGGTAGTGGCGCTGTCGGGATGCACCAGCAGCAGCGGCGACAAGGGGCCCGACCCCAAGCTGGTCGCCTGGGCGAAGACGGTGTGCGACGCGGTGCCCGCGCAGGACGCGAAGATCAAGGCCGCGAACGCGGCGATCAGCACCACGGCCGCCGACACCGCCAAGCCCGAGACGCTGCAGAAGACCGACTCGAAGGCCTTCCAGGACATGGCCGACGGTTACAAGGCGATAGCCACCTCGATCAACGACGCGGGGGCGCCTCCCGGGGTCGACGGGGGTGCGAAGCGGCTGCAGGACGTCGTGAAGAGCTTCAACAGCCTCGCCGCGTCCTACGGCGACCTGAAGAAGCAGGTCGACGGGCTCGACACCAAGAACCAGGGGAAGTTCGCCTCGGGTCTGCAGGACGTCGCCGCGCGGATGACGGAGCTGGAGAAGAAGCACCAGGCGGGCACCGAGTCGCTGACGAAGCTGCAGCAGGGCGAGGTCAAGGACGCGATCGCCGAGCAGGCCAGCTGCAAGAAGATCTCGGCCTCGGCTTCGCCGGCGGCGGGCTGACCCTCGGCTCCGCCGGGAGTGTGCGGGGAGGTCGTCGGGGCGGGGCGCGGGACACAATGGGGGCGTGACTGACTCCGGACTCGCCCCCCTGCCCGCTTCCGACCGGACCGACACCGCCGCGCGGCTGCGGGACGCGCTGCTGGCCGCCTCCTTCACCGCCGACGGGCTGCTCGACCTGCTCGGCGCCCCCGCGTACGCGGCGCTGGCCCGCAGCGAGACCGTGCCCGCCCTCAGGGCGACCCGCGGCGACACACCGCTGGAGACACTCGTACGGCTGTTCCTGCTGCAGCAGCCGGTCGCCCACGCGCGCGTGGCGGCCGTTCTCCCCGTCGAGGACGCGCTGGAGGCCGGTTGGCTCACGCGCGTGGGCGGCGACGAGGTGGCCGCGACCGTCGACGTACGGCCCTACGGCGGGCCCGACGGCGAGGACTGGTTCATCGTCTCCGACCTCGGCTGCGCCGTCGGCGGCGCGGGCGGCATCGGACAGCGGGACGAAGGGGTCGTCCTGGGCGTCGGCGGGGCCTCCACGACCCTCGCCGGCATCACTGTCCGCACACCCGTCGCGTCCGCCCTGGACCTCGGCACCGGCTCCGGCATCCAGGCCCTGCACGCCGCCCGGCACGCCACGCGCGTGACGGCGACCGACCTCAACCCGCGCGCACTGCACATCACGGCGCTCACGCTCGCGCTCTCCGGTGCGCCCGCCGCCGAGCTGCGCGAGGGCTCACTGTTCGAACCGGTCCGGGACGACGAGTCCTTCGACCTGATCGTGTCCAACCCGCCCTTCGTGATCTCGCCCGGTGCCCGGCTGACGTACCGGGACGGCGGCATGGGCGGGGACGATCTGTGCCGCTCGCTCGTTCAGCAGGCGGGGGAACGGCTGAACGAGGGCGGGTTCGCGCAGTTCCTCGCCAACTGGCAGCACGTCGCGGGGGAGGACTGGCAGGACAGACTCAGGTCGTGGGTGCCGCGCGGCTGCGATGCCTGGATCGTGCAGCGCGAGGTGCAGGACGTCACGCAGTACGTCGAGCTGTGGCTGAGGGACGCCGGTGACCACCGCGGCGACCCGGCGGAGTACCAGGCGCGCTACGACGCCTGGCTCGACGAGTTCGAGGCGCGCAAGGTCAAGGCGGTCGGCTTCGGCTGGATCACGCTGCGCCGGACGGGGGCGGCGGAGCCCTCGATCACCGTGGAGGAGTGGCCGCACCCGGTCGAGCAGCCCCTCGGGGACGCGATCAGGGCGCACTTCGAGCGGCTCGACTATCTCCGGGAGCACGACGACGCGGCGCTGCTCGACAGTCACTTCGCGCTCGCCGCGGAAGTGGTCCAGGAGCAGGTCGGGCTGCCCGGCGCCGAGGACCCGGAGCACGTGGTGCTGCGCCAGCACCGCGGGATGCGCCGGGCGACCAAGGTGGACACGGTCGGCGCCGGTTTCGCGGGCGTGTGCGACGGCACGCTGAGCGCGGGCCGGATCCTGGACGCCATCGCCCAGCTCATGGGCGAGGACCCGGTGCTGCTCCGCGACCGGACCCCGGCACAGATCCGGCTGCTGGTGGAGCAGGGGTACCTGGAGCCGGTGCGCTGAACCGCGCGCCGTGCCGAGGCGCGGGTGCCGCACGCCGGGTACCGTGCCGTCGTAGCGCGTTCGGATCATGGTCGTACGCCCGTGGCACGAGCTGGAACGCGCCGGGGCGGTAAAACGGCCGGAAAAATATGGGTGCCGTGGGACGGACGGCGTATATCGAACCCGTGTACGGAAAAGTCCCGGCCTTCCGTTCACCCCGATGTCGCCCGCTCGTCACCCCCGCGTGCCACCCTCCCCGCGCTGGGCAGAGCCGGGTGGCACGGAAGGGCGGGCGGACATGGAGAGCGGGCCGGCGATCTTCGCGGGAGCGGTGTTCGCCCTGTTCGGAGGCGCTCTGCTGGCATGGACGGGGGTTCGCCTGAGGCGGCGCGAGCCGGTGGCCCAGGGTGTGAACCAGGTCGCATCGGCCACCCTCGCGAGCGTGTCCGGGACGGTCGCTCTGGCCCTCGGTGTGTACTGCCTTTCCCGCCTCTGACATCGGCGGGCGCCGGTCCGCGGCGGTGCCGCGACAGTAAGGGGAGCGTCACGCTCCGGACAGGGGACAAGGGGGTACCCGGTAGTCCGGGCGGCAGGAAGGGCGGTAGTCGGGTTACCGTTCGAGTGGCCGTTGTGGGCTTTTCCCGTTTGACACGGGAGCGGGATGTACCGTCACACTCCGCAGCGTCACATGAGCCAGCAGCACGCCGCGACCCCGGGAGGAAGCCCTGGGGAGGCCCCAGCGTCGATCCGGAGAGAAGAGCGAAGTTGTCCCCGACCAGCGAGACCGCACAGGGCGGCCGCCGACTCGTCATCGTCGAGTCGCCTGCCAAGGCGAAGACGATCAAGGGCTACCTCGGCCCCGGCTACGTCGTCGAAGCGAGTGTCGGGCACATCCGCGACCTCCCCAACGGCGCCGCGGAGGTGCCCGAGAAGTACACCGGCGAGGTCCGTCGCCTCGGTGTGGACGTAGACCATGACTTCGAGCCGATCTATGTCGTCAACGCCGACAAGAAGGCGCAGGTCAAGAAGCTCAAGGACCTGCTGAAGGACTCCGACGAACTCTTCCTCGCCACCGATGAGGACCGCGAGGGCGAGGCCATCGCGTGGCACCTCCTGGAGGTCCTGAAGCCCAAGGTCCCGGTCAAGCGGATGGTCTTCCACGAGATCACCAAGGACGCGATCCGTGAGGCCGTCGCCAATCCGCGCGACCTCAACCAGCGCATGGTCGACGCCCAGGAGACCCGCCGCATCCTCGACCGCCTCTACGGCTACGAGGTCTCGCCGGTCCTGTGGAAGAAGGTCATGCCCCGGCTGTCCGCCGGCCGCGTGCAGTCCGTCGCGACCCGTCTCGTCGTCGAGCGGGAACGCGAGCGCATCGCGTTCCGTTCCGCCGAGTACTGGGACCTGACGGGCACCTTCGCGACCGGCCGCGCAGGGGATCCGTCGGACCCGTCGTCGCTGGTGGCCCGCCTGCAGACCGTCGACGGCAGGCGGGTCGCGCAGGGCCGCGACTTCGACTCCCTGGGACAGCTCAAGAGCGCGAACACCCTCCACCTCGACGAGGCGAACGCCCGCGCCCTCGCCGCCGCGCTGGAGAACACCCGGTTCTCCGTGCGCTCCGTCGAGTCCAAGCCGTACCGCCGTTCGCCGTACGCCCCGTTCCGTACGACGACGCTGCAGCAGGAGGCCAGCCGCAAGCTCGGCTTCGGCGCGAAGGCGACCATGCAGGTCGCGCAGAAGCTGTACGAGAACGGCTACATCACGTACATGCGTACGGACTCCACGACGCTGAGCGACACGGCGGTCGCGGCGGCCCGTGCGCAGGTCACGCAGCTGTACGGCGCCGACTACCTGCCGCCGCAGCCGCGGACGTACGCCGGCAAGGTCAAGAACGCCCAGGAGGCGCACGAGGCGATCCGCCCCTCGGGTGATCGTTTCCGCACGCCCGCGGAGACCGGCCTGACGGGCGACCAGTTCAAGCTGTACGAGCTGATCTGGAAGCGGACCGTCGCCTCCCAGATGAAGGACGCGACCGGTAACTCCGTCACCGTGCGGATCGGCGGCACCGCGGCCGACGGCCGGGACGTCGAGTTCAGCGCCTCCGGCAAGACGATCACCTTCCACGGCTTCCTGAAGGCCTATGTCGAGGGCGCCGACGACCCGAACGCCGAGCTGGACGACCGTGAGCGCCGGCTGCCGCAGGTCGCCGAGGGCGACGCGCTGTCCGCCGAGGAGATCACGGTCGACGGGCACGCCACCAAGCCCCCGGCCCGCTACACCGAGGCCTCCCTGGTCAAGGAGCTGGAAGAGCGCGAGATCGGCCGCCCGTCGACGTACGCGTCGATCATCGGCACGATCCTCGACCGCGGCTACGTGTTCAAGAAGGGCACGGCCCTCGTGCCGTCCTTCCTCTCCTTCGCCGTGGTCAACCTCCTGGAGAAGCACTTCGGGCGGCTCGTCGACTACGACTTCACCGCCCGGATGGAGGACGACCTCGACCGCATCGCCGCCGGTGAGGCGAAGGCCGTGCCGTGGCTGAAGCGCTTCTACTTCGGCGAGGGCAACGTCACGGGCGCCGCGGCCGACGCCGGCAACGGCGACGGGGACCACCTCGGCGGCCTCAAGGAGCTGGTGACGGACCTGGGCGCAATCGACGCGCGCGAGGTGTCCTCGTTCCCGGTGGGCAACGACATCGTGCTCCGCGTCGGCCGCTACGGCCCGTACATCGAGCGGGGCGAGAAGGACACCGAACAGCACCAGCGCGCCGACATCCCGGACGACCTGGCGCCGGACGAGCTGTCCGTCGAGCTGGCCGAGGAGCTGCTGGCCAAGCCCAGCGGCGACTTCGAGCTGGGCACCGACCCGGCGACGGGCCACCAGATCGTCGCCAAGGCCGGCCGCTACGGCCCGTACGTCACCGAGGTGCTCCCCGAGGGCACCCCGAAGACCGGCAAGAACGCGGTCAAGCCGCGCACGGCCTCGCTCTTCAAGTCGATGTCGCTCGACACGGTGACGCTCGACGACGCGCTGAAGCTGATGTCCCTGCCGCGCGTCGTCGGCACCGACGCCGAGGGCCAGGAGATCACCGCGCAGAACGGCCGCTACGGCCCGTACCTGAAGAAGGGCACGGACTCGCGCTCGCTCCAGGCCGAGGAGCAGCTCTTCACGATCACCCTCGAAGAGGCGCTGGCCATCTACGCCCAGCCGAAGCAGCGGGGCCGGGCCGCCGCCAAGCCGCCGCTGAAGGAGCTCGGCGAGGACCCGGTCTCGGGCAAGCCGGTCGTGGTCAAGGACGGCCGCTTCGGCCCGTACGTCACCGACGGCGAGACCAACGCCACCCTCCGCTCGGGTGACAGTGTCGAAACGATCACTCCGGAGCGCGGCTTCGAACTGCTCGCCGAGAAGCGTGCGAAGGGCCCCGCCAAGAAGACCGCGAAGAAGGCGCCGGCCAAGAAGGCGGCCCCGGCGAAGAAGACCGCCGCCAAGAAGACCGCCGCCAAGAAGACGACGGCCGCCGCCAAGAAGACCACGGTCAAGAAGACGGCCGCCAAGAAGGCGACGGCTTCCGGCGCCGAGGGCTGACACCCCGGCGGGCGGAGAGTCCGGCGAACCGGAGAACGCCCGGTCAGGCTTCGCAGAGCGAACGCCCCGGCATCACTTTGATGTCGGGGCGCGTTCATGTCAGGACGGGCGAGGTGTGGTGTCGGTGCCTGCGGATAGGCTGAACGCATGACGCGAGCCGAGCAGCCAACGGCCCACACCCCAGCCCCGGACGACACCCTGGTCGCGGACTCCCGCGAGCGTGCCGTCCGTTCTCTGCTGCGCCGACCGCAGTTGCGGCGCCTGTGGAGCGCGCAGCTGGTGAGCGGTGTCGGAGACACCCTCGCCCTCCTCGTCCTGGTCGTCCTCGTCCTCCAGGCGGCGATCAGCGAGAGCGCGTTCGGCGGCGGCTATCGGGGCGTGGCGTTCGCAGTGGCGACGGTCTTCGCGGCGCGCATCCTCGCCGTGCTGCTGTTCGGCGCGGTCCTCCTCGGCCCGCTGACCACGCTCACCGCCCAGGAGGGCCCGCTCGACCGCCGCTGGACCATGGTCGGCGCCGACGGCGTGCGCGCCGCGCTGCTGATCGTCGCGCCGCTGTGGATCGACTGGACCCCGGACGACGCACTGGCGGTCCTGCTCGTCACCGTGTTCGTCACGGGCGTCGCCGAGCGGCTGTGGACGGTGTGCCGGGAGAGCGCGGCCCCGGCCCTGCTGCCCGCCCCGCCGCCCGAGGGGGCGACCGTACGGCCGCTGCCGGACCACCTGGACGCGCTGCGCCGCCTCGCGCTGCGCACCGGCTTCCTCGCGGTCCCGCTGGCCGCCGCCGCCCTGGTCGTCGCCTCCCTGCTGAACAACCTGCTGGGCACGGGCGTGGCCTGGTTCGACCAGCATCAGGCGGCCCTCGCGTCGTATGTGGCGGCGGGCCTGTTCGCGGCCTCGCTGTCCGTGCTGACCTTCCTGGAGCTGCCCGACACGCGCACCCCGCGCCCGCGGTCCCCGCTGGAGGGCCTGCGCCGTCCGCGCACCGGCGCCGGCGTCGACAAGGGCCGTACGGGCGCCATCCCGCTGCTCGTCCCGGCCTGCGCCGCAGTCGCGGGGGCGATCGCGGCTGCCGTCTCGGTGTGCGTGCTGCACGCCAAGGACATGGGCGGCGGCCCGGTCCTGTACGGCCTGCTGGTGCTGGGCCTCACCGGGGGCGTGGCCGCCGGTATCCGGACGGCCCCCTCGCTGCTGCCGTCGCTGTCGCGCCGCCGGCTGCTGGCCCTCGCCATCGCCTTCACCGGCATCGCGCTGCTGGCCGCCGGGCTGGTCCCGGACGTCACCACCGTGGTGCTGATCGTCACCCTCGCCGGTGTCGGCGCGGGTGTGGCCGCCAACACCGGGCACATCCTGCTCGACCAGGAGACCGAGGACTTCCGCCGGCCGCGGATCACCGAGCACCTGCACGCGGTCGTCCGGGTCTTCATAGCGCTCGGCGCGCTCGTCGCCCCCGTGGTCGCGGGGCTGATCGGCCGGCACCGCCTGGAGAACGGCAAGTTCGTCTTCGCCCACGGCGGCGCGTCCTTCACGTTGATGCTGGTCGGCGCGCTGCTGCTGCCGGTGGCGGTCCTGGTGCTCGCCAAGGTCGACGACCGTTCCGGCATCCCGCTGCGTCAGGACCTCAGGGACGCCCTGCTCGGCGGCGACGACCCGGACACCGTCCCGGCGGCCACCGGCTTCTTCATCGCCCTGGAGGGCGGCGACGGCGCCGGCAAGTCCACCCAGGCCGAGGCGCTCGCCGAGTGGATCCGAGCAAAGGGCCACGAGGTCGTGCTCACCCGCGAGCCGGGGGCGACGCCCGTGGGCAAGCGACTGCGCTCGATCCTGCTGGACGTGTCCTCGGCCGGCCTGTCGCACCGCGCGGAGGCGCTGCTGTACGCCGCCGACCGCGCGGAGCACGTCGACACCGTCGTACGCCCCGCCCTGGAGCGCGGCGCCGTGGTGATCTCCGACCGCTACATCGACTCGTCCGTGGCCTACCAGGGCGCCGGCCGGGACCTGTCCCCGACGGAGATCGCCCGCATCAACCGCTGGGCCACCAACGGTCTCGTCCCGCACCTCACCGTCCTGCTCGACGTGTCCCCGGAGACCGCGCGCGAGCGCTTCACCGAGGCGCCCGACCGGCTGGAGTCGGAGCCGGCGGAGTTCCACGCGCGCGTGCGGGCCGGTTTCCTCACGCTGGCCGCCGCCGACCCGGGCCGTTACCTGGTCGTGGACGCGGGCCAGGAGCCCGAGTCCGTCACCACGGTGATCCGGCACCGGCTCGACACCGTGCTGCCGCTGTCCGAGGCCGAGATCGAGGCCCAGGAGGAGGCCCGGCGGAAGGCCGAGGAGGAGGCCCGCCGCAAGGCCGAGGAGGAGGCCGCGCGCAAGGCCGAGGAGGAGCGCCTGGAGCGGGAGCGCCAGGAGCAGCTGGCCCGGCTGCGCGCCGAGGAGGAGGAGCGCAAGCGCCGCGAGCTGGAGGAGGCGCAGCGCCGCGAGGCCGAACGGCAGGCCGAGGAGGCCCGGCAGCGGGCCGCCGAAGCCGCCCGGCGCGCGGAGGAGGAGCGGCAGCGGCTGCTCGCCGAGGAGAAGGCCCGCGCCGAGGAGGAGGCCCGCCGCAGGGCCGAGGAGGAGCGGCGCCGCAAGCAGGCCGAGGAGGAGGCCCGGCTGCGCGCCGAGGAAGAGGCCCGGCAGGCCCGGCTGCGCGCCGAGGAGGACGCCCGGCGGCTGGAGGCGCAGCGCAAGGCCGAGGAGGCCCTGCTGCGTGCCGAGGAGGCCCGCCGACAGGCGACCGAGGCCGCGGCGGCGGCCGACGCGGCGGCCCGCAGGCCCAGCAGCCCGCGGCCGACGGCGCCGGGCGTGGTCCCGGACGCGGCGACGGTCCCGACGCCGGTGGTGTCACCGGGCGGGCGGGAGCCGGGTGCCGGTGCGCCCGAGTCGGCCGTGGAGGAGACGGCGGTGCTGCGCCCGGTGCGCGAGGACCGCGCGCACGGCGGGGGCGACGGCCGTTCGGCGCGCGCGCCCGAGTCCCGTTCCGACTCCGAGGTGACCGCCGAGCTGCCGCAGCCGCCGGCGGCTGCGGGTGCCGCGGACGAGACCGCCGTACTGCCCGCCGTGCCTCCCGGTGCCGCGGACGAGACGGCCGTGCTGCCGCCGGTGGGTTCCGGGGCGGCCGACGAGACGGCCGTGCTGCCGCCCGTGCGGGGCGGGGACCCGGCGGACCGGATGCCGTCCGGCTTCTTCCGGGACGAACGGACCGGCGCGGGCCCCGACGGCTCCGAGGACCGTACGCGCGAGATGCCCCAGCTCGACGCCGACGGCACGCCGCGCCGCCGGCCGCGTCCCGACTGGGCCGAGGAGACCCCGCTGGACGACCTGCCGACGCTGGCGGACGAGCTGCTGGGGTCGTACGGCGAGCCGGACCACGGTGACCGCGACGAGGAAGGCCGCAAGGGGCGCGGCCGGGGCCGGCGGGGCTGAGGCCCGGCGCTCGCCGGACGCCGTCCCCCCTCGTCGGCGCACACCGGGTTGTCGGTGCCCACCCGCACAATGGACGGGGAACGCGGAGTGTGACGGAAGGGCGGCGTGACCCATGACCGTGTGGGACGACCTCGTCGGGCAGGAGAAGGTGAGCGCGGTGCTCGACGGAGCCGCGCGGGACGCCGATGCCCTCGTCACGGCCGCCGCGGCCGACGAGCCGCTGCCCGAGACGTCGCGGATGACGCACGCCTGGCTGTTCACGGGACCGCCCGGAGCGGGCCGTGTCCAGGTGGCGCGGGCCTTCGCCGCCGCCCTGCAGTGCGTGAGCCCCGACCGCGCCCTGGGCGGCTCACCGGGCTGCGGCTTCTGCGACGGCTGCCACACGGCGCTGCTCGGCACCCACGCGGACGTCACCACGGTCGCCGCGGTCGGCTCCGAGATCCTGGTGAAGGACATGCGGGACACGGTCCGCAAGTCGTTCACCGCGCCGGCGAACGGCCGCTGGCAGATCATCCTGGTCGAGGACGCCGAGCGGCTGAACGAGAAGTCGGCCAACGCCGTCCTCAAGGCCGTCGAGGAGCCCGCCCCGCGCACGGTGTGGCTGCTGTGCGCGCCTTCCGTCGAGGACGCCCTGCCGACCATCCGCTCCCGCTGCCGCCACCTGAACCTGCGCACGCCGTCCGTGGAGGCGGTCGCCGACATGCTCGTGCGCCGTGACGGCGTCGAGCCGCAGGTCGCCGAGGCTGCCGCCCGCGCCACCCAGGGCCACGTCGACCGGGCCCGCCGCCTGGCCACCGACCCGGCGGCCCGCGAGCGCCGTGCCGCCGTGCTGAAGCTGCCGCTGCGGCTGGACGAGGTCGGTTCCTGCCTGAGAGCCGCGCAGGAACTGGTCGACGCCGCGGCGGAGGACGCCAAGCAGCTCGCCGAGGAGATGGACGGCAAGGAGACCGAGGAGCTGAAGGCGGCGCTGGGCGCGGCCCAGGGCGGCCGGCTGCCGCGCGGGACGGCGGGCGTGATGAAGGACCTCGAGGACATGCAGAAGCGCCGCAGAACCCGCACGCAGCGCGACAGCCTCGACGTCGCCCTCGGCGACCTGACCGCCTTCTACCGCGACGTCCTCGCCCTCCAGCTCGGCTCCCGCGTGGCCATCGCCAACGCCGACGCCGAGGACGTCCTGGAGCGGCTGGCCCGGTCCGGCTCTCCGGAGTCCACGCTCCGCCGCATCGAGGCGATCGCAGCGTGCCGCGAGGCCCTGGACCGCAACGTGGCCCCGCTGCTCGCGGTGGAGGCGATGACCATGGCGCTGCGGGCGGGGTGACCGAAGGAGGCGGCGATGTCCCTCGTACGAGCCACGATTCGCACGCACCGCACCTGGCTCGTCGCACAGCGTTACGCTCGCCTGATGCACACCAGGCCCTCTCCCCGCCGCCTCACGGCCACCCTCCTCACGGCCGCCGCCCTCCTCGTGTCCGCCTGCTCCTCCGGGAGCTCGACCGCGTCGGCCGACGGTGCGGTGGACGCGGCGCTGGCCGCGCTGCCGCGTTCGACACCGTCGGCGCTGGCGCCGTACTACGGGCAGCGGCTGCGGTGGCGCAGCTGCGGCGCCCCCGGCTTCCAGTGCGCGACGATGAAGGCCCCGCTGGACTACGCCCGGCCCGGTGCCGGGGACGTCCGGCTGGCGGTCGCCCGCAAGCCGGCCACCGGGAAGGGCAGGCCGCTCGGCTCGCTGCTGGTCAACCCGGGCGGCCCGGGCGGCTCGGCGGTCGACTACCTCCAGAGCTACGCGGGTGTCGGCTACCCGGCCGCGGTCCGCGCCCGCTACGACATGGTCGCGATGGACCCGCGGGGTGTCGCCCGCAGCGAGCCGGTGAAGTGTCTCGACGGCCGTCAGATGGACGCGTACACACAGACGGACCTGACGCCGGACGACGCGAAGGAGGAGAACGCGCTGGTCGCGGCGGACCGGAGGTTCGCGGAGAGCTGCGGGGCGCACTCGGCGCGGCTGCTGCGGCACGTCTCCACCATCGAGGCGGCCCGGGACATGGACATCCTGCGGGCGGTGCTGGGTGACCGGAAGCTGGACTACGTGGGGGCCTCGTACGGCACCTTCCTCGGGGCGACGTACGCCGGGCTGTTCCCGCAGCGGGTCGGCCGTATGGTCCTGGACGGCGCGATGGACCCCTCTCTGGACGCCCGCAGGCTGAACCTGGACCAGACGGCCGGCTTCGAGACGGCGTTCCAGGCGTTCGCGAAGGACTGCGTCAGGCACGCGGACTGCCCGCTCGGCGGCAGGGGGACGACACCCGCGCAGGTCGGCGCCCACCTCACCGCGTTCTTCCGCAGGCTGGACGCCCACCCCGTCCCGGCGGGCGATGCGGACGGCCGCAGGCTCGGCGAGTCGCCGGCCACCACCGGCGTGATCGCGGCGATGTACGACCAGGGGTCGTGGGAGCAGCTGCGCGAGGCGCTGAACTCGGCGATGAAGGAGAACGACGGCGCGGGCCTGCTCGTGCTCTCCGACAGCTACTACGAGCGCGACGCGCAGGGCCGGTACAGCAATCTGATGCCGGCCAACGCCGCCGTGAACTGCCTGGACCTGCCGCCCGCCTTCACCGGCGCCGGCCGGGTGCGCCAGGCGCTGCCCGCGTTCGAGAAGGCGTCCCCGGTGTTCGGCGCCGGTCTGGCCTGGGCCTCGCTGAACTGCGCGTACTGGCCGGTGCGGGCCACGGGCGAACCGCACCGCATCGCGGCGAAGGGCGCGGCACCGATCGTGGTGGTCGGCACCACCCGGGACCCGGCGACGCCCTATCGCTGGGCGCGGTCCCTGTCCCGCCAGCTCTCCTCGGGGCGTCTGCTGACGTACGTCGGTGACGGGCACACCGCCTACGGCCGCGGCAGCGCGTGCATCGACACGGCGATCGACACGTACCTGCTGCACGGCACCCCGCCGGCGGCCGGGAAGCGCTGCTCGTAGCCCGGTCCGCCCGCCCCCGGACCCCTGCGGTCCGGGGGCGGGTACGAAGCACCCCCGGATACTGTGTAGACTTACCGACGTTGCCGACCGCACCATGGTGTGGGCAGCACGCCGCTTTAGCTCAGATGGCCAGAGCAACGCACTCGTAATGCGTAGGTCTCGGGTTCGAATCCCGAAAGCGGCTCCACTGGGACCCCAGATCAGGTAGATCCTGAGCTGGGGTTCTGTCGTTCACGGCATCCGTTCGGAGAACCACCCGAGTTCACGGCGTTCATGCCGTTCAGCAGTGATCACTAGCATTACTCGAGTTGAGCGCGACGGTCTCGCGTCATTCTGCTGCTTGGTTCGAGACTAGTGAGGCGCATATGGATAAAGCAGTAGAAAGGGCGATCGAGTACATTCGGCGGCGTTACGGTGAGCCACTGACTCTCGCGGAAATCGCCGACAGCGCACTGCTCAGCCGTTTCTATTTCACGCGGCTGTTCAAGGAGGAGACCGGACTCACGCCCGGAAGATTCCTCGCCGCCATCCGCATTCATCAGGCCAAACGGCTCATCGAGACCACCTCGATGAGCATCACCGACGTCTCCTTCGCGGTGGGATACAACAGCGTCGGTTCCTTCACCAATTCCTTCACGGCCAGTGTCGGGGTGTCGCCCAGCCGCTTCCGCAGGCTGGCGCGGGAGGGCGGGGAGGGTCTGCCGGGGCCGGAGCCGAGCGCCTGGACGGGGTTCGGCACGGTCGCGGGCACGATCAGCCTGCCGGAGGGCCACGGGAACGCCCAGGTGTACCTGGGGGCCTTCCCCACGCCCATCGTGCAGCACCCGTCCGTCGCCGCGGTCGTCGTCGACGTACCGAGCGGCCGTCCGTCCTGTTACTCGCTGCAGGACGTCCCTGAGGGGAGCTGGTACCTGCTCGCGGTGGCGGTGGCCGACGGCATCGGGCCGGACCGGCGGTCCGGACGGACCTCGCTGGTCGGCGGGCACGGTGTGGCCACCGTGGCCGTGGCCGCCGACACCGTCACCAGCGCGGCGGTGCGGTTGCGCCCGAGCCGGCTGTCCGACCCGCCGGTCCTGCTCGCACTGCCCGAGCTCGAACCCCCGGCCACCGTGGTGGGCCACCCGGGGTGTGCCTCCGTGAACCCGGTTCCGGCTCCCGCCGGACGGCGCCGGGCCGCGGGACACCTCAGGGTGGCGTCCGCGGCACCGGCGCCGTCACGGTGAGGGCGGGGGGTCACGGCACCATGTCCTGCTTGGCCTTGAGCCGTTCGGCGAGCAGGCCCCACTCCCGGGCGATGCGCTCGGCGATCGGGGCGACGACGCCGAGCCAGTGCGAGGGCACCGCGTCGACCAGCTCACGCCACTCCTCGTCGGGGTCGGTGGCGTGCAGCTGCATCCAGCGGAGGAACTCCCTGCCGCCCGCGTTGTAGCGGATGGCGGGGTCGGTGGCCATCTTGGCCGCGACCGTCGCCCACGAGGGCGGCGCGTCGGTGTGGTTCCGGCGGTGCACGGGCGCACCGTCGGGGCTGGGCGCCACCCGCAGCGGCACCCGGGGCCCGCCGCCGGACACCAGGGCGGCGGGCCTCGCCGTGTCGTCGGCCGGCCGTACCGGGTGCCCGGCGTGCATGGGCCGGACGGGCGCCATGGGCTGCACGGGCGTCATGGGCTGCACGGGCTGCAGCGGCTGGGGTTGGGCGGCGGGCCTGCGGCGCCCGTCCCGCTCGGGGCTGTCGCCGCGCCGCAGCCGTGCGCTCACGTCGTGCACCGTGCCGAGGGACACGTCGGTCTCCCGGGCGACCTGGCGCAGCGGGGCGTTCGGATGCGCGGTGATGTACTCGGCGGCGCGCCGCCTGCCCTCGGCCGCGTCCACCGGGCGCCGTCGGCCGTCCCGGCCGATGCGCTTGCCGTCGAGGGGCACGTCCGCCGACCGGTCGCGCAGCGACGCGATCGTCTTCGCGCTCAGCCCCGTGATCCCGGCGATGGCCCGGTCGGACCAGTCCGGGTGCGAGGTGAGGACCCGCCGGGCGCCGGACACGCGGTCGGACTTCGACAGCGGCAGGCCGTGCGAGCCGTTCGCCTTCATGCCGATGACGAGCGCCTCGGAGTCGGAGCAGTCGAGGAAGCGCGCCTTGATGCTGGTGTCGCCCCGCAGCCGGGCCGCCTCCACCCGGTGCAGGCCGTCGATGACGCGGTACCCGTCCATCTGGACGAGAATGGGCGGCAGTTCCGCCGTGCCCGCCGCATCTATGAGAAGTTGGATGTGAGCGGAGTCCGTTCCGCCCTGGCGCAGGGCTACTCCGGTCGACAGCGCGTTGATGGGGACATCGCGTGCCGGCAGTTTCTCGAAGTTCTTCAGGTCGAATTCGCTGCGCGCCGAGGAATCGGCGATCTCCGTCCTGACGGAGCTGAATGCACTCGTTATCAAGACGGCTTGCCCGTTGCTCTGAGCCATTCCGTTCACTCCCTCTCTGCTGCCGCTCATCACGAGGGTGGCAAGAGGGTCTTTAGCTGCAGTCGAGGGCAGGTTGACGCTCTCTGGAAACACGTCCGCGGGTGCCCGCCGGTCGGCGGACACCCGCGGGTGGGTGCCGAGGTCAGGCGTCCCTGCGGCGCAGCAGCGCCGCCGCGACGACCAGCAGGACGGCCGTCCAGAGCGCGAGCACCCCGAGGCCCTGCCACGGCCCCAGCACGTCGCCCGCGCGCGAGTGCTGCTGGGTGATGAGGTAGCCGGCCTCCGTGGGGAGGTAGCTGTGGATGTGCTTGCCCACGCTGCCGGGCAGCATGCGGGCCATCGGCTCCAGCACCAGGACGAAGCCGATGACGCCGGTGATGCTCGCCGCCGTGTGCCGGATGATCGCACCGATCGCGAGTGCGAACAGGCCGAGCAGCGCCAGGTAGAGGCCGCAGCCGAAGACGGCGCGCAGGACGCCGGTGTCGCCGAGCGAGACCGGCGCCTTGCCGTGCAGGATCGGCGCGCCGATGAAGAACGACGCGAACGAGGTCACCTCGCCCACCACCAGGACGACGAGCCCGAAGACGGCGCCCTTGGCCGCAAGCACCGGCACCCGCCGGGGCACCGCGAGCAGGCTGGCCCGGATCATGCCGGTGGAGTACTCGGAGGCGATGACCATCACGCCCAGCACGCAGACGGCGAGCTGGCTGAGCAGGATGCCACTGCCGAGGATGGTGCCGGTCGGGTCGAGCCTCATCTCGGCCTGCTGCGAGGCGCTGCTCTTGTCCCAGTTGGCGACACCCATCTCCATGAACACCACGGTGAAGATCAGGGTGAGCACGATCAGGATGGCGAGCGACCAGACGGTGGAGCGGACGGAGCGGATCTTCGTCCACTCCGAGAGCATCAGCCGGCTGAAGCCGGCCTTTCGCTCGTCGGCGACGGGTGCGGTCGCGGGGGCGGATGCGGTCACGGCGGTCACTTCACACCTCCGGCGGTGGGCACGTCGGTGTCGTACTCGACGGCGTCCTTGGTCAGTTCCATGAAGGCTTCCTCCAGCGATCCGCGGCGGGTCGCCAGCTCGTGCAGCACCAGGCCGCCGGCGGCGGCGAGTTCGGCGATGCGGGGCGCCTCGAGCCCGGTGACGTCCAGGTCGCCGTCCTCCGCGTCGGTGACGGTGGCGCCCTCGGCCCGCAGCAGCTCGGCGAGCTGCTCCCGGTCGGGGGTCTTCACCAGGACGCTCTGCTCGGTGCTGCGCTCGATGAACTCCTCGGTGGAGCAGTCGGCGACCAGCCGGCCGCGGCCGATGACGATGAGGTGCTCGGCGGTGACGGCCATCTCGTTCATCAGGTGGCTGGAGACGAAGACGGCGCGGCCCTCGGCCGCGAGCGACTTCATCAGGTTCCGGATCCAGAGGATGCCCTCGGGGTCGAGGCCGTTGACCGGTTCGTCCAGGATCAGCGCCGCGGGGTCGCCGAGCAGCGCGGCGGCGATGCCCAGCCGCTGACCCATGCCGAGCGAGAAGCCGCCCGCCCGCTTGCGGGCCACCGACCCGAGACCGACCTGCTCGATGACCTCCTCCACCCGGCGCTTGCCGATGCCCTGGGTCTGGGCGAGGCAGAGCAGGTGGTCGTAGGCGCTGCGGCCGGTGTGCACGGCGCGGGCCTCCAGCAGCGCGCCGACCACCCGCAGGGGCCGCGAAAGCTCCTGGTAGTGCACGCCGTTGATGGTGGCCTCGCCGCTGTCGGGCCGGTCGAGCCCCAGCAACAGCCGCATGGTGGTGGACTTGCCCGCCCCGTTGGGGCCCAGGAAGCCGGTGACCCGGCCGGGCTCGACGGTGAACGACAGGTCGTTCACGGCGGTCTTGTCACCGTAGCGTTTCGTGAGGTTCTTGGCCTCGATCATGGTCACCTCGGTTGAATGGGCTGCAAGGGATTACGGGCATAAAATGCTTCCCGCCTGTGGTACCAGGAGTGCGATTCCGTTCAACAGGCCTGGTCGGCCCCGTTATGAACGTTGGCCTCCACTTCGCGCCCATGGCTAATTTTGACGACGATGACGGTCCGCGGAAGCGGTTGTTTCATCTGCGCATTGTCCTCAGTTGAACCCGGACCCATGAGGGTGGTCATGAATTCAGTCGTGAATGACCCGGCGAGCGCCGGGCGTCCGGTGGTCGGGATCTGCGCGCGGACCGCGCCGGTCACGCTGCAGGGCAGCGACATGGTCGTCAGCCTGGCGCTGCAGACGCACGTGGCCTACCTGGCCGCGGCGGGCTGCACGCCCCTGCTGCTGCCGCTGCTGCCCGGCGTCGAACGCCTGGCGGACCGGCTCGACGGCCTGCTGGTGCCGGGCGGCCCCGACCTGGATCCTGAGCTGTACGGCGCGGAACCGCACCCGGTGACCCGGGCGATGACCCCGGACGCCGACCGGGTCGAACTGACTCTGGTACGCACGGCACTTGAGGCCCGACTGCCCGTGCTGGCCATCTGCCGCGGCATGCAGCTGCTCAACGTGCTGCACGGCGGCGGCCTGCACCAGCACCTGCCGGACGTCACGGGCCACGACGGCCACCGCCCGGGGACGCCCACCTTCACGCTCGGCCGTCACCGGCTGAAGCTGGAGCCGGGCAGCCGGATCGCCGGCGTCCTCGACGAGGAAGAGCCGGAGACGGCCTGCCACCACCACCAGGCCGTCGACCGGCTCGGCGCCGGCCTGACCGCCACCGGCTGGGCCCAGGACGGCACCGTCGAGGTCGTCGAAGTCACCGGGCACCCCTTTGCGATCGGCGTTCAATGGGAGGCGGGACAAACGGCCGACAAACGACTTCATGAAGCACTCGCCCGAGCCGCCGGAGCTCCGGATATCGGTTAACCGGTGGAATTCGCATTAGTTGAGAAAAGACTGCCCGTGCGGGCAAGCTGATCCCGATCCCGATCGAAGGAGAATTACCGATGTCGCCGCGGATGCCTAACCCGTCGCTGGTCGTTCCCGATGTTCTGCCGCCCATGCGCGAGCTGGTCAAGGCCATCAACAACGTTGGTGTGCCGTTGCAGACGCTGGTGCTCATCCACCTGCGGGTGAGCCAGATCAACGGCCGTCCGGTCCAGATCCCCGTGAAGAAGCGCGAGTTCGAGGAGGCCGGCGAAGAGGACTTCCGCCTGCCGCTGGTGGAGGCCTGGCGGGAGCAGACCTGCTTCACCGACGCCGAGCGCTCCGTACTGGCGCTGGCCGAGGCCGCCACGCGCATCAACGACCAGGAGGACCCGGTCCCGGACGACGTCTGGAACGAGGCCGCCAAGCACTGGAACCAGACGGAGCTGGGCGCCATCGTCCTGCACATCGGTCTGGTCAACCTGTGGAACCGCGTCAACGTCGCCACCAAGCAGGAGCCGGTGGACTGGCGCATCAACCCCAAGAAGTGGACCCCGATGACCACTCGGCTCGCCGCGAGCCGGTAACTCCCTTCGCATTCAGGCCCTGTCCGGTGGAACCTCCACCGGACAGGGCCTGAATTGTTTTCGCATTCGGTTGTCGGACTCGGTTCTCCGAGTGGTTCGAGCGGTTCAGACGCTTCTCGCGGCGGCGCCGGTGTTGAGGACCGCGAGCAGGCTGCGGGCCTGGACGTTGACGTAGCGGGTGTGTCCGGCGAGCCAGTTGAGCTGGCCCGGGGTGGCCCACTGGAACCCCGGGGGCGCCTGGGCCGGCGTCGTCTCCTCGTCGGTCTCGACGATCATGTAGCGGCTCTCGGCGTTGAGGAACCGGCCGCCCTCCTCGGAGTGGACCGCCGAGTAGCGGATGCGGTCGGGGGAGGCGTTCAGCATCAGGTCGAGGAACGGCGGGCGCTGCCCGGCCGGCAGGTGGGCGTAGTTCTCCGGCACGTACTGCACGGTCGGCGCCAGCTCCGCGGTGTCGAGGAAGCCGCCCTCCACGCGCGCGTGCACGAGGACGTGCGGGACGCCGTCGAAGACGCGGTGGGCGAAGGCCACGAGTCCGGGGCCCACCGGCTCGACGATCGGCTGGGTCCAGCCGGCCACCTCGCGGCCGGCGCCCTCCACGGAGACCGCCACCACCCGGAAGAACCGGTCGTCCTCGCGGCGGACGGAGTAGTCGTCGCGCCGCCACCCGGCGATCTCCCGCAGCGGCATGCGGCGGGTGCGGATGTCGTGGTGGGCGCGCTGGCCCGTGAACCAGGCCAGCAGATCGGCGTCGCAGGACAGCGCACCGGGCTCGGGCGGGGCCGTAGGGGCGCTCGCCAGCACGGTGCGCGCATCCATGTTCACCACGTTGTCCTGGTGCAGCAGCGCCACGATCTGCCCGAGGGTGAGCCAGCGGAAATCGTCGTCGACGGGTACGTCGCCCTCCGCCTCGACGATCATGTTGCGGTTGCGCTTCTGGTAGAACCAGGCGCCGTGCTCGGACTGCAGGACGTCCGTGAGCACCCGGTCCCGGTCCGGGTCGAGGAAGTGCTCCAGGTACTTCACCGCCGCCCCGCCGTGGGCCTTGGTGTAGTTGCTGCGGGTGGCCTGCACGGTGGGCGAGAGCTGCACCAGGTTGGGGTTGCCGGGCTCCATCTTGGCCTGCATCAGGAAGTGCAGGACGCCGTCGAACTCCTTGGCCAGGATGCCGAGGATGCCGATCTCCGGCTGGACGATGATGGGCTGCTGCCACTGCGTCCCGGGCCGCTCCACGTGCAGCCCCTCGATGGTGAAGAACCGTCCGCTGCTGTGCTGCAGGTCGCCGGTCTCCGGCGCGAACGACCAGTGGTCGAGCTCGGCGAACGGGATCCGCCGGACCGCCGTCCCGCAGGACAGCCGGTGGAACTCCAGCCAGGCCCGTACGTCGGCCGTCGCGATGTGGACGCCCTCGGCCGTCGCGGCGGACAGGGCCATCCGCTCGGATATCCCGGACCGGGTCCGCGGAACCAACAGCTGTGTGCTCACGGCCGGCCTCCGCTCTCCTTGACCGGCTTCCACCACTGCGGGTTGTCCCGGTACCAGGCGACGGTGTCCGCCAGTCCGCGGTCGAACGGGGTGAGCGGCCGGTGGCCGAGTTCCTGCTCGATCTTCGTCTGGTCCAGCGCGTAGCGCCGGTCGTGCGCCTTGCGGTCGGTGACGTGCTGGACGAGGTCCGGGTCCGCCCCGCACAGCTCGACGAGCCGGTGGGCCAGCGTGAGGTTCGGTACGGCCGTGCCGGCGCCGATGTTGTAGGCCTCGCCCGCCCGGCCCGCGGTGAGCACCCGGTGCACGGCCCGGCAGTGGTCGTCGACGTGCAGCCACTCGCGGATCTGCTGCCCGTCCCCGTAGACCGGGATCGGGCGGCCCTGCAGCAGGTTGGTGACGGCGAGCGGGATGAACTTCTCGGGGTGCTGGTAGGGCCCGTAGTTGTTGGAGCAGCGGGTGACCGAGACATCGAGCCGGTGGGTGCGGAAGTAGGCCAGGGCGACGAGGTCCGAGGCGGCCTTGGAGGCGGCGTACGGGGAGTTGGGCAGGAGGGGGGACTCCTCGGTCCAGTAGCCCTCGGGGATGGAGCCGTACACCTCGTCGGTCGAGATGTGCACCACCCGCTCCACGCGGGCCGTCAGACACGCCTCGAGCACCGCCTGCGTGCCCTCCACGTTGGTGCGGACGAACGCGGCGCCGCTCTCGATCGAACGGTCCACATGGCTCTCGGCCGCGAAGTGCACGACCGCGTCCTGGCCGTCCAGCACCGTGCGCAGCAGCTCGCGGTCGAGGATGTCGCCCCGAACGAAGGTGAGGCGCGGGTGGGAGGCGGGGAGGTTGTCCCGGTTGCCCGCGTACGTCAGCCGGTCGAGCACCGTGACGTGCGCGTCCTCGTAACCCTCGAATCCCCCCTCGAGCATGGTCCGTACGTAGTGCGAGCCGATGAACCCGGCTCCGCCGGTGACGAGGATTCTCATGAGATCACATCGCAGTCGCAAATCCACGGTCGAAGCATCTGCCTGCCCTTTTCGATGAGGGGGATGAATACCGTGGAATTCACGCTAGAGAGCCGCCCGATCCGGGGGCACCTCTCAGATTGCCGGTCGGCATGCGTTCGAGTGAGAGGCCGGCCGGCGGTCTGCGGGACGGGGACCCTCCTCGCCCGGCCCGGCCGACGACTTCCGGCCACCACGGCCGAGCCCCTCGCGAGTCGGACTCGACCAGAACTCGAGGGGGACCCGAGGCGGTTCGAGGGCGGCCCGAGAGGGGCTCGAGGGGGATTCGAGGCGGCTTCGAGTGCGATGCGACCGCGACTCGACCGGAATTCGAGGGGGGTGCGAAGGGGATTCGAGGGGGATAGGAGGAGGATTCGAGAAGGATCCGTGCGGGATCCGTGGGGGGTGTGCGGGGGGAAATGGGGATCCCGGAGTCCTTGGACGCTCAGCGGTCCTGCAGCAGGCCGAGGACATTGCCGTCGGTGTCGATGACCGTGGCCACCAGGCGCCCGCCGCCGACGTCGGCCGCCGGGTCCTTCACCGTGGCGCCCGCGGCGGTCACCTCGGCGAGCTTCGCCTCGATGTCGGGCACGTGCCAGTAGACGACCGGCGTGGCCATGCCCTGCGTACCCGCTCCCGGCACCAGCCCGATGTGCTGTCCCGCGACGTCGAAGCCGACGTAGAAGGGCTCGTCGGTCTGCGGTTCGACGCCGAGCAGGGCGGCGTACACCTTCTTGGCCGAGGCCAGGTCCGTGACGGGGTGCAGCACGGTCTTGATGCCCTGGGTGGCAGGGTCAGCCATCTTCACTCACTCCTGGGGGTCGGGAACTCGAAATTCATGCTAGGGAATTCCCACGTCACGGCGCTTCTCCGTTCTTGCTCGACTCCAGTGGGGTTCCAGCCATCTTTGACCGGAATCAAAGAGGGACTTGCCAGGGTGCGAGCGGGTTGTATCCAGAAGGGGAATCACGTGAAAAAGCTCGCATTGGTCACATCAGTGATCTTGGCCGGTCTGCTGGGGCCGACCGTCACACCGGTGGCGGCGCAGGACGCGACGGAGGACGCCGCCGACGGCGCCATCAGGCCGGTCGCCGGCAGCATCGCCTGGTCGCCGTGCCCGGACACGGACCCGAACCTCGGGAACCTGCTCAAGGGCCTGGAGTGCGGCTCCATACAGGTGCCGCTCGACTACGGACACCCCGACGGCAAGAAGATCTCCCTGGCGCTGACCAGGGCCAAGCACACCGTCGCCGACGCCGACTACAAGGGTGTCGTGCTGCTCAACCGCGGCCAGTGGCCCGGCGGCATCGGCCGCGACCTGCCCACCCGGTACGCCAAGGGCACGAGCGGGCTGGCGCAGGACGTCGGCGGCGCCTACGACTGGATCGGCTTCGACCCGCGCGGCGTCGGGGCCAGTGAGCCGTCGGTCGTCTGCGACACCGACTACGTCGACCCGGGCTACGCCAAGCCCGACCCCGTGCCCAGCTCGCCCGCGGCCGAGCAGGCGCTGGTGGAGCGGGCCCGCGCGTACGCCAAGAGCTGCGGCGACATCTACGGCGACGAGCTCAAGCACCTCGGCACCAAGGACGCCGCGCGCGACCTCGACCGGATGCGGATCGCCCTCGGACAGGACAAGATCACCTACTTCGGCACCGACTGGGGCACCTACCTGGGCTCGGTCTACGCGTCGATGTACCCGAACCGGGTGCGCCGGATGGTGCTGGACAGCGTGGTGAGCCCCAGCGGCGTCTGGTACCAGGACAATCTCGACAAGAACGTGACCACCGAGCAGAACGCGAAGATCTTCTTCGCCTGGGTCGCCAAGTACGACGCGGTGTACCACCTGGGCACGACCGAGGCCGAGGTCGAGGCGAACTACTACAAGGGTGAGGACGCGCTCCGCCGGTTGCCCGTCGACGGCAAGATCGGCCCGGCGGAGTGGGCGGACGTCTTCGAGCCGGTCGTCTACCGCAGCTGGACCTGGACCTCCCGCGCGAAGGTGCTCTCCGACTGGGTGGTGCAGGGCGACCCGGCGTCGCTGCGGGCCACCTTCACGGTCCCGGGCTGGCCGCACCAGAACAGGCAGGCGGCGAACAACGCGGACCAGTGCCGCGACGCCTCCTGGCCGCGGGACTGGTCCACCTGGCACGCGGACTACTCCCGTCAGTACGCCGCCGGCAACCACTTCCTGACCTGGACGAACGCCTGGTACAGCGCTCCGTGCGCCTTCTGGCCGGTGGCCGCCAAGACCCCGCCGAAGGTCGGCGACAAGTCGGTCGACGTCCTTCTGGTGCAGCCGGAGTTCGACACCGCGCACGGTGTCAAGGGCGCCTACGAGACGCACAAGCTGTTCCCGAACTCCCGGCTCATCCTGGAGAAGGGCGGCCACAACGTCGGGGCCGCGCTGTCGGCGAACAACGACACCTGCCTCAACACCTACGTCGGTGACTTCCTGCGGGACGGCACCCGTCCCGCCTCGCAGGACGGCGTCGACGCCACCTGCCAGGCGCCGGCGGACCCCGTGCCGGCGGCCTGACCGCCGCCCGGCGGCCCCGCATGATTCCCACGCCTCATGCGGGGCCCCCTTTCATCCGGGTCAGTGCGTGACGAGGGCCGCGCCGGTCCCGTGGGTCACGGCCAACTCCTCCAGGACGTGCACCAGTTCGTTGGGGGAGGGCGTGGCCAGCACCTCCGCGCGCAGGCGCTCGGCGTTCGCCCGCAGGCTCCCGTCCTCCAGCAGGCGGACGATCGCCGCACGGACCCCGGGCCCGTCCGCCTCGGCGGGGTTCATGGAGAGCCCGGCCCCGCTGCGTTCCAGGCACTTCAGCTTCAGCGGCACGTCGAAGGCCCGGCTGACCAGCAGTTGGGGGACGCCGTGGCGCAGCGCGCAGCCGAAGGACCAGGCACCGCCGTGATGCACCATGGCCGCGCAGGTCGGCAGGATCTCGGAGAGCGGGACGGACTCCACCAGGCGGGTGTTGGCCGGCACCTGACGCAGCTGCTGCTGCGCCTCGAACGGCAGGGTCAGCACCAGCTCCATCTCCAGGTCGGCCACCGAGTCGAGGATCTCCTGGATCCGTTCGACGGGCAGCAGGTGCTGCACCGGCCCGTCGTTCACCGAGTCGCCGAACGTCATCAGTACGCGCGGTGCCCGCGGCGGCTCGGCGAGCCAGGACGGTACGACGGCCGGCCCGTTGTACGGGACGAACTGCATGGGCAGCGTCGTCGGGCGGGCGTCGGGGCGGAACGCCTCGGGCAGCGGGTCGATGGTGAACTGCCCGCTCACCAGCTCCTCGGAGAACGCGAAGCCGTACTTCTCGGCCCAGCCGGCCAGCCAGTCGCCGAGGAGGTCGACGCGGTCCTGGGGCGGCTGCTGGGCCATGGCGTGCAGGTAGTCGTCCCGCATCCGGGGGTAGACGTCGACCGAGTACAGCACCCGGGCGTGCGCGGCGCCCACCGCGGCTGCGGCCACCGCGCCCGCGAACGCCTTCGCGCCCCAGAGCACCAGGTCGGGCTGCCACTCGCGGGCGAAGGCGACCAGGTCGTCCATCATCGAGTCGTTGGACCGCCGTGCCTGCGGCAGCACCAGGGTGTCGAACAGCCGGGTGACCTGCTCCCAGCCGAGCCGTTCGCGGTCCGGCCGGATGTCGAAGAGCGGGTCGAGCTCGCCCTGCGCGGGGCCCTTGCCGGCCGGCGCGGAACCCTTGGGGCGTCGCCGGTCCCGCTGCGCGCGTTCCTGCGCGCTCTCGCCGGGACCGACGGCGACGCCCGTCAGCCCGGCCCCGGTGACGGAGTCGAGGAGCTGCGGCCAGACGGCCACGCGCACCTCGTGCCCGGCCGTCTGCAGCGACCACGCCAGCGGAACCAGGTTGAACAGATGGGTCTTCCAGGGGAACGGCACGATGAGAACCCGCACGGCAGACTTCCTTAGACATGGGGGGACAGGGGGGTGGCACGGGCGGACGCCGTGAGACGTACCGGCGAGCGCCACGCTTTCCGCTCCCTGCCATCTTGATCAGGAGTCCCGCACAGGTCTTCTCCACGCTTGCCGGGTGTCACCGGTTGCGGCGGTGACCATAAGTGTGGTCAGGACGACCACGAGGGTGCTGGGCACCGGGCCCACCAGGTCGCACAGGGCGCCCATGACCAGGATGGACACCGCCACTCCGGAGGGCAGCAGGGTGGCCCGGAGCGTCACCACCGAAGCGAGTTCCTCGGCTGAGGCCGCGGCCAGCAGCCGGTTGTTGTAGTGGACGTAGGCGACCTCGAACAGCACCAGGAACACCGCGTACAGCGCGAGCGTCGGCGCCGTGCGGCCGACCAGCACCGCGGCCAGCAGGGGCGGCATGGGCAGCAGGGCCCAGGCGGCGGAGGGGAGCCGGTCGAGGTACCGCTGGGCCGGCAGGGCGGCGAGCGATCCGGCGAAGATCGCGACCGCCGAGACCGCGACGAACACGCCGACCAGGCGGGTGCCGCCGCCCAGCACGTGCAGCGGGATCACGGTGACGGCCACGGTGTGGAAGCCCTGCCAGAAGGCCACCAGGAGGAAGCGGGCGAACAGCCGGCGCAGCACCGGGTCGTCGACACGCGGGCGGGCGCCGGCCGGGGAGTCCATCTCGTCCCGGGCGGCCCCGTCGGCGCGTTCGGGCGACGACGGCAACGCCTGGGCGAGGAGCGCGGAGCAGGCCAGCGTGGCCGCGTTGACCGCGAGCAGGCCGCGCAGCGACAGGACCGCACCGGCCGGCCCGACCAGTGCCGCGCCGATGCTGAGCCCGGTCAACTTGCCGATCTCCGCGACGGTGTTGGCCCGGTCCAGGCGGTCCGGCGCGACCGTGCCGCGCAGGACGACCGACGTGGCCGAGCGGGTGATCGCCTCGAAGTACCCGCGGACGACGATGAGCACGGTGGCACCCACGAGCAGCGCGCGGCCCGGCACCAGGAGGGCGACGGCGGTCAGGACCAGGCTCGCCGCCTCGGCCAGCCGGACGAGCCGCTCCGGGGCGGGCCGGGCGAGCAGCCGGTTGAGCGGTGCGGCCAGCAGCAGCGCGGGCAGCCACGGTGCGCTCAGCACGGCTCCGGCGAGCAGCCCCGACCCGGTGACCGAACCCACGTGCGTGGACAGGCTGACCAGGACGAGAAAACTCCCGAGCGTGTTGACGAAAAGCAATATCGGAGTGAAATGGGGCGAGCGGAACCTCGCGATAAAAGATGTCATCCTAACCTCCTCCAGGGCTGGAGAATGTCAGAGATGAACAGATTTCAGCGAGGGTGGAGTCTGTCTATCTTGAACATATGACAGAAGCCATTGAGGGCCGCCCGTGCATCGTGCTCGTGGATGCCTACGCCGCGGTCCGCTCACTCGTACTTGAATTCCGGAAGCAGGGCTGTTCCATCGTCCGTGTGCAAAGCACACACGAGGTGCCGTTCGTCTACCGGACGGCGCCTTTCGTGCCCGACGACTTCCTCGCGAACATCGTGCACGACGGCGACCTGGACACCACCGCCGCCGCGGTCGCGGCCTTCGAGCCGGTCGCGGTGCTCTCCGGCGGTGAGATCGGGGTGGAGCTCGCCGACCTGCTGGCGGAGCGGCTCGGGCTGCCGGGCAACCCGACCGGCCTCAGCGCCGCGCGGCGCGACAAGCACCTGATGGTGGAGACGATCCGCGCCGCCGGGCTGCGCGCGGCCCGGCAGCTGCGGGCCACCGACGCCGACGAGCTGGCCGCCTGGCACCGCGAGCTGGGCGGACGCGTCGTCGTCAAACCGCCGCGCAGCGCGGGCAGCCAGGGGGTCTCCTTCTGCGACACACCGGAGGAGTCGGTCGCGGCCTTCCTCGCCCTCGCCGACGCCGACGACGTCTTCTCGCAGCCCAACAACGGGGCGGTGGTGCAGGAGTACCTGCCGGGCACCGAGTACATGGTGAACACCGTCAGCCGGGACGGCCGCCACCAGGTGTGCGACATCTGGCGGACCGGCCGGGTCAGCCGGAACGGCGTCGTCGACCTCTGCGACGCGCTGTCGCTGATCGACGCGGAGAGCCGGGAGGTCGCACCGCTCACGGCGTACGCGTTCGACGTCCTGGACGCCGTCGGCATCCGGCACGGCCCGGCGCACCTGGAGATCCGGCTGACCCCGGACGGCCCGTGCCTGGTGGAGGTCGGCGCACGGATCGCCGGCGGCGGCATCCCGGCCAGCGCCGGCCTCGGCATCGGCGAGTCGCAGCTGGAGTGGACCGTCGACGCCTTCCTGCGCCCCGAGCGGTTCCACGCCCGGGCCGGAACGCCGTACGCGGTGCGGAAGTACTGCGCGATCTACGGCATGGTCTCGCCGGTGCGGGGCGTGCTCAGCGAGTACCGGGGCATCGAGGAGATCGAGCGGCTGGAGAGCTTCCACGCGCTCGTTCCCCTGGTCAAGCCGGGTCAGGAGATCGCCCGGACGGTCGACGACCTCACCTTCCCGGTCGTCGTGACGCTGCTGCACGACCTCGAGGAAGTCGTGCAGCGCGACCTGAACACGATCCGCCATCTCGACGGCACCGGCTTCTACGTCCTCGACCGCCGGGCCGGCTCCTGAGGGCACCGTTCGACCGCCGCCCCGCCGCAGTCGAACATCACCGGCCGGCGGGGGCGGCGGCCGGCTCCCACCGCAGCCGCGTCCACGCGGGCCGGGGCACCTTGTAGACGAAGCTGACGGCGGTGCGCGGCTCGTCCGGCGTGGTGTTGGGGGCCGAGCGGTGCAGCACCATGCCGTCGAACATCACGGCCGACCCCGGCGCCAGGGGCACGGCGACGGCTTCCCGACCCCGGGGCAGGAGGGCGTCCGGGACGTGCGGCTCGACCGCCTCGGCCATCGGCGGCTCGCCCGGTCCGCGCTCCTTGTCGCCGGAGTGCGGGAACAGCCCGTACCGGTGGGAGCCGGGGAGGAACTCCAGGCAGCCGTTGCGTTCGGTGGCGGGCTCCAGCGCGATCCAGACCGTCAGGATGGCGTGCTCCCCGGGGTCGAAGCCGGGAGGCGCGAAGGCCATGTCCTGGTGCCAGGGCTTCGCCGAGCCCACCACCGCCGGCTTGGCCCACAGGAAGGAGTTCACCAGCGTGCCCGCGGTGCCGGCGACGCGGGCGACCGGCCCGTCGGCCAGCCCCAGCGACTGCTGCACGGCGTCGAACTCGGGCACGTGCCGGTGGATGCTGCCGGCCATCCGCAGCACCCCGGCGAGGGCTTCCTGGTCCTGCTGCCAGGCCGCCCAGCCGCCGATGCCGGCCGCCTCCAGGATGAAGTCACCGTTCGAGACGGTACGGCCGCTCGCGAGCTCCTCGAGCCGGCCCACCGCGGTGCGGAGCCGGGCGAGGGCCTCGTCGTCCGCGACCGCGGGAAGCCGTACGAAGCCGTCCTCCCGCAGGCCGCGGGATTCCATGTCAACCGTCATCTTCTCCCTTTCCGACATGTTCCAGCGCGTCCCTTCATCCATGTTCAAGCGCGCCCATTCTCCTTGTTCAAGTGCGCGCTTTTCGCATGTTCAAGCGCGCGGTTCACGGCCGTTGCCGCGTCTTCTGCGCCCTGCGTATTCTTCCGAGTCGTGAGGCCGTTTGGCCACACACAACAAATGTGACGAAGGGAGAGACACATGTCGGACCGCGACTTCATCGAGACCCGTGACGCTCAGCAGGAGACCAGCAAGTGGTAATCCGCTGACGAGCGAGACCCGCCGCCCGTATGGAATTGCGTACCACGCATTTCCGTGCGGGCGGCACGTCGTCCGAGAGAGGTTGAGATGGTAGGTAATCGCGTTTCACACGTCATCGACATCCCCGCCGACCTGCTGGCGATCGACGACTCCACGGACGACCGCTACTGGGCGTCGGTCGGACGTGTCGTCGACCTGGCCGAGGAGAAGGGCAGGACCGCCGACGGGATCCCCCTGCTGGCCAGTCTCGTGGTCGGCCACCCGGAGTGGCCGGTGCGGGCCGGCGCGGTGCGGCTGCTGGCCGCGCACCACGCGGGCGTCCCCACCGCCGACACCGCCGTGGCCGCGGCGACCCACGACACCGTCGACTGGGTCGCGTTCACCGCGCTGAAGGTCATCACCGAGCACCGGATCTCCGCCGCCGTGCCCGACCTGATCCGGATCTCCGGCTGGCCCAGCAACTTCACCCGCCCCGACTGGGCGCGCAAGCCCGTCGGCTGCGGTGCCGCGCTCACCAAGCGCGCCCTCATCGCCGTGTTCGGCACCCGTGACCCCGCCGAGCTGCGCCGCCTCGAGGACGAGTACTTCTCGGACATGCGGGCCCGCATCGACGCCGCGCGCAAGCGGACCCGGACCCACCAGGACGTCGTGCTGGTGCCGGCCGGTCCGGCGATCATCGGCGCGAACGAGCAGCCCGACGCCTTCCGCATGGCGCAGGACGACACCACGCTGCGCGCCGTCGACGTGCCCGCCTTCCACATCGACCGCACCACCGTCACCAACGCGCGCTACCGGGAGTTCCTGGAGGAGGTCGGCGACTCCGGCGAGTTCGACCACCCGGACCAGCCGCTGGAGCGGTCGCACCGCCCCGCGCACTGGCACGACCCGCGCTTCAACGCGCCCGAGTTCCCGGTCGTCGGCATCGACTGGTACGACGCCTACGCCTTCGCGAAGTGGGCGGGCGGCTCGCTGCCCAGCGACATCCAGTGGGAGAAGGCCGCGCGGGGCGTGGACGGCCGCCGCTACCCGTGGGGCGAGGAGTGGGACCCCGCCCGGGTCAACTACGTGGAGCGCTCCTTCGGCGAGGCCGTGGCCGACCTCGACTCCCTCGAGGCGCTGCTGGTCACCATCGAGCAGGGGGAGAACCCCGCGCACCCGGTGCTGCCGGCGGACGCCCTGCCCGAGGGCGCGAGCCCGTACGGCGTCCTGCAGATGTCGGGGAACGTCTGGGAGCTGACCCGGACCAACTTCTACACGGGTGAGGACATGGATCCCTTCTTCAAGGGCCGCCACCCGCTGGACTTCATGAACCGCAAGGAGGCCTTCCACGTGCTGCGCGGCGGCACCTGGACGTCCCCTCCGGCCTGCCTCACCACGTTCTACCGGGGCAAGGACCTGATCACCGACCGGCACATGGAGGTCGGCTTCCGCTGCGTGTACGAGACGAGCGACTGATGCGTCTGACCTCCCTCGGCCATGCCGCGGTCCTCGTCGAGACGGGGACGGAGCGGATCCTCTTCGACCCGTGGCTCACCCAGCGCCTGGACCGGTTCTGGGAGCACCATCCGCCGCTGCCGGACGAGCTGGTCGCCCGGGTGCTCGACGAGGGCGTCGACTACGTGGTGCTCAGCCACCACCACTTCGACCACCACCACTTCCCCTCGCTGCTGCGCCTGGTCGACGGCGCCGACGTCGACTTCGACGACAGCCCGCGGCGGAGCTCCGGGGTCACCTGCATCTACCCCGCGGGCCCGGTGCCGCCGAAGCTGACCGCCTCCGGGCTCGGCCACCAGGCGATCGCCTGGACGCTGCGCCGCTTCGGCTTCGAGCGCCTGCACCCGGTGACGCCGGGCGACACGGTCACCCTGGGCGGGGCGACCCTGCGGACGTTCCCGTCGGCCGTGTCGTTCCCGGAGATGAGCGTGCTGGTGCAGACGGACGACGCGGCCGTCATGCTGTGCGGGGACGCCCTGCTGCACGAGGACACCGTGGCGGCGTTCCGCCGCGACGACGCGCCCCGCCTCGACGCCGTGTTCGTCCCCGCGCACAGCATGTCGCCGCCCGGCGTGCTCACCGAGCGCCGCCAGGTGACCGACCCGGACGGGGCCCGTGCCCGCGCCCTCGCGAACTTCGACCGGTACGTCGACGCGATCCCCGCGACCGTGACGGTGCCGTCCTCCTTCGGCTGGCGGATCAGCGGCGACGGCGAGCGCGACTACTCCTGGTGCAACCGGACGATCTTCCCGCTCAGCCCGGTCCAGGCCCTGCGCCGCCTGGACGAGCTGGGCCGCGACGGGCTGCTGTGGGGCCCGGGCCAGGTGATCGAGGTGGCCGACGGCAAGGCCGTACCGGCCGACGGCCCGGTCGGGCCCGGGGCGTACGACTTCGACGAGGTCTACGCCGAGGTCACCCTCGACCCGGACACGCAGGTGCCGCCGTTCGACGCCTCCCTGGACAAGTACGGCCGGCAGACCCGCGCCGGCGAGGAACTGCTGCGCGAGGTCCTGGACCGGCTGGTGGCGACCGACTACTGGTACCGGGCCCTGGACGACGGGGCCGGACGGCACGTCGTCTCCCTGTACGAGGACGACGGCAGCGAGACGTCGTTCCTGCTCGACCCGGTGACCGACCGTGTCACCCGGCTCGGCGCGGGACCGGCCCGCGGCCATGTCACCGGCGCCGAGGGCTGGACCGAGATGGCGGCGAGCACGCTCGAGGCCATGCTCGACGCCGACCTGCTGTTCGGCAGCTCCTTCGCCCTGTGGGCCAGCGACGGCGTGCTGCTCTCCGCGGTCTTCCACCACCCGTCGTTCTACACCCGCCATGTGGACCGCACCCTGCGGGAGGCGAGCGGCCCATGAGCGACGCTCCCACAGCGGTCCTGCTCGACCACGAGAGCACCTGCCTGCGGGACAACCCGCTGGGCGACCCCCACCGCCGCCGGATCGAGGTGCACCTGCCGCCCGGCTACGACGGCGTGCGGCGCTACCCGGTCGTGTACTGGCTGCCCGGGTTCGGCGCCCACCCCAGCCTCACCGGCCGGGCGCTCGCCTTCGGCGCGTCCGTCGCCGACCGGCTCCGCGCGGCGATGGCGGACGGCCGGGTGCCGCCCGCGCTCCTCGTCGTGCCCGACGGCACGACCGCCTACGGCGGCTCGCAGTACATCGACTCCGCCGCCTCCGGCCGGTACGCCGGCCACCTCGCCGAGGTCGTCGCGGAGGTGGACCGGCGGTTCGCCACCCGGCCGGAGCCGGCCTGGCGCGCCGTCGCGGGCAAGTCCAGCGGCGGCTACGGCGCGCTCGTCGCCGGCATGACGTCCGACCTGTTCGGATCCGTGCTCGCCTTCTCCCCGGACGCCGGGTTCGAGCACTGCTACCTGCCGCTGCTGCCCGCCGCGCTCGACACCGTGCGGGCGGCCGGCGGCGTCGACGCCCTGCTGGCGCGCCGGGACGGCGGACCGCACGACGTGCCCTTCATGGTGGCGATGAGCCTCGTCGCGATGGGCATGTGCTACGCCGACGACCCCGGGACCACCCCGTCGGACGCGCTGCCCTGCGACCCGCAGACGGGTGCGTTCCGCGACGAGGTGTGGCAGCGCTGGCTCACCCACGACCCGGTGCGGATGCTGCCCGCCCACGCCGAACGGCTCGCCGGGCTCGGCCTGCTCCACCTCAGCGTCGGCGAACGCGACGACTACGGCATGCACTGGGGGGTCCGGGCGCTGCACGCCGCCCTCGACGCGCACGGTGTCCCCCACCTCTACCGGGAGCACGAGGGCGGACACCACGGCATCGAGTACGTCTTCACCGAGGCCCTGGCCCGGCTGTGGCGGGTGTGGCGGGAACCGGAGCGTGACGCATGTGCGGCATAGCGGGCTTCGTCAGCCTGGACGGACGGCGGGACGCGGCGTGGCTGGACGCGCTGGGCCGGACCATGACGGCCGCCATGGCGCACCGCGGCGAGGGGGCTTGCGCCCCGTACGTCTCGGAGTGCGGCACCGTCATGCTGTGCGCGACCCGGCTGGCGGTCCGCGACCGCTCCGAGGCGGGCGACCAGCCGATGTCCGACCCCACCGGCCGGGTCGTCCTGGTGCACAACGGTGAGGTCTACGGCTCCCGTTCGCCCGCCCCGCCGCTGTGGCCGCGCCGCACCACCTGTGACACCGAGTTCGCGCTCCAGCAGGTCTGCCGCGAGTCCGACCCGGCCGCCGCGCTGCGACCGCTGTCCGGCATGTTCGCGCTCGCCTGGCACGACACGGTCTTAGGCCGTGTGGTGCTGGCCCGCGACCACTTCGGGGTGAAGCCGCTGTTCTACGCCCGCGTCCCCGGCGGGCTGCTGTTCGCCTCCGAGCAGGGGGTGCTGCTGCGCACCGGCCTGGTCATCCCCGAGGTGGAGCCCGAGGAGTACCTGCTGCGCTCCTGGATCCGGATGGACGCGGCCGACGACCGCACCTGGCTGCGCGGGGTGCGGGCGCTGCAGCCCGCCGAGTACCTGGTGGTCGACCGGCCGCGCACGAGCACCCACCGCTACTGGCAGCCCACCCCGGTGGACGGCCTGGTCGACGCCGGGGAGATCAGGGCCGCCTTCGACCGGGCGATCGCCGAACGGGCCGTGTCCGACGTGCCGCGGGCGGCGGTGCTCAGCGGCGGCGTGGACAGCACCGCCGCCGTCGCGGCCCTGACCGCGCTCGGGGTGCCCGTCGACGGATACGTGCTGCGCTACCAGGACGGCATCGGAGGCTCGGGCGACGACGTGGTGCACGCCGCCGAGGTCGCCGACCGGCTCGGCGTGCCGCTCACCGTCTGCGACCTGGACCGGCACACCGCCGCAGACCTGGTGCCGGTGCTGCCCACCCGGCTGATGCGGCCCCTGCTGCACGGCGCCGAGCTGGCCATGCACCACCTGTACCGGACCATCGCCGGCGACCGGAACGTGGTCGTCTACTCGGGGCACGGCGCCGACGAGCTGTGGGGCTACCAGGCCGGCCGGTACTTCCCCGTCGTCGACCCCTTCGCGCCCACGTACATCCACGGGCGCCACTACCTGACGAACGAGCTGTACTCCGACGAACGGCCGGTGTGGGCGCGCCTCGTGACGTGGCTGGCGGGCGAACTCGGCGTCGACATGACGGCGGTGACCGACCGGGTGTGGGAACGCACCATGGACGAGTACCGGAACCTCAAGACGGCGTCCCCGCTCAAACGCGGCCGGTACCACCTGCTGCGGCGCTTCCTGGTCTACGTCAACGACATGGTCGACGCCACCTCGGCGACCTTCACCCTGGAGGACCGGCCCGTCTTCCAGGACGTCGCCCTCGCCGAGCTGGCCTTCCGCTGCCCCGAGCACCTGAAGGACCGCGGCGAGCCCGGCACCAGCCACAAGGGGCTGCTCAAGGACGCCCTCGCCGACCTGTTGCCCGACTCGGTGCGGCACCGCCGCAAACAGGGCTTCCCGACCCCCACCGACCCCGGCTACGTCAGACAGCTGGCGGAGCTGGCCGACGGCCTCGGCTCCCCGTTCGGGCTGCCCCCGCTGCCGGCCGGGCTCCGGGCCGAACTGGGCGTCGGCGAATGGATGTTCCTTGCATCGACCTCCGCCTGGCTGGACCACCTCGCGGAGCTGAGAACCGACCCGAGGAGTCATGGTGAGCAGTACCGTCCCTCCGTGGCGCTGGCAGATTCTGGCCGGCGCGGCCGACCTTGACCCGGTGCCCCCGGCGCTGACGGAGGCCGAGGCCCAGGACTGGTGCAACTTCGTGCTGTGGCGGCCCTCCGCCCTGCCCGAGGGCTGCGACACCAGCGTCGGCACGCTGCGCCGCGAGGCTCCTCCGGGACGCGTCGACGCCGTGGGCCGCACCCCCTGGAGCGACGCCAACCCGGCCGGCTACCGCACCGAGATCTCCGGCGGCGGCCGTCGGCTGCGGCTGAAGCAGTTCCTGTACGACTGGGCGTTCCCGGCCGCGGACCACCCGTGCCTGTGGGGCAGCGAGACCCGGCCGTTCGAGATCGGCGAGGGCCGCGTGGCGTGGCTCGGCACCGACTACCTGGGCCACCCGGCCGGCAGCGCCCGGCTGGCCCGCACCACCGTCGAACTGTCGGTGCTGGAGGGCGAGTTCTCCGACGAGGAGATCGTCGCCCTGTTCGCCGCGCTGCGCCCGGCCGTGCCGGAGGCGGTGCCGCGGGTGCTGGGCACGCCGTTCGCCGAGCTGAGCTACTGGGCCCGGTACCCGGCCGACATGGTGTCGGTGCCCACCGGTGTCTTCTCCTTCCACCGGCGCGGGAGGCAGCACGAGGGCGACTGGGTCCCGTCGGCGGACGTCACCGCGTTCCTCACCCGGCAGGGAGTGCCGGTGTCGGTGGGCGGATTCCGTGCCGAGAGCGCCGCGGTCTTCGGCGACGGCGCCGCCGTACGCGAACTGGACGTCGTCTATCTGTCCGCGTCCGGCGACGAGGTGCGGCTCACGGCGCAGCGGACCGGCGGCGGTCGTCTGGAGTTCCCGCCGCAGCGGGACAAGCACCCGGCGAGCGACGAGCTGCGCGACCTCGACGGCCGCCCGGTCCATCTCGGTCACCTGAGCGCCGAGTTCGGCGCCTGCGACGCCTGGTGGCAGCACCCCGACGGGTACGACCTCAGGCTGCTCGGCAGCGCGGGCGCGGGCCTCGGACGGGAGGCGTTCCTCGGCCTGGTCGCCGAGCTGGACGCCGGGCTGCGGCTCGCCGGCCGCGCCGAGGTGCTGGGATGAGCGCGGCGGGACGGCCGGTCCTCGACCCCGCCACCGGCCGCGCCCTCACCCAGGTGCCGGACACCGACGGGCCCGGCGTCGCGGACGCCGTGGCCCGGGCGGACGCGGCCTTCCACGAGGGCTGGGCGGACACCTCCCCGGCCCGCCGCGCCGGCCTGCTGCGCGACCTCGGGCAGCTGCTGCGCGAGGACCGTGACGAGCTGGCCGCGCTGGAGCGGAGCAACGCGGGCAAGCCCACGGAACGCGCCCTCGGCGAGGTGGACTTCGCCGCCCAGGTCGTCGACTGGTTCGCCGCGGCGGCCAGGTACCCGGTGGGGGAGACCCATCCGGCCGGGCCCGGCATGCGCACCTACACCGACCGGGTGCCGGTCGGCGTGTGCGCGGCGATCGTGCCGAACAACTACCCGCTCCTGCTGGCCGTCTGGAAGATCGCCGCGGCGCTCGCGTACGGCAACACGGTCGTCGTCAAACCGGCGCCCGAGACCCCGCTCTCGCTCGGCCGCCTGGTCGACCGGGCCACCGAGGTGCTGCCCGAGGGCGTGCTCACGGCCGTCCACGGCGGCGCCGAGCCCGGCCGGCTGCTCTGCGACCACCCGGCCGTCGGCATGGTCTCCTTCACCGGCTCGACGGCGGCCGGCCGCGAGGTCGCGCGCCGCTGCGCCGACGGCCTCAAGCCCGTCTCGCTGGAGCTGGGCGGCAAGAGCCCGGTGGTGGTCTTCCGCGACGCCGACCTCGACGCGGCGGCGCGGGCGGTCGTCACCGGCTTCACCGGCAACACCGGCCAGGTGTGCGTGGCGGGCAGCCGCCTGATCGTCGACCGGGCGGTGCACGCGGAGTTCGTGGGCCGCGTGGCCGAGCTGGCCGGTGCCCTCCGGGTCGGCCGGCCCGCGGACCCGGGCACCGATCTGGGGCCGCTGATCAGCCGGGCCGCCGCCGACCGTACGGCCGAGGTGGCCGAGGAGGCGGCGGCGCGGGGCGCGCGGATGATCCTGCCGCCCGGCCGCTCCACGGTCCGACACGACCTCGACGGCGGGTTCTACGTCCATCCGGTCGTCCTGGACGACGTGCCGTACGACAGCCGTGCCTGGCGCGAGGAGATCTTCGGTCCCGTGCTCTCCGTCGCCTCGTTCGACGAGGACACGGAGGCCCTGGCCCTCGCGCACGACACCGCGTACGGCCTGTCCGCCTCGGTCTGGACCTCGGACGCCGACCGCGCCGAGCGGTTCGGCCGGGCCCTGCGCGCCGGCATGGTGTGGGTCAACACCTGGGGGGACACCGAGGAGACGGTCAGCGTCTCGGGGCTCGGCCAGTCCGGATACGGCCGTGAGCTGGGCATCCACGCGGTGGAGGGCTACACCAGGCCCCGCGCCGTCTGGGTGGCCCATCGGACGGGGAGGTAGGCGGCGATGGACCAAGGCACGTTCCCCTGGCTCGACTTCCGCAGCGACACCCGTACCGTGCCGGACGCCCGGATGCGGGCGGCGATGTCCGGCGCGGAGGTCGGCGACGACGTGTACGGCGACGACCCCACGGTCACCGCCCTGGAGGAGCAGGTCGCCGAACTGCTCGGCGCAGAGGCGGCGTTGTTCGTCCCCACCAGCACGATGGCGAACCTGCTCGCCCCGCTCGCCGTACCCGGCCCGGGGGCGCCCGCACCACGGGTGATCGCCGGTGCCGACACCCACATCGCGTTCCTGGAGGCGGACGGGCTGCGCCGCTTCGGCGGGGTCGACCTGCTGACGGTGGAGCAGCTCCCCGACGGCCTGCCCGACCTCGACGCCCTGGAGGCGCTGCTGTCCGCCGGTGCGGACGCGCCGACCGTGGTCTGTCTCGAGAACACGAGCATGATGCGCTCCGGCAACGCGCTCGACGCCGAGGCGACGCGCACCGTGGCCGCGCTGGCCCACCGGTACGGCGCCCACCTCCACCTGGACGGCGCCCGGCTCGCCAACGCGGCCGTGGCCCTCGGGGTCCCGCTCCGGGAGCTGGCCGAGCCGGCGGACAGCGTCACCTTCTCGGTCTCCAAGGGGCTCGGGGCGCCGGTCGGCGGACTGCTGTGCGGCACGGCCGAGTTCGTGGCCCGGGCCCGCGGGTCGAGGACGTGGCTGGGCGGCTCGCTGCACCAGGCGGGGGTCGTCGCGGCGGCCGCGCTGGTCGCCCTCGGCCGGCTGCCCGACCTGGCCGGCGACCATGCGACGGCCGCCGCGCTCGCCGCCGGCCTGGAGTCGGTGCCCGGCGTGGAGCTGCTGCGCCCGCCCCGGCCGACCAACATCGTCATGGCGCGGATCGCCGGGCTCACCCCGGACGCGTGCGCGGAGCGCCTGGCCGGCCACGGGGTCCGGGTGCTGCCGCTGCCGAACGGCTGTGTGCGCTTCGTGACGCACCGGTCGCACGACCTGACCGGCGTCCGCGAGGCCGTCAGGGCGCTGGCGGCCGTGGCGGAAACGGCGTCCACGTTCAGGTGACATGAGTGCCCGACGTGCTTGTCTGGCCCGAGACATGACATGAACTACCGCATGGCACAACCGACATGGATGGAGGAAACATGACGGAGGCAGCACCACCGCGCAGCCTGGAGGAGCGGCTGCGGGACACCCGCGCCCGCCTGGAGAAGGACGTCGACCTGTGGGTGGCGACATCGGGCGGCTCGACCGGCGTCCACCTCGTCCCGCTCTCGTACCTCTGGGACGGGACCGCGATCCTCATCTCGACGCCGCGGACCTCGGTCACCGGCCGCAATCTGCTGGCCGACGGCCGGGTGCGGCTCGGGGTCGGACCGACCCGTGACGTCGTGATCATCGAGGGGACCGCGGAGCCGGTGGACGTCGCCGAGCTGGGTGCGGACACCGGTGACGCGTTCGCGGACAAGACCGGCTTCGACCCGCGCAAGCTCGACGACTACCAGTACTTCCGGATCGTGCCGCGCCGCATCCAGGCCTGGCGCGAGGCGAACGAGCTGGCCGGGCGCGGCCTCATGCGCGACGGCGCCTGGCTCGGCTGATCCCCGGGCCCGGGCCTCACGACGCCCGTGCCGGCCGGTCACGCGGGTGACCGGCCGGCACCGGCGGAGTCCACCCGTTCTTGACCGGAGCTGAAGAGGGCTTTGCCACGCTGCGAGCGCTAGGCATCCGTCTTTTCTGGAAGGGCGAACATGGGAGCAATCGAGGTTCCGGTCCTGATCGTCGGCGGCGGCGGATGCGGTCTGTCCGCCTCCGTCTTCCTGTCCGACCAGGGCGTCGATCATCTGCTGGTGGAGCGGCACCCGGAGACGTCCAGGATCCCGAAGGCGCACTATCTCAACCAGCGCACGATGGAGATCTACCGCCAGCACGGGATCGCCGAGGACGTGCTCGCCGAGGCGGCACCGCTGGACAAGTTCGGCAAGGTGCGCTGGATGACCACGCTCGCCGGCGACGGACCGCTGGACCGCCGCCTGATCCATGAGATGGACGCCTTCGGCGGCGGTGAGCTGGAGGAGACCTACGCGGCGGTCGGACCCGTCCTGCCCGCCAAGCTGCCCCAGATGTGGCTGGAGCCGATCCTGCGCCGGCACGCGGAGGACCGCAACCCCGGGCGGATCCTCTTCCACCACGAGGTGACCTCCTTCTCCGACGAGGGCGACCACGTCCTCGCCGAGGTGCGCGACACCGAGACCGGGGAGATCACCACGGTCAAGGCGCAGTACCTGATCGGGGCCGACGGCGGCCGCTTCGTCGGCCCCGCCGTCGGCATCAAGATGCAGGGGCCGCCCGGGCTGGTCAACACCACCACCGCCTACTTCTCCGCCGATCTGTCCGAGTGGTGGGAGGAGGGCACGCTCATCACGCACTTCCTCAGCCCGGAGGACCCCGACCTGTCCAGCAACCTCATCGAGATGGGGCCGAGCTGGGGCAAGTCCTGCGAGCAGTGGGGCCTGCACTTCGCCCCCGGCCCGCCCGGACGCTGGGACAACGAGACGGTCGTCCCCCGGATCCGTGAACTGCTGCGCATACCGGACCTGGAGATCACCGTCCACAAGGTGACGGACTGGATCGTGGACTCGCTCCTCGCCGACCGCTACCGGGTCGGCCGGGTGCTGATCGCCGGTGACGCCGCGCACAAGCAGCCGCCCGCCGTCGGCCTCGGCCTCAACACCGGTATCCAGGACGCCCACAACCTCGCCTGGAAGCTGGCCGCGGTGCTCGGTGGCTGTGCGCCCGACAGCCTGATCGACACCTACGAGGCCGAGCGCCGGCCCGTGGGCCGGCAGAACGTCGACTGGGCGGTGTCAGCCGCCGTCCACCACCAGGCGGTCATCGACGCCGTCGGCGTCGGCCACAACATCCCGGCGGGGCGCCGCAAGCAGCGGCTGGAGGCGTACTTCGACCCGTCCCCGCTCGGCGACACCGTGCGGGCGCGCGCCCTGGAGATCTTCCACACCCACCGGGGCGGCTGCCAGTCGCTCGACATGGAGATCGGCTTCCACTACGAGGACGGCGTGGTCCTCCCCGACGGCACCGAGCCGCCGGCTCTCGTCCCGATGCGCAACGAGCACACGCCGACGTCCCGCCCCGGGCACCGGCTGCCGCACGCCTGGCTCACCCGGGACGGCCAGCGCCTGTCCACCCTCGACGTGGCGAGCCGCACCGACTTCACGCTGATCACCGGCCCGGAGGGGACGCCGTGGTGCGAGGCGGCGGCGCGGGTGGCGGAGAAGTTCTCCATCCCGGTCGTCACGGCCCGCATCGGCGCCGGCGAGGAGTACGCCGACGTGGACGGCGGGTGGGAGGCCGTCCGGCAGATCGGCGACGCCGGCGCGCTCCTGGTCCGCCCCGACCACCACGTCGCCTGGCGCAGCACGGACGGCGCCGCGGACGCCGAGCAGGTCCTGGTGGAGGCGTTCCGCTCCCTGCTGGACCGCTGACACCCGGCCGATCGACGCCGGCTCGTCCGAGCCGGCGTCGATCGCTGTGCGCACACACGGACGCGGGCAGCGGCACGAAGGCGTGGGGAGCAAAGAGAAGTGGCCGTGCCCGGTCGTCGGGCACGGCCACCGGTGTGCCCGGAACGACGGACCGTTCCGGGCGGGCTCGCTCAGACGGCTGCCGCGACCGTACGGCCGGCGGCGTCCCTGTCCTTGTCCTTCTTCAACCAGGTGAGCACCTGGTCGGTGGCCTTGCGCGCGGTGGCCATGCAGACACCGACGCCCACGCCGTCGTACAGCGCACCGCACACCGCGAGGCCCGGCTGGGCCGCCACCGCGTCCCGGATCCGCTGCACCCGGTCCAGATGGCCGACGGTGTACTGCGGCAGGGCGTCGGCCCAGCGGCTCACCCGGCTCGCCACCGGGGCACCGGTCACACCGGTGGCCTCGGCGAGCTCGGCCGTCGCCAGTGCGACCAGATCGGCGTCGTCGCGCTCCAGCAGGTGCTCCTCGCCGAGCCGGCCGAGCGAGCAGCGGACGATCTCCACCTCACCGGCCAGGTGCGGCCACTTCACCGTCGTGAAGGTGACCTCCTTGACCGCCTTGCCCTCCACCGCGGGCACCCGGTAGGCGGCGTAACCGCGGCCGGAGAGCCCGCCGGGGAACGCCGAGCGCGGGTAGGCGAGGGTGACCGTCGCGACACTCGCGTACGGCACCTCGGCGAGCGCCGAGACGGCGGGCGAGGTCCCGGGGACCTGGCCGAGCAGCCGGCTCGCGGGGCCGGCCGGTACGGCGACGATCACGGCGTCCGCGTCGATGTACTCGGGGTCGCCTGCCGTGCCGACGGTCACCCGCCAGCCGTCCGCGGTGCGCTCCAGCCCGCTGACGGGGGCCCCGGTGCGAAGCGACGCGTCCGGCGCCGCCGCAAGGACCTCGCGGACCAGCACCGGAGGCAGCGAGCCGAAGCCGCCCTCGAGCGTGGCGACGCTCACGGGCGGCAGCTTCTCGCCCTCCTGCAGCTGCGGCGTCAGCGAGCCGGCCGCGTCCGCGAGCGAGACGTGGCTACGGGCCGCCATGGCCAGCGGGGTCAGCGTGGCCTCGAACGACAGATCCTCGGCACGGCCGGAGAACACACCGGCGAGGAACGGTTCGACGAGACGGTCCACGACCTCCTGACCGAGCCGCCCTCCGACGAACGACGCGACCGAGACGTCACCGTCCCGGTCGAACGAGGGCAGCACGAGGTCCTGCCGTGCGCGGTCGAGCCCTTCCGCGGACAGCACGCCGGACCGGGCGAGGTCGTCCATGTCGCACGGCACGCCCATGAACTGGCGGTTGGGCTGCTCGCGGATCTCGCCCCTGGTCCAGATCGCCGACGCGGTGACGCCGGCCGACATGATCCGCTCGCCGAGCCCGGCGTCCTTGATCAGCCCGGTGGTCTTGCGGCGGTTGGCGTACAGCGACTCGGCGCCCTCGTCGACCGCGACCCCCGCCACCTCGGAGACCAGCAGTTTCCCGCCGATCCGGGACGACCCCTCCAGGAGCGTCACCCTGACCGGCGCGTTCCGCAGATGGAACGCCGCCGACAGTCCCGCGATACCTCCACCGACGATGACCACATGAGGCTTCCCGCTCACCTGATCCCGTTCGCTGCCAGCCATTCCACCAGCTCCTTCATGGTTACGGTGTCGTAGGGCCCGCCTCGGCGCCGACGGTCGACGCCGAGACGGGCGTTCGCAGTGTGACCGGGGGCTCCGGAACCCCGGTCGAGGGCGACTGGACCCCGGCAGCCCTAGGTCCGCGGGGTGCCGAACCAGCGGCCGAGCGCCTCGCGGAGGTCTTCGGTGCTGCCGGGGGAGGTCCAGGCGACGTAGCCGTCGGGGCGTACGAGTACTGCGTCCAGGGGTGCGTCGGCGTCGGTGGTCCAGGTGCCGGTGACGACGTCGAGCCGGTCGTCGAGGCCTTGGGCCTGCCGGGCGAGGGTGGTGTCGGTGGTGAGGAGCAGGCCGTGTCCGGCGTGCAGCAGTTCGGCGACGTGGGTGCGGGTGCCGTCGGGCCGGGTGAGTTCGGTGTGCGGCGGCATGCGCAGGCCGAGCAGCGGGTGGTCGCCCTTGCCGACCTCGTAGCGGATGCCGAGGTTGCTCAGCATGCCGGCCAGGTACGCGGCGGCGTCCGGGTGCGCCACCAGCTCGGTCATGATGCCGCGGACCGGGTCCATGTCCTCGCCGGTGAGCCGCAGTTCGATCGCCGCGCGGGCGTTGCGGGCCAACTGGGCTCCCACCGGCCGGCGTTCGGCGTCGTAGGTGTCGAGCAGGCCCTCCGGGGCCCAGCCCTTGATCGTCGCCGCCAGTTTCCAGCCGAGGTTCACCGCGTCCTGGATGCCCACGCTCAGCCCCTGCGCCATGGCAGGCGGCTGCACGTGCGCGGCGTCGCCGGCCAGGAACACCCGGCCGCGCCGGTACTCCGCGGCGGCCCGTGAGGCGTCGGTGAAGCAGCTGATCCAGCGGCACTGTCCGTGGTGGATGGACTCACCGGTGAGCCGCTGCCAGGCGTCGGCGAGGTCGTCGTAGGTGAGGGAGGCGCGGTCGCGCGGCGCCGTCCCGGCCTCGTGGACGACGACCCGGGTCACGCCGTTCTCCAGGTCCATCGCCATGATCATGCTGCCGCCGGGCAGGTTCTCGCCGATGCGCCGCTTACGGGTCTCGATCCCGGTGACGTCGGCGGTGAGGAAGCCGCGCGTGCCCTCGGTGCCGGGGAAGCCGATCCCGGCCAGCTTGCGCACCGCACTGCGCCCGCCGTCGCAGCCGATCAGATAGCCGGCGCTGTCCTCGCGGGTGCCGTCGGGGCCGTCGACGCTCACCACGACGCCGTCGGCGGTCTCCTGGAAGCCGGTCACCTCGTGGCCGCGCAGGACCGGCACGCCCAGCTCGGTCACCCAGTCCTCCAGCATCCGCTCGGTGCGGAACTGGGAGACGCCGCGGTGGCCGTAGTGGTCCTCCGCCAGCATGCCGAGGTCGATCCGGACCCCGCCGAAGTGGCTGTCGGCGCGCTCGGTCTCGCCGAGCCGGCCGAGCAGGCCCCGCTGGTCGAAGCACTCGGCGGTGCGCTTGGTGAAGCTCGCGCCGCGCGACTCGCGGGGCGGGGTGGGAAGCCGCTCGTACACGACGACGTCCACGCCGCGCAGCCTGAGTTCGCCCGCGGCCATCAGCCCCACCGGGCCGGCGCCGACGACGATCACATCCCTGGCCATGTGTAACGCTCCTCTTCCGATGGGGTTCTCGTCGATGCCGCCGGTCACCGGCCGGCGGGCTGGGGGACGCGGGGGGTGCCGAACCAGCGGCCGAGCGCCTCGCGGAGGTCTTCGGTGCTGCCGGGGGAGGTCCAGGCGACGTAGCCGTCGGGGCGTACGAGTACTGCGTCCAGGGGTGCGTCGGCGTCGGTGGTCCAGGTGCCGGTGACGACGTCGAGCCGGTCGTCGAGGCCTTGGGCCTGCCGGGCGAGGGTGGTGTCGGTGGTGAGGAGCAGGCCGTGTCCGGCGTGCAGCAGTTCGGCGACGTGGGTGCGGGTGCCGTCGGGCCGGGTGAGTTCGGTGTGCGGCGGCATGCGCAGGCCGAGCAGCGGGTGGTCGCCCTTGCCGACCTCGTAGCGGATGCCGAGTCCGCTCACGATCCCGGCGACCTGCTCCGCCGCGTCCTTGTGGGCCAGCAGCTCGCCCATGACCTCGCGGACCGGGTCCATGGCCGAGTCCCCGAGGTAGACCTTCGACGCGGCCTGGGCATTGCGGATCAACTCCCGCCCGACCGGGTGCCGTTCGGTGTGGTAGGTGTCGAGCAGGCCCTCGGGCGCCCAGCCCTTGACGGTCGCGGCGAGTTTCCAGCCGAGGTTGGCGGCGTCCTGCAGTCCGGCGCTGAGCCCCCACGCCGCCAGCGGCGGGATCTCGTGCGCGGCGTCGCCCGCCAGGAGCACCCGGCCGCGCCGGTACTCCTCGGCCAGCGCGGCGGAGTTGCCGGTGGCCCACAGCCACTGGGGCTGCGCGTGGTCGATGGACTCACCGGTGAGCCGTCGCCAGGCGTCGGCGACCTCGGCGAACGTCAGGGCGCCCGGGTCGGGGCGGGTGGGCAGGGACAGGTCGTGGACGACGATGCGGAAGCGGCCCTCGCCCACCGGGGTGCACACCACCATGCTGCCGCCGGGCAGCCGCTCGCCGATCGGCCGGGGCCGCAGGGCGACGCCGGTGATCTCCGCGGTGTACATGCCCCGGGTGGGCTCCCAGCCGGGAGCGGGGATGCCGGCCAGGGTCCGCACGGCACTTCCCGCTCCGTCGCAGCCGACCACGTACGCGGCGCTCTCCTCACCGGGTCCGTCGGGGCCGGTGAAGGAGACCACGACGCCCTCGGCGGTCTCGCGGAGCCCCGTCACCTCGTGGCCGCGGCGCACGGGCACGCCGAGGTCGGCCAGCCAGCCGCTCAGCGCCTCCTCGGTCCGGGCCTGGGACAGGCCCAGCACCCCGCTGTGGTCGTCGTCGAGCATGCCGAGGTCGAAGCGGACCCCGCCGAAGTGCCCCATCGGGCCCCAGCGGAACTCGCCCAGCCGGGCCAGCAGCCCGCGCTGATCCAGCGTCTCGGCGGCCCGCCGGTTGAACCCGAGGGCACGGGACTCCCCGGACGGGACGGGCAGCCTGTCGTGGACGACGACGTCCACCCCGGCCAGGCGTAGCTCGCCGGCGAGCAGCAGGCCGACAGGCCCGGCACCGACCACTATGACGTCAGTATTTCTCATATTCAGGCCCTCTGCGCTGTGGCAATGGTTGGCCATTGTGAAGCTACCGAGGGCCATGTTCGACCGCAATGAAAGGGAATGCGGGAACGCCGTCTAGCGTTCGACCGCGGATTCAGCACGCTTGAACGCGGATTCTGAACAGTTGAACGCCGGGTTCAATGGCAATGTCAGAGGTGCCTCCGGCTTTCGCCTCTTACTACCGTGAATGCGAGAGCAATTCGGACCGCGAAAGGAAAAGACGTGCCGGCTCAGAAGGTCGCGCTCATCACGGGCGCCAACAAGGGCATCGGCTTCGCCGTCGCACGACAGCTCGGTGAGCAGGGGATCGTCGTCCTCGTCGGCGCGCGGGACGAGGTGCTCGGCAAGCAGGCAGCCGAGGCGCTCACCGCTGACGGCATCACGGCGGAGCCGCTCCGGCTCGACGTGACGGACCCGGCCTCCGTGGCCGCGGCCGCCGCCGAGATCGAACGGCGCCACGGCCGCCTGGACATCCTGGTCAACAACGCGGGCGTCGCCGGCGGCTTCACCGGGGCGCCGAGCGAGGCGACCGCCGCCGATCTGCGGGAAGTGTACGAGACCAACGTCTTCGGCGTGGTCACCGTGACGCACGCGCTGCTGCCGCTGCTGCGCCGCTCCCCGGCCGGCCGCATCGTCAACCTGTCCAGCCACACGGCGTCCCTGACCCTGACGACGACCCCGGGATCCCCGCTGGCCGGCCTCAACATGATCGCCTACCAGTCCTCGAAGACCGCGCTGAACGCGGTCACGGTCGCCTACGCCAAGGAGCTGCGCGACACCCCGGTCAAGGTCAACGCCGCCCTCCCCGGAGTGGTGGCCACGGACATCAACCACCACCGCGGTCACCGCACACCCGCCGAGGGAGCGGGGATCGCGGTCCGGCTCGCCCTGCTGGACGAGGCCGGCCCGTCGGGCCAGTGCCTGGCGGACGAGGGACCCGTTCCGTGGTAGCGCGGGACGGTACCGACTAACAGAGAGGCACGGCATTGCTCCAGATCACGATCAGCGACCTGCAGACCATCATGCGCGAGTGCGCGGGAGAGGCCGAGGACGCGCTGCCGCTCGAGGAGGCGCCCGACCGTCCTTTCGAGGAGCTGGGCTACGACTCCCTCGCGCTGCTCGAGACGTACAGCAGGATCGAGCGGGACTACGGCATAGAGCTCTGTGAGGACGAGCTCGGCGCGATCAACACCGCTCAGGCACTCGTCGACCTCACCAACTCGCTGCTGCAGCTGAAGGTGATGTCGGCGGCCTGATCCCGCACGGGCCCGGGGCCGTTCGCGGCCCGCACATCTGATCGCCGGGCCGGGCGAGGACCCGGCGGACACAAGACATGGAGACGGAAAGTGGCGGTTGAAGGAACGATCCTGGTGCTGGGCGGTACCGGCCGGCAGGGCGGGGCGGTGGCCCGTGAGCTGCTGCGGCGCGGGCACACCGTGCACGCCCTGGTCCGCGACCCGGAGAAGGCCGAGGCCAGGGAGCTTCAGGAGGCGGGCGCGCAACTGGTCCGCGGTGACATGGACGACGAGGCGTCGCTGGCGGCGGCGATGGAGGGCGTCCACGGAGTGTTCAGCGTCCAGACGTTCCGGGGCCCCGGCGGCGTCGAGGCCGAGGAGCGGCAGGGCCGGGCGGTGGCCGACGCGGCGGTCCGGGCCGGCGTACGGCACTTCGTGTACAGCTCGGTCGGCGGCGCGGACCGGGACACCCGGGTGCCGCACTTCGAGAGCAAGCTGAGGATCGAGCGGTACCTGGAGACCCTGGACCTGCCGACGACGGTGCTGCGGCCGGTCATGTTCCACGACATTCTCCTCGACATCGCTCCCCGCCCGGTGGAGGGCGAGCTGGTGCTGGCCATGTGGCTGGACCCGAACACCCCGGTGCAGCTCATCGCCACCAGCGACATCGGCGCGTTCGCCGCGGACGCCTTCGACGACCCTCGGGCCTGGATCGGACGGGTGGTGGAGATCGCCGGTGAGGAACTGACCGGACCGCAGATGGCCGCGGCGTTCGAGGCCGCGTCCGGGGTCCCGACCCGCTTCCAGCAGCTGCCCATCGAGCCACTGCGCGCCGCCCGCCCGGACCTCGCCAACATGTTCGACTGGTTCGAGCGCGACGGCTACCACGCCGACCTGCCGGAACTCCGCCGGAACAGGCCGGACCTGGTGTCGCTGGAGACCTGGCTGAGCGCCAACTGGACCGCCCCCCTGGTCGGTTCCCGGAACTGACCGCGGTGGTCAGGTGAAGATCGGGTCGCGGGTGCGGGTGCGCTTGAGTTCGAAGAAACCGTCGGTCCCGGCCACGGCGAGGAAGCCGTCCCAGAGCCGCAGCGCGGCCTCGCCGCGCGGGGTCGGGGTGACCACGGGCCCGAAGAACGCCACGTCCCCCACCGCGATGACAGGGGTGCCCACGTCGGTGCCGACGCGGTCGATGCCGTCGTTGTGAGAGGCGCGCACCGCGCCGTCGAACGCGTCGGAGCCGGCCGCGTCGGCCAGGGCGGGATCCAGGTCCGCGGCGGTCAGGGCCGCCGCGTACGTGGACCGCTCCTTGGGCGCCTTCTGAAGATGGAACCGGGTGCCGAGCTCGGTGTAGAGCCGTCCCAGCACCTTCGAGCCGTAACCCTGCTCGGCGGCGGCGCAGACCCGCACCGCCTCCATGCGCAGGGCCAGGTCCCGGTGCCAGCGCTCGGGCAGGTTCTCGCGCCCTTCGTTGAGCACGGTCAGGCTCATCAGGCGCCAGCGCACGTCGAGGGGCCGCTGCCGCGCGACCTCGAGGATCCAGCGGGAGGTCAGCCAGGCCCAGGGACAGGTCGGGTCGAACCAGAAATCCACCGGGATCGGGGTGTCGTGCGGCAACGTCGGCCTCCTTGATGGGTCCGGTCGGATCGCGATCAGTAGTTTCCGAGGCCGCCGCAGACGTTGATCGCCTGCGCGGTCACCGGCGCCGCGGCGTCGGAGACCAGGTAGGAGACGAGGCCGGACACCTCCTCGGGGGTGGAGTAGCGGCCGAGCGGGATCTTCGCCTGGAAGCGCTCCAGGATCGCCGCCTCGGTCGTCTCGTGGTGGGCGGCGTACCCCTGCCGCACGCGCTGCGCCATCGGCGTCTCGACATAGCCGGGGCAGACGGCGTTGACCGTCACGCCCGTCTTGGCGAGCTCCAGCCCGAGCGCCTTGGTGAAGCCGACGACACCGTGCTTGGACGCCGAGTAGGGGGCGCCGAGCACGACACCCTGCTTACCGCCCGTGGAGGCGATGTTGATGATGCGACCCCAGCCCCGCTCGACCTGCCCGCCCGCCTTGAGGACGGCGCGCGTCATCAGGAAGACGCTGTTCAGATTGGTGTCGATGACGTCGTACCAGAGCTCGTCGTCGATCTCCGAGGTCGTGCCGCCGCCGCTGCGGCCGGCGTTGTTGACCAGGACGTCGACGCGCCCGTAGCGCTCCACGACCGTGTCGACGAGCGTGGCGACCTCGGCCGGCCTGCGGACGTCGGTGGCCAGGCCGTCGGCGTCGTGACCGTCCGCCCGCAGCTTGTCGACCGTCTCCCGGACGGTCTCGGGGTTCCGCGCGCACAGGAAGACCCTGAGCCCCTGGCCCGCGAGCTGCTCGGCGATCGCGAGGCCGATTCCGCTCGTGCCGCCGGTGATCAGCGCCACCTTCTGTCCGTTGTCCGCCATTCCGCGTGCTCCTTCTCGGGTGTATGCCGGGCCCGAACAACCTGGCAACGAGGGCCGGATTCCCGGTCGAGGGCCGGTGGAGGTGCTTTCCGTTCAACCGCCCGGATTCGCCACTTGAACGTTCGAGAACCCTTGAGAACGGCCGGAAACGTTCGAGAACGTTCGAGGTGGCAATTTCCAATAATTCACGCGGTTGCGGGGCCGAGAAGTGGCCACCTATCGTCGGGGAATACGTGAAAAAGGCGCTCTGAAGGGAAAGCAATGTCCGTATCGCCCGAGGTCCGCGACCAGTCCGACTCGTACGCGCTGCTCAATATCATTCAGGGTGCCGTGATTACCCAGGCGATTTTCGTCGTCGCCAAGCTGGGTGTCGCGGACGTGCTCACCGACGGGCCGCTGTCCGCCCGGGACATCGCCCAGCGGGTCGGCTCGGACCCCAAGGCGACCCACCGGATCCTGCGCGCGCTCGCCGGCCACGGCGTCTTCGCGGTCCGCCCGGACGGCCGCTACGAGAACACCGCGCTGTCCGAGAAGCTCCGCGAGGACGCGCCGGACTCGATGCGCGGCTTCGGCCTGCTGATGGGACACCCGCTGCTGTGGGAGGAGTTCGGCCACCTGATCACCACCGTGCAGACCGGTGAGGCCAACCTGCCCAAGCTGCGCGGCAAGGGCGCGCTGGACTTCTTCCACGCCACCCCGGAGTACGCGGCCGTGTTCTTCCAGGCGTTCGGGCAGCTCTCCGAGTCGGAGACCGACCCGATCCTGGCCGCCTACGACTTCTCGCAGTTCGGCACGGTCGTGGACGTCGTCGCCGGCCGCGGCAACCTGCTGGCGGGCATCCTCAAGCAGGCGCCCGACGTCAAGGGCGTGCTGTACGACTCCGAGATCGCCACCGTGGACTCGCAGGCCTACTTCGAGGCGGCCGGTGTCGCCGACCGGCTCACCATCACGCACGGCGGCTACCTCGACAAGCTGCCGGCCGGCGGTGACGCCTACCTGTTCAAGCACATCATCCACGACTTCTCCGAGGAGGACGCCGTGACGGCCCTGCGCAACGCGCGCGAGGCGATCGGCCCCGACGGCAAGCTGCTCGTCATCGAGTACGTGCTCCCGGAGAACAACGAGAACCACCTCGGCCACACCATCGACCTCTGGCTGATGCTCATGCTCGGCGCCCAGGACCGCACGCTCGCCGAGTACACCGAGCTGTTCGCCAAGGCCGGCTTCAAGGTCACCAGGGCCGTCCCCACCTCCGCGCCGATCTCGATCATCGAGGCGATCCCGGTCTGATCCCCGACGGGCCCCCGTCGCGGAAGTCGAGGCTCAGGACAGGAAGAATCATGGATACCGATGTCATTGTGGTCGGGGCGGGTCCGGCGGGACTGACGCTCGCGGCCGAGCTCCGCCTCGGCGGCGTCGACGTCATCGTCTTCGAGCAGCGGGCCGAGCGCAGCTGGGAGTCACGGGGCATCGGCTTCACCGCGCGCGCCACCGAGATGTTCCACCAGCGCGGGATCCTCGAACGCCTGGAGAACATCGAGATCACCCGGCGGGGGCACTTCGGCGGCCTTCCGATCGACTACGGGGTGCTGGAGGGCTCGCACTTCGGCGTGCGCGGCGCACCCCAGTACAAGATCGAGGAGATGCTCGAGAACCGGGCGCTGGAGCTGGGCGCCTCCCTGCGCCGGGACCACGAGCTGACCGGTCTGACCGACACCGGGGACGGCGTCACCGCGCTCGTGCGGGGGCCGGACGGACCCGAGGAGTGCTCCGCCCGCTACCTGGTGGGCTGCGACGGCGGCCGGAGCACGGTCCGGCACCTGGCGGGCTTCGAGTTCGCCGGCTCCGACGCCACCCGCGAGATGTATCTGGCGGACGTCCGCGGCTGCGACATCAAGGCGCGGATGATCGGCGAGCTGCTGCCGAACGGCATGATCATGGCCGCGCCGCTGGAGCAGGGCTACACCCGCATCATCGTCTGCGAGAACGGCACCAGGCCGGACCCCCAGCGCGAAGTGACGTTCACCCAGGTCGCCGACGCCTGGCAGCGGTTGACCGGTGACTCGATCCACCACGGCGACGCCCGCTGGGTGAGCCGCTTCACCGACGCCACCCGGCAGGCCACCGAGTACCGGCGTGGCCGGGTGCTGCTGGCCGGGGACGCCGCGCACATCCACCTGCCCGCCGGCGGCCAGGGGCTGAGCGTCGGGGTGCAGGACGCCTTCAACCTCGGCTGGAAGCTGGCGGCGACGGTACGCGGCCGGGCGCCCGAGGGCCTGCTGGACACCTACCACGCCGAGCGCCACCCGGTCGGCGCGCGCCTGCTGCGCAACACCCTCGCCCAGGGCACGCTCAACCTCACCGGCAGGTCGGTCCAGCCGCTGCGGGCCGTGCTGGCCGAACTCATCGAACTCCCGGCGGTGGCACGCCATCTGTCCGGCATGGTGAGCGGTTTCGACATCCGCTACGACCTGGGCGGAACCGACCCCGGCCGGCCGGCGCACCCGCTGCTCGGCACCCGTATGGCCGACCGGGAGCTGGACCTCGCCGACGGCGGCCACGACCGGATCGCGCGGCTGCTGCACCCGGCCCGGGGCGTCCTGATCACCTCCGACGCCTCGACCGGGACGGCCGCCTCCGGCTGGACCGACCGGGTGGACGTGGTCCGGGTGCGCGGCTTCCCGCCCGGACCGGAGGAGGGCGGAGCCGCGACCGAGTCGGTGCTGCTGCGTCCCGACGGCTACGTGGCCTGGACGGCACCGGACGGAGGCGACCTCACCGCGGCGCTGCGGCGCTGGTTCGGCGAGCCCGGCTGAAAGCGCCCCTGAGGGGCGCGGGGCCGTACCGACATGCGGCTCCGCCGCGTGAGCGCGACCAGCCACGACGGACGCGCAGACGGTCGACGCGCCATCGCGGCGACCCCCTTACCGATTGGAGAAGAGACGTGACCGAGACCCCGGTCCGTGAAACCGAACACGCCATCGACGTGGCCGCCCCCGCGGAAACGGCGTACGCCCTCGTCGCGGACGTCGGCAGATGGCCCGAGATCTTTCCCCCGACCGTGCACGCCGAGGTCGTCGAGAAGGACGGCGACGCGGAGCTGATCCGGCTCTGGGCGACCGCCAACGGTGCCGCCAAGACCTGGACCTCCCGGCGCGTGCACAACCCGGCGCGGCTGAGCGTGTCGTTCCGTCAGGAGCGCTCGCAGCACCCGGTCGGCGGCATGGGCGGCGAGTGGGTGGTGGAGCCCGTCTCCGCGACCTCCTGCCGGGTGCGCCTGCTGCACGACTTCCACGCGGCGACCGACGACCCCGCCGACCTCGACTGGATCAGCCGGGCGGTCGACCGCAACAGCGCCTCGGAGCTGCAGGCGCTGAAGGCGAGCGCCGAGGCGGCCGGCTCGGACGAGCTGCTCACCTTCGACGACACCGTGACGGTCGACGGCAGCGGCAAGGACGTCTACGACTTCCTCAACGAGGCGAACCTCTGGCGGGAGCGGCTGCCGCACGTCGCCCGGGTGTCGCTGGAGGAGGACGAACCCGGCCTGCAGATCCTGGAGATGGACACCCGCACCAAGGACGGCAGCACCCACACCACGCGGTCCGTGCGTGTGTGCCGGCCGGCGACGAGCATCGTGTACAAGCAGATCGTCCTGCCCGCGCTGATGACGCTGCACACCGGGCGCTGGCTCATCGAGGAGCGCGCCGGCGGCGGGGTGTCGGTGACCTCCCGGCACACCGTGCGGATCAACACGGAGAACATCGCCGGGGTGCTCGGCGCCGACGCCACGGTCGAGACCGCGCGGCAGTTCGTCCGTACCGCGCTGAGCGGCAACAGCCTGGCCACCCTGGGCCTGGCGAAGGCCTACGCCGAGAGTGCCGGCGGCGGGCGCACGGAGTCGTGAGCCCGACCCGGGCGGCGGCGCCGGTCGTGGTGGTCGGCGCGGGCCCCGTCGGGCTGCTGCTGGCCTGCGAGCTGAGGCGGGCCCGGGTCCCGGTGGTCGTCGTGGAGCGGCTGGCCGAGCCGATGACCGAGTCCCGGGCCAGCCAGCTCACCACACGTACCGCCGAGCTGCTGCACGAGCGCGGGTTCGACGCGCTGCTCGCCGAGGCCGCGCACGAACCCCGGACGCACTTCGGCGGGCTGGGGTTCGCGCTGTCCGAGGTGGACAGCGCCTACGCGGGCCACTGGAAGGTGCCGCAGTACCGCACCGAGGCCGCGCTGGGCGCGCGCGCCGCGGAGCTGGGCGCGACGGTACTGCGGGCCCACGAACTGACCGGCCTGGACCCGGACCCGGACCACGTCCGCTGCGCGGTCCAGGGGCCCGACGGCCCGCTGCGGATCCGGGCGCCGTACGTCGTGGGCTGCGACGGCGCGCACAGCACCGTACGCCGGCTGGCCGGGTTCCCCGTGACGGCCACGGCGGCGACCAAGGAGCTGCTGCGGGCCGACCTCACCGGCCTCGGCATCCGCGACCGCCGGTTCGAACGGCTTCCCGGCGGCTTCGCGGTGGCGGCGACCCGGAACGGCGTCACCCGGGTGATGGTGCACGCGTTCGGCACCGACGTGCGCGACCGTCCGGGACCGCCCGCGTTCGAGGAGGTCGTCCGGGCCTGGGCGCGGGTGACCGGCGAGGACATCTCCGGCGGCACGCCCCGGTGGCTGGACGCCTTCGACAACGGCAAGGGCCAGGCCACCGAGTACCGGCGCGGCCGGATCCTGCTGGCGGGCGACGCCGCCCACTGGCATGCGCCGGTCGGCGGCCAGGCGCTCAACATGGGCCTGCAGGACGCCGTCAGCCTGGGCCGGCACCTCGCCGCGGCCGTGCACGACCGGACGGCACCCGGATCTCTGGACGCCTACCACGACGAACGGCATCCCGCCGCCGCCCGGGTGCTCGACCATGTCGCGGCCCAGGAACAGCTGATGTTCGGCGGCCCCGAGGCCGAGCCGCTGCGCGCGGTGCTCTCCGAGCTGATCGGCCTCGACCAGGTCCGCGCCCATCTGACGGCGCTGGCGAGCAACCTCGACCACCGGTTTCGACAGTTTTGACGGACAGATACGGACAGATACGGACACCCAGGGATGGCGGGACAGACAGTGCAGGACTTCGACACAGACGTGATCATCGTGGGGGCCGGCCCCACCGGGCTCATGCTCGCGGGCGAACTGCGCCTCGCGGGCATCGAGGCCGTCGTACTGGAACGGCTGACCGAGCCGATGCGGCAGTCGCGTGCGCTCGGCTTCTCGGCCCGGACCATGGAGGAGTTCGCCCAGCGCGGGCTGCTGGAGGACTTCGGTGACCTCGGTGTCATCCCGATCGGTCACTTCGGCGGTATGCCGCTCGACTACACCATCGTGCCGGGCGGCAACTTCGGCGTGCGCGGGGTGCCGCAGGCGCTCACCGAACGGATCGTCCACAAGTGGGCGGCCGGCCTCGGCGCCGAGATCCGCCGCGGCTGGGAGCTGACCGGGCTGACCGCCACGGACGACGGCGTGGAGGTGCAGGCCGACACCCCGGACGGGCCGCGCACCCTGCGGGCCGCCTACGTGGTGGGCTGTGACGGCGCCCGCAGTGCGGTGCGCGGCCTGGCCGGCATCGAGTTCCCCGGCTACCCGGCCACCCTCGAGATGCTGATGGCCGACGTCACCGACGTGCAGGTACGGCTGCGTCCCACCGGTGAGCTCGGCGAGGCGGGCATGGTCGTCGTGCTGCCCGTCGGCCCGGACACCACCCGCGTCGTCGTCTTCGAGCGGGGCGCCGGCGTACGCCCGACGTCGGAGCCGCCCGCCTTCCAGGAGGTGGCCGACTCCTTCAAGCGGGTGACCGGCGACGACATCAGCGCCGGCACCCCCGTGTGGCTCAGCTACTTCACCGACGCCAGCCGTCAGGCCGCCCAGTACCGCAAGGGACGGGTCTTCCTGGCGGGCGACGCGGCGCACATCCACATGCCGATCGGCGCGCAGGGCATCAGCGCGGGCGTCGGTGACGCCGTCAACCTCGGCTGGAAGCTAGCCGCCGAGATCCGCGGCCACGCCCCGGAGGGGCTGCTGGACACGTACCACACCGAGCGGCACCGGGTCGCCGACCGCATCCTGGCCAACACGCTCGCGCAGCGCAGCCTGTACCTCGGCGGCCCCGAGATGGAGCCGATGCGGGCGGTCTTCGCCGAACTGCTGGGCTACCAGGACGTCCAGGAGCACCTGGTCGGCCTGGTCTCCGGCCTCGACATCACCTACGACGCCGCACCCGGCGACCACCCCCTGCTCGGCCGGCGGCTGCCGGACTTCCCGCTCGCCGGCCCGGACGGCGGGACGACCGCCTACGCGCTGCTGCACGGCGGGCGCGGTTACGTCCTCGACCTGCGCGGCGACGGCGACGTGCGCGCCGCGGCCGAGCCGTGGACGGACCGGATCGATGTCGTCACCACGGCCTCCCGGCCCGAGGGCGCGCTCGCGGACGCCGAGGCGGTGCTGGTCCGGCCCGACGGCTACATCGCCTGGATCGGCTCCGGCGGATCCGGGGCGGCCGGGCTGACGGACGCCCTGAGCCGCTTCTTCGGCGCCGCCCGCTGACCTACGGCGCCCCTCGACCTACGGCGCCCCTCGACCGGCGCCGCTCGCCGACCAAGCCCGACGCAAACCGAGCAACTGCCAACCCAGGAGAGACCATGCCGTTCATCAACCCCGAGGACGGGCACCTGACCGTCCTCAACCTGTTCAAGACCGACACCCGCCCCCGCGTGGACACGCTGGTCAAGGAGATGTCGAAGATCGTCGACACGGCGGCGTTCCCCGGCTGGATCTCCAGCACCGTGCACCGCGGCGAGGAGAAGCCGGGCACCTTGAACTTCATCCAGTGGCGGGGCATGCAGGACCTGGAGTCGCGTTACAACGACAGCGAGTTCAAGCACCACACCGTCCCGGTGTTCCGGGAGATCACGACGTACGTCCGCCTGATGCAGACCGAGGTGGAGTCCAGCCTGCGCCACCCCGCGCTGGGCGACGTCACGGAGGTCTCGCCGGCCCGCGACGACTACACGGTCATCGAGGTCCTCGGTGTGGACCCGGCCGAGCAGGGCGCGCTGGTCGCCGCGCAGGCCGGCGCGCACGACTGGCTGGTGGACGTCCCCGGCTACCGGTCGCAGACCGTGCTGCGCGGCATCCGCTCGCGCAACCTGGAGGGCGGCGACCGCACCCTGGCCACCGTGGGCACGGACCGTGACTTCGTCGTGGTCTACTCCCAGTGGGACGGCAAGGAGGCCTACGACGCCTTCCGCACGCAGGCCGAGTCCGAGTGGTCGGCCGTCCGGCGCACCTTCCGGGCCAAGCGCGACTCGCTGACGACGAGCGCCGACTGGAACAGCTACCGCGCCGTGCACACCCGCTCCGCGACCGAGCCCGCGGCGGTCTGACCCGACGGACACCGGCACACACGAGGGCCCCTGGCGGAACGCCAGGGGCCCTCGGTGTCGTCCGCTCAGCCGGCGATCTTGTCGCGGTGCCAGGCGGAGTCGAACGCGGTGACCTCGATGCGCGCACCGCCGGCGACCAGCGTGGCGGCCAGGCTCGTCGCCTTCGCGACGAACGCGGACACCCGGTGCGCCGCCAGCAGGTCCTGTTCGTCGAACGGCAGCCCCTCGCAGCGCAGCAGCCGCAGGTCCATGAAGCCGTTGAACGTGCGGCCCAGCACCTGCACCGCCTGCGGGCTGCGGACGGTGAAGCGCACCCGGGCCGCGACATGGCCGTTGTGGTGCTGGTCGGAGTAGTACGCGATGTCCGGGATCACCGGCGGCACGAAGTGGTCGCGCGCCGCGATCTCGGGGATCTTCGGCAGGTTGCCGACCAGGAAGTGCCACGAGTTGTACTGCATCCGCGAGGAGATGGCCCACGAGGTGTCGGCCAGCCGCGCGGCGGAGCCGCCGAAGAGCCGGCGGGAGTCCTGCGACGGGACGACACAGCAGAAGAAGTGCGGGATCTCCCACCCGGCGATCGTGGCGTACTCCTCCGCGCGCAGCGCCTCGATCAGCGCGGGCAGCGACCGCATCCCCCGGCTCATCGCGAAGTCGGCGTCGAACACCGCCGTCGCCGCGCGCACCGTCTCGTAGACCAGGGACTCCAGGCCGGTGCCGAACTCGCCGTGCGGCTCGGCCAGCCAGCCGGGGGACGCCGTGAGCTGCGCGGTCAGCCCGGCGAGATCGGCGCCGGTGACCGGGAGCCGCTCGCGCAGGCGTGCGCACAGCGCGGCCTCCAGCCGTGCCGCGTCGTCCTTGACGGGCCCGGCGGTCCGCTCGATCTTGTGCATCAGCGGGCCGTAGATCTCCCGGTAGAGCTGCACGCTCCCCATGAGTTCCCGGCGTCGCACCGCCAGCGCGCCCGCCAGTTCGTCGAGCGCGGCCACCGTGTGCGCGGCCGCGGCCGGCACCGGGGGCAGCGTGCCGGAGGCCGCGTTGTAGGCGGTGCGGGTCCGCTCCAGCAGCAGGGCCACATGGTCCGGTGTGAGCTGTGTGCCGTTGGCCTCCTCGATCCGGGCGTACCCGGCCGACCGCACCAGCAGCGTCAGGCACACCACCAGGAGCACGTCGCTGTCGGACCACAGCTCCAGCGGCACGGAACCCAGGGTGCTGAGCACGCAGTCGGGGTGGCCCGGCCGCAGCGTCTTGCCCGCCAGGGTGTTCCGGTCACGGAAGTTGGTGTACTGGCGGTCGCCGGCGTACAGGATGAACGGCGCCGTCCTGATCGCCGCCTCCGTCAGATCCCGCAGCAGGGTACGGCGGCCGTCGGCGCCGGCGGTCAGCAGCCACTGCCGGCAGTCGGCCACCGACTCCTGCAACCGGTCTGCCGCCAGGGCGAGTTCGACCTGGAAGTCGGCGAGGTCCTCGGCGGTCCAGGGCACCCGCAGCACGCCGTCGACCAGGTCCGCCGCGCCGCTCAGCGGGGGCTTGGACGGGACCCGGACGACGAGCCGGCCGCTGCGGTCCAGCCCGATCTCGCCGAGGAACGCGGTGGCGGCGCCGGCCCGGTCGGGGGACCGGCCGTCTGCCCGCCACGACCGGCCGACCAGGACCTTCAGCGCCGTCTCGTCCTCCACGGGCAGCGCCCGCAGCTGGATGTCCGCCGGGACGTGCCCGGCGAGCGTGAGCAGCGTGTCCACGGCCGTGGCCAGGTCCGGCGCCGCGAGCGCCTGCTGCCAGGTCTGCCTGAGCAGCGTCGGGAACCCGGCGTCCTGCGCCATCGGATAGTCCGGCTCGCCCGCGGCACCGGCCGGCCGGCCGAGCCTGCTGGGTCTGCGGCTCTGCCGGGCCTTCGCCAGCGCGGCCCTGCGGGAGAGCGTGGCGTCCGGCTCGGTGGGGAGAGTCATGCGCTTCCCCCGACCGTCAGGTCGATGTGGTCCCACATCCGGGCTTCCGTTGCGGTCCAGTCCTCGTCGACGTAGATGCAGTCGACGGGGCAGACCATCACGCACTTCGGGCAGCCCGAGCAGAGCTCGGGCACGATCACGACGTTGAGACCGTCGTCGAAGATCGCGCCGAACTCGGACGGGCAGCTGCGCAGGCACGTGTCACACGTGATGCACTCCGACGTCTCGATCCGGCGCGGTGGCTTCTTCCAGTTGTCGTCGCGGGACCGCCGCGCGATCCGCTCCGCGCGTCCGTCGGCGGCCACGGACGGCGTGTCCTTCACCTTCGACATGGTGTTGTCCCCTCCCAAGTGACGTCTCCTCAGCGGGTGTTCTCGGTGATGGCGTGCGAGATGCCGTCCCACAGCCGGGCCCGGGCCGCGAGCGCGCGGTCGATGGTGTCCCGGCACTCGGCCCACTTGGTCTCGTCGTCGCCGCACAGGTCGGCGAGCATCTGCATCGCCATCGGCGTGTGCTCCTCGGCGTCCACCTGGATGTGCCGGCGGAGGTAGTCGACGAAGGTGGACAGCGAGCCGTGGCCGGCGTCGAGCGCGGCGACCTGGTCGAACATGTCGGGGATCAGGTCCTCGCGGCCGAAGGCGAACGCCGCGGCCTGGCAGTGCACGGGCGCGTTGTCGATGAAGTCCCAGGTGGTGCCCACGAACGCGGCCACCGGCTCGGGCACGCCCGCCTCCCGGAGCGCGGCCGGGACGTCACGCCCCGCACGCAGCAGGCCGATGAAGGCGTCGATGCGCGCGGTGTCGGCGCCCGACTGGCGCATGCCGTCGAGGTACAGCTCGAAGTGACTGATGAAGCCGTCACCGAGTTCGTCGCTCTCCTCGACGAGCACGATGTCGTTGATGAGCCGGCGGCTGCCGGTGGCGGCGGACGGCACCCACGGCACCTCCACGCAGGTCAGCTGCCGCTGCAAAGCCTTGAGCAGCGACATGAAGTCCCACACGGCGAAGACGTGGTGCTCCATGAAGGTGACCACCGCGTCCACGCTGGTCAGCTGGGAGTAGATCGGGTGGCTGAGCACCTTCTGCCGGGACGGCTCGATGGCGTCCTTGAGCGTCTCGATGGCGGGGTGGGTGCCGTCCCATTCGTACCTGGACATGTCAAACATCGCCTCTTCTCGGGGTCGGTTGTGCGGGGTGGGCTGGGTGTGCGGTGCGGGTGAAGCGGGTGGGGCTAGAAGGCACCGAAGTACTCGCGGTGCTCCCATTCGGTGACGTCACCTGCGGCGGCCTCCGGACGCTCGGCCGCGCACCAGGCGTCGAACCGGGCGGCCTCGCTCTCCTTCAGCTTCGCCAGGCAGGACTTGAGCGGCGCGCCGAGCAGCCGTTCGGCGCTCTCGCTCGCGCGGAACGCCTCCAGCGCCTCGCGCAGGGTGCGGGGCAGGGCCGGGTACGGGCCGCGGCCGGCCGGAACTCCGGCGAGCAGCCCTTCGAGGCCGGCGTGCAGCTGGGCGGCGATCAGCAGGTAGGGGTTGGCGCACGGCTCCCCGACCCGGTTCTCGACATGGGTCGAGCTGCCGCCGGCGAGCACCCGGACCATGGCGCTGCGGTCCTCGAAGCGCCAGTCGACGGAGGTCGGGGCGAGCGAGAACTCCGGGGCGAGGCGCCGGTAGCCGTTCACCGTCGGTACGGACAGCAGACAGAACTCCCGCGCGCGGGACAGCAGTCCCTCGATGTAGGCCTGGCCCTGCGCGGAGACGGCGTCCTGCAGCCCGTCGCCCTCGGCGAACAGGTTGCGGCCGGTCTTGGTGCCGGCGACGGACTGGTGCAGATGCCACCCGCTGGCGTCGAAGCTGTCGAGCCGCGGCAGGGTCATGAACGAGGCGTGGTAGCCGCGCCGCCTGCACTCCTGCTTGAGCTGGGTGCGGAACAACAGCATCGCGTCGGCGGCGTCCTGCGCCAGCATCGGGTTGAAGGTCGTCTCCAGCTGACCGGGGCCCGACTCGTGCTCGAACGAGCGCAGCGGCAGGCCGAGTCTCAGCAGCATCGCGGCCAGCGGGTCGGCGACGTCGGCGACCGAGTCGTAGTAGCTGTCGAGGTTGAACTGGTAGCCGGGGTTCACGGCCGCCACCTCGGGGGCCGGCCCCTGCAGACCGAACCCGTTGCCCGCGTTGCCCACCGGGCCGCCGGTCAGCCGGGTCAGGTACCACTCGACCTCGAGACCGATGACCGGGGACAGCTCGTGCCGGTCGTACTCGGCGCACACCCGGCGCAGCACGCCTCGGGGGGAGAGCGGGTGCGGGGTGCCGTCGCGCAGGTACTCGTCGCCGAGCACCCAGGCGGTCCTCGGCTCGCTCCGGGGCAGCACCTGGAAGGTGCGCGGATCGGGGACGAGCACGAAGTCCCCGGCGCCGAGCAGTTCACCGACCCCTACACCGGCGTCCTCGAGGAAGTCGACGGCGACGGCGTGGCCGGTGTCGAAGAGGAACGGACCGGCGCTGAAGTCCATGCCGTTGCGCAGCACCGAGCGGAAGACGTCCGCGGGCACCGTCTTGGACCGGGCGAGACCGTGCGGGTCGCAGAAGGCCACCCGGACGAGGTCGACCTCGGCGAGCTGCAGTTCGACCTGCTCGGCCGCGGCGGCCTGCCGGTCGTCCCAGAGCCCGAACTCGGCGACGAACGAGGGGCGTCCGACGCCGCTCTCGCCGCCGTGCAGGGACCACGACCTGGACACCATGATCAGACTTCCTTTCGCTGTGCTGCCGGGGGAGTCAGGCTGAGGCCGAGCACCGTGCCGAGCAGCCCGGCGGCCGACAGCACCAGGTCGTCGGCGCCGGCCGGGGCCGGGAACTCGGCGGCGGACGGGGGCCGCTGCGGGGGGACGAGGCGGAGGCCGAGCGTCGTCTCGAGGAGTCCCGCGACGGAGAGCGCGAGATCGCCGTGGCCGTCCCGGCCCACGGGCTCGCCGAGGGTGTCGCCGAGCGTGTCGCCGTGCAGGGAACGCGACCTGAGCGCCATGATCATGTTCCTTCCGTTGTGCTGCCGGGGGGAGTGAGGGTGAGGCCGAGCGCCGTCTCGAGGAGGCCGGCGGCCGAGAGCACGAGGTCGTCGGCGCCGACGGCGCCCACGAGTTGCAGCCCCACAGGGAGCCCGGCCGGCGTGAGGCCGACGGGCAGCGACAGGGCGGGCTGACCGGTGAGGTTGAAGGGGTGGGCGGCCGGGGACCACGACAGCCAGCGCAGGTCCGCCGGGTCGGCGGCCCAGGGCGGGCCGATCGCGTCGGCGGCGAAGGGCTCGATCGGGACGGTCGCCATGGCCAGCAGGTCGTAGGACTCCATCACCATGGCGAGCCGCGCGCGCAGGGCGAGCCGGGCCTCCTCGGCACGGGCCACCGCGGCTGCGCTCAGCGAGCGCCCGTACCGCACGATCGCGAGCCGGCCCCGGTCGCAGCGCGAGTCGTCCGCCGGTGGGGTGCCGTGCGCGTCGGCGGCGGCGAGGATGTCCACCAGGGCGCCGTACGGGTCGGGGAACGGGACCTCGATGCGGTCGACGCGGTGCCCCAGCGCGGTCAGCACGGGCAGCACGCCCTCGGTGACGTCGCGGACCGGGTCCGCCGTGCCCGGGAACTCGATCCAGCCGATGCGCAGCGGGGCGGGCGGTGCCGTGGGCGGCGGTGGCACGGTCCCCGAGTCGGGGTCGCGGTGGTCGGGGCCCGAGAGCACCGGCATCAGCTCGGCGACGTCCGCCACACTGCGCGCCAGCGGCCCGACGTGGGACAACCGCTCGGCGCACGGCGGCACATAGGGGATCCGCCCGTAGGAGGGCTTGAACCCGACCACGCCGCAGAACGCCGCGGGGATGCGGACCGAGCCGGCTCCGTCGGTGCCGAGCGAGACGGTGCACAGACCCGCCGCCACGGCGGCCGCCGAACCCCCGCTGGAGCCGCCGGCGGTCCGGTCCGGCGCCCAGGGGTTACGGGTGGGGGCGGACACCCGGCTGACGGTGGACGCGCTCCAGCCGTACTCCGACGTCGTCGTCTTCCCCACGACGATCGCGCCGGCCGCCCGCAGCCGGGCCACGGCGGGAGCGTCGGCGGCGGTACGGCGGTTCGGCAGCAGCGATCCCCGCCGGGTGGGCAGGTCCTCGGTCTGGACGAGGTCCTTCACCGACACCGTGACGCCGAGCAGCGGCCGGTCGCGGAAGGCGGCCTCGCCGACGGCGGCGAGGAGGCGGTCGGCCGCCTCGGCCTCCCGCAGCGCACGGGTGTGCGCGACCTCGACGTACGCGCCGATCCCCGGGTCCGTCTCACGGATGGCGGTGAGCACGCCGGACACCTGCTCGACGACCGTGGAACGACCTTCGAGAAGAAATTGCCGTGTTTCATGAATGCCGCGGCGTACCGGCTGCCTACTCTTCGTTGTGGTGGAGTCTGACACGAGACCACTACAAGTCATCGCCCGAATTCAACGCAACTTACGGATTGCGGGTGTTGCATCTGCGCGCAATCCGCAGTTGAACAAGATTTCTTGCCGATTGGTCCGCGTGCGGAGCAGCATGTTTCCGAGGTAATTCAGACGCTTCTTAATCGCACAGGAGAAGACCCGATGACTCCACGGATGGACAACCCTTCCCTGGTCGTTCCCGGCGCCCTGCAGCCCCTGCTCGACCTGACCGAGGTCATCGGCAAGGTCGGCGTGCCGCAGACCACCCTCGACCTCGTCCGGCTGCGCGTCAGCGAGATCAACGGCCGTGTCTACACCTTCGACGACGAGGCGAAGGGGAAGCTCGACGAGCGCCTGCTGCGGGTGACCGGCTGGCAGACCGAGACCTGCTTCACCGATGCCGAGCGGGCCGCGCTGGCCATGGCCGAGGCCGTCACCCTGATGACCGACCCGCAGGACATGGCGTCGGACGAGGTCTGGGAGGACTCCTCCCAGTACTACACCGACGAGCAGCTCGGCGCGCTGGTCATGCACATCGGCCTGGTCAACTTCTGGAACCGCGTCAACGTGGCCACCGACCAGGAACCCGCGGCCTGGCGCTGACGAGGAGGACACCGCACCGTGTTGAAGCTCATCAACGCCGGCCTGGGCAGGACCGGCACCACGTCCCTGCAGGTGGCCCTGGACCGGCTCGGTCTCGGCCCCTGCTTTCACATGTTCGACATCGTCGGCGACGAACGGCGCCTCGAGCAGTGGGAGAAGATCGTCTGCGCGGGCGAACAGCCCGACTGGGCCGCGATGTTCGACGGCTACACCTCCGCGGTCGACGGCCCCTGCGCCGTCTACTACGAGCAGATCAGCAAGGCGTTCCCCGAGGCCAGGGTGATCCTGACGGTGCGCGACGCCGAGCGCTGGTACCGCAGCACCTACGACACGCTGTACCAGTTCGCGCTGCGCAGCAAGGAGCACCCGCCGCAGCCCGGATCCCGGCAGGACCGCCTGTTCCGTGTGGTCAACGCGATGGTCTGGGACGGCCTCTTCGAGGGCCGGTTCTCCGACCAGGAGCACGCCGTCGCCGCCTACCACCGGCACAACGAGGAGGTGGTGCGCGCCCTCGGTGCGGACAAGGTCCTCGTCTACGACGTGAAGCAGGGCTGGGAGCCGCTGTGCGCCTTCCTCGGCGTCGAGGTCCCCGACGAGCCGTTCCCGCACGCCAACGACTCCGAGGCCATGCGCCGGCGGATCGCCGAGGCGGCCGGGGCCGCTCCGGCCTCCGCCGGCTGAGCCGGCGAGGAGAATTCGGTGCTGATCTCGGAAATGAAGGTACCCGGCGCCTATCGCGTCGAACCCGAGCCGCTGAGCGACCGCCGGGGATATTTCTTCGAAGCGGTGAAGGCGAGTGCACTGCTGGCCGAGAGCGGCTGGGAGTTCACCGTCCGCCAGGTCAATTACTCGGTGTCCAAGCGAAACACCCTGCGCGGAATTCACGGCACCAAGGTCCCGCCCGGACAGACGAAGTTCGTCACCTGTGTCCGGGGGGCCGCGCTCGACATCGCCGTCGACCTCCGGGTGGGTTCGCCGACGTTCGGCCAGTACGACGTCACCCACCAGAGCCCGGAGTCGGGAACGGCCGTGTACCTGCCCGACGGCGTGGGACACGCGTTCCTCGCGCTCACCGACGACACCTGCATGAGCTACCTCTGCGGGCAGGAGTACGTGCCGGGCACCATGATCGACGTCGACGCGCTCGATCCGGAGCTGGCCCTGCCGTGGGACCTGAAGGAACCCCCGATCCGCTCGGACAAGGACGCCGTGGCCCCCACCCTGGCCGAGGCGGCCGCGGCCGGCCTGCTGCCCACCTATGAGCAGTGCCTGCCGCGTTCCCTGCCCGCTCTGCTGAACGGCTGCGTCAAGTAACGGCCCCCCGCGCTTCCCCGGGGCCCACGAGAAGAAACGGCAGCCGGCGTCCACCGACGCCGGCTGCCGTTCTCGTCCTGCCGGGGCCTGTCGGACAGGCCCTAGAGGGCGTGTGCGCGGATCCGGGACATCAGTCCGGCCTGGCGCACCAGCTCCCGGTGGTGCACCGTACGCGCCGCCGGGTCGCGGACGGCGTCGTGGAACGTGCGGAACACGCCGAGGAACTGGTCCGACGCCGCGGCGACGATCCTGGTCTCGCGGTCCCGCTGCTCCAGCCGCAGCACCGGCCGGGCGTCCCGTGAGGGGGTGAACGCCCACTCCAGGGTCAGCCGTCCCTCGCTGCCCCAGAGGTCGTACGTGGACCGGTAGCTGTGGGACAGGCCGAAGGAACAGTTCGCGGTGACGCCGTTGTCGCCCCGCAGCAGCGCCACCCCGGAGACGTCCACGCCCAGCTTCGGGTCGAACTCCAGGGCGGCGCCCAGCACCTGTGCCGAGGAGCCGAGGTACTCCTGGGCCGCGCGCACCGGATAGCAGCCGACCTCCCACAGCGCCCCGCCGCCGAGCTCCGCCTGGTACTTGATCCCGTTCGGGTCGGTCGGCGGGATGCCGAAGGCCCCGTTGTAGGCGCGCAGTTCGCCGATGGCCCCGTCGGCCAGCAGGGACCGCGCCTGCTCGTGCTGGGGGTGCCGGAGGAACGCGAAGTTCTCCATGACGGCCAGGCCGCGCTCCTCGGCGAGCGCGACGAGGGCCCGGGCGGTCTCCTCGCTGGGCACCGCCGGCTTCTCGATCAGGACGTGCTTGCCCGCGCTCAGCGCCCGGCGCGCCCACTCGGCGTGCTCGCTGTTCGGCAGCGGGATGTAGACCGCGTCGATCCCGGGCAGTTCCAGGAGCCGGTCGTACCCCGCGACGGCTTGGCAGCCGTACGGGGCCGCGACGCCCTCGGCCTTCTCCGGTGACCGGCTCGCCACCGCCACCAGACGGAACGGCGACTCCCGGATCGCCGGGAGGGCGCGCCGTACGGCGATGTCGGCGCACCCGATGATGCCGAGACCGGCCCTCCGCTCGGGTTCCTGAACAGATGTCAGTTCTTCGATATTCACAGGTCCACCTAAACGACAAGAGGAATTCGCGTGCCTGAACCGGGATGATGTCAGCTTGGGCGGGCGGTGCTTCGTTCGTCAATACCCGCCGATTTACACGGCTCTTGTGAAGGTAAAGGCAGCTTTCGGTCCAGCGTTCTCCCGCTATAAAGTGCGGGCATCCGCCCATTGGGCACGAATCCACTGAGGAGGCGCCAAGGTGAAGGGCATCATCCTGGCCGGCGGCAATGGTACGAGACTTCATCCGATCACGCTCGGTGTCTCGAAGCAAATGCTCCCGGTCTACGACAAGCCGATGATTTACTACCCCTTGTCGGCCCTGATGCTGGCGGGGATCACCGAGATCGAGATCATCACCACCCCCGATGACCGGGAGATGTTCCGCAGGCTGCTCGGTGACGGCTCGTGGCTCGGTATATCCCTGACCTACGCGGAGCAGGACAAGCCCCGGGGACTCGCCGACGCGTTCCTGGTGTCCGCGGACCACATCGGGGACGACTCGGTCGCCCTGATGCTGGGGGACAACATCTTCCACGGCTACGAGTTCGGCCCCATGGTGCAGCGGGCCGCGCAGGACATCGAGGGCTGCGTCCTCTTCGGCTACCCGGTGCGCGACCCGGAGCGCTACGGCGTCGGCACGCTCGACGCCCGGGGCCGGCTCGTCGCGCTCGAGGAGAAGCCCGCCAAGCCGCAGACGAACATGGCGATCACCGGGCTCTACCTCTACGACAACAAGGTCGTGGACTTCGCGCGGGAACTGAAGCCGTCGGAGCGCGGGGAGCTGGAGATCACCGATCTCAACCGCGTCTATCTGGAGCGCGGCGAGGCCACCCTGATTCCGCTCGGCCGCGGTTTCGTCTGGCTGGACACCGGAACCCATGACGCCCTGATGGAGGCCGGCGACTACGTGCAGGTCCTGGAACACCGACAGGGCGTGCGCATCGCCTGTCTCGAGGAGATCGCCTGGCGTATGGGCTACATCGACCGGGAGACCTGTTACCGGCTGGGCAGCCGCATCGCGAATTCGGCCTACGGCAAATACATCATGGAGATGGCCGAGGCCGGCTGAGCGTCCCCGACGTCTCCCTCACCGAAAGGAGTTCAACCGCCGTGAAATTCCTCTTCACCGTCGGCGGCAGCCAGGCGGCCGTGTTCGGCGTCGCCCCGCTCGCCGCCGCCGCGCGGAACGCCGGCCACGAGATCCTGGTCGCCGCCGACGAACCGCTGATGGCCGCCGCCGCTTCCGTGGGGCTTCCCGCGGTCTGCATCACCCCCGAGCGCATGCGCTACGGCCAGGAGGCCATGACGGCCGGCGTCCGGCTCGACGCCCTGCTGGAGCTGACCCGGGTGTGGTCCCCCGACATCGTCGTCGGCGGGCTGTCGCACGTGCCGAGGGTGCTCGCCGCCCGGCTCAAGGTCCCCTACGTCCGGCACATCTGGCACATCGCCCCGATGGCGCGCCGCGACCGCAAGGCCGTCGAGGAGCTGCAGCCGGAGCTGGAGCGCCTGGGCGTGACCGAACTGCCGGAGCCCGACCTCTTCATCGACCTGTGCCCGCCGTCCCTGCGCCCGCCGGGCGCCCCCGCCGCCCGGTCGATGCGCTGGGTGCCCCGGGTGAGCCAGCGCCGGGTCGAGCCCTGGATGTACACCCGCCCCGAGGGACGCCACCGGGTGCTGATCACCGCGGGCACCCGCAACCTGATGCTCGACACCGCCGGCAGCTCGCTGCGGACGCTGGTGGACGAGCTGACCGGGGCCGGGGCCGAGGTGCTGATCGCCGCGCTGCCGGAGGCCGCCGAGCGGTTCGGCGCGGAACTGGGCGACGTCCGCATCGGCTGGATCCCGCTGGACGTGGTCGCCCCCACCTGTGACCTGGCGGTCCATCACGGCGGTGCGACCACCGCGATGACGCTGGTCAACTCCGGCGTGCCGCAGCTGATCGTCCCCGACAACGGCTACGGCAAGGCCGTCGCGGAGGCCGTCCGCGACGCCGGCGCCGCCCTGATGGTCGACAAGCACCGGCCGCAGGACGGCCGGAACCCCGACGAGCTGATCACCGAGGGCTGCCGGGAGATCCTGTCCGACCCCCGGTACGCCGAGCGGACCCGGGCCGTCGCCGCGGAGACCGCGTCGCTGCCCACCCCCGCCGAAGTGCTGCGCGAGCTGGAGGCCGTGGCCGCGCGCTGACCGCCCACGGGCCGGCCGGTGCCACCGGCCGGCCGGCACGACGCGAATCGCCCTGAGATCCACGGGGAGTTCTCCGGGGGTCTCAGGGCGATTCGCGTCGCGGGCCGACGCAGAAAGGGAACCGGCGCTGCGGGGGAGCGCCGGTTCCCTTTCTGGAGCCGGACCTGCGGTCAGACCAGCGCTTCGAGCTTCGGCACGATCTCGCCCGGCGTGGGCAGGGTCGAGATCTCCTTGGCGAGGAACTGCGTCCGCTCGGTGTAGCTCGGCGTCTCCAGCAGCTCGCGGCAGGCGGCGGCGATGACCTCGCCGGGCGCCTTGTCGGGCTGCTCCGCCTGCGGCCACAGCGTCTTGGCGGCACCGAAGTCGCTGATGACCTTGGCGATGGCCTCCCGGTGGTAGTTCGGCGGGAACTCCGGGGGGTTCTCCGGGATGATCAGCTGCGGCACGCCGTTGGCCATGAAGGTCGTGGCGGTGGTCGCGCCGCCGTGGTGCACCGCCAGGTCACAGGTGGCGGCGGCGACGTCCATCGGGATCCAGCCGACGCGCGCGTCGCCCAGCTCCGAGCCGAACCGCTCGGCGGCACCGGGCGAGGCCGCGATCAGCACTTCGGCACCCGCCTCGTTCAGCTCGCTGACCAGCAGCGGCATGGACCAGCCCGGGTCGCGGAACATCAGGCTGCGGAACCCCGAGGTGATGACCACGCGGCGACGGCCCTCGGGGCGGGTGTACATCCAGCGCTCCAGGCGACGCTGGGGGTTGCTCGGGATCCAGCGCATGGGCTGCGCAGCGGGGTCGTGGGCCGGCCGCAGCGACGGCGGGGTCGAGTCGATGAACAGGTCGGGCTTCAGCAGCCCGTCCAGGCCCAGGCGCTCCAGCTCGGGCTGCAGCTCCAGCTCGGCGCCCGGGTCGATGCCGGTGACCGGGATGCCCAGGTACTCGACGTGGCGCACGTACGGGACCTTGAGGTGGGCGGCGAGCAGCATCGCCGCGTAGCTCTGCGAGCTGCCGACGACCACGTCCGGGGTCCAGTCCTTGGCCAGCTCCAGCAGGGACTCGACGCCGGCCAGGCCCATCCGGGCGAAGCCGCGGCCCTGGCCGATCATCTCGTCGTCGCCCAGCTCGCGGGGGAAGCGCAGGCCCCGGCCCGGGTTGGTGATCCGCATGAAGTGCCGGATCGGGTCGACGGTGTAGCAGAACGTGGGGAGTCCGATGGCCTCCGCGGTTTCCACCCACGGCTCGTGCGCGGCCAGGATGACCTGGTGGCCCGCGTTCCGCGCGGCCGTCGCCAGCGGTGCGGTCGCGTAGTAGGTGGCCTGGCTTCCCGTGGTGATGAACAGGATTTTCATGGCACTCCGGATGCTTTAGTGAGACGCGGCCTGACACATTTACGAACACCATCGAGGGCGCCGCCTTTTTCTGTCAATCACCCTCAATTGGCGACCCGTTCGATCGCGGATTTCCCGCAGTTGAACGGGTTGAACGGCAACGTCGGAGATGACGTCGGCCGGGTGGCTGGCCACCATGGGACAGAAGCTGTGGCGAGAAAGCCGCAGCAAAGCGGATATCGAAAGTCGGTGGCCCATATGAACACCCTGATCTACAACGCCCGTATGGCTCTCCGGGACATCATGGAAGTCAACATCTTCTCGCAGGGCAACGACAAGGTATTTCTCACCGTTTTCCCCGACCTGGTCTGGGAGGGCACCGAGGACACGCAGACGGAAAAGGTCATCCGCAACGTCATCGGCCGTCTTCACGACATGGACCTGGACGTCGCCGGCGGCGAGGCCGCCGTCCGCACCCTGCTGGACGCCGGTTCCGTGGAGATCGTCCGCAAGGCCGCCTGAATTCCGGTGCGCCGTGCCTTCGCGTCCCGCGGGCCGGTGGTCATTCCCGAGGAGGTTCGACGTTCGTGATACCCCGTTATGCACGGCCGGAGATGGCGGAACTCTGGACCGACCAGGCCCGCTACACCACCTGGGCCGAGGTGGAGGTCCTGGCCTCCGAGGCGCAGACGCTGCTCGGCCGGGTTCCCCAGGGCGCCCTGGAGGACATCCGGCGGGCCCGGGTGCCGTCGGCGGCGCACGTCGCCGAGCTCGAGCGTGAGCGGGACCACGAGATCCTCTCCTTCCTCGCCGCCTTCTGCGAGGACATCCCGGATGACTCCGCCCGCTGGGTGCACCTCGGCATGACGAGCTACGACCTGGTGGACACCGCCCTGGGGCACACCCTCGCCCGCGCCTGCGACCTGCTGACCGGTGCCACGGCGCAGCTGCGCGGCGCGCTGGTGGACAAGGCGTTGGAGCACTGGGACACGGCGTGCATCGGGCGCACCCACGGCATGCACGCCGAGCCCACGACGTTCGGCCACAAGCTCGCCGGGTTCGCCTTCGCCGTCGACCGCTCGGTCCGGCGGCTGAAGCAGGCTCGTGAGCAGGTCGCGGTGGGCACGATCTCCGGCTCCGTCGGGACGTACGCGCTGATCGACCCCTTCGTCGAGGAGCACGTGTGCGCGCGGCTCGGCCTCGGCGTGGAGCCGGCGCCGAGCCAGGTCGTGGCCCGCGACCGGCACGCCCAGCTCGTGCAGGCGATCGCGACGCTCGGTGCCTGCGTCGAGCAGATCGCCGTCGAGGTCCGGCTGCTGTCGCGCAGCGAGGTCCGCGAGGTGGAGGAGCCCCGGACGGCCGCCTACCAGGGGTCCAGCGCCATGCCGCACAAGCGCAACCCGACGACCAGCGAGCGCCTGTCCGGGCTGGCCAGGCTGCTGCGCGGGTACGCCGGGACGATGCTGGAGAACGTGGCGCTGTGGCACGAGCGGGACCTGTCCCACTCGTCCGTCGAACGGGTCGTCCTGCCGGACGCGTTCACCGTCGCGCACTACCAGGTGACCGCGGCGGCCGACCTGGTGCGCGGACTCCAGGTGTTCCCCGACCGGATGCGTGAGGCCATCGACCACACGGGCGGGCTGGCCTACAGCTCGGCGGTGCTCGCCGACCTCCTGGAGAGCGGCAGCGAGCGCGAGCGGACGTACCGGATGATCCAGGACGCCGCGAACGGGGAGGACTTCCTCACCCTGCTCAGGACCGAGGGGGTCGAGGCCGGTCTGCTGGGCCCCGAACGCTTCCTGGTGCACCATGACGTCATCCACAAGCGACTGGAGAACCTTCGTGAGCTGGACCATTGAGCGGGAGAACGGCGCCGATCTGGACCTCGGGGAGGTGCTGAGGGTCTACCGGGAGTCGGGCCTCGGCGAGCGCCGGCCGGTCGAGGACACCGCGCGCATGGCGGCGATGGTGCGGGGCGCCAACCTGGTCGTCACCTGCCGCGTCGACGGAGAGCTGGTCGGCATCGCGCGCAGCGTCTCGGACTTCTCCTACGTGACCTACCTGTCCGACATCGCGGTCGTCCGCGCCCACCAGCGCTCCGGCATCGGCAGGGAACTCATCGACGCGACCCGCAAGGAGGCGCCGCAGGCGAAGATCGTCCTGCTGTCGGCGCCGGCCGCGACGGAGTACTACCCGCACATCGGCTTCACCGCGCACCACTCCGCCTGGGTGCTGAACCCCTGACGCCCCGTCCGCAGTGCCCGCGCCGGTCCCCGGCGCGGGCGCTCTGCGTCCGGTCAGTGATGGCTCATGCCGCCCATGTCCATGCCGCCCATGTCCATGCCGGCCATGGGCATGACCCCCATGTGGTCGGCGGGCGTCACCACGAGGGGGCGCGTCATGTTCTGCTCGTGCTCCAGCATGTGGCAGTGGTGGACGCCCCTGCCGACGGCGGGGAACCGCACCGCCACGGTGACCAGTTCACCCGGGGTGCCGTTCGGCCCGGTCGTGATCTGGCCTGCCGTCCCGACCCGGATGATGTCCTTCTCGCCGGTCTCGTGGGCTTCGAGCACGGACGTGGCCTTGAACGTCATCGGGGTGGCCGAGCCGCGGGTGGCCCGGTCGAACCCGGTGACGTCGTACGTCTCGCGGGAGAGGACCTGGAAGTGGGCCAGGTGGATGTGCATGGGGTGCGGGGCCCCGGTGAGGTTGAGGTACTTCCAGACCTCCACGCCGTCGTGCGTGGCGGTGAACGTGCCGCCGTCGTCGTAGTCCATGGCCTTGCGGCGCAGGGTCGTGAGGGTGCCGTCGGCGTCCTTGACCTGGACGACCCCGGCGGAGGGGAAGGTGATCCCGGCCGCGTCGACCTCCTCCATCTCCCACATCTCGGGCATGTTCGCCGAGCCGGGGCCGACGATCAGCACCCAGCGCCGGCCGGCGTCCTTCGGCAGGTCGTCGTGGGTGACCCGCCGGAAGGTGGGCGAGAGCGCCGAGGGCAGCTTGAACCTGGTGTTCGGCCGCCGGTCGGCGACGCGGAACTGCATCACGTCCGGCTCCAGCAGGTCGTTGCGTCTGCTGGAGGTGCCGGGCACGACCCCGTCCAGTGTGTTGACCAGCTTCAGGGCCTGACCGGGGAACGCGCTGAAGTCGACGAGCACCTCCGCCCGTTCACCGGGGGAGAGGTTGAGTGCGCCGTCGGCCGCGGCCGGCTTGCCGATCAGGCCCTGGTCGGTACCGACGACCGTGAGCGCGCCCGGGACGGGCTTGCCGTCCGCCAGCAGCATCAGCCGGTAGAGCCGGGAGTTGGCGGTGTTGACGATCCGGAACCGGTACCAGCGCGGATCGACCTCGAGGTACGGCCAGACCACGCCGTTGACGAGGGTGTACGGGGCCGCGTGTGCGCGCATCAGCCGCTGCGCGCCGACCATCTCCACCTTGTGGACCAGCCGGCCGGTGAGCGCGCCCTGCGCGTCCAGGCCGAAGTTGCGGTCGCTGAGGATCAGCGGCACCTCGTGCTCGCCCTTGGGCAGGTCCAGGTCCCGTTCCTCGGGGCCGCGCGCGACGAACAGGCCGGTGAGCCCGGCGAACACGGTGAAGCGGCTCACGTGGTGGGTGTGGTCGTGGTACCAGAGGGTCGTCGCGGCCTGGCCGTTCGGGTACGCGCACAGCTGTACCTCGCCGGGTGCGATCAGGTTCTCCATCCAGCCGTCGCTGCCGCCGCCGGCCAGCATGCCGTGCAGGTGCACCGCGGCCCACGGCCCGAGGCCCGCAACCCCGGCGACCTCCTGGCAGCCGTCCGTCCCGGGGTAGTTGGAGAGCGGGTCGGCCATCGGGCCCTTGGCCTGGCCGAAGTCGACGGCGGTGACCGGTATGTTCCCGGTCAGCCGGTTCTCCCAGGCCACCCGGAGCGGACGGCCGCGGGTCGTCTCGATCGTCGGACCCGGATAGCTGCCCTCGTAGGTCCACATCGTCACCGGCGGCAGATCCGAGTGCACGGTGACGTCGGCGGTGCGCATCCGCACGGTCAGCTCGTCGTGGTCGCCGTGCTCGTGGGGCCGCAGCACCGGCGGGATCCGCAGCGGGTCCTTGAACTTGGTCAGCTTCAGCTCGGGCGCCGACGGCTCGGGTCCGCCGGGGGCCGGTGCCGCCTCGGCCCGGGTCCGGGCGAAGAAGGGGGTTCCGGCCACCAGGGCGCCGAGCCCGGCGACGGTGCCGCCGCGCAGCAGCGTGCGGCGCTTGAGGGACGCGACGTCCGAGGGGCCGGCGTCCGGCGCGGGAATGTCTGACTTGTCGTCATATCTTCGTTCCATTTGCCAGACGCTAGGCACGCCCGCTCTCGGCGCCCTCGAGTCCGGCTCCAGTGCGCCGCCCACCTGCGGAGCCGTCGGATTCAGGCCACGGGGCCGGCCGCCGCCACCATCTCGCCGTCCCGGTGGACGAGCGTCGCGTAGTGGCCACCGAGGGCGAGCAGCTCCTCGTGGGTGCCGCGCTCGGCGATCCGGCCCCGCTCCAGCACGAGGATCTCGTCGGCCTCGCGGATGGTGGACAGCCGGTGGGCGACCGTGATGGTGGTACGGCCCGCGCTGGCCGCGTCGATGGCCTTCTGGACGGCCTGCTCGGTCTGGGTGTCCAGGGCGCTGGTGGCCTCGTCGAGCACCAGGACGGGCGGGTCGCGCAGGATCGCGCGGGCGATCGCGAGCCGCTGTTTCTCCCCGCCGGAGAACCGGTAGCCGCGCTCGCCGACCACCGTGTCGTAGCCGTCGGGCAGGGACGTCAGATAGTCGTGGATGCGCGCGATCCGCGCCGCCGCGACCAGTTCCTCGTCGGTCGCGTCGGGCTTGGCGAACCGCAGGTTGTCGGCGACCGAGGCGTGGAAGAGGTACGTCTCCTGGGAGACGACGCCGACCGCGGCGGTGAGCGTGGCGAAGGACAGGTCGCGGACGTCGACGCCGTCGATGGTGACGGACCCGGACGTGGCGTCGTACAGCCGCGGGATCAGATAGCTGAGGGTGGTCTTGCCCGAGCCCGTCTCGCCGACGATCGCGAGACTGCGTCCGGCGGGCACGGTCACGTCGATGTCCCGCAGCGTCGGCCGCTCCGCCCCCGCGTAGGAGAAGCCGACCCCGCGCAGGCACACCTCGCCGCGCAGCTCGGCCGGCTCGACGGGGGACTGCGGCTCGGCGACGTCGACGGGCAGGTCGAGGTACTCGAAGATGCGGCCGAACAGCTCCAGGGAGCTCTGGATGTCCAGCCCGATGCTCAGCAGCCGCTGCGCCGGCCGGAACAGGGCCTGCTGGAGGGTGGTGAAGGCGACCAGGGCGCCCAGGGATATGGACATGTGGCCGCCTGACCCGGTCAGCCCGGCCACCCAGTAGATCACCGCGGGCATGGAGGCCATGACGACCCAGATCGTGGACTGGTACCACAGGCCCGCCGTGCTCGCGCGGACCTCGATCTCGGTGAGCTTGCGGGACTGCTCGGCGAAGGTGTCGGTCAGCGACCGGGAGCGGCCCATGGTGTGGCCGAGCATGATCCCGCTGACCGACAGGGACTCGTGCACGGTCGAGGAGAGCACGGCGAGCTGCCGCTGCCGGTCGCGGCTGATCACCCGGCGCTCGTCCCCGACATGGCGGCTGACCCAGACGAACGCCGGGAGGATGATCATCGAGGCGATGGTCAGCCGCCAGTCGAGCGTGGCCATCGCGGTGACCGTGGCGACGACGATCGTCAGGTCCGACACCAGTGCCGTGGCGGTGGTCGTGACGGTGACCTGCATCCCGCCGATGTCGTTGGCGATGCGCGACTGCACCTCGCCGCTGCGGGTCCGGGTGAAGAAGGCCAGCGACATGCGCTGCAGATGGGCGTAGACGGCGGTGCGCAGATCGTGCATGACGAGCTGGCCGACCTTGGCCGAGACATACGTCTGCCAGACGTTGAACGTGCTGGTGGCGACCGAGACGACGATCATGGCGAGCGCGAGCAGGGACAGCAGTCCCCTCCTGCCCTGCGGCAGCGCCACGTCCATGATCTCCCGGATCAGGAAGGGGTTGACGAGGGAGACCAGGGATGAGACCACGACCAGGAGCGCGACGAACAGCAGGCTCCTCCAGTAGGGGCGGAACAGTCCGAGGATGCGTCGCTTCTGTACGGGGAGATGAGCGGTGGCCGAGCCGGAGGGTCTCACCCTGGTCTCCTTTCTGTGCGTTCGGTTCTGTGCGTTCGGCTGTGCGTTCAGTTCCAGTCGACGGAGCGCAGGACGACGGCGGAGTTGAAGCCGCCGTGGCCCCGGGCCAGGACGAGCGCCGTGGTCACGGGGGTGTGCCGGGGTGCGGTGACCAGATCGAGGTCGTAGTCGGGGGAGAGGGTGACGTTCGCCGTCGGGGGGATCACCCCGTCGCGCATGGCCAGCAGGGCGGTGGCGACGTCCAGCGGGCCGGCCCCCGAACCGAGCCTGCCCGTCATGGTCTTGGGCGCCGTGACGGGCACCGCCCGGGATCCGAAGACCTCGGTGACGGCCGCCGCCTCGATCCGGTCGCGCTCGGGGACACCGGCCGCGTCGGCGAAGACGACGTCGATCTCGCCCGGCGGCACTCCGGCGTCGTCCAGCGCGATCTCGATCGCCTTGCGCAGCGCCGGCTCACGCCCGCTGTCCGCGGCCGGGTCGAACGTCGAGCCGTACCCGGTGATCTCGCCGTACACCTGGCGCACGCCGCGCCGGCGCGCGGCCTCGGCGTCCTCCAGGATCAGCAGGGCCCCGCCCTCACCGGGCACATAGCCGGCCGCGTCGGCGTCGAAGGGCAGGTACGCCCGGTCGGGGCGCTCCTCGGTGCTCAGCTCCCCGGTGGTGAGCTGAGCCACCCACCCCCAGGGGCAGACGGCCGCGTCGACACCGCCGGACAGGATCAGATCGCTGCCCTTGCGGACCAGACGGCGCGCGTGCGCGAGGGCGTCGAGGCCGCCGGCCTGGTCGCTGACGACCACGCCGCTCGGGCCCTTCATGCCGTGCCGGATGGAGATCTGGCCGGTGTTGACCGCGTAGAACCAGGCGAAGGACTGGTAGGCGCTGACGTACTGGCTGCCCTTGCTCCACAGGTTCTGGAGCTGACCCTGGCCGAACTCGAAGCCGCCCGAGGTGCTGGCGGTCATCACGCCCATGCCGTACTCGTCCGCTTCCGCCGTGCTCACCCCGGCGTCGGCCAGGGCGTGCTCGGCGCCCACGAGCGCGAGCTGGGTCATGCGGTCGGTCTGCGGGATGAGCCGGCTGGGCAGGTGCTCCTCGACGGCGAACCCGTCGACCTGCCCGGCCAGCTTCGAGGGATAGCGCTCCGGGTCGAAGCGCTCGATGCGGCCGATGCCGCTCCTGGAGGCCCGGGTGGCGTCCCAGTAGTCGTCCACGCCGAAGCCGTTGGGGGACACGATGCCGATGCCGGTGACCACGACCTGGGCGCTCATGCCGCGGTCTTCCTGTCCGGCCGGGCGAGCACCATCGCGCTCTGGAAGCCGCCGAAACCGCTGCCGACCGTCAGCACGGTGTCGGTGCGCCAGTCCCGCGCGGTGAGCGGCACGTAGTCGAGGTCGCATTCGGGGTCGGGCCTGTGCAGGTTCGCTGTCGGGGGCACCACGTTGTTCTCCATGGCCAGGATTGAGGCGGCGATCTCTATCGAGCCGATCGCGCCGAGCGAGTGGCCGACCATCGACTTGATCGAGCTCACGGGGGTACGGCGGGCGTGGTCGCCGAGGCTGCGCTTGAAGGCGCTGGTCTCGTGCCGGTCGTTCTGCTTGGTGCCGGAGCCGTGCGCGTTGATGTAGTCCACGGCCTCCGGGCCGAGCCGCGCCTCGTCCAGCGCCGCACGGATGGCCTCCGCCATCTCCAGGCCGTCGGGACGCAGTCCGGTCATGTGGAAGGCGTTGCACCGGCTGGCGTATCCGGCGATCTCGGCGTAGATGTGGGCACCGCGCCGGCGGGCGGACTCGAGCTCCTCCAGGACGAACATCGCGGCGCCCTCGCCCAGCACGAAGCCGTTGCGGGTGAGGTCGAAGGGCCGGGAGGCGTGCTCGGGGTCGTCGTTGCGCGAGGTGGTCGCCTTGATCGCGTCGAAGCACGCCACGGAGATCGGTGAGATCGGCGCGTCCGTGGCACCGGTGATCATCACGTCGGCGGAGCCGTCGCGGATCAGCTCGGCCGCGTAGCCGACCGAGTCGATGCCGGAGGTACAGCCGGTGGAGACCACCGTCGAGGGCCCCTCGGCGCCGACCGCCCAGGCGACCTCGGCGGCGAAGGAACTGGGCACGAAGTAGTTGTAGAGGTGCGGTACGGCGTACTCGTGGTCGACGACGTCGAGCCGGCCGCCGTCGCTGACCACCCGGTACTCCTCGTCGAGTCCCGTGGTGGCGCCCACCGCGCTGCCGACCGCGACCCCGACCCGGTGCGGCGCGAAGCCGCTCAGGTCCAGCCCGCTGTCCGCCGTCGCCTCGCGCGTGCCCACGAGGGCGAACTGCGCGGCCCGGTCGGTGCGCCGGATCTGCTGCGGGCCGAGTCCGTGCTCCTCCGGATCGAAGTCGATCTCGGCCGCTACCCGGGAGCGGAACGGCGCCGGATCGAAGAAGGTGATCCCCCGGGTCGCCGTCCGGCCCTCGCTGAGCAGGCCCCAGAAGTTCTTGGTCCCGATGCCTCCCGGGGCCACCACCCCGACCCCGGTGACGGCCACCCGACGGGCGGTCACGCCGACTCCCAGGTGTAGAAGCGCTGCGCCATCGCGTCCGCGGGGGACCGCCAGGTCGCCGGGTCGTACGCCTCGATGAACGGCTTGAGGTCGTCACTGATCCGGACGAAGCGCGGATCGGCCTTCGCCTCCTCGATCAGCTCCCCGCCGTTGTCGTCGTCGAAGTCCTGAAGATGGAAGTACAGGCCCTTGTACATGAAGAGCTGGCGTCGCCGCGTCCCCATGCGGTGCGGCATCTCGGTCGCGTCGAAAGCGCCGAAGAGCCGGGCCACCTCCGCACTCGAACGAGCATCCATTCTGGCCACTATCAGATTGCTGTGCATTCGACCGCCTCCTCTGGGTGTGCTGCTGCGCCTATCGCAGGTTCTTGACGAGTGCCGCCCATTCGGTCAGCTCCTCTTCCGTCAACGGCGGGAGGCAGGGCTGGTCGGACGGTGGAAAACGGAATTCCCCCCACTCGTACCATTCGTGCGGTGGACCCATTCCGCTCCACGCCCGCCCCATCCACATCAGGCCATCGCTGAAGTTCTTCCACAGGGATCTCATGACGGAACTGAGCAGCGCGCCCATGTACTTCTCCATTCGCCGGGGAACCGCCCGTCGTCACCATGTAGGAATCCCCTCAAGAAGTGGTCGTACAAGGGTCAATGAAGCGTCGCATTCCGCTGGAGCAGGAAAGGACGGCGGAAGCGGGCAGCGGAAAAGGGCAGCGAAAAGGGCGGTTCCCGGTGAGGAACCGCCCTTTCGGCCGGCCGTACGGCCGGGGGTCTCAGGTGTGTCTCACACCCGCGCCGCGCGCAGATCGCTCAGCGCGGTCAGCCGCCGGCGGTCCAGCGGCGCCGGACGGCGGTCCAGCCGGGCCGCGAGCAGGTCCGCGGCCCGGTCGTGCTCGCCGCCCGCGATCAGGGCGTGCAGCAGGGTCTCCTCGACGACCCCGAGCTGCGCCCTGCTGCCGCCCACCCGGCCCAGCTCGGGCAGCAGCGGCCACAGCCGCAGCGCCGCCTCCCGCCAGCTCTCCCGGAGCACCGCGGCCAGGGCCTCGCAGAGCGGCGCGATCACCAGCGCGAAGGCCTCCTGGTGGTGCGTCACGGCATGGGCGCGCAACCGCCCCAGACCGTCGAGGTCGCCGGCCGCGGCGAGGGCGAGCGCGCTGTGCAGGGCGGCGAAGGACGTCGCAGGGGCGTCCAGCCAGTGCGCGGGGGCCGCCTCCAGCAGGCCGGTGAGCGGCAGTTCGCCGCTCCAGCTGCCCGTCATCCGGGCCCGCCACAGCATCGAGACCGAATCGACCAGCACCCGGCCCCCGCTCACGCCGGAGCCGGCCAGTTCCCGGTGGAAGCGGCGGCGCACGGCACGCCGGTCGTCGAGCATCAGCTCGTGCAGCGCGGCGTGCCAGGAGAAGTGGGCGCAGTGGCTGGAGTCGGCCCCGTACCGGCGGATCCAGTCGTCCAGCCAGGCCAGTCCGGCGCGGTGCTCGCCGGTCTCGTAGAAGACATGGCTGCGGGCATGGACGGCGTGGCCGGCCGAGGGCCTCGCGGTGAGCGCCTGCGCGGCCAGCGCCTCGGCCTCCTGCCAGCGTTCCTGCTCCTGCCGGACGAAGGCGAGCTGCCCCAGGTACCACCAGTCGGCGCCATAGGTGCCGGACAGGCCCTCGATCAGGGCCCAGGCCTCCTCGGCGCCGGTGACGCCGTTGAACGAGATGGTGGGTACGGCCGCGCTCACCACCAGCGCTTCCCGCGGATGGTCGGCGATGTGCCGCAGCAGGGCCGTCCTGCCCGCCTCCTCGGTGCCGTTCAGCCGCGCGTCCAGCGCGGCGATCAGGCTGCGTTCGCGGTCGTTCGCCCGGCGCGCCGCGGCCCGTCGCGCGGCCTCGAGCGCGGCGGCCGGGTCCGGGACGGCCCCGCACTCGTGCCCGAGCAGCGCCAGCGCCGCATGGCCCGCGGCGAAGTCCGGGTCGGTGGTGACCGCCTCGGTCAGCAGCGCCTCGGCGCCGCGTTCGCCGGCCAGGATCCGGTCGAGGGCCTCGTTGTAGAACTCGGCCGCGTCGAGGGTCGTGCTCAGCGTCTGCCCGTAGCGGTCGGTGGCCCGGGGGCCGCTGCGGCGGCCGAGCACCGTCAGCACGCTGCCCGCGACCTCCGCCGCCTGGGCGCGGATCTCCGGAATCGCCGTGCTCTCCAGGAGGTTGCCGCGGCGCAGCACCCCGAGCGTCCACAGCCGGGAGACCGAGGTGACGACGGCGGGCACCAGCCGGCCGTCGCTCCAGGTGTCGAAGCCCAGGCCGGCGGGGCCGGTACGGGCGTGCCCGCGGTCCAGCAGGCAGCGCACCAGGGGGTCCGCCGTGCGGCGCAGGTCGGTCTGGGCCCCGGTGCAGTTGATCACCGCGCCGACCCGCAGCTCCCTGCCGTCGCTCAGCCGTACGGTCACCGCGTCCGCGCCGGGCACGGCCCGCACCGTCTCCGCGCACGCCACCCGCAGCCGGCCCGAGTCCCGCAGTGCGCGGACCATGGCCGCCGTGCCGGGAGCCATCCGGTGCCGGTGCACCTCCCACAGCCGCAGGTCCTCCCGGAGGAAGCGGCTGCGGTCGGCCGTGGACAGCTGCTGCCACAGCGCCGCCGTCAGCGGGCGCAGCCCGTCCATGCCGGGACGCCAGTCGCCACAGGCACGGCGGCTCGCGGCGAGATAGTGCCGCACGTCCCGGCGCAGGGCGTCGAGGCCGCGCGAGCCGTCGAGACGCGGCGGCTCGGCGGCCGGGGCGGGCTCGGTCAGATGGTCGCGGGGCACGAGCCCGTTGCGGGACACCGCGTGCAGCACCCGGCCGGGACGGGCCAGGCTGACGGCCAGGTCCGCCATGGTCAGCCCGGTGCCGACCAGCAGGACGTCGGCGTCCTCGGGCACGTCGTCGAGCGCGCCGGGCTCCCAGGGGTCGGCGACGAAGCGGCGGGACTCCCGCAGCTCGGTGCCGGCCCAGTCCTGGCCCGGCGCGAAGTTGCCCAGCGCGAGCACGGCCGCGTCGACGCGCAGTTCGGTGCCGTCGGTGAGCCGCAGCGCGACCCCGGCGCCCTGGGCGCGGGCGCCGACGACCCGGTCCCGCACCCGGTGCAGCCGGGCCCGGCGGCTGCCCGCCGCGGTGGTGTCGAGCACCTCGGTCAGATAGCGCCCGTACTCCTGCCGGGGCAGGTAGTCACCGGGCCCGGCGCCGGGGTGCCGGGCGGCGAACCAGCGCAGGAAGTGCTCGGGGTCGTCGGGGAAGGCGCTCATCCGGCCGGCGGCCACGTTGAGCAGATGCCGGGGGTCGGACGTGCCGTAGGCGACGCCCGGGCCGGGCTGTCCGGCCGGGTCGATCAGCCAGATCTCGGCCGCCCGGCCGAGGCGTTCGCTCTGCCGCAGCAGCTGCACCGCCGTCAGGGTCCCGGCCGCGCCGGCGCCGACGACCGCGATCCGGTGCGAGGACGAATTCCAGCTCACGTGGGGACCTCCTGGTTCCTTCGGCCTGTTCGTTCGGCGTCGTCCGGCCGCCGGTCGGCGGCTTCGCGCGGGGCGGCCGCGGCGGTCGCGAACGCCTCGCCCGCCATGCCGGCGGCGAGGGTGGTGCCGTCGGCCGGGTCGATCAGCAGGAACGAGCCGGTACGGCGGTTGTCGGCGTAGGCGTCGAGGGCCAGCGGCTCGACGGTGCGCAGCACCACGCGGCCCAGGTCGTTGACGTCCAGCCGTCCGGTGCCGGAGCGCTGTTCGAGGGTGTCGGTGTCGATCCGGTAGGTGATCTCCTCGACCCGCGCGCGCACGGTACGGGTGGTGTGCTTCAGGAGTACCTTGGCGCCGCTGAGCAGCGGACGTTCGCTCAGATGACAGACGGTGGCCGCGAAGTCCGTCACGGGGTCCGGGGCGGGACCGGAGGCGAGCAGGTCGCCGCGGGAGACGTCGAGCTGGTCGGCGAGCCGGACGGTGACCGACTGGGGTGCCCAGGCGATGTCCGTCCGTCTGCCGAGCGCGTCGATGGCCGTGACGGTGCTGGTACGGCCGGAGGGCAGGACGGTGACGGCGTCCCCGACCCGCAGCACACCGGACGCCAACTGCCCGGCGTATCCCCGGTAGTCGCGGTACTCCTCGCTCTGCGGGCGGATCACGTACTGCACCGGGAAGCGGGCGGGCCGGCGGCCCGGGTCGCTGCCGACCGGCACGGTCTCCAGGTGCTCCAGCAGGGTCGGGCCGCCGTACCAGTCCATGTGCGCGGAGGGCTCGACCACGTTGTCCCCGGCCAGCGCGGACATCGGGATCGCCATGACGTCCGTGACCCCGAGGGAGGCAGCGTAGGCGGTGAACTCCTCGGCGATCGCGGCGAACGCCTTCTCCTCGTACCCGACCAGGTCCATCTTGTTGACGGCGAGGACGGCGTGCGGGACCCGCAGCAGGGCGGCGATGGCCGCGTGCCGCCGGGTCTGCTCGACGACACCGTTGCGGGCGTCGACGAGGATCACCGTCAGCTCGGCCGTGGAGGCGCCGGTGACCATGTTGCGGGTGTACTGCACATGGCCGGGGGTGTCGGCGAGGATGAACCGGCGGCGCGGGGTCGCGAAGTAGCGGTACGCCACGTCGATGGTGATGCCCTGTTCGCGCTCGGCCCGCAGGCCGTCGGTGAGCAGGGCGAGGTCCGGCGCGTCCTGGCCGCGGCTCGCGGAGGCCCGCTCGACGGCCTCCAGCTGGTCGGCCAGGACCGACTTGGAGTCGTGCAGCAGGCGCCCGACGAGGGTGGACTTGCCGTCGTCGACGGAGCCCGCGGTGGCGAAGCGCAGCAGCGAGGCGGCGATCTCGATGGTCATGATCAGAAGTACCCCTCGCGCTTGCGGTCTTCCATCGCGGCCTCGGAGAGCTTGTCGTCGGCCCGGGTGGCGCCGCGCTCGGTGAGGCGGCTGGCTGCTATCTCGGCGATGATCTCCGCGTTGCCGGCGGCGGTGGACTCGACGGCGCCGGTACAGGACATGTCGCCGACGGTGCGGTAGCGGACCAGCCGGCGCTCGGGCGTCTCGTGCTCCTTGGGGCCGCCCCACGCCCCGGCGGTCAGCCACATCCCGCCGCGCCGGAACACCTCGCGCTCGTGGGCGTAGTAGATCTCCGGCAGCTCGATGCCCTCGCGCTCGACGTACTGCCACACGTCCAGCTCGGTCCAGTCGGAGAGCGGGAAGACCCGCACGTGCTGGCCCGGCGCGTGCCTGCCGTTGTAGAGCGACCACAGCTCGGGGCGCTGCCGGCGCGGGTCCCAGGCGCCGAACTCGTCGCGCAGCGAGAAGACCCGCTCCTTGGCGCGGGCCTTCTCCTCGTCGCGGCGCCCGCCGCCGAAGACCGCGTCGAAGCCGTGCGACTCGATGGCGTCGAGCAGCGGCACGGTCTGCAGCGGGTTGCGGGTGCCGTCCGGACGCTCGCGCAGCCGGCCGTCGTCGAGGTAGTCCTGCACGGAGGCGACGTGCAGGCGCAGCCGGTGACGGCCGACGACGCGGTCGCGGTAGGCGATGACCTCGGGGAAGTTGTGCCCGGTGTCGACGTGCAGCAGCGCGAAGGGGACCGGCGCCGGGTGGAAGGCCTTGAGCGCCAGGTGCAGCATCACGATCGAGTCCTTGCCGCCGGAGAACAGGATCACCGGCCGCTCGAACTCGCCCGCCACCTCGCGGAGGATGTGCACCGACTCGGCCTCGAGCGCGTCCAGGTGGCTCAGCGCGTACGGGTCGTCGTCGGTGGCGACGGGGCTGCGGGTCGCGGTCGTCATGCGAGGTCCCTCTCGGTCAGAAAGGCGTGCAGCTCGGCGGCGGAGTCGGCCGGCGAGCTGCCCTGCGTCTGGATGCGGAGATCCGGGTTCTCCGGTGCCTCGTACGGGTCGTCCACGCCGGTGAGCCCGGAGATCTCGCCGGTGGCCTGCCGGGCGTACAGGCCCTTGACGTCGCGCCGGGAGCAGACCTCGACCGGGGTGGCGACATGGACCTCCAGGAACGCGGTGCCGGCTGCGGCGTGCCTCGCGCGTACGGCGGCACGGGAGTCGGCGTAGGGGGCGATGACCGGGACCAGCACCGTGACGCCGTGGGAGGCCAGCCTCTCGGCGACGAATCCGATCCGGGTCACGTTGGTGTGCCGGTCCTCCCTGGTGAATCCCAGTCCCTCGGAGAGGAACGCGCGGATCTCGTCGCCGTCGAGCACCTCGACCCGCCGGCCCTCGCCGCGCAGGCGCTCGGCGAGGGCGAGGGCGAGGGTGGTCTTGCCCGCGCTGGGCAGCCCGGTCAGCCACACGGTGGCGCCGCGCTCCCCGGGGACGGCCGCGGAGGCCGGCGCTGCGGGGTCCCCGACGATGAGGGGGTGAGCTGTCGTCACGGTGAGGGTCTCCCGGAAGTGAAGTGACGGCCTGTCGGAGGTGACGTACGCGGGCTCGGACCCGGGTCGCGGCCGGGCCGGCGGGACCTCTCAGGTGGTGGCGAACTCGACCAGGGTGCGGCCGAGCACGTCCATGTCGATCCGGTGCCAGGAACCGGGCAGCTCCAGCGAACGGCCGTTCGGCAGCGCGTCGGCGGTCGCCTGTGCCGCCGCGCGCAGCCAGGCGCTGGTGTGGTCGCTGTTGAGGACCAGGGCCTCGGTCGGGTAGTCCGCCAGCCGGTCGGCGGGGACCTTGTAGTCGCCGCAGATCGCGGTGTCGTAGACGAGGGTGTGGGCGTTCGCCTCGTTGATCGCCCAGATCGGGCCCTTGCGCCAGTCGGCGACCGTGTCGGGGGTGAGGCCCAGCAGGGCGCCGAGGAAGTACTCGACGGCCTCGGTGCGCCGCTCCTCCGACAGCAGGACACGGAGCGTCTTCGCGACGTTCCACGGCGGCATCGGATAGTCGCCGACGCGGTAGAACGGCTCGTGCAGCGCCAGCTTGCTGATCGGGGCGCCGGCGAGCGCCGCCTCGACCGCCAGGTTCGCACCGGTGGACCCGGCGAAGACCACCGCCGAGCCGCCGGCCGCCTCGATCACCGCCTCGAGGTCCTCGATCTCCCGCTGGACGGCGTACTCGGGGGAGTCACCGCTCTCGCCGCGTCCCCGGCGGTCGTACACGAAGGTGGTCAGATGCGGCGACAGCTCGGGCACGAGCGCGTCGAAGATCGTGTGATCGCGGAACGAGCCGTTGAGAAGCACGATCGGCGGGCCTTCGCCCGCCTGCTCATAAGCGATCGTCGTGCCGTCCCGGGAAACGACCTTGCGCATCACGCTCTCCTCATGCCGACCGGAGGTGCTCTCACCTCGCCTTATGTCGGCATCGTCGAACGCGTCGGTGGACCGCCGGTCGAGGACCGGTCGCGGGGGGCCCGCGCAAAGCTCAGGAGAGCCAGCCGGCCTCGGTGGCGATGCGGACGGCGTCGATCCGGTTGCGGGCGTTGAGCTTGACCACGATCGTCGTGAGGTAGTTGCGCACCGTTCCGATCGACAGGTGCAGCTTCTCGGCGATCTCCCGTGGCTCGTCTCCCTGCGCGGCCATGCCGAGCACCTCGGTCTCGCGCTCGGACAGCGGGTTGTCGCCGATGTCCCAGGCGCTCATGGCCAGTTGGGGGTTGATCACCCGGCGGCCCGCGGCCACCTCCCGGACGGCCTGCGCGAGCTGCTCGGACGGGGAGTCCTTGAGCAGGAAGCCGGCGACGCGCGCGGACATCGCGCGGCGCAGATAGCTGGGACGGCCGACCCCGGTCATCATCAGGGCCCGGCACTCCGGGAGCTGCTGGTGCAGCAGCTCGGCCGCGGTGAGGCCGTCCATGTTCGGCAGATCGACGTCCATGATGGCCACGTCCGGCCGGCACTTCAGTGCGGTCGGGACGATCAGGTCACCCTTGTCCACGACGCCGACGACTTCCAGATCGGGCTCCAGCTCGAGCAGCGTGACCAGTGCCCCCCGCACCATGTGCATGTCCTCGGCCAGGAGAATTCTGATCCGCCGAATCTCCACTTGTCCCCCTCTGTACGCTGCTAAAGACTTGGTAAATGCCCCAATAATTGCACGTGAATTGTCAGAGCGCGGCGTCTGTGTCTTCACGCGTGTGCGGCGGGTCCTCGGCCACGGGCCAGGCGAATTCCGAATGTGGCCGAGAGTGTTCGGAACGGCCGAAAGTGTTCACCTGACCGCGGTACCCACGTGCCACGCGACGGACGTCGGCGAGCGCCTGGCGGGAGATGCCGAGCACGGTGGCCAGTTCGTCGCGCGCGGGCTCCAGTGCCTCGGGCAGCAGCCGGTGGATCAGGGCGCACTTCATCGTGACCGTGGAGAGGCTGGAGCCCAGCACCGCGTGCAACTCGCGCTCCACGATCAGGCGTTCGCGGGCCACGGCCAGCTGCGCGAGTGCCCCCCTGGCCTCGTGCAGTTCGGTGACCAGCCGGTACAGCGCGGTGATGCCGTAGACCACCAGGCCGGCCACCAGCGAGGAGTCGGCCAGGTAGACGATGTCGGCCAGCCGGGTGCCGAGGGCCGCCGCGAGCGGCACGACCACCAGGCCCGAGGCCGCGTACAGCACCCAGCGGAGCCTGCCCGACAGGGTGATCAGCAGCGATCCGCCGAGGAACCCGGCCATCGAGCCCCAGGGGCTGCCGAGCCACAGCAGGGGCGCGTAGCTCGCCGCGGCCTGCAGGCCCAGGGTGAGCGCCCGTACGCGCGCCGGCCAACTGCGCGAGCGGCGCAGCGAGTGGAAGACCTGGAGCGTCACGACGACGGCGAAGCAGGCGAGGAAGCCGAGCACGGTGACCCCGGAGCCCGGGCCGCCGGCGGCGTTGATCACGGTGATGAGCGTGTAGCCGACCAGAACGGCGACGAGCATGCCCCGCGCCATCCGGGGCGCCCACTGCCGGGCGGCCTGCGCGTCCTCCTCGGGTTCGGACTCGCCGGGACCGTCGTCGTCCCGGGCGGCGGCCGGGGCGCGGGCGACGACCTCGAACCAGCCGTCGTCGGCCGGACCGCTGCTCAGCTCGCCGCCGACGCCCTGCAGGCGGGTCGTCAGGTTCTTCAGGCCGCTGCCGCCGTCCGTGCCGGTGTCCGGGCTGCCCTCCCCGGCACCGTCGTTGCGGATGCGCAGGACCACCGTCTCGCCGGCCTCGCCGGCCCCGACGTCCCGGGTCGCGGTGACGGTACATCGCTGCGCCTTGCTGTGCCGCAGGACGTTGGTGACCGCCTCGCGCAGCACGATGGCCAGGACGGTGTCCACCTCGCGCGGCAGCGGACCGCAGTCCAGGCCGGCCTCGGCCGTGATCTGCGCGGCGGACAGGACGGAGAGCGCGGACTCGGTCTCGGCGGCCAGCGACATGTCGCGGTAGCCGGTGGCGACCATGCGCACGTCGGCCAGGGCGTCCCGGGCGATGCCGAGCACCGCGGCGACCTCGGCCCTGGCCTTGTCGGGCGCCCTCGGCAGCAGCCGGTGGCCGAGCTCGCTCTTCAGCATGATCGCCGACAGGCTGTAGCCGAACAGGTCGTGCAGATCGCCGGCGACCCGCAGCCGTTCCTGGACGACCGCCATCCCGGCCAGTGCGCGCCGGGTCTCGCGCAACTCGACGACCAGTCCGGCCAGGGAGCTGACGCCGAAGATGATGCCGCTGGAGAGCAGGGTGGCGCCGAGCCCGTAGACCGCGAGGCCCGGCCCCGCGACGGCGACGACCGCGGGCACGATGGCTGCGGTGACCAGCGCGTACAGCGGCCAGCGGAGCCGGCCCGGCACGGCGAGCAGGATCGATCCTGCGAGCAGCCCGGCCATCGCGCCCCACGGTGCTCCCAGCCAGGCGAGCGGCAGGTAGGTGACCAGTGCCTGGGCGGACAGGGTGAGCACGCGGCGGCGGACGGACCAGGTCCGCGGTCTTCGGGTGGAGTGCGCGAACTGCAGGCACAGTACGGCCGCGAGACAGGCCGTCAGAAGGACCAGTCGTCCGGAATCGGTGTGCTCGTCGAGGACGTTGAGGACCGTGACGACCGTGTTGCCGCCGAGTACGCCCAGGGTGACCAGGAGCGCCATGCGCGGTGCCTGCAGGCCTGACCCGTCGTCCTGGTCGTCGCCGTCGGACGAGTCGAGCATCGGCGCGTGCCTCCCGGTCCGACCTACGGTGGCTGGCAGCACAGGCAACCCCCCGGTTCTCCTGGAAACCGGGATGATCTTACCGACGAATTATCGGGTTGTCATGGCTGAGAATCTTTACTCTTTTCACTTTATTGACCGAGCCGGAAGCCACTGCGGATGATCTTACCCGGCTACAGGAACAGCGGAATCGGATTGAGATCTTCATAAGCGGTGGGAGAGGCGATCCTGCCCAGACGAACCGGCACGTCGAACAGCCGGCCCGGCGCGTAGCGCGCCCAGAAGTGCCTCAGCCCGGGGACGACGACCTTCACGACGGGCAGTCCGATGTCGGGCCGCGTCTGGTCGAGGACGAGCACCTCCAGACCGTGGCGCCGGGCCAGCGCGCACAGGTGGTCCAGGTCGTCCCGGAGATCGGCGCGCGGGACGTGGTCGTAGTCCGCCGGGGTGCGCGCGGGCTGTGCGGGGTCGGGCAGGAGGTACGGCTGGGAAGCGACCGTCTCCGTGCGCCACCAGTCGAGCAGATGGCCGGGCAGCCCCGGCGCGTAGCCGCCCGTCACGGCGGGCAGCAGCTGGCCCAGCTCGGTGACGGCACGGCTCAGCGCGACGGCCGGGTCCAGATGGGCGCCGAAGCCGAGCATGAGGTCCTCGGCCGGGCCGCCGAGGCGGCGCGAGACCGCGGCCATGACCGGGACGCCCAGGTCGGCGGTCAGGTCGAGCACCCACAGCGTGCGGTCCAGCTCGCGGAACCGGCCGGGCAGGGCGGAGATCCACGGGTCGCCGAACGCGTCCAGGTCGACCGCGGCCTGCCGGGTCCGGTTGTACCACCACAGCGCCACCGCGTCCCGCTCGACCAGTTCAAGGAAGCCCTGCAGAACGGCGTCCTCCAGGGTGCCGCCCGCGGCGTTGCCGTTGGAGTCGGCGACGACGGAGGCGATCCCGTCGCCGCGGAAGTACAGCAGGTCGGTCGGCAGGAGCCGGTGCGTCTCGCCGGTGAGCGACCACACGGGCGTCCATTCGATCTCGGCGTCCTCGTCGAACGGCTCGGGCACGTGCTGGAACGGAATGCCCGGCGCGTTCCACCGCTCGCGCTCGCGGTACTGGCGCTCGTCGTAGAGCATGCACGCGCCCGGATGGACGGCCCGGGGCGCGAGAGCCCGGTAACTGCCGCGGATCGTCGCCTCGTCACCCGAGCGCGTCCCGCTGTACCGCTCGACCGCCTCGCACAGCGCGCTGACCCGGGCGTCCAGGTCGGTGCGCCCCTTGCCCCCGCTCTGCATGCGCAGGCCGGCCCGGTGGGTGGCGAGGTCGCACTCCGTCAGCGCGAGGTTGGGACCTGCCTGGTAGCAGTGCAGGAACGACGGGCTGCGCGGATCGCGGACGACCCGCTCGACGATCCCGGTGACGGGATCGGCGAGGTGGCCGAAGCGTTCCCACATCTGCTCCGCGGACAGCGCCCGGTGCCCGTTCCCCCCGGCGACGTGCTTCGGCCGGGAGACCGGCCGGACCGGCAGCAGGGCGCGGTCGGCGACCAGCTCCGGGTCGCCGCAGTCCGGGCACTGGGGCCGCAGGGCGACCGGGTGGTGGGCGGTGGCGAGGGTCAGGGTGTCCATCGTCCAGACCGCGTTCTGGGCGTCGTCGCGCAGACCGGCCAGCCACTTGGCGGCCTGGAGCGCGGCGGTCTGCAGGCCCAGCTCGCGGGTCGCCGCCAGCGAGGCCTCCGGCGCCCGCACCGGGCCGGCCAGCCCGAGCGCCCGCCGCACCTGGTTCTCGCCGCGCCGGTGGCAGCGCAGCCGCGCGGCCAGGCAGGACCAGCAGGGCCCGGTTCCCGGCCGGAAGACCGGGCCGATCCACAGCTGTGCCCCGTACGGCTTGGCCGCCAGCCACGGCCGGCCGTCCGCGAGCCGGGCGGTGTTGAACTCGGCCAGCGCCGGATCGAGGTAGTCGTCGCAGACGACCAGGGTGAAGGTCGCCGCGGGGCCGCAGGACAGGCCCGCCGCGCGGCAGGCGCGCTCGGCCGCGGCGGCGTCGGCCCGGCCGAGTGCGACCACGCTCACCGCGGCCTCCACCGGGCCGCCCACCCCCGCCAGGTCCCAGTAGGCCGCGGCCGCGCGGTCCTCGGGGCCCGTGTGGAAGCCGACGAGACCGGCGGCGGCGAGCCGGCCGAGCATGCCGTCCAGCTCCGCCGTGGGGAGCTGGACGGCGGCGCGCAGACCATCGAGCGTCAGTGAACCGTCCAGCAGCGGGGCCACCTTCTGGATGGCCTTCCCGGACAGGGCCGTCGTCCCCCGGGGCGAGACCAGGTACACCGCCTCGCCCGGGACGATCTCGGCCCGCAGGTGCCGCCGGAATCCGATCGGCCGTTCCTCAACGCGCATCGGGGGCCGCCGGGTTACTGCGCCGCGCCGACCACGATGAAACACCAGCCGGCGGGAAGCTCCTCCACGCCGGTCGCGGCGTCGTCGAGGTTCTCGATGATCAGGTCGTCCGAGCCCAGAGCGATCTGCATGATTGTCCCCCTCCGAGTGAGGCAGCGGGTGGTCGCTGCGGTGCCGGAAGTTTCCAACTCCCCTGCTGCGCACCGCCATGCGCTGATTCATGTGTCGGGCGTGAATTCTTCACATCGGATAGATGTGCCACTCAGTGGGCAACTCCCGGCGCTCTGCGCATGCTGGTCATCGAGATCGATAGCCGCGATGCCTGGAGGAATGGAAATGTCCGAAGGCCCCACAACCTACGACTCCGTCGATGCTGGGCAGCAGCCCGGACTGCTGAGCATCGGGCTGCTCGGCTCGCTGAACCTGCACCTCGACCGCACGCCCGTGACCGCCAGCGCGCCCAAGCAGCGCCAGGTCCTGGCCCTGCTCGCGCTGAACGTGGGCAAGGTCGTCACGGTGTCGACCCTCATCGAGGAGCTGTGGGGCGACCGGCCGCCGCGCAGCCACGCCACCACACTCCAGACGTACGTCCTGCAGCTGCGCAAGGCGCTCGCGGCGGCCGACGCCGACCGCCCGGGCGCCCGGCAGATCCTCAGCACCCGGCACAGCGGCTACCTCCTCGAGGGCGACGCCTGCGACACGGACGTCGAGACGTTCGAGCGCCGGGTGCGCGCCGGCTGCACCGCCTCCGAGCGGGCCGACCACCGCCGCGCCTCCGAGGAGCTGCGCCAGGCGTTGCAGCTGTGGCGCGGCCCCGCGCTGGTCGACGTCAGGAAGGGCAGCATCCTGGAGATCGAGGCGGTCTCCCTGGAGGAGAGCCGGCTCGGCGCGCTGGAACGGCGCATAGAGTCCGACCTGGCCCTGGGGCGCCACGCCGACCTGCTGGGCGAGCTGACCCGGGTGGTGGCCAGGAACCCGATGAACGAGAACCTCTGCGCCTACCTGATGATCGCCCTGTACCGGGCGGGCCGGGTCGGCCGCTCGCTGGAGGCGTTCCACCGGCTCCGGGCCGTGCTCAACCACGAACTGGGCGTCGAGCCCTGCCCGCGGCTGCAGAGCCTGCAGACGGCGATCCTGTCGGGCGACCCGGCACTGGACGTCTGGTCCGTGTCGTGGTCCCCCGAGGAGTTCGCGGCGGGCCGGCTCGCCCGGGTCTCCTGAACCGGCGTTGAAGGCCCGGGAAGAAGCCGACAAAGCCGGAGCAAAAGGGCCGCAAAGTGAAGCGGTATCGGGTGAACCCACGGCTCTGAGGCAACATCTTGGTGAACGGCGGGCACCGCGCGGTCAGGGTGCGGTGCCGCCGTCGGCCGGATGGGGTGAGGGACGTGGTGGAGCCGAGGATCGCCGTCGCCGTGGTGACCATGGGCAACCGGCCCGCCGAGGTCGACGCCCTGCTGGAGTCCGTGGCCAAGCAGGACCTCGCCCCGGCCCGCATCGTGATCGTCGGAAACGGCTGCCGGCTGCCCGAGTTCGCCCGCCGGCTCTCCCTGCCCGGCGAGGTGACCACCATCGACGTCGAGGAGAACCTCGGCTGCCCCGGCGGCCGCAACGTCGCCCTCGCCCGGCTGCGTGAGTACGGCGACACCGACATCGTCGTGGAACTGGACGACGACGGCCTTCTCGTC
>NZ_JBIUBE010000014.1:0-91262 GCF_044593395.1 Streptomyces sp. NPDC052301 | reverse complement strand
GCTGCCCCGGCGGCCGCAACGTCGCCCTCGCCCGGCTGCGTGAGTACGGCGACACCGACATCGTCGTGGAACTGGACGACGACGGCCTTCTCGTCTACGCCGACGTCCTGCGCCGCGTGCGCGACCTGTGCACCGCCGACCCGCGCCTCGGCATCGTCGGCTTCCGCATCGCCGACGAGCACGGCGAGACCCAGCAGCGGCACGTGCCCCGGGTGGGCAGGTCCGATCCGATGCGTGGCGGGTACGTCACCTGCTTCCTCGGCGGTGGGCACGCCTTCCGCATGGCGATGCTGGACGAGATCGGGGACTGGCCCGCGGAGTTCTTCTTCGCCCACGAGGAGACCGACCTGGCCTGGCGCGCCATCGACGCCGGCTGGAAGATCCGCTACGCACCCGAGCTGCTGCTCCAGCACCCCAGGACCTCACCGGCCCGGCACGCCATCTACTACCGCGTCAACGCCCGCAACCGCGTCTGGCTCGTCCGGCGCCGGCTGCCGCTGCCGCTCGTCCCGGTGCACCTGGGGGTGTGGACGCTCCTCACCCTCGCCCGCACCCGCTCGCCGGGCGGGCTCCGGGCATGGTTCGCCGGGTTCGCGGAAGGGCTGCGGGAACCGGCCGGCGAACGGCGTCCCATGCGCTGGCGCACGGTGTGGCGGCTCACCCGGCTGGGACGTCCCCCGGTGATCTGAGCCGGTCGCTGACCGACGCGCCGGGGGCGCGGGAAGAAAACGGGACGGGACCCCGGTCGTTCACCTCCGCCGACCGGGGCCCTGATACGTCCCCGGACCTGGCCTGCGGCGACACTCCCCCGAGTTACGCGACTTGTCGCGCGCGCCGTAGAACCAGCTCCGATGGAATGATCACATCAGGGTTCGCCAACGGATCGCTAACATGTGGCCAACGGTTCGTCGGAAGGCCGTGGACCGGTTGGCCGGAAGTCGCCCGGCGACAGCCCGAACAGGCCGTCGTGCAGGCGGAATCGCGGCCGGTCCGGCAGGCGGAAGGTGGCGGGAAACCGCTGTGAACAGGGCGGATTTCCGCCAGGTGACGGAGGGCGCGGGCCCGCCGTGGAGCACGGTCGGCCCCGACCGCGCGGGAAGGCAGTGGAGCGGCGTGATGCAGCGGTGCGGGCTGCGGTTCGGGCTGCTGGGAACGCCGGTCCTGTACGAGCGACCGCCGTACGAGATTTCGTACGACACCCTCGACGGCACTGCCGGCGGCACTTCCCGGGAGACCTCCGACGACAGCCCCGACGACGGCGTCCGTGCCATCGGCAGCCCCAAGGTGCGCGCCCTGCTCGCCGCCCTGCTGATGGAGCCCGGCCGTGTCGTCTCGGTCGAGTCGCTGAAGGACGCCCTGTGGGGCGGGGCGCCGCCCGTCTCCGCGCAGGCCTCCCTGCACAACCACGTCACCCGGCTGCGCCGGCTCCTGGACGACCCCGAGCGGCTCAGGGCGGTGCCGCCGGGCTACGTCCTGCGTGTCGACCCGGGCGAGTTGGACGTGCACGTCTTCGATGCCCGGGTCGCCCAGGCGCGGTCCGCGCACGCCCGGCGGGACTGGCCGGGCGTCGTCCGCGCGTGCACGGCCGCGCTCGCGCTCTGGCGCGGCACCCCGCTCGGCGGACTCCCCGCCGACTTCGGCGGATACGCCTTCGTGCAGCGCCTGGAGGAGGCGCGGCTGCTCGTGCTGGAGTGGCGCTACGAGGCAGAACTCGCGCTCGGCGGAGCCCGGTTGTCGGCGCTCGTCCCGGAGCTGTCGGCGCTCGTGGCCGAGTATCCGCTGCGCGAGGCGTACCACCGTCAGCTGATGCTCGCCCTGCACCGCACCGGCCGCCAGGCCGAGGCCCTCGCCGTCCACCGCGATCTGCGCGCCCGCCTGGTCGGGGAACTCGGCATCGAGCCCGGCCCGGCGGTCCGCGAGGCGCACGTCGAGGTGCTGCGGGGGGCCGGCGAGGGGCAGCGGGGGGATGAGGAGCGCGCGGACGCCGCGTCGGCCGCCGAGGCCGGCCGCCGACGGACCGACCGCACGGCGCCCGCGGGCGGGGACGCCGGCGAGAGCGGGCCGCCGCCCCCCGCGCCCCGGCCGGAGGGCCGCGGCCCGGCCGCCCGGCTGACCCCGCGCCCGGCCCAGCTCCCACCGCCCCCGGCGCACTTCACCGGCCGCACCGGCATCCGCGGCGCGCTGCGCCTGGCGCTGACCGAGCCGCCCGCCCCGGCCCCGGCCGTCGCCGTGATCAGCGGCATGGCCGGAGTCGGCAAGAGCGCCCTCGCGCTGCATGTCGGACATGAGCTGCGGGACCGTTTCCCCGACGGCCAGCTCTACGTCAACCTGCACGGCGCCACCCCCGGCATGACCCCGCTCACCTCGGCGCAGGCGCTTTCCGCGCTGCTGCGGGACCTGGGAGCCGAGCCCCGCGCGATCCCGGAACACCCGGACGCCGCCGCCGCGTTGCTCCGCTCACTGCTCGCTCCGGCCCGCATCCTGCTGGTGCTGGACGACGCGGCGAACGCGGCCCAGGTACGGCCCCTGCTGCCGGCCGGCCCCGGCTGCGCGGTGATCGTCACCAGCCGCTCCCCGCTGACCGCCCTCGACGGCGCCCGGCGCTTCCCGCTCGCCCCGCTGACCGGCGAGGACAGCGCGGCCCTGCTGCGCGCGGTCAGCGGGCGCGAGGGGCTGGACGCCGCGCATCCCCTGGTGGAGCTGACGGGCCGGCTCCCGCTGGCGCTGCGGGTCGTCGCCGCCCGGCTCGCCGCCCGCCGCGCCCTCACCCCGGATGCGCTGGCGGGTCAACTCGCCGCGACCGGCGGTCGGTTGCACCACTTGGAGTACGACGACCTGAGCGTCCGGCGCTCCCTGGCCGTCGCGCACGACGCCCTCGCCGCCGCCGGACGCGAGGCCGACCGGGACGCGGCCCGCGCACTGCGCCACATCGGCGCGCTCGACCTGCCGACCTACGGTGCCCCGCTGATCGCCCGCCTCACCGGCACCGACGAGCGCCGCGCCGAGGCCGCCCTGGACCGGCTGGTCGACGTCGCCCTGCTGGAGGAGACGGCGTACGGCCGCTACGCCCCGCACGACCTCGTCCGCCACTTCGCCCGCGAACTCGCCGACCGCGCAACCGACATGGGCACCCCCGACCGCACCGCGCTGCGCTGGTACGGCGCCGTCGCCGAGCGGGTGCTCGGCGTCACCGTCGAGCCCGGCATCGACCAGGACGACCGGCTCCGGGCGACCTCCGCGCAGCCGGCCGAGCACACGGCGGAGGTGGCGGCCATACCGTCCTTCGAGTCCGCCGAGACGGCCTTCGCCTGGGGCGAGATGGAGCTGGAGAACGTCGTCGCCCTGGTGGCGCGCAACGCGGACACGGCCGACACGCGCGCGGCCGCCCATCTCTCGGTGCTGGCGCGGCTGCTCTTCCCCTATGTCCAGCGCGGCGGACAGGTCGCCGAGATGGAGGTGCTGGGACGGGCCGCGCTCGGGGTGGCGCGGCGGCTCGGGGACGCGGCGGCCGAGGCCTACGCGCTCGGCGACCTGGCCGGCCTGCACTTCCTGACCGGCCGGCTGAACGACGCCCTCACCCTCACCGACCGGGCCCTGGAGATCTGGCGGCGGCTCGGCGCGGCCTCCAGGATCCGGCGCTGTCTGAACAACCGCGGGCTGCTGCTGGAGGGGCTGGGGAGGTTCGCGGAGTCCGGGGAGGCGCTGCGGCAGAGCCTCACCTACTCGCGCCGGCTGAACGACCTGTACGGCGAGGCCGTCACCCACAGCCACCTCGGCAATCTGTACGAGCACACCGACCCGCGCGCCGCCATCGAGCAGCACCGGCGGTCACTGGCCATCGGGGACGCGATCGGCGCGGTCATCGTGCAGCACTCTGCGCACTGCAACATCGGCTACGCCCAGCTCACCCTCGGCGAACCGGCCGCGGCGGCAAGGCACTTCGAGGAGAGCCTGCGCATCCTCGGCGGCCACGGCGACTGGCACGGCGAGGCCCAGACCCGGCTCGGGCTCGTCCGCGCGCTGCGGCAGCTGGGCGAGACCGAACGGGCGGGCGGCGAGTGCGCCGAGCTGCTGCGGCGGGCCGACGCCCGCGCCGACCGCTACACGGGCGCCCTGGCCCGGCACCAGCACGGGCTGCTGCTGTGCGAGCAGGGACGGCGGGCGGAGGCGCACGAGGCCTGGCGCGCGGCGCTCACGGCGCTGGACGGCACGGACGAGCAGGCGGTACTGGCGGAGCTGCGGCAGCTGCTCGCCGACTGAACAGAGCTGTCGGCCGGCCTCACTTGGCGTCCGCGTAGCACTCCACCACCGCCGTCGTGAAAGGGAAGCGGACCGGCGTCTCGCCGAAGGTGAGCCGTCCGGCGAGGCCGGCGCAGTCACGGATGGCCTGCACGACGGTGCCGGCCTCCTCGGCGGGGCAGTGCACGATCACCTCGTCGTGCTGGAAGAAGACCAACTCGGCCTCGAGGTCCGCACAGGCCCGGCGCAGCGCGGCGAGCATCAGCAGCGCCCAGTCGGCGGCGCTTCCCTGGACGACGAAGTTGCGCGCGAAGCGGCCCCGCGCGCGGGAGTCGGTCGAGGCGTAGCCCGGCACCCAGGCGTTCTGCCCCTCGTGGTCGTCCTCGCTGACGGGGATGCCCGCCTCCTCCGCCGCGTCCTCTCCCGAACCGGCGGCGGGCGGACAGGTCCGGCCCAGCCAGGTGCGCACCAGCCGGCCCTCCTCGCCGGCCCGCGCGGCCTCGTCCACATAGGCCACCGCCCTGGGGAAGCGGCGGCGCAGCGCGGCGAGGTTCTTCAGGCCGTCGCCGGAGGTCTGGCCGTAGACCGCGCCGAGCACCGCGATCTTGGCCTGGTCGCGGTCGCCGGAGAAGGCGCGGTCGGAGACGGACTGGTAGAGGTCGCTCTCCCGGCCGGCCACCTCCATCAGGCCGGGGTCACGGGAGATGGCCGCGAGCACCCGCGGCTCCATCTGATCGGCGTCGGCCACCACCAGCCGCCATCCGGGGTCGGCGACCACGGCCCGGCGGATCACCTTGGGGATCTGCAGGGCGCCCCCGCCGTTGGTCACCCAGCGCCCGGTGACCGTGCCTCCGGCGAGGAACTCGGGGCGGAACCGGCCGTCGCGCACCCAGTCCTGGAGCCAGGACCAGCCGTGCGCCACCCAGATGCGGTACAGCTTCTTGTACTCCAGCAGGGGAGCGACGGCCGGGTGGTCGACGGACCGGATCTCCCAACGGCGGGTCGACCTGACCTTGATCCCGGCCTGCGCGAAGGCCTTGACCACGTCGGCGGGCAGGTCGGGGCGGACCCGGCGGCCGAACGCGGTGGACACCTCGTCGGCCAGCTCGGCGAGGCGGCGGGGCTCGCCGCCGCCCGCGTACCGCTCGCCGAGCAGCTCGTGCAGCAGCTCGCGGTGGACGCCGGCGCTCCAGGGCAGGCCCGCGTGGTTCATCTCGGCGGCCACCAGCATCCCGGCCGACTCGGCGGCGGTCAGCAGCCGCATCCGGTCCGGGTGGGCGCACCGCTCGTGCCGCCGCAGCTGGTCGGCGTAGACCGCGAGCAGGTCCGGCAGGGGCAGGTGGGTTCCCGCGGGCTCGAACAGGGGTGACTGGGCGCCCGGTTCGGCCGCGCGCTGCGGCGGGTCGGGCGGTACGGGGCCGCCGCGGAGGCGGGCCAGGGCTGCGGCGGCCGAGCGCGGCTCGCCGTACCGTCCCTCGTGGCCCAGCAGGAGTGTCTCGGCGTCCTCGATGTCGTAGCACCGCTCCACTCGCACCCCCGTGGCGAGCAGACGCGGGTAGACCTCGGGGGTGGACCGCCACACCCAGCGCGTCACCTCCGGGCGGCTCCGCACCGCCCCGGCGAGATCGCTCTCCCGCCGCACCGGTCCGGCGGGCAGCCCGTCCGGGCCGAGGGGAGCGACGTCCACGCCTCCGTCCTCGGCCGGTGCGAGCGCCCACCGGTCGGCCATGACCACGAGTGTGTCAGGGGGGTCTGACAATCGCTGTGACCTGCAAGTTTCAGCCCTTCTCCCCCTCCTGCCGGCCTTGCTCCAGCAGCAGGGACAACGCCCTGGCGAGGTACGCCTCGGTCGCCGCCTTGGTGATGCCGAGTCCGCTGAGGACGCCCGTGCCGTTCTCGTGCTCCAGCAGGGCCAGCAGGATGTGCTCGGTGCCGATGTAGTTGTGGCCGAGCCGGAGGGCCTCGCGGAAGGTGAGCTCCAGGGCCTTCTTGGCGTCGGCGCCGTAGGGGACGAGGTCGGGCATGTCCTCGGCGGCGGGCGGGAGCGCGGCGGTCGCGGCCCGGCGTACGGCGTCCAGGAGGACGCCCTGTTCGGTGATCGCCTTCGCGCCCAGGCCCTCCGGCTCGGCGAGCAGGCCGAGGACCAGGTGCTCGGGCCGGCCCTCGGGGGTGCGGGCCGCCACCGCCTCGTTGTGCGCGGCGATGACCACGTTCCGCGCGCGCGTGGTGTAGCGGCTGAAGTCCTGGGCGGACTCGCCCGACTCCTTCGGCACGAACCGCTTCTGCGCCGCCTGCCGGGTCACGCCCATGCTCCTGCCGATGTCGGTCCAGGACGCGCCCGAGCGCCGGGCCTGGTCGACGAAGTGGCCGATCAGGTGGTCGGCCACGTCACCGAGGTGATCGGCGGCGATCACCGCGTCCTGGAGCTGCTCGAGCGGCTCGACGTGGGCCTTCTTGATGGCCTCGATGAGGTCGTCGAGGCGTACGGATGCCGTGATGTTCGGTGGGGTCGCCATGTGTCAACCGTAGGTTGCGCCTCCCAGGGTGTCAACCATCGGTTGACAGCGACTCTCCACTCTCCGGTGCCGGCCGCCGTCACCGTCGAACGAACTCACCACCCGCCCTGTCCACAGCCTGTGGACAACTCTCGGCCCGCTGTCGGTACGGCATGGCACGATCGACGGTGTGACCAGCACTGCCAGCACCGTCGAGCGGGCCTTCCGGGCCGCCCTCTACGACGGCACCGACACCGGACTCGACACCGGCGCCTCCCTGCTCGCCGCCGACCCCGCCGCGGACGGCGAACTGGCCCGGCGGGGCGAGGAGTTCCTCGCCGGCGCCTGGCAGCGCGGCTGGCAGCCCGCCGATGTCGTCCGGCTGGTGCGGCGGGAGCTGGAGGAGACACATGTCCGGCTCACCGCCGCCCTGATCCGGGCCCAGAGCGGACGGGACCGGCCCCGCGGACACCGCTGGGCCGCCCAACTGGAGGCGCTGCCCGAGGGCGCCGCCCGCGCGGGCGACCGCTTCTCGCACGCCACGGCCCTGCTGGAGCTGTACCGCCTGCTGCTGCGCCTGCCCGCCCTGGAGCCCCTGGAGGAGGAGCGCCGCCGCACACCCGGCCCGGCCGCCTCCCGCATGCTCGGCCGCATCCGAGCCCTGCTCGCCAAGGCCGAGGCGACCGGCTACCCGGAGGAGGCGGAGGCACTCAGCGCCAAGGCGCAGGAGCTGATGGCCCGGCACAGCGTCGACGAGGCCCTGCTCGCCGCCGATGCGCCCGCCCCGGACGCGCCCGGAGCCTGCCGGATCGGCGTCGAGCCGCCGTACGAGCAGGCCAAGGCGGTGCTGCTGGACGCGGTCGCCACGGCGAACCACTGCCGCGCGGTGTGGAACGAGGCCTTCGCCTTCTCCACGGTGGTCGGCTTCGAGGCCGACCTGGAGGCGGTCGAGCTGCTCTACACCTCGCTGCTGGTGCAGGCCACCCACGCGATGACCAGGGCGGAGGCGGCTCAGCGCGCCGGCGGACGCAAGCGCACCAAGACGTTCCGGCAGTCGTTCCTCGCCGCCTACGCCCACCGGGTCGGCGACCGGCTGGCGTCCGCCGCGCAGACCCAGGTCACCCAGGACCTGCTGCCGGTGCTGGCCACGCGCGCCGTAGCCGTCACCGGCCGCCTGGAACGCATGTTCCCCGAGACCACCACCACCCGGCTGCGCGGCGTGAGCGACGCGGCCGGCTGGACGGAGGGCGCACGAGCGGCCGACGAGGCACAGGTGAAGGCCCGCCGACGACTCGAGTAGCTCAGTCGCCGACCTGCTGGAAGGCGCTCACGGAGGCGTCCGGACCGCCCTGGCTGCCCTGGCCGGCGACCGGACCGTACTTCCAGGGGAAGCTCTGCGCGGCGTCGCCACCGGGCAGGGTGATCTTCATGTCCGTGGCCGGCAGGCTCGTGGAGTCGCCCGCCTTGCCGCGCACATAGCTGATGGTGAAGGTCGCGGAGTCGCCCTTGGCGAGCTTCAGCTTCTGTGCCTGCGCGCCCTTCTGCGGAGCCAGCTTCGCGGTCGCACCCTTCCGGTCGAGGGTGACGCCCGGGAAGTCGTCCAGGGTGCACGGCTTGCTCTGGTTGGTGATGCTGACCGGGATCTCGCCGGTGTCCCCGGCCGCCGGTGCCACGCTCGCCGACCCGACCTGCACGGAGACCCCGCCGAGCCGGCAGGCGGAGCTGTCCTTGCCGCCGCTCTTGCTCCCGCCGTCGTCGTTGCAGGCGGTCAGCAGCAGGGCGGCGGCGAGGGCGGTGACGGTGAGCGGAATGACGCGCATGAACTGTCCCATCGAGGTCGTGACGGTGCTCCTGCATCATGGCGCCTCGGCCGTGGGCCGGTTCGCCCGCCCCTCCGGATGTCACCGCTTCAGGTGGCGGTGCCCCGGTCCGCGCTCACGCCTTCGGGAAACCGGACGGCAACTCGCCGCCGTCGGCCTTGGTGTACGACTCCTGCCCGGTCTTGCCCGACCAGGTCACCCGCATGCCCTTGCCGTCCACCGAGTCGACCATCCCGCTCACCCGCGCCTTGTCGCCGTCGGGGCAGGTCAGATGGATCATCCGCATCCCCGCCTCCTCGCCGGCGGTGCCGCGGCACCACTGCTTGCCGCCGGTCACGAAGAGTCCGGCCTGCTTCCCGCTGATCACCAGGGCCACGATCCTGCCGCCCGACGTGGTGACCCAGCTGCCCTGGAGCTTGTCGGCGGCGTCCGTCACCCCCGCCGACCCCGTGGCGGCCGGCGTGGTCACGGTCGCGCTCGGTGTGGCGGACGTGCCCTTCGAGCCGCCGCCCCCGCCGCACGCGGTCAGCGCGGCGAGCGCGCCCACCAGTCCCGCGGCCACGGTCGCGGCCCGCACCCTTGCCGTCGCAGAAGTCACCGGAAAGCTCCCAAGCTGTAGCGGCCGGCCGCCCTCCGCCGGACGGCCCGCAGCAAGCTACCAGCAGCCCCTGGAAGACCCCCCGGATGCGGGCAGGGAAGCGTTGCCGATGTCGCTCCGGCAGCTGACCGGATGCCATGGGTAGGCGTCTCCCTACGCTTGACCGGTAGGGAATTCCCTACCTATTGTCGTCCCATGACCGTCACCCACGCCTCCTTCCTCACCCTGCCCGTCGCCGACCAGGACCGTGCCCTGCGCTTCTACCGGGACGTCCTCGGCTTCCAGGTCACCGCCGACCTGCCGCTGCCCCAGGGGCGCTGGCTCCAGGTCGCGCCCGAGGGGGCGCAGACCGTCTTCACGCTCTCCGGTCCGGGCATGGGTGATTTCGAACCCGGCTCGGCGCGGGGGATCATGCTGGTGACGACCGATGTCGACGCCGACTGCGCCCGGCTTGCCGAGGCGGGCACCGAGGTGCAGGGCCCGGACGCGTACCCGTGGGGCCGGATGGCCTCCTTCCGGGACCCCGACGGCAACGGTCTGATGCTGCTCACGGAGGCCCACCAGTAGAAAGGCCGGCCATGCCCACAGCCGGGGCCGAACAGGCCGCCGCGGACCGCGTCTTCGCCGCGCTCGCCAACGCCACCCGCCGCGAGGTCCTGCGGCTGCTGCGCGAGCAGGGACCCCAGCCCGTCCAGACCCTGGCCGACCACTTCGACATGCGTCGCCCGAGCCTCTCCGAGCACCTCAAAGTGCTCCGGGAGGCCGGCCTCGTGGCCGAGCAGCGCTCCGGCCGGCAGCGCATCTACCGTCTGCGCGCGGCCCCCCTCGCCGAGGTGCAGGACTGGCTCCATCCGTACGAGCGGTTCTGGCGCGAGCAATTGAAGGGCCTCGGCGATCTGCTCGACCGCATGCCCGACGATGACCCCTCATGAGCACCGAACCCGACGACGACCTGACCACCCTGCGCGTCGACCAGTTCTTCCCGCACCCGCCCGCCAAGGTCTGGCGCGCCCTGACCGACCCCGAGCTGCTCGCCCGCTGGCAGATGCCCGGCGCCGAGGACTTCCGCCTCGAGGTCGGCCACGGGTACCGGATGACCTCCGTCCCGCGTCCCAACGCCCGTTTCTCCGGCGTCGTGGAAGTGCGGGTGCTCGCCTACGACATCGAGCGGATGCTGTCCCTCCGCTGGGCGGATGCCGATCCCGCCAACCCCGCCGACTGGACCGTCACCTGGACCCTGGAACAGGAAGGGCGCGGTACGCGTCTGTTCCTTGTGCACGCGGGGTTCGACCCGGACGATCCGGCTCAGCTGATGGCGCGGACGATCATGGGCGGAGGGTGGAGGGGGCATGTCCTACCGGCTCTCGGGCAGACGCTGGAGCAGCTCCGATAGGGGTGCTGACGGCGCGGACGTCACAACTGTAATCGCGGGAACACCCCTCGTGCACGTGCATCTGCTCACGCATCTGCATATGAAGAAGGTTATGATCCGGGTCAGTTGACCACAGCATCTATGGCCACATCAGCCAGTGCACCACCGGGGAGCGACCTGTGGACCGCGACGTTGACGGCGTGTACGGGGGGTACGACGTGTACAACGGCATGGCTGCCACGCAGCTGGACGGAGTGGCCTGGCAGAAGAGCAGGCACAGCAACTCGCAGGGTTCCTGCGTGGAGTTCGCGCGGCTGCCGGGCGGCGAGGTGGCCGTACGCAACTCGCGTTTCCCGGACGGCCCGGCGCTCGTCTACACGCGCGCGGAGATCGAGGCGATGCTCCTCGGCGTCAAGGACGGCGAGTTCGACCACCTGGTGGCGAGCTGATGCCCTGACGGCGCATGGACGTGCGTGGCAACGATGTCGGTGGCGGCCGGCAGGGGCGTAGGCGTCGGTGACGCGCGTAGACAACGGGCGTCCGTAGGTGCCGTACCGCCTCAGTCGGCCGTCCGCAGTCGGAACAGTGCCCAGACGACCTTGCCCTGGAGGGTGCCGGCGAGCGGGTGCCAGCCCCAGCTGTCCGCGAAGGAGTCGACCAGGAACAGGCCGCGTCCGGACTCGGCGGAGAAGTCGTCCGAGTCGCGCGGCACCGGTGTCTCGTGGCTCGGGTCGCGCACCGCGCACACCAGCCGCTCGCTCCAGCACAACAGGTGCAGCCGCACGGACTGGGCGTGTTCGGGGCATCCCGCCTCGGTGGGCAGGCCGTGCCGCAGGGCGTTGGTGACGAGTTCGGAGACGACCAGGCATATGTCGTCGAAGCGGTCGCCGACGTCCCACTGGTCGAGGGTGCCGCGGGTGAAGCGCCGGGCCTCGCGCACCGCCTCGTAACGGGCGGGCAGGGCGCAGGAGGCGGCGTTGGACACGGCCGCGGGGTCCAGTGGCGGAAGGCCCTGCCGTAACGGCTTGAGCATGGTCGATCCATTCGTCCCCATGCGAGGCACTCCCGGGTGTTCGCGGTCATAGCGATGCAGCGGTGGCGCGGCACCATGGTTTCGGATGCGGGAAGCAGATGCAAGGGCAGATGCACGTGCACGCGACCGAAATAGCCCCTCCCGTACCGCTTCTTGGCCATTTTTTCCGCCATCCTCGCGGCGGTTTCCGTCAGTGGTCCTGACCTCTTCCCGACCACAGGCAGGCGGAAACGGCCGACGTCTTTCCGTTTCCGTAACCGGACGAGTACTGCTCGAAGTGTTTTAGTGGCAGACTGACGGGCCCTGAAGACGGTTGGGGAGGCTGGCGAACGTGAGCGCGGGAGAGCCCGGATCGGTGGTGCGGCGGATGCTGCTCGGCTCGCAACTCAGGCGACTGCGGGAAGCGCGAGGCATCACGCGCGAGGCGGCGGGTTACTCGATCCGCGCCTCCGAGTCGAAGATCAGCCGGATGGAGCTGGGCCGGGTGAGCTTCAAGACCAGAGACGTCGAAGACCTGCTGACGCTGTACGGCGTCACCGACGAGGCGGAGCGCCAGTCGCTTCTCTCCCTCGCCCGCGAGGCCAACGTGGCGGGCTGGTGGCACAGTTACACCGATGTCCTGCCCAGCTGGTTCCCCACCTATGTGGGCCTGGAGGGCGCCGCCTCGCTGATCCGTGTCTACGAGGTGCAGTTCGTGCACGGCCTGCTGCAGACCGAGGAGTACGCGCGCGCGGTGGTCCGGCGCGGCATGAAGGGCGCGAGTGCCGGCGACGTCGAGCGGCGGGTCGCCCTGCGCCTGGAGCGGCAGAAGTACCTGCTCGCCAAGAACGCCCCCGAGCTCCACATCGTCCTCGACGAGGCGGCCCTGCGCCGCCCCTACGGTGACCGCCAGGTGATGCGCGGCCAGCTCCAGCACCTCATCGACGTCTCCGAGCGGCCCAACGTGCGGTTGCAGGTCATGCCGTTCGGCTTCGGCGGGCACTCCGGCGAGAGCGGTGCCTTCACCATCCTCAGCTTCCCCGACACCGATCTGTCCGACGTGGTGTACATGGAGCAGCTGACCAGCGCCCTCTACCTGGACAAGCGCGAGGACGTCGCCCAGTACGAGCAGGCGCTGAAGGAACTGCAGCAGGACAGCCCGGGCCCCGACGAGAGCCGGGACCTGCTCCGCGGACTCCTTCAACTGTCCTGACCTGTTCCCTCAACTCCCTTCAATCACAAGTACGATGACGTGCGATCAGGCATGGCGTAGTTCTGGTGGCCGCTAGCGATTGAGGGATCAGATGTCGTCCTACTTCACCGACTTGGCCCAGCAGTACATCGACGGCGAGTGGCGTCCGGGCACCGGCTCCTGGGACGTGATCGACTTCAACCCGTACGACGACGAGAAGCTGGCCTCGATCACGGTGGCCACGGTCGACGAGGTGGACCAGGCCTACCGGGCCGCCGCCCGCGCCCAGAAGCAGTGGGCCGCGACCAACCCCTACAGCCGGCGCGGGGTCTTCGAGCGGGCGCTCAGGCTGATCGAGGACCGCGAACAGGAGATAGCCGACCTGATCATCGCGGAACTGGGCGGCACCCGCGTGAAGGCCGGCTTCGAGCTGCACCTCGCCAAGGAGTTCCTGCGCGAGTCGATCCACCTCGCGCTGCGGCCCGAGGGCAGAATCCTGCCCTCGCCGGCCGACGGCAAGGAGAACCGCGTCTACCGGGTGCCGGTGGGTGTCGTGGGCGTGATCAGCCCGTTCAACTTCCCCTTCCTGCTGTCGCTGAAGTCGGTCGCCCCGGCGCTGGCGCTCGGCAACGCCGTCGTCCTCAAGCCGCACCAGAACACCCCGATCGCCGGCGGCACCCTGATCGCGAAGATCTTCGAGGAGGCCGGGCTGCCCGGCGGCCTGCTCAACGTCGTCGTGACGGACATCGCCGAGATCGGTGACGCGTTCATCGAGCACCCGGTCCCGAAGGTCATCTCCTTCACCGGCTCGGACAAGGTCGGCCGGCACGTCGCCACCGTCTGTGCCGCGAACTTCAAGCGCTCGGTGCTCGAACTGGGCGGCAACAGCGCCCTGGTGGTGCTGGACGACGCCGACATCGACTACGCGGTGGACGCGGCGGTCTTCAGCCGGTTCGTCCACCAGGGCCAGGTCTGCATGGCCGCGAACCGGGTCCTCGTCGACCGCTCGGTCGCCGACGAGTTCACGGAGAAGTTCGTCGCCAAGGTCCGCACCCTGAAGGTGGGCGACCCGCGCGACCCGCAGACCGTGATCGGCCCGGTGATCAACTCCCAGCAGGCGAACGCCGTCTCCGGCACGGTCGAGCAGGCGCTCACCGAGGGCGCCACCGCCCTCGTCCGGGGCGGCACCTCCGGAAACCTGGTCGAGCCCAGTGTGCTCACCGGCGTCCCCGCCGACTCCGCGCTGCTCCAGCAGGAGGTGTTCGGCCCGGTGGTCTTCCTCGTCCCGTTCGACGGCGAGGAGGACGCGGTCCGGATCGTCAACGACACTCCGTACGGCCTCAGCGGTGCCGTGCACACGGGCGACATCGAGCGGGGTGTCGCCTTCGCCAAGCGGATCGACACCGGCATGTTCCACGTGAACGACGGCACGGTCCACGACGAGCCGATCGTCCCCTTCGGCGGCGAGAAGCACTCCGGCATCGGCCGCCTGAACGGCGAGACGACGCTGGAGGCCTTCACCACCGTCAAGTGGATCTCGGTGCAGCACGGCCGGAGCGGGTTCCCGTTCTGAGGTTCCGAGGTTCTCGGAGCGGGCGGGCCCAAGCGGACAGGATCTGACCTACTGGGCCCGTACTGTCCTCGTTGTCAGGGCAGGAGGCCCGGCGAACCGAGGGAAGGCGGCACGGTCATGGTCAAGCACGTACCGGCGGAGACCCAGGGCGACGAGCGCGGGGCGCTGCTCGCGTTCATCGAGGAGCAGCGCGGCGGCGTCCGCCGGGCCCTGCTCGGGCTGACGGACGAGCAGGCCCGCACCCGCCCCAGCGCCAGCGAACTGTCCCTGGGCGGGCTGCTCAAGCACGTCGCCGAGGTCGAACAGAGCTGGATCGCCCGCGCCAAGCAGGAGCCCCCGGCGATCCGGCGCGACGAGTCGAACTGGCACGAGACCTTCCAGCTGATCGGCGACGAGACGGTCGCCTCCCAGCTCGCGTACTGGGAGCAGGTCGCCGCCGAGACGGAGAAGTTCATCCGCTCGGTGCCGAGCCTGGACGACAGCTTCCCGCTGCCGCCCGACCCCTGGTTCCCGCCGCAGGGCCGGGTGTCGCTGCGCTGGCTGTGCCTGCACCTGATCCGCGAGACGGCCCGGCACGCCGGCCACGCCGACATCATCCGCGAGTCCCTGGACGGGAAGACCGCGTTCGAGCTGGTGGCCCTGGAGGAGGGCACGTCCTGGGGGTGACCGCAAGGCCCGGGGCCTGCCCTGGACCCCATGCCGGGGATCCGTCTGCTCGTGCTGGGCGCCGTCCCTGCGGGCGCCGTCCGCCGGCACGGGCGGCCCCACGGCTACCAGGTGCGCGGCGACCTGGAGTACCGGGGCGCGCGCGAGTGGTCCAACGCCGAGCCGGGCTCGATCCGCCACGCCCCAGAAGCGGATGGCCGAGCAGGGACTGCTGCACGCGCACGAGACCGCGCCGTCCACGGCCGTTGGGGGCCGGGAGCACCCCGGGCCGAGGCACTGGAGCTGCTGCCGGAGCGGATCCGCACGGCCCACTCCGACGCGGTCCGGACCCACGGGCTCGTCGACAGCCTGGAGGCGGGTGCCTGCACCGTCGCCGCGGCGAGGGCGAACCCTTCGGCCTGGTGACGGCATGCGCGGGCCGGTGGCGGCAGGCGCGGCCCAGGGGGCTTCGTTCGGGTCAGCCCGGGTCCGTGACGCCCGGCACGGCGTCGTCGGACCACCGAGTACGCCCGGTACGCGGGTGATCCTCCGCCGTGCGATGCACCGCACCGGACGCCGCGGCCCGATCCGCCCTGATCCGAACGAAACCCCCTAGTGGTGGAAGCTGGTGGCCGCCTCCTTGTCACGGGTGAGCGGATGCTGCTGCCGGCGCAGCTCCGGCAGCAGCCGGGTCAGGTCGTCCACCAGCAGGTCGGCCAGGTCGTGGGAGAAGCCGTTGCGGCACACGATCCGCAGGACGGCCAGATCCTCCCGGTTCGCCGGGAAGGCGTACGCGGGCACCAGCCAGCCGCTCTCGCGCAGCCGCCGGGAGACGTCGAAGACGTCGTACGACGTGACGTCGTCGGTCGTGGTGAGCGCGAAGACCGGCAGCTCGTCCCCGCGCGTGAGCAGCCGGAAGTCACCGAGGGCCTCGATCCGGCCGGCCAGCGAGCGCGCCACGTCCCGTGTCGACTGCTGCACCGCCCGGAACCCCTCGCGGCCCAGCCGCAGGAACGTGTAGTACTGCCCGACCACCTGGGCGCCCGGCCGGGAGAAGTTCAGCGCGAAGGTCGGCATGTCGCCGCCCAGGTAGTTGACCCGGAAGACCAGCTCCTCGGGCAGCGCCTCCTTGTCCCGCCACAGCGCCCAGCCGACGCCCGGGTACACCAGCCCGTACTTGTGCCCCGAGGTGTTGATCGACGCCACGCGCGGCAGGCGGAAGTCCCACACCAGGTCCTCGTCCAGGAAGGGCGCCACCATCGCGCCGGACGCCCCGTCCACGTGCACCGGGATGTCGAGTCCGGTGCGCTCCTGCAGGGCGTCCAGGGCCGCGCACAGCTCGGCGATCGGCTCGTAGGAACCGTCGAACGTCGAGCCGAGGATGCCGACGACCCCGATGGTGTTCTCGTCGCACAGCTCGGCCGCCGCCTGCGGGTCCAGGTGGAAACGGTCGCCCTCCATGGGCACCAGCCGGGCCTCCACCTCCCAGAAGTTGCAGAACTTCTCCCAGCACACCTGGACGTTGATGCCCATCACCAGATTGGGGCGCGCACCCGGATACCGGTCGGCGTTGCGCTGCATCCAGCGGCGCTTGAGCGCCATCCCGGCGAGCATGCAGGCCTCGCTCGACCCCGTCGTCGAACAGCCCACCGCCGCCGCTGGATCCGGCGCGTTCCACAGATCGGCGAGCATCGCCACGCAACGCCGCTCCAGTTCGGCCGTGCGCGGGTACTCGTCCTTGTCGATCATGTTCTTGTCCCGGCACTCCGCCATCAGCACCCCGGCCTGCGGCTCCATCCAGGTGGTGACGAAGGTGGCCAGGTTCAGCCGGGAGTTGCCGTCCAGCATCAGCTCGTCGTGCACCAACTGGTAGGCGGTGTTCGGCGCCAGCGGGACGTCGGGGAGCCGGTGCGTGGGCGGCGCCTCGGTCATACCGGCGACCGGGTTGGCCTCCCCGAAGAAGGGGTTGACCGAGACCTGCCGCTCTTGGTGCTTCTCGGGACCTTTGTGCAGGGCCATGGGTGCCTCCTCTCGGCCACCATAGGCGGACGGCCCGGACCGGACATCCGGAACGACCCGGACTCCGTACCCGGAGCGATCCCGGATGCGGACCACGGCGAGCCCGGGCTTGCACCTCACGTCACGTGAGGCCTCAGCGTGGACGGCGTACCGACGACAAGGAGCGGAAGACGTGAGCTACTCCGTGGGACAGGTCTCGGGGTTCGCCGGCATCACGGTGCGCACCCTGCACCACTACGACGAGATCGGCCTGCTCGTGCCCAGCGAGCGCACGTACGCCGGCCACCGGCGCTACAACGACGCCGACCTCGACCGGCTCCAGCAGATCCTGTTCTACCGGGAGCTCGGCTTCCCGCTCGACGAGGTCGCGACCCTGCTCGACGACCCGGACGCCGACCCGCGGGCGCATCTGCGCCGCCAGCACGAACTGCTGACCGCCCGGATCGAGAAGCTGCAGAAGATGGCCGCGGCCGTGGAGCACGCCATGGAGGCACGCACGATGGGCATCAACCTCACCCCGCAGGAGCGCTTCGAGGTGTTCGGGGACAAGGACCCCTTCAACGAGGAGTACACCGAGGAGGCGGAGCAGCGCTGGGGCGACACCGAGGCCTGGGCCGAGTCCCAGCGCCGCGCCGCGAGCTACACCAAGGAGGACTGGAAGCGGATCAAGGACGAGGTCGACGACTGGCAGGCGAGGTACGCCGCCCTCATGGCCGCCGGGGAGGAGCCGTCCGGCGAGGCGGCCATGGACATGGCGGAGGAACACCGGCAGCACATGAACAGGTGGTTCTTCGAGGTCCCGTACGAGATGCACCGGTGCTTCGGGGAGATGTACGTCTCCGACGAGCGCTTCAAGGCGTACTACGACGCCATGGGCCCCGGCCTCGCCGAGCACCTGCGCGACGCGATCCTCGCCAACGCCGACCGGCACACCGGCTCCTGACCGGTCCTGGCCCGGGAGTGCACGGGGCTCACTCCCGGGCCAGGACCACCGCCGTGCCGTAGGCGCACACCTCGGTGCCCACGTCCGCGGCCTCCGTCACGTCGAACCGGAACATCAGCACCGCGTTGGCCCCACGCGCGCGTGCCTGCTCCACCAGCCGCTCCATGGCCTGGTTGCGGGTCTGCACGAGCGTCTTGGTGAGCCCCTTCAGCTCGCCGCCGATCATCGACTTCAGTCCGGCGCCGATCTGGCTGCCGAGGTGCCGGGAGCGCACGGTGAGCCCGAAGACCTCGCCCAGTACCTGGTGCACCCGGTATCCGGGCACGTCGTTCGTCGTCACGACCAGCACGTCCGGCTGGGGCCCCTGGCCGCCGCCGTAGTCATCGAGTCCCATGAGTCACAGCTTTCTCCCAGTCACCACACAGTGCATCCTGGAGACGCTGGTGGAACCCGGGGCGGTCACCTCGCGTTGATAGCTTTGTGCGGCACCCCCGACGTCCAGCCGCCGCAGCCGCCTTCACCCCCAGGAGCCCGGACCCGTGATGACACTCGCCCTCGGCCCGAGCTGGATGGACCCCAACTATCTGCTCAACACGTACAGCATCTGGGGTCTGCTGCTCGTCGTCTTCGCCGAGTCCGGCCTGCTCATCGGCTTCTTCCTGCCCGGCGACTCGCTGCTGTTCACCTGCGGTCTGCTGATCACCTCCCACCAGATGCACTTCCCGCTGTGGGGGGCGATCGCCCTGATCTGCCTCGCCGCGATCCTGGGCGACCAGGCGGGCTACATGTTCGGCAAGAAGGTCGGCCCGTCCCTGTTCAACCGCCCGGACTCGCGCCTGTTCAAGCAGGAGAACGTCACCAAGGCGCACGAGTTCTTCGAGAAGTACGGCCCGAAGTCCCTGGTCCTGGCCCGCTTCGTGCCCATCGTGCGCACCTTCACGCCGATCATCGCGGGCGTCAGCGGCATGAAGTACCGCTCGTTCCTGCTCTTCAACGTCATCGGCGGCGTGCTGTGGGGCGCGGGCGTCACCCTGCTCGGCTCGTGGCTGGGCAACATTCCCTTCGTCAAGGACAACATCGAGGCGATCCTCATCCTGATCGTCCTCGTCTCGGTGATCCCGGTCGCGATCGAGCTGCTGCGGGCCCGCGGCAAGCAGAAGAAGCCCGCCGAGGCCGCCCCGCAGCCCCCGCGCCGCACCGAGGCCCCCCGGTACCAGCAGCCCCCCGCGATGGACACGGCCACGACCCAGCTTCGCCGTATCGAGCCCGACCAGCCGTACGAGCACCAGGAGCAGGACCAGCCGCACTGGCACCAGGGTGGCTACGACAACCAGTACGACCAGTACGACAACCAGCACTACGACCGGCAGCAGTACCCGCCGCAGCAGCCCTACGGCGAGCAGCAGCCCTACGGCGGGCAGCAGCCCTACGGCGGGCAGCAGCCCTACGGGGAGCAGCAGCCCTACGGGGAGCAGCAGCCGTACGACCAGCACCAGTACCCGTACGACTACCGCCGGCAGTAGCCACCCCGGGGGTGGAGACGCCGAGTCCCTAGAAGCCTCGGGTCCGCTTCGCAGCCCTCCGCTTCCCGGCGGAGCCGACCCGCAGGAACAGCCGGAACACCTCCGACCCCAGATTCACCCCGATCGCGATCGCCAGGGCCAGGGACGCCGCGTTGGCCAGCGACACCAGCCCCTTGTCCACCTCGTTCTGGGCCATGTTGAGCAGCCCGAAGTACGTGGCGGAACCGGGCAGCAGCGGACCGATCGCCGCCGTCGTGTACGGCAGCGCGGAGGCGAACCGGTAACGCGACAGCAGCTGCCCGAAGAGCCCCACCAGTCCCGCCGCCACCGCCGTGGACGCCACCGGCGAGATGTCGGCCACGTAGTGCATCGCGCCGTACACCGTCCATGCGACGCCCCCGTTGAGCGTCACCCACAGCACGGTCGACCGCTCCTGCTGCAGCAGCACCGCGAAGGTGAGGGACAGCAGCATCGACGCCGCGATCTGGATCAGCGGCCGTTCATTGATGATCAGCCCCGCGTCCGGGTTCAGCTTGCCGCCGACCTTCACGCCGAAGTACAGGACGATCAGCACACCGGTGACGATGCCGACGAAGAAGTACATGACCTCCAGCAGGCGTGCCGAGGCCGTGATGTAGAAGCCGGTCAGACCGTCCTGCACGCCCGCCACCAGCGCCCGCCCGGGCAGCAGCGCGAACAGCCCACCGGTGACGACCGCGGACGCCTTCACGTCGACGTGCGCCAGCGCGAACGCCACCCCGATCGCCGCGGGCGGCATCGCCGCGACCGTGAACTGGTAGAACTCCGGCAGTCCGCGTCCCGCGCACAGCCAGGCCAGCCGGTCGCCGAGCATCGCGCCGACGGCCGCCGCGACGAACACGATCAGATCACCGCCGACCAGCACGGACGCCGCACCGGCAAGCAGGCCGCCGGCCAGGGTCAGCGCCCAGCCCGGGTAGGGGTGGCGGTTGCGTCGGATCTCGGCCAGCCGCCGGTAGGCCTCCTCCAGCGAGACATGGGTCTCGGCGTCGGTCAGGTCGTCCACCAGCCGGAAGACGGCCGCCAGCCGCGTGTAGTCGGTGCCCCGCCGCCGGACCGTCCGGGACGCCGTCACCGGGTCCTCGACCAGGGACGGCTGGTGGGAGATCGACAGCAGCGTGAAGGTGACCGTCGGCTCGCAGCGGTCCAGGCCGTACGACCGGCACACCGCGAACATCGCGGCCTCCACGTCCTCCGCGCCCTCACCGCCCGCGAGCAGCAGCTCACCGATACGCAGGGTCAGGTCGAGGACGCGCGGTACCGCCGGCCCCTCCTCCTCGCCGCGCTGCACCTGCTCCGGCGCGGGCCGCTCGGCCACCGGCATCCGCAGCATCGTGCGCATCCGGTCCTGCCACGGCGCGTCCTTGACCAGGCTGACCAGCGGCATCCCCGTGGCCGGCGTGAAGGCGGCCGGGGCGTCCTTGGTGCTGTAGGTGCGCGGCGGGCTGAACGCCGACCCCTCCGGTTCGGGGCCCGGCGGCTGCGGCGTCTGGAGCCCCTCCGGTACGGCGAACTCGGACGTCGTCTCCGGCTCACCCACGGTCTTCGGGACGTCGAGCCCGACCGGGATGGCGAACTCCGACGTGATCTCCGGGTCGTACCGCGCCTCGTCCGACCGGGGCTTGCGGTCCTCCGCCTCCGTCACCTCGCACCGCTCCCTGAACGACACCTTCCGTAGGCCTCAGTATGCGCATGAGTACGCAGACGGGCCGCGCCACCCCACCCAGGGTGCCGCGGCCCGCGAAAGGCAAACCGGCCGGTCAGTGGCCGCCCTGCTCCTTGAAGCGCTTGTAGGACCGCTCGATCTCCGCCTCGGCGTCCGTGCGGCCGACCCAGTTGGCGCCCTCGACGGACTTGCCGGGCTCGAGGTCCTTGTACACCTCGAAGAAGTGCTGGATCTCCAGGCGGTCGAACTCCGAGACGTGGTGGATGTCACGCAGGTGCTCCACACGCGGGTCGGTGGCCGGAACGCACAGCAGCTTGTCGTCGCCGCCCGCCTCGTCCGTCATCCGGAACATGCCGATCGCACGGCACTTGATCAGGCAACCCGGGAAGGTCGGCTCGTCCAGGATGACCAGCGCGTCCAGCGGGTCGCCGTCCTCGCCGAGGGTGTTCTCGACGAAGCCGTAGTCGGTCGGGTAGGCGGTCGAGGTGAAGAGGCGACGGTCCAGGCGGATCCGACCGGTCTCGTGGTCCACCTCGTACTTGTTGCGCGAACCCTTCGGGATCTCGATCGTGACGTCGAACTCCACCGGTGGCTCCTCCATGATCAGCACATAGTTCTGGTGGTTAAGTGTCCCTCACGCAGGTGTGTGATCGCGAAAGGGGCTGGTGGTCGTGCCAGAGCTGAGGCCTTGGCGGGCCGCGAAACCGCAGGTGGTGCGGATCGCGAACGCCGTGCGACCCCGTCTGGCGAAGGCCGTGACGGCCGCACGACCGCGGGTCGCGCGGTTGACGCGGAGCCTTCGGCCCCGGCCCGTGCACCTCCCCCGTCCGCGGACCGTCAGGACCTGGCAGTACGCCGCGGGCGCCGCCACGGCCGGCCTCGCACTGGCCGCCGGAGTGGTGACCGCGGCAGGTCCCTGGGACGCCAACGGTCAGCGTACGGCCGAGCGGGACCGGGCCGCCGCACTGGAGCGGTCAGGTGGCACAGATCACGGCGGCCGGGGCACCCCCCGCCCCGCGCCCAGCGCCGGACCCGTCCTGACGGGCCTGGGCCGCGTCACGGGCGCCGTGGACACCAAGAAGGCCGCCCCGGGCGCCAAGGCGCTCACGGACGTCCTGGGGCCCCTCCTGGGCGCCTCCGCGCTCGGCGGCACCCACACGGCCGCTGTCGTCGACGTGGCCACCGGCAAGCGCCTGTACGGCGTCGACTCCGGCAAGGCCCTCACCCCCGCCTCCACGACCAAGATCGCCACCGCCGTCGCCGCCCTGTCCGCGCTCGGCCCCGACCACCGCCTCACCACCCGCGCCGCCCTCGAACCCGACACCGGCGAACTCGTCCTGGTCGGCGGCGGCGACCCCACGCTCACCGCACACGCCCAGCCCGACGGCTGGGCGAGCCTGCGGACCCTGGCGACGGACACCGCCGCCGCCCTGCGCGAGCGGGACATCCACAAGGTCACGCTCTCCTACGACACGACCCTCTACACCGGCCCCGCGCTGCACCCCATCGGCGTGAACGACAACCTCGCCCCCGTCAGCGCCCTGACCGCCGACGAGGGCCGCACCGACAACTCCACCGCCGGGCCGGTGCGGCGCGTGGCCGACCCGGCGAAGGACGCCTCCACCAAGTTCGCCGGCTTCCTCAAGGCCGCCGGCATCACCACCACACCCCCCGGCCCTTCCAAGGCCAGCACGCGCGCGGAGACCCTCGCCACGGTCTCCTCGCCCCCGCTGTCCGCCCTGGTCGAGCGCATGCTCACCAACAGCGACAACGACATCGCCGAGAACCTGGCCCGCCGGACGGCCCTGGCGAGCGGCGAACCCGGCAGCTACGACGGCGGCGCGAAGGCGATCGCCGCACGGCTGACCAAGCTGGGCCTGCCCATGACCGGCGCCTCCTTCCACGACGGCAGCGGCCTCGACCGCGACGACCGGCTCACCGCCGACCTCCTGACCGCCCTCCTGGTCACCGCCGGCGACCCCGGCCGCCCCGGCCTGCGCCCCGTCCTCACCGGCCTGCCCGTCGCCGGCTTCACCGGCACCCTGACCAGCCGCTACACCGACGGCGCGGCCGGCCTCGTCCGCGCCAAGACCGGCACCCTGACCGGCGTCAACACTCTGGCGGGCACCCTCGTGGACCGGGACGGCCGCCTCCTGGCCTTCGCCTTCCTGGCCTCGGGCACGACCGACCCGATGCAGGCCCAGTCGGCCCTCGACCGGACGGCCACGGCACTCGCGGCATGCGGCTGCGGCCAACCGGGCTGATCCGCACGAAGCCCGTCGGAGCCGTCCCTGCCGACCGGGCCGGCGCCCGGACCCGCCCCGCCCGGCGCCGCCCCGACACAACCGCCCGCCACCCACCCCGCACGGCCTGCCCCGAGCGCGAAGGGTCCCGTACGGTTGACGACATGACAGGCTTCGGTGGCACTGCCTCTCCCGGGATGGTCGACTGGAACCTCGCGGTGTCGACCGCGACACGCCTCGTACGACCCGGCCCCGACGTCAGCCGCGACGAGGCCAGGGCCGTCGTCGCCGAGCTGCGCCGGCACGCGAAAGCCTCGGAGGAACACGTCCGGGGCTTCACTCGTATGGGCACCGAGGAGACCCACGACACCCCCGTCCTCGTCGTCGACCGCCCCGGATGGGTCCGCGCCAACGTCGCCGGCTTCCGCGAGATCCTCCGGCCGCTGCTGGAGAAGATGCAGGAACGGCGCGGCAGCAACCCGGGCAGCGCGGTCCTCGGCGCCGTCGGCGGCAAGGTCACCGGCGTGGAACTCGGCATGCTGCTGTCGTTCCTGTCCTCCCGCGTCCTCGGCCAGTACGAGACCTTCGCCCCCGCCACCCGCGACCTGCCCGCCGGCGCCACCGGCGGCGGCCGGCTGCTGCTCGTCGCCCCGAACATCGTCCACGTCGAGCGCGAACTCGACGTCGACCCGCACGACTTCCGCCTGTGGGTGTGCCTGCACGAGGAGACCCACCGCACCCAGTTCACGGCCGTGCCCTGGCTCCGCGACCACCTCGAGGGCGAAATCCAGTCGTTCTTGGCCGAGACCGACGTCGACCCGATGACCTTCCTGGAGCGCATCCGGGACGCCGCCCAGTCCCTCGCCGGAGGCCGCCCCGAGGGCGAGGAGGACGACGGCGGTCACTCCTTCGTCGAACTGGTGCAGACCCCCGCCCAGCGCGAGATCCTCGGCCGCCTCACCGCCGTCATGTCCCTCCTGGAGGGCCACGCCGACCACGTCATGGACGGCGTCGGCCCCAGCGTCGTACCGTCCGTCGCCGAAATCCGCGAGAAGTTCCAGCAGCGCCGCGCCAAGGGCGCCTCCCGCCTCGACCTCGCCCTGCGCAAACTGCTGGGTCTGGATGCCAAACTGAGGCAGTACCGCGACGGCGAGCGGTTCGTCCGCGCCGTCGTCGAGGAGGTCGGCGTGGACGGCTTCAACCGCGTGTGGACCTCGCCCAACACCCTCCCCACCAAAGCGGAGATCGCCAAACCGGCGGACTGGGTCGCACGGGTGCACCGCAGGGCCGAGTCGTGAACGCCACACGTGGGTCGTGAACCGATTCCGGCCGACGGCAGGCGAACGCCCCTTCAATCACCCGTCCGAGGGACCGTGAGCCATGCGTAGGCGTGCAATGCTCGGGGAACGGCCCGGTTCTGTCACCATCTACACACTCTGAGTGACCGGCCTCGGGCTCACCCCCCGAAAACTTCATGAAGGGAACCGGACATGGGTCCCCATCCTGCGGTCGCGGCGATACGCCTGGCGGTCCGCCGCGCCCTCCACGACATCCTCAACGACATCCAGGTCTCCGGCGAGCACCCGGACACCCCCGGCCACCGGCCGGACCAGAGAACCGAGCGGCTTGCCTCCCCGCTCGTGCTCGTCGCGTGTTCCGGCGGCGCCGACTCCATGGCCCTCGCCTCCGCCCTCGCCTTCGAGGCCCCCAAGCTCGGCATCCGCGCCGGCGGCGTCACCGTCGACCACGGCCTGCAGCCCGGCTCCGACCTCCGCGCCGCCGAGGTCGTCCTGCGCCTGCGCGAACTCGGCCTCGACCCCGTCGAGTCCGCCGCCGTCACCGTCGGCCGCGAGGGAGGGCCCGAGGCCGCCGCCCGCGACGCCCGCTACGCCGCCCTCGACACGATCGCCGAGCGGCACGGGGCCACCGCGATCCTGCTCGGCCACACCCGGGACGACCAGGCCGAAACCGTCCTGCTGGGCCTCGCCCGCGGCTCGGGCATCCGCTCCCTGTCCGGAATGGCCGCGGTCTCGGGGGCCGGCGGCCGTTACCGGCGGCCCTTCCTGCACCTCGACCGGCAGACCGCCCGCAAAGCCTGCATGGTCCAGTCCCTGCCCGTCTGGGACGACCCGCACAACGCCGACCCGGCCTACACCCGCTCCCGGCTCCGGCACGAGGGCCTGCCCGCCCTGGAGAAGGCCCTCGGCAAGGGAGTCGTCGAGGCACTCGCCCGCACCGCCCAGCTCTCCCGGGACGACGCCGACGCCCTCGACGCCTGGGCCAGCCAGGCCGAGGCCTCCGTACGGGACGCCACCGGCCTGCTTGAGTGCGCCAAGCTGTACGCGCTGCCGCCCGCCGTACGCCGCCGGATCCTGCGCCGCGCGGCCATCGAGGCCGGCGCCCCGGCCGGTTCGCTGTTCGCCCGGCACATCGAGGAAGTCGACCGTCTGATCACCGGCTGGCGCGGTCAGGGAGCCATCAATCTCCCGGGCAAAGTCGTCGCCCAGCGACAGGGTGGCAGACTGGTGATTCGGCAAGGCTGAATCCCGACCTCGCGGAGCGACCCTCCGGCGGCCGGTCCGGGCAGCCGGTGGCCGTGATCTGCGGCCGTAAGTGCGGGACGACCGAAAGTGATGCGGGTGGACGCGAAAGACATGGGTGCCGACCTCCAGCAGGTGCTCATCACCAAGGAAGAGATCGACGCGAAGCTGGCCGAGCTGGCCGCGAAGATCGACGCGGAGTACGCGGGCAAGGACCTGCTCATCGTCGGCGTCCTCAAGGGCGCCGTGATGGTCATGGCGGACCTCGCCCGGGCGCTGTCCACCCCCGTCACCATGGACTGGATGGCCGTGTCCTCCTACGGCGCGGGCACCCAGTCCTCCGGTGTCGTGCGGATCCTCAAGGACCTCGACACCGACATCAAGGGCAAGCACGTCCTGATCGTCGAGGACATCATCGACTCCGGCCTGACCCTGTCGTGGCTGATCAACAACCTGGGCTCCCGCGAGCCCGCGACGCTGAAGGTGTGCACCCTGCTGCGCAAGCCGGACGCCGCCAAGGTCGCCATCGACGTGGAATGGGTCGGGTTCGACATCCCGAACGAGTTCGTCGTCGGCTACGGGCTCGATTACGCCGAGAAGTACCGCAATCTGCCGTTCGTCGGTACGCTCGCGCCTCACGTCTACGGCGGCTGAGCCACTCGGTCCAAGCCCAGTAGGACGATCGGGAACCCCGGCGGGTTCCGTTCCGTTGAAGCATGCAGAGACGGCTTTCCCAGCCCTCGAAGCAGCTTCGTGCGGCTTCGGACAACCATGCTGGGGTACCGTCAGAAGAACTGTCTTATCAAACTCACTATGGCAGGAGGGACGGGGCGGCACCGCTCCGTATGGATGGACGTGAAGCGATACTTCCGTGGGCCGGTCATGTGGATCGTGCTGGCCGTCCTTGCCGTGGTCGTGTTGATGCAGGTCGTCGGCTCGTCCGGCGGCTACAAGACGGTGGACACCGGCCAGGTCGTTGCGGCGATCAATGACAACAGGGTCCAGTCGGCCAAACTGACCACAGGCGACGAACAGACCATCAAGGTCACCCTCAAGGACGGGCAGAAGGTCGACGGCAGCTCGAAGATCCAGGCGAGCTACATCGGCGACCAGGGTGTGACCGTCGCCGGCATGCTGCAGGAGAAGTACCAGCACAAGCAGATCCCGAACGGCTACACGGTCTCGCCGTCGAAGCAGAACCCGTTCGTCGGCGTCCTGCTCTCCCTGCTGCCCTTCGTCCTGATCGTCGTCGTCTTCCTGTTCCTGATGAACCAGATGCAGGGCGGCGGCTCCCGGGTCATGAACTTCGGCAAGTCCAAGGCCAAGCTCATCACCAAGGACACCCCGAAGACGACCTTCTCCGACGTCGCCGGCTGTGACGAGGCCGTCGAGGAGCTCCACGAGATCAAGGAGTTCCTGCAGGAGCCGGCCAAGTTCCAGGCCGTCGGCGCCAAGATCCCCAAGGGTGTGCTGCTCTACGGCCGCCCGGGTACCGGCAAGACCCTGCTCGCGCGTGCCGTGGCCGGCGAGGCGGGCGTCCCCTTCTACTCGATCTCCGGTTCGGACTTCGTCGAGATGTTCGTCGGTGTCGGTGCCTCCCGCGTCCGTGACCTGTTCGAGCAGGCCAAGGCGAACGCCCCGGCGATCGTCTTCGTCGACGAGATCGACGCGGTCGGCCGCCACCGCGGCGCCGGCCTCGGCGGTGGTCACGACGAGCGCGAGCAGACCCTGAACCAGCTGCTGGTCGAGATGGACGGCTTCGACGTCAAGGGCGGCGTCATCCTGATCGCCGCCACCAACCGCCCCGACATCCTCGACCCGGCGCTGCTCCGCCCCGGTCGCTTCGACCGCCAGATCGCGGTCGACCCGCCGGACCTGCAGGGCCGCCTGGAGATCCTCAAGGTCCACCAGAAGGGCAAGCCGGTCGCGCCCGACGTCGACCTGGCCGCCGTCGCCCGCCGCACCCCCGGCATGACCGGCGCCGACCTGGCCAACGTCCTCAACGAGGCCGCGCTGCTCACGGCCCGGGGCGACCAGAAGCTGATCGACAACAAGGCGCTGGACGAGGCGATCGACCGCGTGGTCGCGGGCCCGCAGAAGCGGACCCGGATCATGTCGGACAAGGAGAAGAAGATCACCGCGTACCACGAGGGCGGGCACGCCCTGGTCGCGGCGGCCTCCCCGAACTCCGACCCGGTCCACAAGATCACGATCCTGTCCCGCGGCCGTGCCCTCGGTTACACGATGGTCCTGCCCGACGAGGACAAGTACTCGACCACGCGCAACGAGATGCTCGACCAGCTCGGCTACATGCTGGGCGGCCGCGCCGCCGAGGAACTGGTCTTCCACGACCCGACCACCGGCGCCGCGAACGACATCGAGAAGGCCACCAACCTGGCCCGCGCGATGGTCACCCAGTACGGCATGACCGAGCGGCTCGGCGCCATCAAGTTCGGCGGCGACAACAGCGAGCCGTTCCTCGGCCGTGAGATGGCGCACCAGCGCGACTACTCGGAAGAGGTCGCCGCGCTGGTGGACGAAGAGGTCAAGAAGCTCATCGAGAACGCGCACAACGAGGCCTGGGAGATCCTGGTCGAGAACCGCGACGTGCTCGACAACCTGGTCCTGGCCCTCCTGGAGAAGGAGACGCTGGGCAAGGAGGAGATCGCCGAGATCTTCGCCCCGGTCGTCAAGCGCCCGCCGCGGCCCGCCTGGACCGGCTCCTCCCGCCGCACCCCGTCCACCCGCCCGCCGGTGCTCTCCCCGAAGGAGCTGGCACTGACGAACGGCGCGAACGGCGCGACGGCCGCGATCAGCACGGCCAAGTCCACGGCAACGGAGTCGTCCCCGATGACGGACAAGACCCCGGAGGACCGCTCCGAGAGCTGAGCGTGTTCCGGCCACCAGGGCCGGAATGGATGCCGCGACCCTCAGGTTCTAGCCTGGGGGGCGCGGCATTTTCGCATGGCCGCAGAGAGCGCGCGTGTCCCGCACGCGTGCCAGCCAGAGGAACGAGGAACCAGATGACCGACCCGGTGACGCTGGACGGTGAGGGCCTGATCGGCGAGTTCGACGAGAAGCGCGCCGAGAACGCCGTACGGGAGCTGCTGATCGCGGTCGGCGAGGACCCGGACCGCGAGGGTCTTCGGGAGACGCCGGCGCGGGTGGCGCGGGCGTACAGGGAGATCTTCGCCGGGCTGTGGCAGAAGCCCGAGGACGTGCTGACGACGACGTTCGACCTGGGACACGACGAGATGGTCCTGGTGAAGGACATCGAGGTCTACAGCACCTGTGAACATCATTTGGTGCCGTTCCACGGGGTTGCGCACGTCGGGTACATCCCGTCGACGTCGGGGAAGATCACGGGCCTGTCCAAGCTGGCCCGCCTCGTGGACGTCTACGCCCGTCGGCCCCAGGTGCAGGAACGGCTCACCACGCAGATCGCGGACTCCCTGATGGAGATCCTGGAGCCGCGCGGCGTCATCGTGGTCGTCGAGTGCGAGCACATGTGCATGTCCATGCGTGGTATCCGCAAGCCGGGTGCGAAGACCATAACGTCCGCCGTGCGCGGTCAGCTGCGGGACGTCGCCACCCGCAACGAGGCCATGAGCCTCATCATGGCGCGCTGAGCCTGCTGGTACTTCCGCTCACCCGGAGGCGGCGGTCAGGCCACCGGCTCCGCGCCCGTGTGGTTCTCGTCGTCGTCCTCCGGGAGCTTGCACACGCGCTCCAGGAACAGGGCCGCCGCTATCACGGCGATTCCGGCCAGGACCGAGAATCCGGCGTAGATGGCCTGGTCGCGGCGGACGGGGATGTCGAGGAGTTCCAGCAGGAAGACGCCCGTGCCGCCGTACATGCCGGCGACCAGCGCCGCGACCAGCGCGCTCGCCTGGCCGAAGACGACCGCCCGGGCGGCCATCAGGGGGTCGACACCCTTCGCGCCCGGGCGGCGCTCGCGCTGGGCCTTGAACCGGGCCCGCAGCGACAGCGCCGTCGAGAGCAGCACCGCGGCGATCAGGGCGAGGACGATGGGCGCGGCCAGAGGGACGCTGGGAAGGGTCCCGATCGAGTTCCAGAGGCGGGCGCCCGCCCAGGACAGGATCCCGGCCACGACGAACACGCCGACCAGCACCCTGATGCGCAGCTCTCTCACGGTGTCCCTTCAGTTCCCCCGGACCGGCCCGGACCGCGGTCGTGTCGACCTTTGCCGTCTTGACCTTAACGACTACTCGGGCAGTCGGAGTTCCAGGTCCGCGCGGGCCTCCACGCCGTCACGGGTGACGGCCGTCAGCAGATCGGCGACCGTGCCGCGGCCCGGCAGCTGGGCCTGGGGGTCCACGTCGTACCAGGGCGCGAGCACGAAGGCGCGCTCGTGGGCGCGCGGGTGGGGCAGGGTGAGGTGCGGGTCGTCGGAGGTGACGTCGGCGTAGGCGACGATGTCGACGTCCAGGGTGCGCGGCCCCCAGCGCTCGTCACGCACGCGGTTGAAGGCCTCTTCCACGGCGTGGGCCCGCTCCAGCAGGGAGGAGGGGGGCAGGGTGGTCTTGAGCAGCACCACCGCGTTGTAGTACGACGGCTGGCTGCCGGGCGCCACGCCCCACGGCTCGGTCTCGTAGACCGGCGAGACGGCTTTCACGCGGAGACCCGGGGTGTCCTCCAGCGCGTCGACGGCGCCCTGGAGGGTCTCCAGGCGGTTGCCGAGGTTGGCGCCGATGGAGATGACGGCCCATTTCGGGTTCTGCAGGGTCGTGTCGGCGGCGTCGACCTTCTCGACGACCGAGGCGGGCACCGGCTGGACGGTCGGGTCGCTGTGACCCTGAAGGAAAGGTCGGGTCATACTCGGCTCCGGGTGATGGTGACGGTCACGTCGTCGAAGGGGACGGTGATCGGCGCGTCCGGCTTGTGGACGCAGACCTCGACCTGCTGGACCCCTTCGTGCTTCAGGCAGGTCTGGGCGATCCGCTCGGCGAGTGTCTCGATGAGGTCCACCGGCTCGCCCTCGACCACGGCCACGACCTCCTCGGCCACGATGCCGTAGTGCACGGTCTTCGCCAGGTCGTCGTCGGCCGCGGCCGGTCGGGTGTCCAGGCCGAGGACGAGGTCCACGATGAAGGTCTGGCCCTCCTCGCGCTCCTTGGGGAAGACACCGTGGTGCCCGCGGGCCTTCAGGCCGCGCAGCGCGACACGATCCACGCGAATCACTCCTGCAATCGTCGGGAACGGCCGGTCCGTACCGCGTGCGGGCGATGCACCGGCCTCTGACGAATCTACCTGCGGGCACTGACAAAGCGGGGCCATGGGGGCGTGTGCCCGGGCCGGGACCCGGAGCGTTCACCGGGCGTTTCCCCCGGGGAACCGGGCCGCGTCATGGACTGGAAGCCGCTCCTACCCCGGGGTAGGTGATTCCAACCACCTCTCTGTCCCTGCGGGGCGCCTGCCCGCTCAGGCGAGGGGGTCGTCGTCCGGATTCACGCCGTTCACGCCGCCGTCGCCGTCGCCGGTGTCGTCGGTCTCGGCGAGGACGGGGGAGGCGTGGTGGGACCAGAGCTTCCAGCCGGAGGGTGTGCGCCGGAAGACGTTCGTGGCGACCACGAGCTGGCCGACGAGGGGGCCGAGCTCCTCGCCGCCCTCGGGGGCGGGCCCGCCGCTGAGGATGTTCTCCGTGCAGGTCACGAGCGCGGTGTCACCGGTGACGGAGACGTGCACGTCGGTGAGGAAGAACTGGATGTAGTCGGTGTTGGCCATGATCAGCGCGTACGACCTGAGGACCTCGCCGCGGCCGGTGAGGACCGGCCAGCCGGGGTGCACGCAGGAGATCACGCCGGTGTCCGCGGGGTCGTGGTACTGCTCGTCCACGCCCAGGTCGGCCGGGGTGAGCCAGAGGGTGGAGACCTCGTCGAAGTCGCCGCGTTCGAGTGCCTCGTAGAAGGCGGTGTTGGCGGCCTCCACCTGTTCGACATCGGTATGGGGGGCGCTCACCGCGCTCCTTCCGCCCCACGTCCGTCACCGGCCTCCGGCGCCCGCCCGGCACCGTCCGCCCGATCTTCACCACCCGCGCCCGGCGCGCGACCCGCATCATGCGCCCGAGGCGAGCTTCCCGCGCCCGGCGTGCGGTCGGCGACCTGCGCCCCGTCTTCGCCCGCCGCACGGGCACGTTCGTCCCCCTTCACGGAGCCCGCCGTCCGCGCTCCTTCCACGGCGCGGGCCACGCGGACCGCGTCCGCGGTGGCGCGTACCTCGTGGACGCGCACCGCCCAGGCGCCGGCGTGCGCGGCGAGGGCGGAGACGGCGGCCGTGGCGGCGTCCCGCTCCCGGGCCGGCGGGGGCGCGCCTTCGGGGCCTGCGAGGACGCGGCCGAGGAACCGCTTGCGGGAGGCGGCCACGAGCATGGGGTGGCCGAGGGCGCGCAGGCGGTCGAGGTGGGCCAGGAGGACGAGGTCGTGCTCGGCCTCCTTGGAGAAGCCGAGGCCGGGGTCGACGACGATGCGGTCGGGGGCGATGCCGCCCGCCAGAACGGCCTCCACGCGCGCGTGCAGCTCGTCCACGACTTCGCTGACGACGTCCTCGTACGTCCCCTTGACGTTGCCGCCCTGGAGGAAGCCGCGCCAGTGCATGACGACGAACGGGGCGCCCGCGGCGGCGACCACCGGGATCATCGCGGGGTCGGCGAGGCCGCCGCTGACGTCGTTGACGAGGGCGGCGCCGGCCGCGAGGGACTGCTCGGCGACGGAGGCGCGCATGGTGTCGACGGAGACGACGACGCCTTCCGAGGCCAGGCCGCGCACGACGGGGATGACGCGCCGCAGTTCCTCGGCCTCGTCCACGCGGGTGGCGCCGGGCCGGGTGGACTCGCCGCCGACGTCGACCAGGTCCGCGCCCTGGGCGACCAGGTCCAGGCCGTGCTTGACGGCGATGGTCGTGTCGAACCAGCGGCCGCCGTCGGAGAAGGAATCGGGGGTCACGTTCACGACTCCCATGACCGCGCACCGGTCCCATGCCGGAAGGCCTGTCACTCGGCCGCGCCCGCTGAGGTTGTTCATACGTTCAGCGTAGGCCCAGCAGGGTGACGGGAACGCGCGGCGGCCCGGGCGGAGGCCCCTGTGCCGGAGGGGGTGGAACGTCCGCCCGGCCCGTCCGGACCGTACCGCTCGGTCCTGCGGCCGGACCTGTGCCCGGTCCAGGGCCCGGTCCAGGGCCCGGCCCTGCACCCGGTCCCGAGCCCGGTCCTGGGTTCACTCCGCGCCCGGTCCCCCGCCCTGTGGCCACGCGACTCAGGCGGCGCGGACGTCCCGTTCGGCCATCGCGTGCGCGCAGGGGCGCTCTGCGGCCGTACGGCGCCGGCGCAGGAAGCGCGGCAGCGGCAGGGCGAGGTTGACGAAGCCTTCGGCCTGCATGGTGGCGAAGCCGATGCGCGGCAGGTCGGTGGTGGCGCGGTAGACGATGAACCGGGGCTCCCAGCGCGGCTGGAACTTGGCGTTGAACTTGTACAGCGACTCGATCTGGAACCAGCGGGAGAGGAACACCAGCAGCCCGCGCCAGGCGCGCAGCACCGGTCCGGCGCCGATCTTCTCCCCGCGCGCGAGGGCGGAGCGGAACATGGCGAAGTTCAGCGAGACCCGGGTGATGCCGAACTTCGAGGCGGACTGCAGGGCGGCCACGATCAGCAGTTCGTTCATGCCGGGGTCCGCGCTGCGGTCGCGGCGCATGAGGTCCAGGGAGGCGCCGTCCGCGCCCCAGGGCACGAAGTGCAGGATCGCCTTCAGGTCGCCGTACTCGCCGGGCTCGTCGTCCTGCTTGTGCGCGGTGGCGATCAGGCAGTCGCCGTCGGCGGGGTCGCCGACGCGGCCGAGCGCCATGGAGAAGCCGCGCTCGGTGTCGGTGCCGCGCCAGTCCTCCGCCGCCCGGCGGATCCGCTCCAGCTCGGCCTCGCCGAGGTCACGGATGCGCCGGACCCGGGTTTCGTAGCCGGCCCGCTCGATGCGCTTGACCATCTGGCGCACGTTGCGCATCGCGCGTCCGGCGAGTGAGAAATCCGCGACGTCCACCACCGCCTCGTCACCCAGTTCCAGGGCGTCCAGGCCGGTCTCGCGGGTCCACACCTCGCCGCCGGTCTCCGAGCAACCGACGACCGCCGGCGTCCAGGAGTGCGCCTTGGCCTCGTCCATGAAGCGCTCGATGGCGCCCGGCCAGGCCTCGACGTCGCCGATCGGGTCGCCGCTGGCGAGCATCACGCCGGAGATGACGCGGTAGGTGACGGCGGCCTTGCCGCTGGGGGAGAAGACGACGGCCTTGTCGCGGCGGAGCGCGAAGTGGCCGAGGGAGTCGCGGCGTCCGTGCTTCTCCAGCAGCGCCCGCAGCTTCACCTCGTCGTCCTCGGTGAGGCGTGCGGCCGGGTGCTCGGGGCGGAAGGCCAGGTAGATGGTGGTCACGGCGGTGATCCAGCCGAGGGCGCCGAGGGAGAAGGCGACGGTCCAGGAGGTGTTGCCCTGGTAGTCGACCGGGCCCTCGAACCCGAACAGGCCGTAGACGACGTGCGTCAGCCGGTCGGCCAGGCTCGGGTCACCGATCGTGCGGTGCGGGTGGACGCTGACGATGACGAGTCCGAGCATCAGCGAACCGGCGCTCATGAGGACGAAGTTGGCGAGCGCGCGCCACCTGCTGCGCGGGTCGGGCAGTGCCGCGAACTCGCTGCGGTGACGCAGCAGCGGGACGAGCAGCGCGACCGCTATGGCCATGCCGACGAGCGAGTGCCGGTAGGCGAACTGGGCCGCCGCGCCCGCCGGCAGCAGTGCGACCGCGGCACGCCAAGCCCGGCGCTTGCGCCGTTTGAGCCCGTGCGCGAGCAGCAGCAACAGCACGCCCGCGCTGAGCGAGAGAGCCGCGGCGAAGGGCCCGAACGAGCCCGGCAGCACCTCGGCTATGGCGTGCATACGGCTGTGCCGGAAGCGCGGGAACACGCCCGCGGCAATGTCCAGGGCGCCCACGATCGCGGCCGCCCTGCTGACCAGAGTGGGAACGGCTTCGGGGCGCGGGCCACGCATTATGCGCCGCGCCCGGCTTGATCGGCTCGGAACCTCGCCCGACATTTCCCCATCTATCCTGACAGACATCGCATCCCGTAGTTCTGCGAGAGACCTTGAACCCGGGCCCGATCGGGCATCCGGCGACATTGCGCCCTCTAGGACGGTGTCTTGGGGAGAGAGGTTCACTCCCCACCGGAAAGTCGGGTCAAAGGCCAAGGAAAGCCCCGGGCAAGCCCTCGCAACGAACATGTGGGCGCCGGCCGGGCGGAAAGCGCAGGCAGGTAACAGCCCATGGGTCTCACGAGCAACAAAGTGCTGGTGCTGGCGATCGTGTTCGCTGTCGTGCTGTTCGTCGGCACGGTGTGGTTGTGGCCGCGGCTGGCCCGGCAGAGCTGGCGGTCCGTCAGCGGCCGTGTCGGCCTGATGCTGGCCACCCAGCTGGCGCTCTTCGCCTCCCTCGGGCTCGCCGCCAACCAGACCTTCGGGTTCTACGCCAGTTGGGCCGACCTGTTCGGCAGGGAGACCGACCAGGGAGTCGTCGTCGACCACTCGGCCGACGGCGGCACCGGCGGCCCGCTCCAGGTCCTCTCCTCGTCCGGTGTGCCGGGCGGACACGCCACGAGCCCGCGGACGGGCGGTCAGATACAGAAGGTCGACATCGTCGGCCGCAGAAGCCACATCGCCACACCCGCGTTCGTCTATCTGCCGCCGGAGTACTTCCAGCCGCAGTACCGCACCCGTACCTTCCCCGCGGCCGTCGTGCTGACCGGCTACCCGGGCACGGCGCAGGCGCTGGTCGACAAGCTGCACTACCCGCGTACGGCGCAGCAGCTGGCCAAGGACGGGCGGATGCAGCCGATGATCCTGGTGATGATGCGGCCGACCGTGGCGCCGCCGCGGGACACCGAGTGCGTGGACGTCCCGGGCGGACCGCAGGCGGAAACGTTTTTCGCCCGGGACCTGCCCGAGGCGGTCCTCGCGCACTACCGGGTCGGCAAGCGGCCGGGCAGCTGGGGCGTCATCGGCGACTCCACGGGCGGCTACTGCGCACTGAAGCTCGCCATGCACCACCCCGACGTGTACGCGGCGGGCGCGGGTCTGTCGCCGTACTACAAGGCGCCGATCGATCCCACCACCGGTGACCTCTTCCGGGGCGACAAGAGCCTGCAGAATCGTGCCGACCTGTGGTGGCTCCTCAAACACGAGGCGGCGCCCGACACCTCGCTGCTCGTCACCAGCAGCAAGGTCGGCGAGCACAACTACAAGGACACGCTGCGGTTCATCGAGCGGGTGCAGGCCACGAACCTGACCCGGATCTCGTCGATCATCCTCGACAGCGGCGGGCACAACTTCAACACCTGGCGGCGCGAGATCCCGGCGACGCTGCAGTGGATGAGCGGGCGGCTCACCGACCGCTGAGCGGTCCCGAGCGGCCGGCGCCCGGTGAGACCCATGGTTCGGCCGGATTTTTACGGGGTGGAGGTCCACGATTCGCCTACGCGCGGTAAGTTTCTGGCCATGCCACGTGGACGCCACCGCCATTCCCCGCCTCTGCACCGGCTGTTGCCTCCGTCGGCGATCGCCGGTGTGTCCGTCGTCTGCGCGCTGGGTCCCTGGGCGTTCTCCGAGGCCACGGTGTTGCGGGCGCTCGCTTCCGCCGCCGCGGCCACGGCGGTCGTCGGCGCGTTCGTGATGCGCCGCTGGGACGCGCAGGCGGGCAAGCAGGTCGCCGAACTCATGCGCGCGCGTGCCAGCGACGAGTGGCGCTTCGAGGAGCGGGTCGCCGAACTGGAGACCGACCTGGAGGAGTCCCGCGAGCTGCGCACCAAACTGGAGCAACGGCTGCGCGCCAAGCGGGCGGAGCTGGCCGGCCTGCGCAACGAGCACGCGGCCCTGCTGCGCCGGTACGCCACGGCGGAGACCGAGCGCGCGAGCGCCCTGGAGGGACGCCGGCTGCTGGAGATCGAGGCGGGCGCGCCCTCGTCCGTGCCGGCACTGCCGCCCGCGCGGAGCGCCGAGCCGGAACCCGAGCCGGCCGAGGGGACCGCGGCCGCCGATGCGACCGACGCCGCCCCGGAAGCGGCCTCCGAGGACAGGCCGAAGGCGTACGCGGTCTTCTCGCCCGAGGGCTCCCGGCTCTACCTGCGGGCCCTGACCGCCCTGGCCGGGTTCGGCCGGGAGACCTCGGCCGAACCCGCGTCGGCCGAGGCGGAGAACGCAGACGCACCGGCCGCCGAGGCAGAGCCCGCGGAGGCGGAGGCAACGGAGCCCGAGCCCGCGGAGGCACGCTCCTCCGAGCCCAAGCCCGAGCCCGAGCCCGAGCCCGAGCCCGAGCCCGAGCCCGAGGCCGAGCCCGAGCGCGAGGCCGAGGCCGCCGGTCAGGAAGCCGCCCTCACGGAGACGGCCACGGCCGAGGCGGCCGGAGGCGATTCCGTCGCCAAAGGAGAGCGCGCCGCGGAGGGCGTGAAGGACGGTGCCGGGTCCGCCGCGAGCGAGGTCGCCGCACCAGACGCCCAGGTCGCCGCACCGGACGCCCAGGAGGACGAGACGCACGGGCAGCCGACGGCGGCCGACGGGCACGCGCGCGCGGCCGCCCCGACGGCGTCCGCCGGGGCCGCCTCGTCCGTCCAGCCGCCCGAGGCGTCCCAGCCTGTGGCGCAGCAGCCCGCCGGGCACTTCACGGTGCCGACCGCGGTGGCCGTCGTACCGGCAACGCCCGCGCGTCGCCCGGTGGTGGAGGGCGGTTTCGACTTCTTCGGCACGCAGAAGAACGCCCCGGACTCCGCGCTGGAGTCCGTGCAGAACGAGGACCTCGCCGACGTCGTCGGCGCGGAGGCCCTCGCCGTGCACAAGGCGGAGGCCGAGGCCGCGTACAAGCCCGCCGACGCGCGGGCGCGCGAGGTCGGGCAGATCATCGACCTGACCGCGCACGACGAGACCGAGCAGATCGACGTCCAGAGGCTGCGCAGCGCCGCGTCCTGAACCGACGGCACGTCAAGGAGCCCGGCCTTCCCGTGAGGGGAGCCGGGCTTCTGTCATCGCGTCGTCATCCAGCGGTCCGGCCGGGCCTCCCGGCGGCCCGTGCGGGACCGCTCCGCCTGAGCGTGCAGGAGCCGTACGGCCTCCTCGGCGTCCCGCAGACGGGCCGTCACGGTCTTGTCGGCTCCGGTGTCCACATGGACGTCGGCGAGCCCCCAGAGGCGCCCCCAGGGACCCTGGGTGAGCCGTACGCTCTGCGCCTTGGCGTGCGGGACCAGCGACAGCCTGCGGCGCAGCAGGCCGTGCCGGGTGGCGAAGACCGTCTCGGTGACCGCGAGCCGGTGCCCGCGCCACCGCACCGGCGCGGACCAGCGGGCCCGCCGCGGGGGCCGCGACAGTTCCTGAGGCACGGTCACCCCGGGCAGCACGCGCGCGACGACCGACTCGGCGACCGCGCGCGGGGCCACCGGGACCAGCACCGGGTTCGCCGACCCGGCCACGTCCAGCTCCACCCGCACCCAGCGGCGGCGCCGCCACAGCAGCGGCTCCACGAGGTGCACGGTCTGCACGCGGCCGGGTGGCACGGTCTCGTGGGCGCGGTCGAGCAGCCCGTGGTCGATGCGCAGCCCGTCCGGGGACTCGCTCACCGTCCAGTCGTATTCGGTGACGAACCGTCCCGCGCTGCTCGCGCCGGCCGTGCCGAGCAGGGGCAGGGCGGCGGCGAGGACCGTCCACAGGTTGTGGGTGGTGACCCACAGCACGGGCGGCACGACGAGCGCGGCGCACAGCGAGCCCCAGGTGGCACCGGTCAGCGCGAGGGAGAGCGCGAGCGCCCGCGGGGGCACGCGCAGCAGTTCCCGCGCCGGTGCCTCGCCGACCTCGCGGGCCGTCTCGGGCGCGAAGCCGGCCGCGCGCGCGAGCAGTTCCGCACGCAGGGCGCTCGCCTCCCGCTCGCCCAGGAAGGCCAGTTCGTCCTTGTCGTCGGCGCCGACGACGTCGATCCGCAGCTTCGCGACGCCCGCCACGCGCGCGAGGAGCGGCCGGGAGACGTCCACGGCCTGGATGCGCTCCAGCCGGATGTGCGCGGTGCGCCGGAACAGCAGCCCGGTACGGATGCGCAGTTCCGTGTCGGTGACCGCGAAGTGCGTGAACCACCAGGACAGGAAGCCGTAGAGCCCGGCGAGCGGTACCAGGACGGCGAGCCCCAGCAGCAGCACGGTGGTGGTCAGCCGCGCCAGCTGCTCCTGCGCGCCGTTCGGATCGTGCGCCGCCCAGCCGGCGAGCACGGCGACCGGTGCCCACGCCCGGCGGAAGGGGGTGACCGGGTGCAGCCGGCGCTCGGCGACGGGCGGACGCCCCGGTATGCCGCCGTCCGTGCCGTCGTCGGTCCCGTCGTCGCGGTGCGGGGGCGTCACAGGCCCGCCGATCGGGCCTCGCCCAGCTCGGTGAGCCGGTCGCGCAGCCGTTCCGCCTCGGCCGGGTCCAGGCCGGGGATGGTCGCGTCCGTCGCGGCGGCCGCCGTGTGCAGCTGGACGGTGGCCAGCCCGAAGCGCCGTTCCACCGGACCGGAGGTGACCTCCACCAGCTGCATCCGCCCGTACGGCACCACGGTTTCCTCACGCCACAGCACACCGCGGCTGATCAGCAGGTCGTCGGCGCGTTCGGCGTACCGCCACGAGCGCCAGTTGCGGCCGAGCAGCGGCCAGCACCACGCGGCGAACGCCACGGGCGGCAGCGCGCAGGCCGCCCACACCGGCCCCACGAGCAGGCCGGGCAGCAGCCCCGCGGCGGCCGCGAGCACCCCCGCCCACACCACCAGCAGCAGCCGCCGCATCCGCAGCAGGCCCGGTGGCAGCCCCCGCCACACCGGCTCGTCCCCCGGTGTCCCCGCCCCTTCGGGGCTCCCCGTCTCCATGCGCCCAGCGTACGTAGGGGAAACTGGGGTCATGACTCCTACGACGGAGACCACGGTCGGGATCGGCGGCGCCGCGGAGAGCACCGACATGGTGCTCAACATCGGCCCCCAGCACCCGTCCACGCACGGCGTGCTGCGGCTCAGGCTGGTGCTGGACGGGGAGCGCATCGTGCGCGCGGAGCCGGTGATCGGCTACATGCACCGGGGCGCCGAGAAGCTCTTCGAGGCCCGCGACTACCGGCAGATCATCATGCTCGCCAACCGCCACGACTGGCTGTCGGCGTTCTCGAACGAGCTGGGCGTGGTCCTCGCCGTGGAGCGGATGCTCGGCATGGAGGTCCCCGAGCGGGCGGTGTGGACGCGCACGCTGCTCGCCGAGCTGAACCGGGTGCTGAACCACCTGATGTTCCTCGGCTCCTATCCGCTGGAGCTGGGCGGGATCACCCCGGTGTTCTACGCGTTCCGGGAGCGCGAAGTGCTCCAGAACGTCATGGAGGAGGTCTCCGGCGGGCGCATGCACTACATGTTCAACCGCGTCGGCGGCCTCAAGGAGGACCTGCCGGCCGGGTGGGCCGCACGCGCGCGTGGCGCTGTCGCCGCCGTCCGCTCGCGCATGGACGTCTTCGACGACCTGGTGCTCGGCAACGAGATCTTCCGGGGGCGCACCCGCGGGGTGGGGGCGCTCACGCCCGAGACCGTGCACGCCTATGGCGTGAGCGGGCCCATCGCGCGCGCCTCGGGCGTCGACTTCGACCTGCGCCGCGACGAGCCGTACCTGGCCTACGGCGAGCTGCAGGACACGCTGAAGGTCGTCACCCGGAGCGAGGGCGACTGTCTCGCCCGTTTCGAGTGCCTGCTGGAGCAGACGCACAACGCGCTCGACCTCGCCGACGCCTGCCTGGACCGGATGGCCGAGCTGCCGCCGGGGCCGATCAACCAGCGGCTGCCGAAGGTGCTGAAGGCGCCCGAGGGGCACACGTACGCATGGACCGAGAACCCGCTCGGCATCAACGGCTACTACCTGGTCAGCAAGGGTGAGAAGACCCCGTACCGGCTGAAGCTTCGGTCGGCGTCGTACAACAACATCCAGGCCCTGACCGAGCTGCTGCCGGGCACCCTGGTGGCGGACATGGTGGCCATCCTGGGCTCGCTGTTCTTCGTGGTCGGCGACATCGACAAGTAGGCCGGTGATCACTCCCGGGCCAGCGGGTCCGGAATTCCCACGGGCTGGAGCAGCCAGCCGAAGTCGCCGAGACCGCCCGCCGCGGTGAGCTCGGCGGCCTCACCTGCGCCCGCGAGGGCGCGCACGTAGGCGGCGGGATCCGTGGAGGCCAGCGCGAGCGGGGGCCGTGCGCCGGTGATGTCCAGGGCGCGCAGGGCCGCGCGCTGCGTGATCAGGCGCGCGCCGGGGAGCATGCGCGGGGCGGCAGAAGCGGCGCGCGCCGTGCGGGAAGCCGTGCGTGCCGTGCCGGGGGCCGGGCACGTCGTGCTGCCGGGGGGCGTGTGCGCCGAGCAGGCCGCCGCGCAGGCGTCCAGGGCGACGTGTGACGTGATGTCGCACGAACCGTCCGGCACGGGGGCCGTCTCGCGGCCCTCCCGGAAGCCGGTGAGCGTACCGAACGGGGGGCGCGTGTCCAAGGTGTGGGCGTAGTCCACGGCCACCGCGAGCCCCCGTACCAGCCTGTCCACCACCGACGCCCACGCCAGGTCCCGCGGCAGCCCGATCTCCGCCCGCAGCCCCTCCTCGGCCGGCAACGGCCACCAGCGGGCGAGCCAGCCGGCCTCCGCGCCCGTCACGGGCTCCCCGAGCCGCTCCGATCCGTCCGCCGTGACGAGCACCAGCCGGGGCACACCCGCAGAGTCCACCTCGGCGACGTCCACGGGCACGTTGTCCAGCCACTCGTTGGCGAACAGCAGCCCCGTGACCGCGTCCGGGGGCGTGCTGGACCAGGTGATCCGTTCGTCCAGGCCGGCCGGGCGGTCGGCGATCTCGACGGCGTACGCACGTGCGCGTGCGGCCACGTCGGCCGGCAGGGCGGCGAGCACCCCGGTGACCAGTTCGCCCCGCCCGGCCCCCATGTCGACGAAGTCCAGCACGGCGGGCCGCCCCAGCGCCTCGTCGACCCGGCACAGCAGCCGGGCCACGGCCCCCGCGAACAGCGGTGACGCGTGCACGGACGTACGGAAGTGACCGGCCGGTCCCTCCGGGCGCCGGTAGAAGCCGCCGGGCCCGTACAGCGCGGCCTCGGTGGCCGCACGCCAGCCGCGCCGGCCGTGCCCGCCGGGCCGCTCCCGCCCGTCGCGGGGTGCCGGTTCCGTTTCCCGCGCCGTCTCATCCGTCACCGCAACAGACTAGGCGCACAGATGATCACTTCCTCCACCTTGCGGAGTACGCGCGCCGGGCGCGGATCGGCCCTCCGGTTGACCCCTGCACACATCCGGTTTACCTACTCTGGGTTACGTGCAGCGCCTCTACGACTTCCTCCGCCGCCACCCGACCTGGGTCGACACCTCTTGGGCCGTCGTCCTGCTCGGGCTGTCGAGCCTGAGCGTGGTCAATCTCGACGGGGTGCCGAACCACCACGGAACGCTCCCCGCGGGGATGGCCGTTTCCGTCGTCCTGTGCGTCGTCGTCGCGCTGCGCCGCCGTTTCCCGGAGCCGATGCTGCTGCTCGCCCTCGGGACCGGGGCGGCCCAGCTGGTCCTGGACGTCGAGACGACCGTCGCCGACTTCGCCATGCTGGTGATCACCTACACGGTCGCGGCGGTCGGCGCGCGCTGGGCCTCCCGGCTGGCGCTCGCGGTCAGCCTCTGTGCGGCGGCCCTGGCGCAGATCCGCTGGCCGGCCGAGCAGTCCGGCTTCCTGGGGCAGATCGCCATAGCGGTGTTCCAGACGGTGCCGTTCGCGCTCGCCTGGGTGCTCGGCGACTCCATGCGCACCCGGCGCGCCTACTTCGCGCAGCTCGAGGAGCGCGCCGCACGCCTGGAGAAGGAGCGGGAGGCCCAGTCGAAGGTCGCGGTGGCCGCCGAGCGCGCCCGTATCGCGCGCGAGCTGCACGACGTGGTCGCGCACAACGTGTCGGTGATGGTGGTGCAGGCCGACGGCGCCGCCTATGTCCTCGACGCCGCCCCCGACCAGGCCAAGAAGGCCCTGGAGACGATCTCCTCCACCGGCCGGCAGGCCCTCGCCGAGATGCGCCGCCTGCTGGGGGTGCTGCGCACCGGGGAGCACCAGGAGACCGGCGAGTACGTCCCGCAGCCGGACGTCGAGCAGATCGACGACCTCGTCGAGCAGTGCCGGACCTCCGGTCTGCCCGTCGACTTCAAGGTCGAGGGCACCCCGCGTCCACTGCCCAGCGGAGTGGAGCTGACCGCCTACCGGATCGTGCAGGAGGCGCTCACCAACACCCGCAAGCACGGCGGGCCCAACGCGGGCGCGAGCGTCCGGCTGGTCTACTTCGACGACGGGCTCGGCCTGCTCGTCGAGGACGACGGCAAGGGCGCCCCGCACGAGCTGTACGAGGAGGGTGGCGCCGACGGACAGGGCCACGGGCTGATCGGCATGCGCGAGCGGGTCGGCATGGTCGGCGGCACCCTGGACGCCGGCCCGCGCCCGGGCGGAGGATTCCGCATCAGCGCCCTGCTGCCGCTCAAACCGGCGCACTGACGCAACCGGACGCCCCCTGTTGACACCTGTCACACCACAAAACACCGGTAACCGTCACACCCGTGACAGCCGTCCCGACCGAAAGAGGCCCGATGACGATCCGCGTGATGCTCGTCGACGACCAGGTGCTGCTGCGCACCGGGTTCCGGATGGTGCTCGCCGCCCAGCCGGACATGGAGGTCGTCGCGGAGGCGGGCGACGGCGTCGAGGCCCTTCAGGTGCTGCGTGCCACCGCCGTCGACGTCGTCCTGATGGACGTCCGCATGCCGAAGCTGGACGGCGTGGAGGCCACCCGGCGGATCTGCGCTGAGCCGGGAGCGCCGAAGGTGCTCATCCTGACCACCTTCGACCTGGACGAGTACGCCTTCTCCGGGCTGAAGGCGGGTGCCTCCGGATTCATGCTCAAGGACGTGCCGCCCGGTGAGCTGCTGGCCGCGATCCGGGCCGTGCACAGCGGGGACGCGGTCGTCGCGCCCTCCACCACCCGGCGCCTGCTGGACCGCTTCGCGCCGATGCTGCCCTCCACCGGCAACGAACCCCGGCACAAGGAGCTGGAGCGGCTCACCGACCGGGAGCGCGAGGTGATGGTGCTGGTCGCGCAGGGCCTGTCCAACGGGGAGATCGCGGCCCGGCTGGTGCTGTCCGAGGCGACGGTGAAGACCCATGTGGGCCGCATCCTGACCAAGCTCGGTCTGCGCGACCGGGTGCAGGTGGTGGTGCTGGCGTACGAGACGGGTCTGGTGCGGGCGGGCGGCCACGGCTGACGCCGGCAGGCCCGGTCCCGGCGAGGGCCGGGGCGGCCGGCGAAGGCTCAGCGCAGGACGCCCTCGATGAAGTCGCTGCCCAGCCGGGCCACCGCCGACAGGTCCAGCTGGTGCTGGACGTACCGGCCGCGGCGGCAGTGGGTGATCAGGCCCGCCTTCTTCAGCACCGCGAGGTGCCGGGATATCTCGGGCGCCGACATGCCGTGCGCGTCGGCCAGCTCGCTCGTGGTGTGCGGGGCGCGCGCGAGGTGCCGGCACAGGCGCATCCGCACCGGGTGGGACAGCGCCTCCATGCGGCGTGTGAGCTGCTCGACGGAGGGGGCCTGCGGGCGGGAGCCGCTCGCCGGGTAGGTGATCACCGGCTGCCAGCCGTACCGCCGCAGGACGTGTACGTGCGGCCAGCCGAGGCTGGTCGGTATCAGCACCAGGCTGCCGTCGCCCGTGGCGGCGCGGCCCACGGCCAGCTTGTCGATCGTGATGAGCGCGGCCTCCTCGTCCAGGGAGATGGCCCCCGAGAGCGAGGCGATGGCCTCACCGAGACCCTTGCGGCGCAGCAGCTCGGTCTTGTGCCGGGTGTCGGCCGCGAGTTGGGGCTGGAGCCGGGCCCAGGTGTCGGCGAAGAAGGCCTCTTCGCAGTCGAGCATCAGCTGTCGGAACCACGCGCGGACGACCGGCGGGTCCTCCAGCAGCCGGCGCGTGAACCGCTCCTGCACGGCACCGCGCGCGGCGGCCAGCTCCAGGGAGCGGCGGCGCAGCTCCGGGTCGCCCAGCGGGCCGGGATCCTCGACTTCGTAGCGCAGCTGGCAGGTGAACTCCAGCGCGGCGTTGACGAACTGTTCGTCCGACAGCTTGTCCAGCTGGTCCAGTTCCTCCGCGAGCGTGGCGCCGGGGAGCGCGCGACCGCCGGGGAGGGCCGCGAACGGGGAGAAGACGTCAGAGAACGTCGTCCGCCACAGGAAGTCGGCCTCGCAGAGCCGGTCGGCCAGCGAGGGGTCCAGCCGGGACGAGACGGCGGTCGCCCAGCCCTGGAGGTCGGGGTGGTGGCCGGGCTCGCTGAGCGCGTGCAGCGCCATCCCCAGCTCCCCCAGCGGAGAGGGCACGACGAAGATCCGCTCGGCCGGCAGCCCGCTGATGTCGATGGTCACGCTCATGCCCTCCATCGTGCACCGGCCCACCGACAGCGCCCCGTGGATTGACGGCACTCGTCAATCCACGGGACATCCGGCCGGACCAGGGACGAGGCTGGAGGCACCGGGGCAGCCGCGGAGCCCGATCGGCCACAGATCAGCCACCCGTCCCGAGAAGGCGAACCGCCATGAGCATCACCCAGCAGTACCTCCTCGACAGCTACCGCGCCCGCGTGCGGGGCGAGGCAGAACCGCCCGCGCCGGGCCGGCACGACCTCGAGCTGGTGCGCGAACTGATCGAGTACCGGCGCTTCCGCGCGGTCGTCGCCGAGCGCCCGGCACGAGGGCGCGTGCGCTCAGCCATGCACCGGTGGCTGCGCCCGCGTGCGCTGTGATCGGAGAACGGCACGCGTGCGCTGTGATCAGACGTGTGATCAGAGGGCGGCACCCGTGCGCGGTGACCGGAGCGCGGCACGCGTGCGGTGATCAGCGGGTGGGCAGGCGGGAGACGAAGTCGGCCACGGCCGCCCGTACGTCCTCCGCCGTCCACTCCAGCCCGGGGGCGCGGACGCTGACCTCCGTGAAGGACAGCCCCGGCCCGCCCCGTTCCCAGTAACCGGGGAAGAGGTACGTGCCCGTCTCCTCGACCTGGCGCACCGACGCCTCCAGCAGAGTCCCGGAGTCGTACGGCAGCCAGATCTGGAACTCGTGCGTGTGCGGCTCCTCGGGATGCACGCGCGACCACGGCACCCCCGCCGCGGCGAACCCCTCGCGCAGCGCGGCGGCGACCACGCGCGCGTGCCGCACATAGTCCGGCAGCCGGGGCAGCTCGCGCTCCAGGCCGATGAGCGCCGACAGCACGGTGGGGAACTGCTGGAAGATGTTGCCGCCGTACCGGTGCCGCCACGTCCTCGCCTCGTCCACCAGCGTCTTCGGGCCGGCCAGCGCGGCACCGCCGAAGCCGTCGAGGGACTTGTAGAACGACACGTAGACGCTGTCCGCCAGCCCGGCGATCTCCGCCAGGGGCCGGCCGAAGTGGACGGTGGTCTCCCACAGGCGCGCCCCGTCGAAGTGCACCACCGCGTCGCGTTCCCGCGCGGCCTCGACGACCTCGGTCAGCTCCTCCCAGGTGGGCAGCACGTAGCCGGCGTCCCTGAGCGGGAGTTCCAGCATCAGCGCCCCGAAGGGTTCTTCGAGATCGCGTATCTCGGCGGCCGTGGGCAGCCGGGGCTCACTGGTCACGCGCACCGGCCGCAACCCGCTGACCTGGCTGAACGCGTGCCGCTCGTGCACCTCGGGGTGACCCAGGGCGTGCAGGGCGACCGCGCGGTCGCCGGTGCGGCCCGCCCAGCAGCGCAACGCCACCTGCTGGGCCATCGTGCCGGTCGGGAAGAACGCGGCGGCCTCCGTGCCGAGCAGGGCCGCGACCCGCTCCTCCAGGTCCGCCACGATCCGGTTGCCGTAGATGTCCACCGTCCGGTCCAGGTCGTACACCTCGGGTGCCGCCTCCTGGAGGGCAGTAAGCCGCTCCCGGACCGTGAGCCGGCCGCCCTCGCGCGCGAGCACGCGCTCCGCCTTCGCGAAGGCGGCCAGCCGCCGCTCCCGGATACGTTCCCGCTCGGACTGATCGGACCGTTCGGACTGTTCCGTCTGCTGCTGCTCGCCGTGCTCGGCCATGTCGGTCATGCACGGATCATGCCGCGCGGCCCCGCGCGCGGTCAGCCGGATTACGACCGCGGCACGACACACGCCGGGCCTGCGGCACGACACGCGGCGAGGCCTCGCGGGACGACCGTGCGTCGAGGGCCGGGGAGAGGCGCGGGCACGGCTCGGCGACAGGCGCGGCGAGCGGGGTGGCGGTGTGGAGAAACCCACAGCCTGTGGACAGCCGGTCGGCTCCGGACCGAGATAGCGTTAACATGACGAGAAATCGTCCGGTACCCAGAGCGGACTGGAACGGGAAGGCCGCCGTCGCGTGAGTACAGACCACCAGCCAGACCTCAAGGACCGCCCCGCGCGGCTCACCGTCGGCGTCGTCGGCGCCGGACGCGTGGGTCCGGCGCTCGCCGCGTCCCTCCAGCTCGCCGGGCATCGTCCGGTGGCCGTCTCCGGAGTCTCCGACGCCTCACGCAGGCGTGCCGAGGCCATGCTCCCGGACGTGCCCCTGGTGTCGCCCGCCGAGGTCCTCCAGCGCGCCGACCTGGTGCTGCTCACCGTCCCCGACGACGCCCTGCCCGGGCTCGTCTCCGGGCTCGCCGAGACCGCGGCCGTGCGGCCGGGACAACTGCTCGTGCACACCTCCGGCCGGTACGGCACGGCAGTCCTCGACCCGGCCCTGCGCGCGGGCGCGCTTCCGCTGGCCCTGCACCCGGCGATGACCTTCACCGGCACCCCGGTCGACGTCCAGCGCCTCGCGGGCTGCTCCTTCGGCGTCACCGCACCCGAGGAGCTGCGCCTGGCCGCCGAGGCCCTGGTCATCGAGATGGGCGGCGAACCGGAGTGGATCAGCGAGGCGAACCGCCCGCTCTACCACGCGGCGCTCGCCCTCGGCGCCAACCACCTGGTCACCCTGGTCGCCCAGTCCATGGAGCTGCTGCGCACGGCCGGTGTCACGGCGCCCGACCGGATGCTCGGCCCGCTGCTGGGCGCCGCCCTGGACAATGCCCTGCGCTCCGGTGACGCGGCCCTGACCGGGCCCGTCGCGCGCGGGGACGCGGGCACGGTCGCCGCGCACGTCACCGAGCTGCGCAAGCACGCCCCGCAGGCCGTGGCCGGCTATCTGGCGATGGCCCGCGCGACCGCCGACCGGGCGCTCGCGCACGGCCTGCTGAAGCCGGAGCTCGCCGAGGACCTGCTCGGGGTGCTCGCCGGCGGAAGCGGCGGCACGAACGGCACCGACGGCACCGAGGGGAACGCCTGATGACCACCGCCCTGCTGAGCACCGCCGAAGAGCTGCACGCGCGCGTGCGCCGGGGCCGCCGTGCCGTGGTGATGACCATGGGCGCCCTGCACGAGGGCCACGCGACCCTCGTCCGCACCGCGCGGGAGATCGCCGGCCCGGACGGCGAGGTCGTCGTCACCGTCTTCGTCAACCCGCTGCAGTTCGGCGCGGGCGAGGACCTGGACCGCTACCCGCGCACGCTGGACGCCGACGTGGAGCTCGCCGAGCAGGCGGGCGCGGACGTCGTCTTCGCCCCCTCCGTGGACGAGGTCTACCCGGGCGGCGAACCCCAGGTGCGCATCACCGCCGGCCCCATGGGCGAACGCCTGGAGGGCGGCTCGCGGCCCGGCCACTTCGACGGCATGCTCACCGTCGTCGCCAAGCTGCTGCACCTCACCCGCCCCGACGTGGCCCTGTACGGGCAGAAGGACGCCCAGCAGCTGGCGCTGATCCGGCGCATGGTGCGCGACCTGAACTTCGGCGTCGAGATCGTCGCCGTACCGACCGTGCGCGAGGACGACGGGCTCGCCCTGTCCAGCCGCAACCGCTATCTCTCGCCCGACGAGCGCCGGACGGCGCTCCTGCTGTCCCGGGCGCTGTTCGCCGGCGGGGACCGGCACGCCGCGCAGGAGGCGCTGCGCGCGCGTGCCCGCGAAGTGCCTTCCACGCAGGCGCGTGCCGAGGCGCTGAGCGCGATCGGCGAGTCCCGGGCGGCGGCCGACGCGCACGCGGTCGCCACGGCGGCCCCCGGCGGCCCGGCGGCCGTCCGCGCCGCCGCCCGCCAGGTCCTGGACGACGCGAGCCGCCTCGACCCGCCGCTCGAACTGGACTACCTGGCCCTGGTCGACCCCGCCGACTTCACCGAGATCGGCGACGACTTCACCGGCGAGGCCGTCCTCGCCGTCGCCGCCCGGGTCGGCACGACCCGGCTGATCGACAATCTTCCTCTGACCTTCGGAGCCGCCTCGTGACCAGCACAGGCATACGACTGCACGCACCCGCCCCCGGGTGGAACATCTCCGCGGACGTGGTCGTCGTCGGCTCCGGGGTGGCCGGCCTGACCGCGGCGCTGCGCTGCGAGGCCGCCGGGCTGACGACGGTCGTCGTCACCAAGGCCCGCCTGGACGACGGCTCCACGCGCTGGGCGCAGGGCGGCATCGCCGCCGCCCTCGGCGAGGGAGACACGCCCGAGCAGCACCTCGAGGACACCCTGGTGGCCGGTGCCGGCCTGTGCGACGAGGAGGCGGTACGGATCCTCGTCACCGAGGGTCCCGACGCCGTACGGCGGCTGATCTCCACCGGCGCCCACTTCGACACCGACGACGAGGGCGACATCCATCTCACCCGCGAGGGCGGCCACCACCGCCGCCGGATCGCGCACGCGGGCGGCGACGCGACCGGCGCGGAGGTGTCCCGGGCGCTCGTGGAGGCCGTACGCGCGCGTGGGCTGCGCACCATCGAGAACGCGCTGGTGCTGGACCTGCTCACCGATGCCGAGGGCCGTACGGCCGGTGTCACCCTGCACGTGATGGGCGAGGGCCAGCACGACGGCGTGGGCGCCGTGCACGCCCCCGCGGTGGTCCTCGCGACCGGTGGCATGGGCCAGGTGTTCTCGGCGACCACCAATCCGTCCGTGTCGACCGGCGACGGCGTCGCGCTGGCGCTGCGCGCGGGCGCGGAGGTCTCCGACCTGGAGTTCGTGCAGTTCCACCCGACCGTGCTGTTCCTCGGCCCGGAGGCCGAGGGCCAGCAGCCGCTGGTCTCCGAGGCGGTGCGCGGCGAGGGCGCCCACCTGGTCGACGGCGACGGCGTGCGCTTCATGGTCGGGCAGCACGAGCTGGCCGAGCTGGCGCCCCGCGACATCGTCGCCAAGGGCATCCTGCGGCGGATGCTGGAGCAGAGCGCCGAGCACATGTTCCTCGACGCCCGGCACTTCGGCGCCGACATGTGGGAGCACCGCTTCCCGACCATCCTGGCCGCCTGCCGCGCCAACGGCATCGACCCGGTCACCGAGCCCATCCCGATCGCCCCGGCCGCCCACTACGCCTCCGGCGGCGTCCGCACCGACGCCCAGGGCCGTACGACGGTCCCGGGCCTGTACGCGTGCGGCGAGGTCGCCTGCACCGGCGTGCACGGCGCCAACCGGCTCGCCTCCAACTCCCTCCTCGAAGGCCTCGTCTACGCCGAGCGGATCGCCGCCGACATCACTGCGGTGGCCGCCGAGAACGGCCTCCACGCGCGCGTGCCCCTCCCGGTCCCGCACCCCGAGAGGCCCGCGTCTCCCCTGCTCGCCCCCGAGACCCGGTTCGCCATCCAGCGGATCATGACCGAGGGCGCCGGCGTGCTGCGCTCGGAGGAGTCCCTCGCCGCGGCCGCCGCGCAGCTCCAGCGGCTGCACACCGAGGCCCGGGACGCGCTCGAGGAGAACGGCAAGACGGCCGAGCCCGGCGTCGACACCTGGGAGGCCACCAACCTCCTGTGCGTGGCCCGCGTCCTGGTCGCCGCCGCCCGGCTGCGCGAGGAGACCCGCGGCTGCCACTGGCGCGAGGACAGCCCCGAGCGCGACGACACCCACTGGCGGCGCCACATCGTCGTACGGCTGGATCCGGACCGGTCGCTGGCCGTACGCACCACCGACACCGCAGACTTCCCCCCTACCCGGTAACACCCAGCGCCTCAGGAGCAGTGACAGACGTGAGCACCGACGACCTTCCCCTCGCGCCCACCGGCGGCTGCGGCGACGGCTGTGCCTGTGGCGCGGACGGCGACGAGGAGTACCTGGAGAGCGGCCTCGACCCCGCGCTCGCCGAGCTGCTGGCCGCTGCCGGGCTGGATCCGATCGAGGTCGAGGACATCGCGAACGTGGCCATCCAGGAGGACCTGGACGGCGGCGTGGACGTGACGACCGTCTCGACCATCGCCGAGGAGGCGGTGGCCACCGGTGACTTCACCGCGCGCGAGGCGGGCGTCGTGGCCGGCCTGCGGGTCGCCGAGGCCGTGCTCTCCGTGGTCTGCACGGACGAGTTCGAGGTCGAGCGGCACGTCGAGGACGGCGACCGCGTCGAGGCCGGGCAGAAGCTGCTGTCGGTCACCACGCGCACGCGTGACCTGCTGACCGCCGAGCGCAGCGCGCTGAACATCCTGTGCCGCCTGTCCGGCATCGCGACCGCCACGCGCGCGTGGGCGGACGCCCTGGAGGGCACGAAGACGAAGGTCCGCGACACCCGCAAGACGACCCCGGGCCTGCGCTCGCTGGAGAAGTTCGCGGTCCGCGCGGGCGGCGGCGTCAACCACCGCATGTCGCTGTCCGACGCGGCCCTGGTGAAGGACAACCACGTGGTCGCCGCCGGAGGCGTCGCGCAGGCCTTCAAGGCCGTACGGGAGGCCTTCCCCGAGGTGCCGATCGAGGTCGAGGTCGACACCCTGCACCAGCTGCGCGAGGTCGTCGAGGCGGGCGCCGATCTGATCCTGCTGGACAACTTCACGCCCGACGAGTGCGCCGAGGCCGTCGGGATCGTCCGCGGCCGGGCCCTGCTGGAGGCCTCCGGCCGGCTGACGCTCGACATCGCGCGCGTGTACGCCGACACGGGCGTGGACTTCCTGGCCGTCGGCGCGCTCACCCACTCCTCGCCGATCCTGGACATCGGCCTGGACCTGCGCGAGGCGGAGTAACGGCGATGCTCCTCACGATCGACGTCGGCAACACGCACACCGTCCTCGGCCTGTTCGACGGCGAGGACATCGTCGAGCACTGGCGCATCTCCACGGACGCGCGCCGCACGGCGGACGAACTGGCGGTGCTGCTCCAGGGCCTGATGGGCATGCACCCGCTGCTGGGCGAGGAGCTGGGCGACGGCATCGACGGCATCGCGATCTGCGCCACCGTGCCGTCGGTGCTGCACGAGCTGCGCGAGGTCACCCGGCGCTACTACGGCGACGTACCCGCCGTCCTGGTCGAGCCCGGCGTGAAGACGGGCGTGCCGATCCTCACCGACAACCCCAAGGAGGTCGGCGCGGACCGGATCATCAACGCCGTCGCGGCCGTGGAGCTGTACGGCGGCCCGGCGATCGTCGTGGACTTCGGTACGGCGACCACGTTCGACGCGGTCTCCGCGCGCGGGGAGTACGTCGGCGGGGTCATCGCGCCCGGTATCGAGATCTCCGTGGAGGCGCTCGGCGTCAAGGGCGCCCAGCTGCGGAAGATCGAGGTGGCCCGGCCGCGCAGCGTGATCGGCAAGAACACGGTCGAGGCCATGCAGGCGGGCATCGTGTTCGGCTTCGCCGGGCAGGTCGACGGGGTCGTCGGCCGGATGGCGCGCGAGCTGGCGGACGACCCGGACGACGTCACGGTGATCGCCACCGGCGGGCTCGCGCCGATGGTGCTGGGCGAGTCCTCGGTGATCGACGAGCACCAGCCGTGGCTGACGCTGATCGGGCTGCGCCTGGTGTACGAGCGGAACGTGTCGCGGCTGTGAGGCGAGGCCGGCGCGCCGAGGTGCGCCGGCGCGCGGAGAACCGGTCCGGGTGACTGCGGCCGGGGGAAACCTCGAACGACACGCGGCGGCAAAACACCCTGGTCCGTCGCTTTTGTCCGATTAGCGGTACCTTCGCCGCATGCCCACGCCATACGGATCCCGCGGCGGCATGGCGTTCGGCGTGGAGGAGCTGCGTGTGCTCCGCCGCGCCCTCGCCCTCGCCCTCCACCCCGGCCGAGCGTCCGCCGAGGACGTCAAGGACTGCTACCGGCTCGCCGAGTCGCTCGACGAGGCGATGCGCGAGGGGGCCAGACTGCGCGCCTTCCTGGTGGCCGACCTCGGCCGCTACCGGGCCGCTCTTCCGGGTACGGCAGCCGGCTACCTGAGTCTGCTGGAGGAGGCGCTGGGCGCCGGGCACCGGCCGACGGCGGACGACCTCGCCGCGCTCCGCGCGTTGCGCGGGAACCCCGCGGCGAAGGCTCTGCTGGAGCGCTGCCGGACGCTGGCGGAGCAGGACGTACGGGCCCGGTTCGCGCAGGGGCCGCGCACGGTGCCCGCGCCCTCCGTGCCGGCCTCCAGGACGCGCCTGACGGCCCTCCCGGGGGGTGTGGGAGGCTCCGGGGCCGGAGCGGGGGCGGGACGGCCGGAGGAGCCGTCGAAACCGGCGGAGAAGCCCGCGCCGAAGCCCGCGCCGGCCACCCCCGAGCGGCCGGCGCCCGCACCGGCCGCGCCGAAGCGGCCCATCCCCACGCCGGGCGAGGTCTTCCCGCGCCGCAAGCCCGCGCCTCCGGCGCAGGCCGCGGGCACCTGCCGACTGGCCGCCGGCTGACGACCCGCCCCGCCTCCGGCGGGCCCCGGTCATTTCGGGCGTTCGGGGATGGCTACCCTGGTCCCATGGACTACGTCTCCGCGCTCGTGCCCCCGGTTGTGATGGCCGTGTTCTTCGCCGGTGTCGTCAGGGTGATCGTGAAGACCCAGGGCGGGGCCGCCAAGGCCAAGGAGGACGCGGCCGTCGACGCGGCCCTCGCGCGCGCGGAGGGCGTCCGCAAGGTCTCCGCCGGCGGCGACGCCTGAGCCGAGGCGCCCTCGCCGCCCTTCGCCGGCGAGCCCCTAGAGGCGGAACGCCCTTTTTGTTCAGATCCGCGGACTTGATGCACGTCCGGCACGCCATTGACCGGATCTCCCACTATTGTTCTGAGCTGTGCCTCGCCCATTGGGAGAACTCGAAGACGCGGTCATGACGCGGGTGTGGAAGTGGAACCGCCCGGTGACCGTTCGAGAAGTCCTGGAAGACCTCCAGCAGGAACGCTCGATCGCGTACACCACCGTGATGACCGTTTTGGACAATCTCCATCAGAAGGGCTGGGTCCGCCGCGAGGCGGAAGGGCGGGCGTATCGATATGAGGCCGTCTCCACCCGGGCCGCCTACGCAGCCGCCCTCATGAACGATGCCTGGTCGCAGAGCGACAACGCGGCCGCCGCTCTCGTCGCCTTCTTCGGGATGATGAGCGAGGAACAGCGCCAGGCCCTGCGTGACGCCGTACGCATCGTCCAGGGCCCGGAAACCTGGGAAGCCCCGCAAGCGCCGGAAGCCCGGGAAGAGGAGAACCCCGGCTCGGCGGGGGACACCGACGGGCGATAGCGTCCGCCCATGTCAGCAGAGCGTCTGTCCGCACAGCGTCCCGAAGTACCCGCAAAAGCCATCACCGTCCGCCGGGCCCGCACCAGCGACGTGCCCGCCGTGCGCCGGCTCCTCGACGCCTACGTCCGCGGCCGCATCCTGCTCGACAAAGCCACGGTCACGCTTTACGAGGACATCCAGGAGTTCTGGGTCGCGGAACGCGACGACAACGCCGAGGTCGTCGGCTGCGGTGCGCTGCACGTCATGTGGGAGGACCTCGCGGAAGTCCGCACTCTGGCGGTGAAGCCCGGACTCAAGGGCGCCGGCGTCGGACATCAGTTGCTGGAGAAGTTGCTCCAGACCGCACGCTGGCTCGGCGTTCGCCGGGTTTTCTGCCTCACCTTCGAAGTGGACTTCTTCGGGAAGCACGGCTTCGTGGAGATCGGTGAGACGCCGGTCGACACCGATGTGTACGCGGAGCTCTTGCGTTCCTATGACGAGGGTGTCGCGGAGTTCCTCGGTCTCGAACGAGTGAAACCGAACACCTTGGGCAACAGTCGGATGCTTCTGCATCTGTGATCGTCATTGCCCAGGTTCCCTATGTCCGAAACGCGCATGTTTCCGGAGGTGGGCGGTCCGCTCGGTCACTCCCAGGGGTTTGTGTTTTTCCGGCAAAAGCGGTTTGCTTTCCGACGTACTGCAGTACTGCATATAACAGGGGCGGCGAAACGGCGAACGCCGCACACCCCTGGCCCTCAACGTTATCGATGAAAGGAAATCCGGTGGCACAGAAGGTTCAGGTCCTTCTTGTCGACGACCTCGACGGCGGCGAGGCGGACGAGACCGTGACGTTCGCGCTGGACGGCAAGACGTACGAGATCGATCTCACGACCGCCAATGCGGACAAGCTGCGCGGCCTTCTCGACCCCTATGTCAAGGGTGGTCGTCGTACCGGAGGCCGTGCCTCGGGCGGGCGCGGAAAGACGCGTGCCGCTTCCGGTGGCAACCAGGACACCGCGGCGATCCGCGCCTGGGCGAAGGAGAACGGCCACGAGGTCAACGACCGCGGCCGTGTTCCCCAGTCCATCCGCGAGGCCTACGAGAAGGCCCACGGCTGATCCCGCCGGCAGGCGGACGGCCCGGCGCACGCGCGCCGCAGCCGGACCCGGTGACACTGCGCTGCCACCGTGTCCACCAGGCGTACGAGATCGGGGGCGCTCCCCTCGCGCCCCACGGCCGGCATCGCCGGCAGCCAGGCTTCGACCTCACCTCCCGGCCAGGGGGGCCGCAACCACACAGCGGCCCCCTGTTCGGCGTCGAACGGCCCGGAACCGCCCCGCACGCCACCGGCCCGCAGGGCACTCCCGGGAAGCGAACCGGGCGACGGCGAAACGACCGGCAGGGGCTCGAGCGGCAGGGATTCAGCCGGCAGGGACCTGACCGGCAGGGAATCGGCCCGCAATAAATCCCCCGGGCGGGGATTGTGCGGCGCGGAACCGGCGGACGCCGAAGCGGCCCCCATGGAATCGGCGCCTGCGCAGACGGGCGGAATCGGCGCTTCCAGCGTCTCGCCCGCCCCCAGGACCCGCAGGTCGAGGGCGACCCCGCCCCACTCCAGCCAGTCCAGCAGCCCCGGCAGTTCCTCCGCGCTGCCCGCGGCCACCAGCAGTTCCATCCGGTCGCCCCGCACGGCCACCGGAGAGTCCGGCGCGAGATGCCGGAGCGCCCCCGCGCCCGCCTCGGCCGGCACGTCCAGGACGTCGAACCGCACCCCTGTGAGCAGCCGCAGCGGCCGTCCGGGCACTGTCGCCCATCCCAGATCGTTCTCGTACCAGTGCCGGGCCCGGGCGTCCGGGCCGGCCGGCGGAGCGCAGGGCTCCGTCTCCGGATCGAGAGGTCGTCGGGGAAGGGGGACCGTATGGGACGCCCGGTCGCGGGGCGGGAAGCCCGCGGACGCCGTCGGGGACGGACCAGCCATGCCCCGTGCAACCGGCGGAGCGACCGGGAAGTTACGCTGGGTGCTCCGATGATCGCGCAGGGTGTCGAAAAAGGGGGCGCGCGGAGGTGTGGGGAGGCGCAAGGTTGTTCGCCCATAGCGGAGGGAACCGGTGCGCGCGGCATGGAGTGTCAGTCCCTGCGGGTAAGACATGCCTAGTGGGAGGGGGCGACACGCAGTACGGGCCGTCTCACGTTCGCCATGGGCGTACTGGCGACTGGGGTAACTGCCTGGCCTGCGGGAACATCGTCTCGCACCATCGGGTTGGAGCAGATGTCGGCGTTCGGGGTCAGGAGGCCATCGACGGTGTCGGCAGTTGGAATGAGCGGTCCCCGCTTGCGGGACTAAGCTGCGGAAGGACAGGGAGGGGAAGTTCCCCCCACTGCCTGACCGCTCTGAGGAGCGATTAACGATGTTCGAGAGGTTCACCGACCGCGCGCGGCGGGTTGTCGTCCTGGCTCAGGAAGAAGCCCGGATGCTCAACCACAACTACATCGGCACCGAGCACATCCTCCTGGGTCTCATCCACGAGGGCGAAGGTGTCGCCGCTAAGGCCCTGGAGAGCCTCGGCATTTCGCTTGAGGCGGTCCGCCAGCAGGTGGAGGAGATCATCGGCCAGGGCCAGCAGGCTCCGTCCGGTCACATCCCCTTCACCCCCCGTGCCAAGAAGGTCCTGGAGCTGTCGCTCCGCGAGGCTCTTCAGCTGGGCCACAACTACATCGGCACGGAGCACATCCTGCTCGGCCTGATCCGTGAGGGCGAGGGCGTCGCCGCCCAGGTCCTGGTCAAGCTGGGCGCAGACCTCAACCGGGTGCGGCAGCAGGTCATCCAGCTGCTCTCCGGTTACCAGGGCAAGGAGACCGCCGCCGCCGGCGGCCCGGCCGAGGGCACCCCCTCGACCTCCCTCGTCCTGGACCAGTTCGGCCGGAACCTCACCCAGGCCGCTCGTGAATCCAAGCTCGACCCGGTCATCGGGCGCGAGAAGGAGATCGAGCGGGTCATGCAGGTGCTGTCCCGCCGTACCAAGAACAACCCGGTGCTGATCGGTGAGCCCGGCGTCGGCAAGACCGCCGTCGTCGAGGGCCTCGCCCAGGCCATCGTCAAGGGCGAGGTGCCCGAGACCCTCAAGGACAAGCACCTCTACACCCTCGACCTGGGCGCGCTGGTCGCCGGCTCCCGCTACCGCGGTGACTTCGAGGAGCGCCTGAAGAAGGTGCTCAAGGAGATCCGCACCCGCGGCGACATCATCCTGTTCATCGACGAGCTGCACACGCTGGTCGGTGCGGGTGCCGCCGAGGGCGCCATCGACGCGGCTTCCATCCTGAAGCCGATGCTGGCCCGCGGTGAGCTGCAGACCATCGGTGCGACCACCCTGGACGAGTACCGCAAGCACCTGGAGAAGGACGCGGCTCTCGAGCGCCGCTTCCAGCCCATCCAGGTCGCCGAGCCGTCCCTGCCGCACACGATCGAGATCCTCAAGGGTCTGCGCGACCGGTACGAGGCGCACCACCGCGTCTCCATCACGGACGAGGCACTGGTCCAGGCCGCCACCCTGGCCGACCGGTACATCTCCGACCGCTTCCTGCCGGACAAGGCGATCGACCTGATCGACGAGGCCGGCTCCCGGATGCGCATCCGCCGGATGACCGCTCCGCCGGACCTGCGCGAGTTCGACGAGAAGATCGCCGCCGTCCGCCGGGACAAGGAGTCCGCGATCGACTCGCAGGACTTCGAGAAGGCCGCCTCCCTGCGCGACAAGGAGAAGCAGCTCCTGGCCGCCAAGGCCAAGCGGGAGAAGGAGTGGAAGGCCGGCGACATGGACGTCGTCGCCGAGGTCGACGGCGAGCTGATCGCCGAGGTCCTCGCCACGGCGACCGGTATCCCGGTCTTCAAGCTGACCGAGGAGGAGTCCAGCCGCCTGCTCCGCATGGAGGAGGAGCTGCACAAGCGGGTCATCGGCCAGAACGACGCCGTCAAGGCGCTGTCGAAGGCGATCCGCCGTACGCGTGCCGGTCTGAAGGACCCGAAGCGTCCGGGCGGTTCGTTCATCTTCGCCGGCCCGTCCGGTGTCGGTAAGACCGAACTCTCCAAGGCCCTGGCCGAGTTCCTCTTCGGTGACGAGGACGCGCTGATCTCCCTCGACATGTCGGAGTTCAGCGAGAAGCACACGGTGTCGCGTCTCTTCGGTTCGCCCCCCGGCTACGTGGGCTACGAAGAGGGCGGCCAGCTGACCGAGAAGGTCCGCCGCAAGCCGTTCTCCGTCGTCCTCTTCGACGAGGTCGAGAAGGCCCACCCGGACATCTTCAACTCGCTGCTGCAGATCCTGGAGGACGGTCGCCTGACCGACTCCCAGGGCCGGGTCGTGGACTTCAAGAACACGGTCATCATCATGACGACCAACCTCGGCACCCGGGACATCTCCAAGGGCTTCAACCTGGGCTTCGCGGCCTCGGGTGACACGAAGACCAACTACGAGCGCATGAAGAACAAGGTGTCGGACGAGCTGAAGCAGCACTTCCGCCCCGAGTTCCTCAACCGCGTCGACGACGTGGTCGTCTTCCCGCAGCTGACGCAGGCGGACATCCTGCGGATCGTCGACCTGATGATCGGCAAGGTGGACGAGCGCCTGAAGGACCGGGACATGGGCATCGAGCTCTCCCAGTCCGCCAAGGAGCTGCTGGCGAAGAAGGGCTACGACCCGGTGCTGGGCGCGCGTCCGCTGCGTCGTACGATCCAGCGCGAGGTCGAGGACTCGCTGTCGGAGAAGATCCTCTTCGGCGAGCTGCGCCCCGGTCACATCGTGGTCGTGGACACCGAGGGCGAGGGCGAGTCCCAGACCTTCACCTTCCGCGGCGAGGAGAAGTCGGCACTGCCCGACGTCCCGCCGATCGAGCAGGCCGCGGGTGGGGCGGGTCCCAACCTGAGCAAGGACGCGTAAGCCTCACGGCTCGTGGCCGAGTGTGAGGGGCCGGTGCTTTCGAGCACCGGCCCCTTTCTCAGTGCTGTTCGACGGTGACGTCCAGATCGGGGAAGAGCCTGCGCAGACGCGGGGCCGGGATGGTGTGGCCGGAGCGGTTCTGCAGGATCACCGAACGGAGTCCTGGCAGCCGGGGCACCAGGGGGGAGAGGTCCTCGCTCCCCTGCATGGAGACGACTCTCAGCATCTCCACACCCGGCAGTTCCGGCATCAGCTCGACGGAGTGCGGGAACTGCCGGAGGATCCGCGCGTTCACGTACAGGCGGGTCAAGCGGGGCAGTTGGGTGACGGCCTGCCAATCGGCAGCGGTCAGTTCCGTGGTCAGCGGCCCCAGGCTGAGGGTCTGCAGTCCGGTCCAGTGCTGCAGCCCGCGCAGCCCGGTGCCCTCGATGCTGTCGCGGCCCACGAACAGGAACTCCAGGTCCGCGTCGACCGGCAGGCAGTCGGTGAGTGCGGTGCCGGGCAGTTTCTGGTCCAGAGTGAGGCGGATGAGCGACCGCAGGGACCGCAGGCCGGCCGCCTCTGCGATCCCACCGAAGGCGAGACCCCGAAGGGGCAACACGGAAAGGCTCGCAAGGCCCTTGGCGGCGGGACAGTCGTCCAGCCACAGCTGATCGAGCGAGCTGAAGGGCGTCAGGGCTCCCAGGTCCGTGAGATGGGGGTTGTTGCGCAAGTCGATCGCGGTCACCGCTTCCGGCGTCGGCACGGCGGCCAGGACGTCCTCGGTCCGGTGCGGGCCGTGGAGGGAGAGCTGGGGCCAGTGGCGCATCCGGGCCAGGGCCCCGAGCTGTTCGGCCGACTCGCAGGTCAGCAGGAGGTTCGTCCGGTCCAGGTGATCCAGCACCTCGGTCGCGTACTGCTCCGTGTCGAACCGGCCCCATGTTCCGACGAGTTGGCGGCGTACGCCGAGGTCCGCATGCCCCCGGAACCGGCGCAGAACGGCCAGCGCCCCTTCCGGTTCCTCGGCGCCCAGGAGCGAGGCAGTGACCGTGACGTTCCGGGCCTCTTCGTCCGTCAGCCCCTCCGGCCCCGGCAGCAGTTCCAGCACCAGCGGCCCGGCTTCGGCCACACCACGCGCCTGCTTCGTCGTACGAGGAGGGATCAGCGTAGCCGCCCAGAACTGCACGTCGTCCCGCACCTTCGGGTCCAGGGCCGTCGCGTGCTCCAGGCAGGCCACCGCGAGCAGGGCGTGCCGATCGGTGCCCCGCTTCAGCAGTTGCCGCAGCAGGGAGGCCCGTTCCCGGGGCCGGGCGTGGGCCACCGCCATGCGGATGACGTCCTCCCACTGGGTGTCGTCGGCGTGGCCGATGAGGACGTCGAGGTGGCCTTCCTCGACGGCGTGGCGCGCGCCCAGGTAGTCCTGGAAGGTGCGGTGGACGAAGTCCAGGACCCCTTCGGCCGGCTGGCGCAGCAGGCCGCTGCGCAGCAGCAGGACGCGCAGCACCGTCGCCGCGTCGCCCTGTCCCGCGGCCGAGGCCACCGCCGGCAGTGAGCGCTCCACGAGCCCCTCTGCGGTCTCCAGGTCCATCTCCGTCCGCCCGCTCAGCACCAGCGCGTACGCCAGCCGCTGCAGCAGCTCCAGCTGGGCCTCCTCACTCAGCTCGATCGTCATCCCCCGCTCCCGGTCCCGGCGGGCCAGCAGCATCGCCAGGGCGGCGTCGTACAGCTCCTTGCGGCCGGTGGGGAGGTAGCCCCGGCGTTCGCGGTGCAGGGCGCAGATCAGGCCGCACATCAGGGGGTTGGTGGCCAGGCGGGCCAGGTCGCGCTTGGTGCGCAGGGAGTCCAGGAGCGGGCCCTCGTACTCGGGTGCTCGGGCCGCCTCGTGCCAGCGCCGTACGAACGTGGTGACCTCGGAGCGGCGCATCGGGGCCAGGGTCAGTTCCCGGAAGCCCTCCTGGGCCAGCCAGTCGGGGCGTACGGCGGTCGGGCGGGAGGTCAGCAGCCATGCGTTGCCGGGGTAGGCGGCGAGCAGCGCACGCAGCCAGTCGCGGGTGCGGTGGCGGTCGGCGGACGGGATCTCGTCCAGGCCGTCCACCAGGACCAGGCCCCGGCCCGCCGTCAGCACCCGCTCGGCCCAGCCCTCCGGAGGGGTCAGCGGGCAGCCGACCGCCTTGAGGAAGTCGGCGGGCGAGGGCAGCGGGCCCGTACGGATCAGGGTGCGCAGCGGCAGGACGTACGGGATGCGGTCGGCGTCGCGGGCCGCCGTGACCGCCAGCCACTGCACCAGGGTGGTCTTGCCGGAGCCGGCGTCGCCGCGCAGCAGGACGCGGGAGTCGGTGCGCAACGCCTCCTCGGCCGGCAGGCGGCCAGGTGCGTTCACGGGGCGTTCGCCGGGTACCGCGTCCGGCACGGGTTCCTCGGCCCCCGTCGCCTCCAGGCTCAGATAGGCCACTTCCAGGGGCCAGCGGTCGGGGGAGTCGCGCAGGTCGATGCCGTAGATGGTGATGTGGTTGTGCTGCTGCGCGAGGTGGGGCCGGTAGCGGCGTTCGAAGGCGGTGTCGCGGGCGTCGGGGCGCGGGATGCGGGCGATCAGCTCGTCGACCTTGGCGATCAGGTCGCGCTGGGTCCGGGTCTGCTCCACCAGGGTCCGTGCCACGAAGGTGGACCGGCGGCTGAAGAACTCCAGGATGTGCAGGCACGCCCACTGCGTCGCGGAGTCGAGGAAGACGCAGGCGTCGCCGGACAGTCCGTCGGGGGGCGGGGCGTGGCGGTGCAGCCGCTGGGCGAGTTCGTGGCTGCCGAGGCGTACGGCCTGGACGTCGTCCATGTCCAGGTCGCCCAGGGCGAGCAGCCGGGCGGCCAGGGTGTCGGTGACGGCGGTCTCCTCGTCGGGCGGGAACGGCCGTTCGCCGGGGGAGGCCATGGCCTCCGTGACCAGGCGGCCCGCGAGCTTGCGGACCTCCTTCTCGCCCAGCGTCCGCTGCTCCCCCCGGAAGGAGACGAGCGCGGACAGCCGCACCGGCTTGTCGACCAGCCCCGCGCCCGGCCCGTCCTGGACGAAGAGCTTCCGTACCAGCGGTCCGATCACGCCGGACGCCAGCTTGCTGCCCAGTACCGTCGGCTCCATCCGCCCCACCCCCGTGGTCGTGCCCGCTCAGGCCTGCGGATGGAGCCTAACGCGGAGACCCCCGCCGGAGATCTCCGCCGGGAGTCAGGACAACTGCCCGTTGTAGTCAGGCAGTTTGAACGTCTTCTCGGCGTGCCCGCCGGACAGGTCCGTCGCACTGTTGCCGATGTTCGCGATGATCGTGTAGCCCTTGCCCTCGATGTCGGCGCGCTGGGCGGTCTTGTAGGCGGCGACGTCCTTGAAGAGGTCGAACAGACCGCGGACGTAGAGGCCGGAGACGTCGTAGCCGTCGTGCTCGAGGTTGTACTCGGTGGGCAGGTAGATGATGCCGGGGCGGGCCGTGACGAAGAAGAGCGAGACGCCGTGCTCCTGGGCGTACTTCGCGACGTTCAGGACGGGCTTGTTGGCCGGCTGGGGGTAGGTGAAGCCGAAGTCGGTCTCCAGCGTGGTGTTGTCGATGTCGAAGACGATCGCCTGCTTCTCACCGGGCCGGGCGGCGGCGATGCGGTCCTTCAGGTACGGCAGGGCCTGGTCCATCACCGACTGGCAGTCCTTCTGCCAGGTGGCGTAGTCGACCTTCGTGGCCGAGGTGGCCGAGGTGGCCGAGGTGGCCGTGGCGGAGGATTCCGCCGTGGTCGCCGCCTGGGCCGGGGCGGCCATCGCGGCCAGGGCGGCCACGGAGACGGCGGTTGCGGACATGCGGCGCGCCCAGGGGCGTCTGGTCATCGGTGGGGGTCCTCTCACGTCCGTACACGGGCTGGTCGCGTCCGTACACGTGCCTGAATGTCAGGAGCATGATCTGAGGTGAGGGTGGCGCGAGAGGAACCGTAAGGTTACCGATCGGTAGGCGCCTAGGGGTCTGCGTCACATTTCTCCGGGGGAATGCGAGAGACCTGGGTCACCTCGATGTCGGATTTCCGGTGACTGATTCATATTTGCCCGGGGGATTCGAGAGGTCTGGGTCACATATGCCGGGGTGATGCCAAGAGGTCTGGGTCACATTGGCCGACCGGAGCGCCTGGATGTCGGTGATGTGGCACACAAGGGATATGGCCCGTACGAAGGCGCATAGTGATGCCATAAAATGGGCAAAATGGACATTCTTTAGAAGCGACCCCTGAAACTGGCAGGTCAGCCTATCCGTGTCGGATGTCCCGTGTGTCAAGAAGTGGGCGTTTTGCCAATATCTACTATGAGGCGGCGTAGATAGGGCCCTTTGTGCCGACCTGGGAAGTCGGGTTACCAATGAATGGCCCCACCGGCGAAGTGAATGTCAGTGCGCCAGGTGGTCGTTCTGTCTCCGAACCCATGAGGTCTCGAATGTTCCAGCGCGTCACGTCCCGCTCTTCCCGTACGTCCTCGCTCCGTACCCGCGTGGCCGTTCTGGCCGCCGGTCTCGGCGCCACGGCCGTGGTGGGTACCGGGGTCGCGAACGCCGCCGCCCCGTCGGCCGCGTCCTGGGTCGACCCGGTGAAGTCGTACACGCTCACCGCCAGCTTCGACCAGGGCGGCAGCCACTGGATGCACCGGCACAGTGGCCAGGACTTCGCCGTCCCGGTGGGCACCAACGTCATGGCGGCGCACGACGGCACCGTCGTCAAGGCCGGCCCCAACGGCGGCGGCGACGGCCCGGCGTACGGCAACGCCATCGTCATCAAGCACGCCGACGGCCAGTACTCGCAGTACGCCCACCTGTCCAGGATCGACGTGAAGGTCGGCCAGGCCGTCAAGACCGGTCAGCACATAGCCCTGTCCGGCAACACCGGCAACACCACCGGCCCGCACCTGCACTTCGAGATCCGTACGACCCCGAACTACGGCTCCGCTGTCAACCCCGTCGCTTTCCTGGTGAGCAAGGGTGTGAAGGTCTGACCTAGTCCAGGTGGGCGCCCTTGTGCGCCTGTGTGACGAGGTCCACGGCGACTTCGAGAACGGCCTTGCGCTTCTTCTCGGAGTCGCCTTCCAGGTCCTGCATCACGAACATGCCCGCGTGCAGCGTGAACATCGCGCTGATGCACCGGACCTGGTCCACGAGGTCGGCCTCCGGGTCGATGAGGATGTCCCGCAGGCCGCGCATGCGGTCCTTGAAGGTGTCGCCGATGCGCAGTTCGCGCACCGTCGCCTGGTTCTCCTGCATGAAGCGGAACAGCGGCTCCGCGCCGTCGAGGGCCGCGCTGTAGCGCCGTACGATCTCCTGCTTGGTCTCCAGTGTCGGCGGCTGCTGCCGGCCCCACTCGATCAGGTCCTCGATCGGCTTCGTCAGGTCCTCGAAGAGGCTGACGATGATCTCTTCCTTCGTCTTGAAGTGGTAATACAGGGCCGCTTTGGTGACGTCGAGCCGCTCGGCGATCTCCCGCAGGGAGGTCTTCTCGTATCCCTGCTCCGCGAAGAGTTCGAGCGCCACGTCCTGGATGCGCTGGCGGGTGTTGCCGCGGCGCTGGTGCTTGGTGCCGTCCATGGTGACGCCCATCCTCGTACTCCTCGCGCTCCCGCGGAAACTTACTTGACGCCCGGCTAGTGACAGGTCTACCTTCCCAGTGTAGTGAACTAGCCGGGCGGCAAGTAAGTAGTGCCGCAGGGGGAGTGGAAAGATGGCGGACACGATCGAACGCGCCGCAGAGACCGCGGCGGAGACCAAACAGCCCAAGAGCGTACGGGTGGTACTGCTCGCGCTCATGATCGCGATGATGCTCGCGATGCTCGACAACATGATCGTGGGCACCGCGATGCCGACGATCGTGGGCGACTTGGGCGGCCTGGAGCACCTGTCCTGGGTGGTCACCGGCTACACCCTGGCGACCGCGGCCTCGACCCCGGTCTGGGGCAAGGTCGGTGACATGTACGGGCGCAAGGGCGCCTTCCTCAGCTCCATCGTGATCTTCCTGGTCGGCTCCGCGCTGAGCGGCATGGCCCAGAACATGGGCCAGCTCATCGGCTTCCGTGCCGTGCAGGGTCTCGGAGCCGGCGGTCTGATGGTCGGCGTCATGGCGATCATCGGCGACCTGATCCCGCCGCGGGAGCGCGGCAAGTACACGGGCATGATGGCCGGCGTCATGGCGCTGGCGATGATCGGCGGCCCGCTGGTCGGCGGCACGATCACCGACAACTGGGGCTGGCGCTGGTCCTTCTACATCAACCTGCCGCTCGGCGCGGTCGCGCTCGTGCTGGTCTCCGCCGTGCTGCACCTGCCGAAGAAGCGGGCCCAGGCACGCATCGACTACCTGGGTGTCGTCCTGCTGACCGTGGGCATCACGGCGATCGTGCTGGTCACCACGTGGGGCGGCAGCGAGTACGCCTGGACCTCCGCGCGGATCATGGAGCTGATCGCCCTCGGCGTCGTCTCGCTGATCGCGTTCGTGTGGTGGCAGACCAAGGCCGTCGAGCCGGTGCTGCCGCTGCACATGTTCCGCAGCCGCAACTTCACCCTGATGTCGGTCATCGGCTTCATCACCGGCTTCGTGATGTTCGGCGCCACGCTCTACCTGCCGCTGTACCAGCAGTCGGTGCAGGGCGCCTCCGCCACCAACTCCGGGCTCCTGCTGCTGCCGATGCTCGGCGCGATGCTCGTGACCTCGATGGTCGCCGGGCGGATCACCACCAGCAGCGGCCGCTACAAGGCGTTCCCGATCGTCGGCGGCGCGCTGATGATCGTCGGCCTCTACCTGCTGTCGCTGATGGACACCGGGACGACCCGGGTCACCTCCGGCGTCTACATGGCCGTGCTGGGCCTCGGCATGGGCTGCCTGATGCAGATCACCATGCTGGTGGCGCAGAACAGCGTGGAGATGAAGGACATGGGCGTGGCCTCCTCGTCCTCGACCCTGTTCCGTACGCTCGGCTCCTCCTTCGGTGTGGCCGTGATGGGCGCGCTGTTCAACCACCGCGTGCAGCACGTGATGGCGGAGCGCGCCGGTGCGGCGGGCAGGCACATGACCGAGAAGTCGGCGGCGCTGGACGCGAAGAGCCTGGCGAAGCTGCCGGCGCCGATCCGGGAGGCGTACCAGTACGCGGTGTCCGCCGGCACCCACTCGGCGTTCCTGCTCGGCGCGGTGATCGCGGTGCTGGTGCTGGTCGCGGCGCTGTTCGTCAAGGAGGTGCCGCTGCGCGGCGGGGCGCAGGCCGCCGCGAAGGGCGGCGACGACGGGGGTCCCGCTCCCGTGATCGACGCCGTCTGAGCCGCGGCCGCAGCCGGACGGGCAGTCCGGGCCGTGGCCGAGAGCCGTAACTGAGATGACGGGGGTCCCGCTCCCGTGATCGACGCCGTCTGAGCCGCGGCCGCAGCCGGACGGGCAGTCCGGGCCGTGGCCGAGAGCCGTAACTGAATCGAAGACCCCCGGTCGGTGTCCGCCCCGGGGGTCTTCGCCTCATCAGCGGCCAGGCTCCTGCCCGCAGCCCCTCAGCCCCCGCCGCCCGACACCGGCAGCGTCGGGTAGCTCCCCGTGCTCGTCGGGGCGTGTTCCGGGAGCCACAGGACCGCCACCGCGCCCTCCGCCGGAAGGTGGGCGGGGGTTCCGGCGGGACGGATGTTGCGGAAGGTCAGGCGGGCCCCGAGGACGCGGGCCTGGCCGGCGGCGATGGTCAGGCCCAGGCCGTGGCCCTTGCCTGCGCGGTCCTTGCTGCCGGTGCGGAAGCGGCTCGGGCCGTCCGCCAGGAGTTCCTCCGGGAAACCGGGGCCGTGGTCGCGGACCCGGATGACCCGGCCCTCGACGGTGACCTCGACCGGCGGTCTGCCGTGCCGGGCGGCGTTGGCGAGCAGGTTGAACAGCACCCGCTCCAGGCGCCGTGGATCGGTGGTGACCTCCGACTCGTGCACCACCCGCACGACGACGTCCGGATCCTTCACGGCCACGCGCCGGGCGACGAACTCGCCGAGCATGATGTCCTGCAGCTCGGCCCGCTCCGACGCCCCGTCCAGGCGGGCCACCTCCAGCACGTCCTCGACGAGCGTGCGCATCGCCTTCGCCCGGTCCAGGACCAGTTCCGTGGGGCGGCCGGGCGGCAGCAGCTCGGCGGCCGTCAGCAGACCGGTCACCGGGGTGCGCAGCTCGTGCGCGATGTCGGCGGTCACCCGCCGCTCGGCCTCCAGCCGCTGCTGCAGCGCGTCCGCCATGGCGTCCACCGCGCGCGCGAGATCGTCGGTCTCGTCCCGTACGACCCCGCCGATGGCCTTCCGCACCCGGACGTCGGTCTCGCCCTTGGCGACCTGGTTCGCGGCGGCGGCGGCCTTGCGCAGCCGCCCGGACAGCTGTCCGCCGATCAGCACGCCGAGTGCGCTGCCCCCCAGCACCACCGCGATGGAACCGATGACCAGGGCCTGGTCGAGGTCGTTCAGCACGTCCGCCGAACGGTCGGGGAAGTGACTGTGCAGCGACAGCACCCGCCCGTCCTTCGCCGGCACGGCCGCCCAGATGTCCGGCGGCCCGCCGCCGTGGTCGGAGACGTCACTGACCCGGCGGCCGCCCTCGACCTTCTTGCGCAGGGCGGGCGGCAGCCGGGGATCGTCGACCTTGATGTCGGGGAAGTTCGGATGCCGGTATCGGTCGTAGAAGCCCTGGGCGAGCTGCACGCGCTCGTTGGCCAGGTCGCGCGCGTTGTCCAGCATCGAGACCCGGGCCGCGTTGTGCACGACCAGGCTGAGCGCCACCGCCACCAGCCCGGCCACCAGCGCGATCGCCGCGCTCAACTTCCATCTGAGGCCGGTCCGCAGGCCCACCCGCTCCATGCGCCGCACCGGTCGCCGAAGGAACCCCCGCATCTCCGCCCCGCTCAGGCCTTCAACTTGTAGCCGAAGCCGCGGACCGTCTCGATCCGGTCCTGGCCGATCTTCTGGCGCAGCCGCTGCACATGCACGTCCACGACCCGGGTGTCCCCGCCCCAGCCGTAGTCCCAGACGCGCTCCAGCAGCTTGTCGCGCGAGAGCACGGTGCCCGGCGCGGAGGAGAACTCCAGCAGCAGTCGCATCTCGGTCGGGGTGAGCGCCACCGGCTGCCCGGCCCGCCGCACCTCCATGCCGTCGGTGTCGATCTCCAGTTCCCCGAAGCTCAGTACCCCGCCGGTCACCTCGTCCACGCTGCTCTCGGTGTGCCCGTTGCCACTCGCGTGCCCGAAGCGGCGCAGCACCGCGCGGATCCGGGCGACCAGGACGGCACCGTCGAACGGCTTGGTCACGTAGTCGTCGGCGCCCGCCTCCAGGCCGAGCACGACGTCGATGGAGTCGGCGCGCGCCGACAGCATGATCACCGGAACGGTCGACTCGTCCCGGATGCGACGGCACAGGCTGACCCCGTCCAGCCCCGGGACCATGACGTCCAGCAGGGCGATGTCGGGACGGTTCGCCCGGAACGCCTCCAGGCCCGACAGTCCGTCGGGCATGGCGGTGACCGCGAAGCCGTCCCGCTCCAGGGCGAGTTGTGTGGCCTCACGGATGACGTCGTCGTCCTCGACGAACAGGACGTGGGTCTGGTCTGCCATCCCGGTGCTCTCAGTCCTCGTGGTGTGCTCGTGGGGGGTCGGTCGAACGGCGTGGGTCAGTTGTCCGCGGACGTCTCGTCGCCGCCGGTCTTGCTGTAGTAGTTGTCGTGTCTGTTCGCCTCGGTGAACCGGCCTGCCTTCCAGCTGTACGTGATCACGGTCTCGCGGGAAGGGTTCGACATCGTGTCGTCCGTGTCGTACACCTGCTTGGTCACGGTCAGGTTGGTGCCGTCGATCTCCCCGTAGATCGGTGCCTCCTCCGCCCCGAAGACGTTCTTGTACGTGCCGGAAACGTCCCGGTACACGTACGCGGCGATGCCCACACCGTCGCTGCAGGTCGTCACGTTGACGAGGAGGTCGTTGACCGATCCGTGGGTCAGATCGCCGTAGGAGAGGTTGACCGGATAGTCGCCGCCGTCGCACGGCTTCAGTTCCCGCTTCACCGTCACGGAGACCGCCGGGTCCCGCTTGATCAGCGCGGCCGCATCCACCCGTTTGTAGCCGCGTGCCGCGCTCGGCGTGGGGGAAACGAGGGCTCCCGCGACCGCCGACGCGTGTGCCGGGCCCTCGTCCCGGGTGCCGGTGCCTCCCGTGCCGCACGCGGCGACGAAAAGGGCGATGGCGGCGAGCACGGCACCCGCCGTGATCACCGCCTGTGAAGTGGTTCGGACCCGGTCGGGTCCTGCCCCCGTCAGGCCGCGCAACGCTCCCGCTCCTCACGCTCCAGCGCGCGTGCGTCCAGATCGCGGGCCTCCAGCTCCTCACGGAGCCGGGCGAGCGCCCGGTGCAGCGTGCTCTTGACCGTACCGGCCGACATACCGAGGGCCGCGGCCGTCTCCTCTGTGGACATCTGCTCCCAGTGTCGCAGCACCACGACACTGCGCTGCTTCGGAGCGAGCACCTTCATGACGTCCATCAGCAGGGCACGGTCGGCGTGCTGCTCGGTGGAGTCCTCCACGGACGCGTCCGGCAGCTGCTCGGTCGGGACCTCCTCGAGCTTGCGCGCCCGCCACCACTCGGTCCGGGTGTTGATCATCACGCGGCGCAGGTAGGCGTCGGCGAGCCGCTTGTCGGCGATGCCTTCCCAGCGGCCGTACGTCCGCACCAGCGCGGTCTGCAGCAGGTCCTGGGCGTCGACCGGGTCCGGAACCAGCCGGCGCGCGCTGCGCAGCAGCGCGTCCTGCCGGGTGCGGACGTACTCCTCGAACTCGAGCACCTCACCCTGCGCCATGATCAACCGCCTCCGTTCCCCGTTCACTCCGGCTTCTCGCCCGAAGTCCTGCTGTCCCCGTGTTCGTGTCCCGTGGTCTGTCGGGCACGGACAGAAAGTTACGGAGCGGTTGTCACGGGGCTGTGCGGACCAGCCTGCGGCTAGCAATCGGCTATCCGTCGGTTGTGTAACGGAAGTCGGAACGGGGTAGAGGAGGTGGTTGATATATCCCTTTCCGGGATGGTTTGTCGGGCTGATCGCTCCGTAACGAAGGCCGATCGCCTGTGACTTGGCTGTCCGTCAGCTCAGCGGCAGCCGGTACAGCCCGTCGGGCAGCGGCTCCACGAGACCGTCCGTGACGAGCCCGTCGAGCGCGCGGGCGCGCTGCACCGGCTCGTGCCACACCCGGTCCAGCACCGCCTGCGGCACCGGTGCGTGCGCCTCGCGCAGCACGGCGAGCAGCTTGCCGCGCACCTGCCGGTCCGTACCGGCGTACGTCTGCCCGCGCCGCGGCGGCCCCTGGTGCTCCGGCTTGCCCGCGAGCCGCCAGGCGCACTGCGCGGCGATCGGACACCGCGGGCATCCCTCGTTCTTCGCCGTGCACACCAGCGCGCCCAGCTCCATGGAGGCGGCGGCCCAGCGGGCGGCGGTCCCCTCGTCCTCCGGCAGCAGCTCCCGCGCGAGCCGCCGCTCGGCGGCCGTGGTCGCGTTCGGCGGGTACTGCACCCCGCTCACCGCCCGCGCGAAGACCCGGCGCACGTTCGTGTCCAGCACCGGATGCCGCTGCCCGTACGCGAACGAGGCCACCGCCGCGGCCGTGTACTCGCCGATGCCCGGCAGCGCGAGCAGCTGGGCGTGGTCGGTGGGCACGTCCCCGCCGTGCCGCTCCGTTATGGCGGCGGCCGCCCCGTGCAGCCGCAGGGCGCGGCGCGGATAGCCGAGCCGGCCCCAGGCGCGCACCGCCTCGCCCGGTGCCTCCTTCGCCAGGTCGGCGGGGCGGGGCCAGCGGGACAGCCACTGCTCGTAGACGGGCAGCACCCGGCTGACCGGAGTCTGCTGGAGCATGAACTCGCTGACCATCACCCCCCAGGGACCCGCCTCCGGGCGGCGCCAGGGGAGGTCGCGGGCGTGGGCGTCGAACCAGGCGATCACGGGGGTGTGGAGCTTCTCAGTCATGGCCTTTCCGATCCTGCCACGGGTTGACGGGCAGCGTGCGTGACGGCGCGGTCACCGAACGTGGTGAACCGTGAAGAACCGCGGGTGTGACGGCAGTTGCCGGGATGATGATCCGGAAAAGTTGGTGCTCACGCGGCGGGTGGGGCGAGCAAGCGCGACGATCTCTCGTACAGTTTGGGCCGTGGGATCTCTGCGCAATCCGGTCGGGCCGCTTCCCTCCTCCATCTACTGGCGACGGAGGGTCGTACTGCTGTCGGTGGTCGCCCTGTTGGCGCTGCTGATCCTCTGGATCGTTGCCCCCGGCGGCGGGGGAGGCAAGAAGGGCGCCGACGGGTCCAACGGCAAGAATCCCACGCAGACGATCACGCCGGGACCGTCCGAGTCCGGGCCCGCGTACAGCCAACACCCGGGCGGGCGCGACGAGTCGAGCGGCGGGGGCTCCGGCGGGAGCGGCGGCGGCTCGGGCGACGGCGCGTCCGGCTCCGCGGGGGCCTCCGGTTCTTCCGGGGCTTCCGGATCCGACGACGGCTCGGCCGGCGGCTCCGGATCGGCCACCGGCGGTGGGAACGTCGGTACGGGCGATGCGCTGCCGGCCTCCTCGAGGCTGCCCGACTGCACCTCCTCCGCCCTGGCGTTGAACCTGCGGAGCCTGCACAACTCCTACTCGCCGGACCAGACGCCGACCTTCGAACTCACCGCGAAGAACAGCTCGTCGGCCGACTGCAAGGTCGATCTCGGCCCGAAGAGCGCGGTGTTGACGATCACGCGGGCCGACGCGGACGACGCGTTCTGGTCCTCGGCCGACTGTCCCGAGGGTGCGGGCAGCCTGGTGTTCCGGGTGCCTGCGGGCAAGAGCATCACGTACACCGTGAAGTGGGACCGGAAGCCGAGCGCCGCCCACTGCGCGACGCCCTCCGGGGGGTCGGCGCAGACGGGCACGTACCTGCTGGAGGCGAAGGCACCGGGCTTCGGGAAGACGCAGGCCTCGTTCGTCCTGTCGGCCGACTGAGGCGCGGCGCGGCCCGGAAACGGGACGTGGGACTAGACGTACCGCTCCAGGATGGAAGACTCGGCCAGGCGCGACAGACCTTCCCGCACGCTCCGCGCCCGGGCCTCTCCCACACCGTCCACGGTCTGCAGATCGTCCACACTCGCGGCGAGCAGCTTCTGCAGCCCCCCGAAGTGCTCCACCAGGCGGTCGATGATCGCGCCCGGCAGCCGCGGCACCTTGGCCAGCAGACGGAAGCCGCGCGGGGACACCGCCGAGTCGAGGGTCTCCGGCGAACCGGTGTAGCCGAGCGCACGCGCCACCGTGCCCAGCTCCAGCAGCTCCGCGTGGGTCAGCGCGTCCAGCTCGGACAGCGCCTCCTCGACCGTGCGGGACCGCTTCGCCGTCGGCTCGGGCACGTAGTCCCGGACGACCAGCTCACGGTCGGGCTCCACCCCGGCGATCAACTCCTCCAGCTGGAGCGCGAGAAGACGGCCGTCGGTGCCCAGCTCGACCACGTATTCGGCGATCTCGGTGGCGATGCGCCGGACCATCTCCAGGCGCTGGGCGACGGCGGACACGTCCCGCACCGTCACCAGATCCTCGATCTCCAGCGCCGACAGCGTGCCCGCGACCTCGTCCAGCCGCAGCTTGTACCGCTCCAGCGTGGCCAGCGCCTGGTTCGCGCGGGACAGGATCGCCGCCGAGTCCTCCAGCACGCGGCGCTGACCGTCGACGTAGAGCGCGATCAGCCGCATCGACTGGGAGACGGAGACCACGGGGAAGCCGACCTGCTTGCTGACCCGGTCCGCCGTACGGTGCCGCGTGCCCGTCTCCTCCGTGGGGATCGTGGGGTCCGGCACCAGCTGCACGCCCGCGCGCAGGATCTTCGACAGGTCCGACGACAGCACGATGCCGCCGTCCAGCTTGCACAGCTCCCGCAGCCGGGTCGCGGTGAACTCGACGTCCAGGACGAACCCGCCCGTGCACATCGCCTCGACCGTCTTGTCGGAGCCGAGCACGATGAGCCCGCCGGTGTTGCCGCGCAGGACCCGCTCCAGGCCGTCACGCAGCGGCGTGCCGGGTGCCACGGCGCTCAGCGAGGCGCGCATCAGGCCATCGGAACCGGCACTCCCACCGGACTTTCCGGGAGCTGCTGCCCGGTCGTTGGCTGCCACTGCACTCCTCCGGTCGCAGGTTCTGAGGCGCTCCCGCACCCGCACGCGGTTCGTACGGACGGGCGAGACCTGGGCAAAGTCTACCGGCGCTCCTCCGCCTCCCGCGGGGCCTCTCGGCGACGGGAGCGGGGCAGCACCCGCAGCGCGTCCCCTATGTCCGCCACTTCCAGCACCTTCATCCCCGGCGGAATCCTGCCCGGATCGGCCGGGACCAGCGCGTGCGTGAAGCCCAGCCGGTGTGCCTCGGTCAGCCTGCGCTGCACGCCCGTGACCCGTCTCACCTCGCCGGCCAGGCCCACCTCCCCGATGGCCACCAGGTTCTTCGGCAGCGGGGTGTCGCTCGCGGCGGAGGCGAGCGCGAGCGCGACGGCGAGGTCGGCGGCCGGCTCGGACAGCTTCACCCCGCCCACCGTCGCCGAGTAGATGTCCCGCTTGCCGAGCGCGCTGATCCGGCCGCGCTGCTCCAGCACGGCCAGCATCATCGACACGCGCGAGGTCTCCAGGCCAGAGGTCGTACGCCGCGGGGAGGGGATCTGCGAGTCGACGGTCAGCGCCTGCACCTCGGCCACCAGTGGACGGCGGCCCTCCAGGGTGACGGTCAGGCAGGTGCCCGGCACCGGCTCGGCGCGACGGGTCAGGAACAGGCCGCTGGGGTCGGCGAGGCCCGTGATGCCCTCGTCGTGCAGCTCGAAGCAGCCGACCTCGTCCGTGGCGCCGTAGCGGTTCTTCACGCCCCGCACCAGGCGCAGGCGCGCGTGCCGGTCGCCCTCGAAGTGCAGGACGACGTCCACCAGGTGCTCCAGCAGGCGGGGGCCCGCGATCGCGCCGTCCTTCGTGACGTGGCCCACCAGCAGGGTGGACATGCCCCGCTCCTTCGACGCGCGGATCAGGGCGCCCGCCACCTCCCGCACCTGCGCCATGCCGCCGGGCGCGCCCTCGATCTCCGGGGAGGCGACCGTCTGCACGGAGTCGAGGATCAGCAGGGACGGCTTGACCTCGTCCAGATGGCCGAGGACGGCGGACAGGTCCGTCTCGGCGGCCAGATACAGATGCTCGTCGAGGGCGCCGATCCGGTCGGCGCGCAGCCGCACCTGGCTCGCCGACTCCTCACCCGTCACATACAGGGTGCGGTGCTCCTCGCTCGCCGACTTGGCGGCCACGTCCAGCAGCAGCGTCGACTTGCCGACGCCGGGCTCGCCCGCGAGGAGCACCACCGCGCCGGGCACGAGCCCGCCGCCGAGCACCCGGTCCAGCTCGGGCACGCCGGTCGAGCGGGCGGTGGCCTGGCGGCCGTCGACCTGGCCGATGGGCAGCGCGGAGTTGATGACGCGGCCGGGTGTCGTCGTACGGACCGCGGGCGCGCCGTACTCCTCGACCGTCCCCCAGGCCTGGCACTCGGGGCAGCGGCCGAGCCACTTGGCCGTCTGCCAGCCGCACTCGGTGCAGCGGTAGGACGGGCGGTCCTTGGTGGTCTTGGTACGGGCAGCCATGCGGAAACCGTAGCCCGCGGCACTGACAGCGAGGCCCCGGGGCGCGTGTGGGTGGACCGGTATCGGCCACCCCTCGTCGGGATCCGGCCGCGGAATAGAAGGCTCCTGTCCCCTTATGAGGGATCGTTTCACCCGTACGAAGTAAAACTACTCAAGCTTCCAGAAGTGGCACTCCGGCGCCGCCTACGGTCGCACGGGTGATGAGCAGCAGTCCGCAGACCACGACCCGCACGACCGGCGCGCACCGGGTGCACCGCGAGGCGCGTGAAGCACGAGAGGCGCGGGAGGAGCGCGACCGCCCCGCCGCCCGTACGCTCGTCCAGCGGCCGCCGGCGTGCTACGAGCCGTACCTGGACGGTCTGTTCACCTACTGCCTGTCGGTGCTGTGCGACCACGACGCGGCCGTCGCCGCCCTCGGTGACGTCCTCGCCCTCGCCGAGCGGCGTGGGCACCGCGTCCCGGAGGCCGCCGCCGACCGCCGGGCCTGGTTGTACGCGCTGGCCCGCTGGGCGTGCCTGCGGAAGCTGGCCGAGGCCAAGCAGAAACGTCAGGCCACCCACGCGGCGGGCCGTGTCGGTGCCACGAAGGGGGCAGGACAGGGAGCCGGGAGACAAGGGGCCGGGAGAGGCACCGCAAGAACCGCCGGGCGAGGGATGTCCGAACCACCCGTCGCCCCGGAGGCGCAGGAGGAGCGACGCCGTGAACTCGCCCTCCTGGCCTGGCCGGAGGCGGCCGGCACCACCCCCGAGCAGCGCGAGGCCCTCGAACTCGCCGTCCGTCACCACCTCGGCGCCCACGAGGTCGCCGCCGTCCTCGGCATGGAACCGGCCGCCGCGCGCGACCTGCTCGCCACGGCCGCCTGTGAGGTCGAACGCACCCGCGCGGCCCTCGCCGTGGTGCAGACCGGCGGCTGCCCGAGCGTGGCCCACCTCACGGGCGACAGCCAGCTCGTCCTCAGCACCGCCCTGCGCCGCGAGCTGGTCCGGCACGTCGACGACTGTCCGCGCTGCCGCCGCACCGCCGAGCGCGCCGTCGCCGGCCACTGGCCCGGCGCCACGGTCACCCCGGCCGAGCTGCCCGTCCTGGAGGCCCCCCGCGCGGCCCTGCACATGGCTCTCACGCACCACGCACGCGCGCGGGGCGCGGCCGTTCCGCGCTTCGACCGGCGTGGTTTCCCGATGGACCCCAAGGACCGCGCGGCCCGCCGCGACCGCCTCCGCGCGCGTGCCGTCACGACGACCGTCGTCGCCACGGTCGTCGCGGCGCCGGTGCTCGCCCTGTGGGCCGCCTACCGGGGCGCACCGGCCGGTGAGGCGGGCGGCCCCTCCGCGACCGCGCACGAGCAGCAGGGCCCCGACGCCCTCGACAGCGACGCGGCCGACGGCTACGAGAACGCGGGCAACGCGCGCGTGAAGCCCGCCATCCGCCTCGGCAAGGACGGCGGCTCGGACGTCTCCGTGGAGGTCGTCAGTGTCGGCGGCACCGGCGAGAAGAGCGCCGGACAGCTCGCGGTGAGCGCCGGGGGCGACGGCGACACCACCCTGATCACCCTCACCGCGTCGGGTTCCGGGCCGGTCCACTGGTCCGCGTCCACCTCGGCCCACTGGCTCTACCTCAGCCGGTCCTCGGGAACCCTCGAACCGGGCCGGACGTTGACGATCAAGGTGTACGTCGATCACCTGCGCGAGCCGTCCGGCCACTGGCGCGCCCAGGTGGCGATCGCCCCGGCCGGCGCCGTCGTCACCATCGACGGCTACGGCACGGCCCCCAGCCGCCCCACACCCCCGCCGTCGTCCACACCCGACCCGGCCCCGCCGTCCAGCGCACCCCCCACGGCCCCACCGTCGAGCCAGTCCCCGCCCCCGTCGGAGCCCCCTTCCACCCCGCCCGACCCCACCCCGTCCGACTCGGCGTCCCCGCCCCCGCCCGACAACGACCCCGGCACCCCGACCCCGTCGGGAAGCTAGGGGGCCGGCTCCGAGGGGCGATGGGCAGATCCGTTCCGGCGCGGGGAGCGCTCTGCTCAGGGTCCTGGGGAACGTCGCAGGTCAGACGGTAGTCAGAGGGGGCGGGAGGCGCGGGAGGGCTGGGAAGGTGGAACGAATCCGCCCATCGCCCCCGGGCCGGATACGGCTACGGCCTCGGCGAGGTTCGGCTGCCGTCAGGGCGTCGGATCCGCCGGATGGGGGGCCACCAGCGGGAGCTGCGACGCCAGTCGCTGTTCGCACAACTCGGCCAGACGGTCGTAACCGGCCTTGCCCATCAGTTCCGTCAGCTCGGCGCGGTAGGAGACGTACACCGGCTCGCCGGCGCCGTGCGCCGAGGTCGCCGACGTGCACCACCAGTGCAGGTCATGGCCGCCCGGGCCCCAGCCCCGGCGGTCGTACTCACCGATGGACACCTGCAGCACGCGCGTGTCGTCCGGCCGGTCGATCCAGTCGTACGTCCGCCGGATCGGCAGCTGCCAGCACACGTCGGGCTTGGTCTCCAGCGGCTCCCGGCCCTCCTTCAGGGCGAGGATGTGCAGCGAGCAGCCCGCACCGCCGGCGAACCCGGGCCGGTTCTGGAAGATGCAGGACCCCTGGAAGGGCCGCGTCTGCCGGGAACCCTCCTCGTCCTCGGAGACCCAGCCGCCCCGCGTGCCCTCGTCGTGGTGCTGCCAGATGTCCGGCGTGAGCCGTGCCACATGCTCGGCGACCCGCTTCTCGTCGTCCTCGTCGGAGAAGTGCGCGCCCAGCGAGCAGCACCCGTCGTCCGCGCGGCCCGCCTGGATGCCCTGGCAGCCGCTGCCGAAGATGCAGTTCCAGCGAGAGGTCAGCCATGTCAGATCACAGCGGAAGACCTGTTCGTCGTCCGCCGGATCCGGAAACTCCACCCAGGCGCGCGCGAAGTCGAGCCCCTTCTCGTCACTCACCTTCGTCCCCTTGGAGGATGTGGCGGTCTTACGAGATTTGTCCGCCTTGTCGACCTTCGCCTTTTTCGTCTTTGGCACCTGTCCAGGGTAAGTGGCCGAGGCCCGCTCCGGGGACCGAGGACGAACGATCTGGCAGTAGCGTTCCGTACATGAGACTCGGTGTCCTGGACGTGGGTTCGAACACGGTGCATCTGCTGGTGGTGGACGCTCACCCCGGCGCGCGCCCGCTGCCCGCGCATTCGCACAAGGCCGAACTTCGGCTCGCCCAACTCCTCGACGACAGCGGTGCCATCGGTGACGAAGGCATCGAGAAGCTGATCGCCGTGGTCCGGGACGCCCTCCAGGCCGCCGAGGACAAGGGCGTCGAGGACCTGCTGCCGTTCGCCACCTCCGCCGTACGCGAGGCCCGCAACGCCGACGACGTCCTCGCGCGCGTGGCCGACGAGACCGGCGTCCGCCTCCAGGTCCTCACCGGTGCGGAGGAGGCGCGGCTCACCTTCCTCGCCGTCCGCCGCTGGTTCGGCTGGTCCGCCGGAAAGCTGCTGGTCCTGGACATCGGCGGCGGCTCCCTGGAGATCGCCTTCGGCATGGACGAGGAGCCCGACGCGGCCGTGTCCCTGCCGCTCGGCGCCGGCCGCCTCACGGCGGGCTGGCTGCCCGGTGATCCGCCCGAGCCGGAGGCCGTCCGCGCCCTGCGCCGCCACGTCCGCACGGAGATCGCCCGCACGGTCGGCGAGTTCAGCCGCTTCGGCGCTCCCGACCACGTGGTCGCCACCTCCAAGACCTTCAAGCAGCTGGCCCGCATAGCCGGCGCCGCCCGCAGCGCCGACGGTCTCTACGTGCAACGCGAACTCAAGCGCGAGTCCCTGGAGGCCTGGGTCCCGCGCCTGGCCGGCATGACGGAGGACCAGCGCGCCGAGCTTCCCGGCGTCTCCGAGGGCAGGGCGGGCCAGCTGCTCGCCGGCGCCCTGGTGGCCGAGGGCGCCATGGACCTCTTCGGCGTCGAGAACCTGGAGATCTGTCCGTGGGCCCTGCGGGAGGGCGTGATCCTGCGGCGCCTCGACCACATGGGCTCCGACTAGGGGCGCGCAGGGCCGTGTCGACATGCGGCTCCGCCGCGACGGGGGTCCCCGGGCTCGAACGAAGCCGGGAATCCGGGGGAGCCGGCGACCACGACGGCGCCGCACCCGCGCGAATGGCGATAGTCACAACGGCGAACAGTCACCCAACACCGGCACCACCCAACGCCGTATGGTGACGGACGTGGCTGAACCAAGGGACCGGGACGTGCGCATCGCTCTGTCGACCGCCTCCGTGTACCCGGAGTCGACGGCGACGGCCTTCGAGATCGCCGCGCGCCTCGGGTACGACGGTGTCGAGGTCATGGTGTGGACCGACCCGGTCAGCCAGGACATCGAGGCGCTGCGCCGCCTGTCGGACTACCACGGCGTCCCGATCCTGGCCGTCCACGCCCCCTGCCTGCTGATCACCCAGCGGGTCTGGTCGACCGACCCCTGGGTGAAGCTCCAGCGGGCCCGGGCGGCGGCCGAGAAGCTGGGTGCCTCCACCGTCGTCGTACACCCGCCCTTCCGCTGGCAGCGGCAGTACGCGCGCGACTTCGTCGACGGGGTCTGGCGGATGGCGAACGAGACGGACGTACGGTTCGCCGTCGAGAACATGTACCCCTGGCGCTACCGCGACCGCGAGATGCTCGCCTACGCCCCCGACTGGGACGTCACCCAGCACGACTACCGGCACTTCACGATCGATCTCAGCCACACGGCGACGGCCCGCACCGACGCCCTGGACATGGTCGACCGCATGGGCGACCGCCTCGGCCACATCCACCTCGCCGACGGCCGGGGCTCCGCCAAGGACGAGCACCTGGTGCCCGGCCGCGGCACCCAGCCCTGCGCCGAGCTGCTGGAGCGCCTGGCCCTCACGGGTTTCGACGGCCATGTCGTGATCGAGGTCAACACCCGGCGGGCGATGTCCAGCGCCGAGCGCGAGGCCGACCTCGCCGAGGCCCTGGCCTTCACCCGCAAGCACCTGGCCTCGGCGGTACGGGTGCCGCGGCGATGAGCGGCGCCACGGCACGGCGGCGGGGCCGTCCCCCGCGCACCGAGTCCGCCGGCACCCGCGACCGCATCCTCACCGCGGCCCGTGGGGAGTTCTCCGAACACGGTTACGAGAAGACGTCCGTACGCGGTATCGCCAAGGCGGCCGGCGTGGACTCGGCGCTCGTCCACCACTACTTCGGCACCAAGGAGCAGGTCTTCGAGGCAGCCGTCGCGGTCGCCTTCGCGCCCGCGCTGAACGCGCCGAACGCGCTGGCCGAGGGCTCGCTGGACGGTGTGGGGGAGCGGCTGACCCGGTTCATCTTCGGCGTCTGGGAGAACCCCACGACCCGGACCCCGCTGCTCGCGATCGTGCGCTCGGCGGTCAACAACGAGACCGCCGCCGCCGTCTTCCGCCGCCTGGTCGCCGCACAGCTGATGCGGCGCATCGCCGACCAGCTGGACCTGCCGGACGCGGAGCTGCGCGCCGAGCTGGCGGCCGCGCAGCTGGTGGGCACCGCGCTGATGCGGTACGTGATCAAACTGGAGCCGCTGGCCTCGGCGGATCTGGAGCAGATCATCGCGCGCGTGGCCCCTGTGGTGCAGCACCATCTGACGGCCATGTGAAACGCGCGTCCCGCATTCCGGACACCCGTGTCCAGTCCGTGGAGCGGCGGCGTAGGCTCGTAGGCAGTCAGAAGTCTCTCTGACCGCAGTCTCTGAATCTCTCTGAGCACAGTCTCCGAAGGAGCGAGCGACGATGCCCGAGCTGAGGTCCCGCACAGTCACCCACGGCCGCAACATGGCGGGCGCCCGCGCCCTTATGCGCGCCTCCGGTGTACCCGGTGCGGACATCGGCCGGAAGCCGATCATCGCGGTCGCGAACTCCTTCACCGAGTTCGTGCCGGGCCACACCCACCTGCAGCCGGTCGGCCGGATCGTCAGCGAGGCGATCACGGAGGCGGGCGGCATCCCGCGCGAGTTCAACACGATCGCCGTGGACGACGGCATCGCCATGGGGCACGGCGGCATGCTGTACTCCCTGCCCTCCCGCGACCTGATCGCGGACTCGGTGGAGTACATGGTCGAGGCCCACTGCGCCGACGCCCTGGTCTGCATCTCCAACTGCGACAAGATCACCCCGGGCATGCTGCTGGCCGCCCTGCGCCTGAACATCCCGACGGTCTTCGTCTCCGGCGGCCCCATGGAGTCCGGCCGCGCCACCCTCGTGGACGGCACGGTCCGCACCCTCGACCTGGTCGACGCGATCTCCGACGCCGTCAACGACAAGATCTCCGACGAGGACATCCTCCGCATCGAGGAGAACGCCTGCCCGACCTGCGGCAGCTGTTCCGGCATGTTCACCGCCAACTCGATGAACTGCCTGACGGAGGCCATCGGCCTCTCGCTCCCCGGCAACGGCTCGGTCCTCGCCACCCACACCGCGCGCAAGCAGCTCTACGTCGACGCGGCCCGCACGGTGATGGACCTCACCCGCCGCTACTACGAGCAGGACGACGAGTCGGCCCTGCCGCTCAACATCGCCACCTTCCAGGCCTTCGAGAACGCCATGGCCCTGGACATCGCGATGGGCGGCTCCACCAACACGATCCTCCACCTGCTGGCCGCCGCCCAGGAGGCGGGCGTCCCCTTCGGCCTGGAGGAGATCGACGCCGTCTCGCGCCGCGTCCCCTGCCTGGCGAAGGTCGCCCCGAACGTCGCGAAGAACCGCACGTACTACATGGAGGACGTGCACCGCGCCGGCGGCATCCCGGCCCTCCTCGGCGAACTGCACCGCGCGGGTCTGCTGAACGAGGACGTGCACTCCGTCCACAGCCCGTCCCTGTCCGACTGGCTGAAGACCTGGGACGTCCGCGGCGGCTCCCCGTCCCCCGAGGCGGTCGAACTCTGGCACGCGGCTCCCGGCTGCGTCCGCTCCGCCGAGGCCTTCTCCCAGTCCGAGCGCTGGGAGGCCCTGGACGAGGACGCGGAGGGCGGCTGCATCCGCTCCGTCGAGCACGCGTACTCCAAGGACGGCGGCCTCGCGGTCCTCAAGGGCAACCTCGCGGTCGACGGCTGCGTGGTGAAGACGGCCGGCGTCGACGAGTCGATCTGGACCTTCGAGGGCCCGGCGGTCGTCTGCGAGTCCCAGGAGGAGGCCGTCCAGCGGATCCTCACCCAGGAGGTCAAGGACGGCGACGTCGTCGTCATCCGCTACGAGGGCCCCAAGGGCGGCCCCGGCATGCAGGAGATGCTCTACCCGACCTCGTACCTGAAGGGCCGCGGCCTGGGCAAGTCCTGCGCCCTGATCACCGACGGCCGCTTCTCCGGCGGCACCTCGGGCCTGTCGATCGGCCACGCCTCCCCGGAGGCGGCCTCCGGCGGCACCATCGCCCTGGTCCAGGACGGCGACCGCATCCGCATCGACATCCCGAACCGCACGATCGAGCTGCTGGTCGACGACGCGGAGCTGGCCCGCCGCGAGCAGGCCCTGAACGGCGTCCACGCCCCCAAGAACCGCGACCGCAAGGTCTCCGCCGCCCTCCGCGCCTACGCGGCCATGGCGACGAGCGCCGACAAGGGCGCGGTCCGGGACGTGAGCAAGCTGGGCTGACCCGGCACCATCGCGCAAGGGGGCCGCCTCCGAGAGGCGGCCCCTTCTCGTCGTGTCACCGGTCTCCCGGGCGCCCCTCACCAGCCGGAGGGATCACGCCCGTCCACGGCGAAGACGGTGCCGTCCGGGGCGGTGGCGTAGACATGGCCGTCGACCACGATCGGGGCCGGCAGCGCGCCGGCGACCTCACCCGAACTCGCGCCGAGCCGTGGCGCGGTCTGCCCGAGCAGGTCGCCGTTCCGGGCGTCCACCGCGAGCACCCGCCCGTCGGGGGCGCTGAAGTAGACGTGGTCGGCGTCGGCGACGGGGGCCGAGCCCCGGCTCACGGCCGTCTCCAGATGCCACAGCCGCCTTCCGGTGCTCAGGTCGACCGCGTCCAGCGAGCCACCGGCCGCGAGCAGGTAGACGACGTGGCCGTGCACGGTGGCCTGCGGAGTCGTGAGCGGCACGGGCAGCGCCGTACGGCGCGTCGTCCTCGTGCCGGGCGCATAGCGGACCACCGCGTCCGTGACCGCGGAGGCGTTGTCGACGGACTGCAGGACCAGGGAGCCTTCCTCGCTGCCGACGGGTTGCAGCGAGCCCCGCAGCCGGGCCGTCCAGCGGGCCGTACCGCTGTGCGCGTCCAACACGGTGAGCTGCGTGTACGCCCCGTCCGTCGTGGTGGTGGCGGCTTCGACCGACGGATCGCCGGCACGGGTGGTCAGGGTCGGCGTGCCCCGGCCGGGCAGCCGCCGATGCCACTTCTCGTGCCCCGACCTCCCGTCCACGCCGGTCACCGTGCCGTCCGCGTGCGTGACGACAAGCATGTCGCCGGCGATCCGCATCCCCCGGTTGTCGGGCATGTCCCGCTGCCAGCGAGGCTTCCCCGAGGCGGGATCGAGGGCCACCACCCGCCGTCCCCCGTGCGTCGGGAGCAACAGCAGTCCGCCCGACAGCGCCGGCGCGTCGCTCGTGCTCTCCTCGCCCACCGCACGCCGCCACAGCAGCGTCCCGTCGGCCAGGTCCAGGGAGGAGGCCACACCGGACCGGAAACACAGCAGCCGCCCCGCGCCGGTCACGCACTGCGGCATCCCGGAGCCCTCGCCGACCGGGTGCGCCCGCCACGCCGCGAAAGCGGCCACGCCGGTGCGGGACCCCGTCTCCTTCACCACCGGACCGCCGTCACCGCGCGGCCACAGCAACGCGGTGAGCACACTGCCCGTGACCGCGGCGGCGGCCACGACGGCGAGCAGCATCCGGCGGGGCGGGCGGCCGAGGCGCGGCCGCCAGGACGCGCGTGCCGGGGATCGCGGCACGTCCTCCGTGGGTCCGGGCGCCTGATCACCGGTGCGCTGCGCCGGTATGAACGCCTGCGTGTCGTACCTGGCGGCCAGGGAGCGCAGCTCCCGCATCAACTCGTCGGGAGTGGGCCGCTCCTCGGGTTCCTTGGCGAGGCAGCGCCGTACCAGGGGTTCCAGATCGTCCGGGACACCCGTCAACTCGGGCTCGTCGTGCACCACCTGATACGCGACCACGTACGGGCTGTCGGAGTCGAACGGCCCCCGCCCGGTCGCCGCGTGCACCATGACCGAGCCGAGCGCGAAGATGTCCGCGGCCGGCCCCACCTCCCGGGGCCGACGGAACTGCTCGGGCGCCATGAACGGCGGCGTCCCGATCAACTTCCCGGTCTCCGTGCGCAGTTCACTGTCCTTTGGCCGGGAGATGCCGAAGTCGATGACCTTCGGCCCGTCCTCCGCCAGCAGCACATTGCTCGGCTTCAGATCCCGGTGCACCACCCCGACCCGATGGATGTCGCGCAGCGCCTCGGCCAGCCCGGCCATCAGCCGGCGCACCTGCGCCGGCGCCATGGGACCGTTCCGCTTCACATGCTCGGACAGCGTCGGCCCCGGAATGAACAGCGTGGCCATCCAGGGCCGTTCGGCCTCCGGATCGGCGTCCACGACCGACGCGGTGAAGGCACCGCTGACCCTCCGGGCAGCCGCCACCTCCTGCCGGAAACGCCCCCTGAACTCGGGATCGCGGGCGAACTCGGCATGGACGACCTTCACCGCGAGCTTCAGCCCAGAGGTGCTGCGCGCGAGGTGGACCACCCCCATGCCACCGGACCCCAGACACGACTCCAGTCGGTAGTGACCGGCGTACTCGGGAAGTTCCGCTTCCGCGCCCGCTCCGGTGCTGCGCTGTGGCGTCATGGACCGCCCCCCGTGCTCATCGTCCGCGCGCGACGCACGGAGCCTAGTCGATGACTCGTACGAGACAGAGGCGGCTTGCTAGCCTCCGCGTGCGAGTCACGCACAGGCGTTCCGTGCTCGCTTCGCGGAATCAACGGGGCCCATGACAGCCATGGGGCCAGGGGGGAGACGTTCCATGTCCGTAGACCGATCGGAAGCAGCCACCGGAGCAGCCGGGGAGGAGGCCCTCACGGCGGAGACGGCCGTGCGCACCTTCGCGGTGGCGCCCGGCGTCCGCGTGAACGTCCGCAGCGGCCCCGGCACCAACTACAACATCATCCGGGTGCTCCCCGAGGGCTCCCGCGTGCCGATCTTCTGCCAGACGCCGGGTACGACGGTGACGGGCCCCTACGGCACGACCAACATCTGGGACAACGTCAACAACGGCGAGTACGTGTCCGACGCCTACGTCCACACCGGCAGCGACGGCTACATCGCCTCGCGCTGCGCCTGACGTCCTCGACCGTCGGGCGCCGCGCACCCCGTCGCGCCCGACCCCACCGGAGGGCCGCCCACGCCCGGCGCCATAATCGTCCCGTGAGCGACGAAACCGGCACCCCGGACACCCCGGCGGGCTCCATGGACGGTCCGGCCCGGGGCGGCGGCCCCCGCCCCGAGCCCCTGCGCTTCTTCGGCACCTCCTGGGTGAACCACGACGACGGCTACGCGGCCCGCCGCGCCGGCGTCGCCGTCGGCTCCCTCGCCCTGGCAGCCGTCTCCTGCCTGGTGCTGCGCCTCGCCTACCAGGGCATCCGGATCGCCGAATCGGGCTCCTTCGTGACCGTGCTGGTCATCGCCATGTTCGCGATCTGCAGCGCGCTCGCCTTCCGCAACACCTGGGAGGGCTTCTCGCGGCGCCACGACCCGCAGCGCCAGGCCTCCCTGCGCGGCCTGCTCGCCATCGGGTTCGTCGGCTCCCTCCTCGCCTACTTCTTCCGCTCCCTCACCGAGGCCCCGGGAGAGAAGCTGCACCGAGAGGAGTACGAGAAGTCCCGCGAGGAGCACGCCCGCCGCTCCTCTCGCCGCACCGGCAACCCGTCGAAGAAGAAGCGACGCCGCTAGGCCCTGGAAGCGGGAGCGGCGCCGAGGACAGCGGCCGGGAGAGCAGCGCAGCGGACGCGGCACCGAAAAGGGCAGCGGCGGCGGGGGTGCACCAGCGGCGGGGACGGGGCTGCGCCGAAGGCAGCGGTGAGGGCAGCAGGGCCGGCAGGCGCAGCGGCGCCGGACGTACCGGCGACGGATGCGCGGAAGGACGGGCGCGGCGGTCGTCGCGGACGACGTCACGAGCGGCGCGGGGAACCGTAACCGGTGCCGCCGCCGCGGCGGCAGGACGGTGCGGCCGCACGACACTGTTCCTTCGCGCCGCCCTCCGCTCACCATGGCTCCATGACCACGACCTCAGCCTCGTCCGAGCCGTCCGCGTCGTCCCACTCCGCCCGCGCCCACTCGTTCAACGCCGTCGCCGCCCAGTACGCCGCGAACCGCCCCTCCTATCCGCCCACCCTCTTCGACGCCGTCGAGGAGACGGCCGGGCGCTCCCTGTCCGGTGCCACGGTCGTGGACGTCGGCGCCGGTACCGGTATCTCGACCGCCCTTCTGCACGGCCGCGGCGCCGACGTGCTCGCCGTGGAACCCGGCGAGGGCATGGCCACCGAGTTCCGCCGCGGGCTCCCGCACATCCCGCTCGTCCGGGGCAGCGGCAACGCCCTTCCCCTCGCCGACGACCACGCCGACTTCCTCACCTACGCCCAGTCCTGGCACTGGACCGACCCCGCCCGCTCGGTGCCCGAGGCGCTGCGCGTGCTGCGGCCGGGCGGTGCGCTGGCGCTGTGGTGGAACACCAGCGCCCTCGACGTCGAGTGGATCGCGGAGGCGGCCGAGCGCGCCGGCCACCACGCCGGCATCGACCTCACCGCCGAGCAGAGCAAGGCGGGCGAGCGCACCAACCAGGCCGATCCCAGCGGCCGCCTCGACTTCACCCGCCGCGAGGTCCGCTGGAGCCGCCGCGTCCCGATCGACACCCACCTCGCCAACATCGGCAGTCACTCGTTCCTGCTCGTCATGCCCGAGCGGCGCAGGACCGCCTTCCTGGAAGAGGAGCGCGCCCATCTGCTGAAGATCTTCCCGGACGGCATCGTCGAGGAGACGTACGACGTGCTCCTGCTCGTCGCCACCAAACCCTGACCCGGGCAGGGTTCTTCACGCTCGGCAACGGCGGTCGGGAGTCGTCCCGGCCGCCGTTCTGCGCTACGCCCCTTGACGGCCACGGCTCCTGGGCGGATTATTCATCGCGTGATGAATAAAACCCTGGACCCACCGCCCCAGGCCCTCACCGCCGCCGTCCACGCCGAAGACGTCAGCGTCGCCCGCGGCCCCCGCACCGTCCTGCACCACCTCCGCTTCACCGTCCCCCGCGGCCAGATCACCGGCCTCCTCGGCCCCTCCGGCTGCGGAAAATCGACCCTCATGCGCTCCATCGTCGGCACCCAGGCCAAGGTCACCGGCGCCCTGCACGTCCTCGGCCGACAGGCCGGCCACCCCACCCTCCGCAGCCGCATCGGCTACGTCACCCAGGCCCCCTCCGTCTACGACGACCTCACGATCCGCCAGAACCTCGACTACTTCGCCGCGATCCTCGACCCCCGACGCACCACCACCGACCGCCACCAGGCCGTCGAACGCGCCCTGGCCGACGTCGACCTCACCCGCCACGCCGACTCCCTCGCCGGCAACCTCTCCGGCGGCCAGCGCAGCCGTGTCTCCCTCGCCGTCGCTCTCCTCGGCACCCCCGAACTCCTCGTCCTCGACGAACCCACCGTCGGCCTCGACCCCGTCCTCCGCCGCGACCTGTGGAACCTCTTCCACGACCTCGCCGCCACCCGCGGCGCCACCCTCCTCGTCTCCTCCCACGTCATGGACGAGGCCGAGCGCTGCCACCGCCTCCTCCTCATGCGCGAGGGCGAGATCCTCGCCGACGACACCCCCGAAGCCCTGCGCACCCGCACCGCCACCGACACCGTCGAGGCCGCCTTCCTGCACCTCGTCGACGAGGCCGCCGCCGCGGCCCGCACGAAGGAGAGCACCCGATGAGCACGACCACCCCCGCGGCCCGCGTCGGCGCACTCAGCACCGCCCGCACCACCGCCACCGCCGCCCGGGTCCTGCGCCAGCTCCGCCACGACCCGCGCACCATCGCGCTGATGCTGCTCATCCCGTGCCTGATGCTGATCCTGCTGCGCTACGTCTTCGACGCCAGCCCCCGCACCTTCGACAACATCGGCGCCTCGCTGCTCGGGATCTTCCCGCTGATCACGATGTTCCTGGTCACCTCCATCGCCACCCTGCGCGAACGCACCTCCGGCACCCTCGAACGCCTCCTCGCCATGCCCCTCGGCAAGGCCGACCTCATCACCGGCTACGCACTCGCCTTCGGTGTCGTCGCCATCGTCCAGTCCGCCCTCGCCACCGGACTCGCCGTATGGCTGCTCGGCCTCGACGTCACCGGCTCCCCCTGGCTGCTCCTCCTCGTCGCCCTCCTCGACGCCCTGCTCGGCACGGCCCTCGGACTCTTCGTCTCGGCCTTCGCGGCCTCGGAATTCCAGGCGGTCCAGTTCATGCCCGCGGTGATCTTTCCCCAGCTCCTCCTCTGCGGCCTGTTCACTCCTCGCTCCGACATGCACCCCGCCCTCACGGCCGTCTCCGACGTCCTGCCGATGTCGTACGCCGTCGACGGCATGAACCAGGTCCTCCACCACACCGACATGACGGCCACCTTCGTCCGCGACGTCCTGATCGTGGCCGGCTGCGCGGTACTGGTGCTCGCCCTGGGCGCGGCCACCCTGAGGCGACGGACGGCCTAGACACCCACACCCCGCCCGGCTCCGTTCCGCCCACCGGACAAGCGACCCGCACACCCCGCCCCCGGTGCCAGACTGAACCGCATGAGCCAGAAAGTCGCAGTCCTCGGCACAGGCAAGATCGGCGAAGCCCTGCTCAGCGGAATGATCCGGGCCGGCTGGGCCCCCGCCGACCTCCTGGTCACCGCCCGCCGCCCCGAACGCGCCGAAGAACTCCGCACCCGCTACGGAGTCACCCCGGTCACCAACACCGAGGCAGCCAAGACCGCCGACACCCTCATCCTCACGGTCAAGCCGCAGGACATGGGCACCCTTCTGGACGAACTCGCCCCGCACGTCCCCGCCGACCGCCTGGTCATCAGCGGCGCCGCCGGAATCCCCACCTCCTTCTTCGAGGAGCGCCTCACCACAGGCACCCCGGTCGTCCGCGTCATGACCAACACCCCCGCGCTCGTCGACGAGGCCATGTCGGTCATCTCCGCCGGAAGCCATGCCACCGCCGCACACCTCGCCCACGCCGAGGAGATCTTCGGCGCCGTCGGCAAGACCCTCCGCGTCCCCGAGAGCCAGCAGGACGCCTGCACCGCCCTGTCCGGCTCCGGCCCGGCCTACTTCTTCTACCTGGTCGAAGCCATGACCGACGCCGGCATCCTGCTCGGCCTGCCCCGCGACAAGGCTCACGACCTCATCGTCCAGTCCGCCATCGGAGCGGCCGTGATGCTCCGCGACAGCGGCGAGCACCCCGTGAAGCTCCGGGAGAACGTCACCTCTCCGGCCGGCACCACGATCAACGCCATCCGCGAACTGGAGAACCACGGCGTCCGAGCCGCCCTCATCGCCGCCCTCGAAGCCGCCCGCGACCGCAGCCGCGAACTCGCCACCGGCAAGAAGGACTGACCGGCCCCGAGAAGGGGCGACCGCGCACCACGCCGGCCGCCCCACCCGAGGCCCGGCTAACGCACGTCGCTCAGCTCGGTCCGCTCCACCGACGGCAACAACCCGATCGCCCGATACGCCGCATCGACGGTCGGCCGGGCCATCGCCCGCGCCTTCCCCGCGCCATCCCGCAGCACCCCCTCCACATAGGCAGGATCCGCACACAGCTCCCTGTGCCTGGCCTGCACGGGCCTGAGGACCTCCACCACGGCGTCCGCGGTGTCCTTCTTCAAAGCCCCGTACGACTCGTACACACCGGCCAGGGCCTCCGGGTCCCCACCCGTGCACGCCGCGAGGATCTCCAGCAGATTCGCCACCCCGGGCCGCGCCTCCCGGTCGTACTCCACCTCCCGGCCGCTGTCGGTCACCGCCCGCATGACCTTCTTCCGGATCGTGTCCGGCTCGTCGAGCAGATAGACGACCCCCGCCCCCGACTCGTCCGACTTCCCCATCTTCCGCGTCGGCTCCTGCAGGTTCATCACCCGCGCCGCCACCCCCGGCAGCGTCACCCGCGGCACCACGAACGTGTGCCCGTACCGCTGGTTGAACCGCACCGCCAGATCCCGAGTCAGCTCCACGTGCTGCGCCTGGTCCTCCCCGACCGGCACCTCGTCCGCGCCGTACGCCAGGATGTCCGCCGCCATCAGCACCGGATACGTCAGCAACGACAGGCGCACGCTCCCGCCGCGATCCCGCTCCTTGGCGGCCTTCTCCTTGTACTGGATCATCCGCCGCATCTCGCCGTCGGTCGCCACGCACTCCAGCAGGTACGACAGTCTCGTGTGCTCGTCGACATGGCTCTGCAGGAACACGGTGCACACCTCGGGATCGAGCCCCGACGCCAGCAGCAGCGTCGTCGTCTGCCGGCTGAGCCTGCGCAGCCGCGCCGGATCGTGGTCCATGGTCAGCGCGTGCAGATCCACCACACAGAACAAGGAGTCCGCCCGGTGCTGGTCCACCGCGGCCCAGCGCCGCATCGCACCCAGGTAGTTGCCCAGCGTCAGATGCCCGGTCGGCTGAACCCCGCTGAAGACCCGCGTCATCTCTACTCCACCTCCTGGTCGAGGCCACCGCTCCTGCGGCCGGCCCCCGGAGGTCCGGAGGAGATACGAGAACGGCCGCCGAAGCGGCGGCCGTTGAGTGCATACGTGAGTACGGCCGCCGTCAGGCGGCCCACCAAAGCTGGGTACACGTACGCGTCATCACGTCCCTCACTCTACGCCGCGGGGGTGTCTCGAGGAGGCAAGTTGACACACCCCACGCCGATCCGTAGTGTTCTCCGAGTTGTCCGACGTGAGCGCCGACTCCGGTCGGTCCCCGGACAGCCACTCCACGAGCATCACCCGGACATCGACGTTTCTGCGTCGGCAACTTCGGTGTGCGTATTTGTGGAATGAGGAATCCGCGTTCGAAAGGACGCCGCCCCCGATTAGCTCGGGAGCACGGAATCCGCTAAAGTCTCACTCGTCGGAACGGCCCAAAGGGCCGGGAAGACAAACCCCGCTGACTGGGGGTCAGACGCCGAAAGGATCTGATAGAGTCGGAACCGCCGGAAAGGGAAACGCGAGAGCGAGAACCTGGAAAGCACCGAGGAAATCGGATCGAGAAAAGATCTGATAGAGTCGGAAACACCGAAGGGAAGCCCGGAGGAAAGCCCGAGAGGGTGAGT
>NZ_JBIUBE010000013.1:117095-232723 GCF_044593395.1 Streptomyces sp. NPDC052301 | reverse complement strand
GGATAGATGTCCTGGTACTTCTTCGGCGGGTTCTCCGCGTACGCGATCGTCCCGTCCGGGCGGTGGTGGAACCACTCCGGATGCTTGTGCACCCAGGGGTGGTCGGGTGAGCACTGCAGGGCGAAGTCGAGCGCGACCTCCAGACCCAGTTTCCGCGCCTCGGCGACGAAGAAGTCGAAGTCCTCGAGGGTGCCCAGTTCGGGATGGACGGCGTCGTGTCCGCCCTCGGGCGAGCCGATCGCCCAGGGCACGCCCACGTCCCGGGGGCCGGGGGTGAGGGTGTTGTTGGGGCCCTTGCGGAAGGTCGTGCCGATGGGATGGATCGGGGGCAGGTAGACGACGTCGAAGCCCATGTCGGCGATCGGCCGGAGCCGGCGGGCGGCGGTGCGGAAGGTGCCGTGCGGCTGCTGGGCGGTTCCCTCGGAGCGGGGGAAGAACTCGTACCACGAGCCGTACAGGGCCCGTTCACGCTCCACCAGCAACGGCATCGGATCCGAGGCGGTCACCAGCTCCCGCAGCGGATACCGGGCCACGATCGCGTCGACTTCCGCGGCCAGCGCCGCCTTCAGCCGGTCGTTGACCGACAGGGTGTCGTCGCCGAGCGCCCGCGCGGCGGCCAGGACGGCGGTGCGCTCCGGGCCCTTGGGCACCCCGGCGGCGGCCCGCTCGTACAGCTCGGCACCCTCCTCCAGGACCAGGCCGGTGTCGATCCCGGCCGGCACCTTGACCGACGCGGTGTGCCGCCAGGTCGCCAGCGGATGGCTCCAGGCCTCCACGCGGAAGGTCCAACGGCCCGTCGCGTCCGGCGTGATGTCCGCACCCCAGAGGTCGCTGCCGGGGGACAGCTCGCGCATCGGCGTCCACGGGCCACTGCGGCCCTTCGGATCGCGCAGGACCACATTGGCACCCACGGCGTCGTGCCCCTCCCGGAACACGGTGGCCGTGACCTGGAAGGTCTCCCCGGCCACCGCTTTCGCCGGGCGCCTGCCGCACTCCACGGCCGGCCGGACGTCACGTACCGGTACACGGCCGATGGCCGGGGTCCTGCGCATGTATCTCACCTCCGCCGTGCGCGAAGCCGGGCGCCCGGCCCGGCTTCGCGATCCGAGACACGGGCCGGCCGCGCCGGTCCCGTGGGGGAACGCCTTGTACGGTGCCAGGTCAGGGGCTTGGCGCCGTGGAACGCCGCTCCGGTGGCGGCGCTCTTCTCGCCGCTCGGCGCGGCTGCGGCCGCCCGTCCTGCTCGCGCAGGTAGGTGACCAGGTTGGTGCGCAGATAACGCTCCGCCGCGTCCGCGGCCTCGCGGGCGCAGCGTTTGCCCATCAGGACACACAGCGTGTAACCCGAGTCCTCGAAGGTGGCCCTGACCGTGCGGTCGTGGGGCGAGGCGAGCATCACGCGCTCCCACGCCCGGTAACGCCGCAACTGCCGGGCCACTTCGGCCTTGGCGGGTAGCAGCATGGCCCTCTTCACCTTCCACGCTCTCGACTGGGCGCGTTCCCGACGGTCGGGTGGTGGCCGCGCAGGGGTGGGCGCGGCACCGTTACGGCGATCGAGGCTTTCACTTATGGTGCACGGACGACGACGCAGCGTCTTGTTGGACCTTCAACCATGTGCGGCGTGTCGGATGCTCGTGTTGCACGAATGGCGTAGTGGGCTCACCGTGGAGGTGACTCAGAAGCGATAACCGCTCACGCTTTGTGCCCGGGACCTCTCCCGGGCAGGCGATCCGGGATCCCTCCCGGACGGGCGAGGGGAGCGAGAGCTTCGCCGGTGAGGAGCAAGCGACGATGAAGACCGCAGTGCCCTGCTACTACCACCTCGACGTGGAAGTCAGCCCGGACCGGGTGGGACAGGTCAGCCGCATCCTGGCCGCCCACCTTCACTACTGGGACCTCGAGAACCTCGTGGACCCCGTCTGCCGCGGCGCCGAACTGCTGCTGCGGGCGATCGACGAGCACGCGACCGTCAAGCACACCTCGATCGAGATGTGGTGGAACGGCCAGCACCTCATCACCGCCTTCGGGGACGACGACCCCGACCTGCGCCCGGACCAGGACCTGCGGGCCTGCCTCGCGGACATCGCCGCGATGAGCGACGGCTGGGGGTGCTGTGCCTCGGAGACCGGCAGCAAGATCATCTGGTTCTCGCAGCGCGCCCGCTCCGGCGAGCGTGTCCCGCTGGTGCCCCTCGCCCCCGCGCCCACCCTGCGGACAGGCCTTCAAGTACCGCGCGAGGAACCCGTGGTGGTACTGGCCGCCCCTGCGGCCGCTGCCGACGACGCCCTGGAGGGCAGCCTGTGACCCCCCGCAAGACGCGCAAAGGGGTGCCCGTGTGGAGCGGGCACCCCTACCCGTTGGGTGCCTCCTTCGACGGGCAGGGCACCAACTTCGCCCTGTTCAGCGAGGTCGCCGAGCGCGTCGAGCTGATCCTGCTCGACGACGCGGGCACCGAGGCCCCCGTCCCGCTGCACGAGGTCGACGGCTTCGTCTGGCACGCCCATCTGCCCGGCATCGGCCCCGGCCAGCGCTACGGCTACCGGGTGCACGGGCCCTGGCAGCCCTCGCTCGGCCACCGGTGCAATCCGAGGAAGCTGCTGCTCGACCCCTACGCACGCGCCGTGGACGGCCAGATCGACAACCACGCCTCCCTGTACGAGCGCGCCCCGGACGGACCCGCCCCGGCCGACAGCGCCGGGCACTCCATGCTCGGCGTGGTCACCGACCCGTACTTCGACTGGGGCGACGACCGGCCGCCGCGGACGGCGTACGCGGACTCGGTGATCTACGAGGCGCACGTACGCGGCCTGACCCGCATGCACCCCGACGTCCCCGAGCGGCTGCGCGGCACCTACGCCGGCCTCGCCCACCCCGCCGTCATCGAGCACCTCACCTCGCTCGGCGTGACCGCGGTGGAGCTGATGCCGGTGCACCAGTTCGTGCAGGACGGCATTCTGCAGGACCGCGGGCTGTCCAACTACTGGGGCTACAACACCATCGGGTTCTTCGCCCCGCACAACGCCTACGCCGCCTTCGGCAGCCGGGGCCAGCAGGTCGACGAGTTCAAGGCGATGGTGAAGGCGCTGCACGCGGCCGGCCTCGAGGTGATCCTCGACGTGGTCTACAACCACACCGCCGAGGGCAACGAGATGGGCCCCACGTTGTCCTTCCGGGGCATCGACAACGCCTCCTACTACCGCCTGGTCGACGGTGACTGGGGGCACTACTACGACACCACCGGCACCGGCAACAGCCTGCTGATGCGGCACCCGTACGTCCTGCAGCTGATCATGGACTCGCTGCGGTACTGGGTCACCGAGATGCACGTCGACGGCTTCCGCTTCGACCTCGCGGCCACCCTGGCCCGGCAGTTCCACGAGGTGGACCGGCTGTCGGCGTTCTTCGACCTGATCCAGCAGGATCCGGTGATCAGCCGCGTCAAGCTGATCGCCGAGCCGTGGGACGTCGGGGAGGGCGGCTACCAGGTCGGCAACTTCCCGCCGTTGTGGTCGGAGTGGAACGGCAAGTACCGGGACGCCGTGCGGGACTTCTGGCGGGGCGAGCCCGGCTCGCTCGGCGAGTTCGCCTCCCGGCTGACCGGCTCCGCCGACATCTATCAGCACAGCCGGCGCCGGCCGCGCGCGAGCGTCAACTTCGTCACCGCGCACGACGGTTTCACCCTGCGCGACCTGGTGTCGTACAACGACAAGCACAACGAGGCCAACGGCGAGGACAACCGGGACGGCGAGAGCCACAACCGGTCCTGGAACTGCGGCGCGGAGGGGGAGACCCGTGACCCCGCCGTCCTCGAACTCCGCACCCGCCAGCAGCGCAACCTGCTGGCCACGCTGCTGCTGTCGCAGGGCATCCCCATGCTCTGTCACGGCGACGAACTCGGCCGCACGCAACAGGGCAACAACAACGCCTACTGCCAGGACAACGAACTCTCCTGGATCCACTGGGAAACGACGCAGGAGCAGCAGGCCCTCACGGATTTCACCCGGCACCTGATCGCCCTGCGCGCGGCCCACCCGGTGCTGCGCCGCCGCCGCTTCTTCCGCGGCGAGACCGTGACCAAGGCCGACCAGCCGCTGGCGGACCTGATGTGGCTCAGGCCCGACGCGCGCGAGATGACCGACCGGGACTGGCAGCGCGGCGACGCGCACTCGGTCGGGGTGTTCCTCAACGGCGACGCCATCGCCGAACGCGACTCCTACGGGCGCCCCATGGTCGACGACTCGTTCCTGCTGCTCGTCAACGGCTACTGGGAGCCGGTCGACTTCCGGCTGCCCGACGACTCCTTCGGTGAGCGCTGGAGCACTCTCGTCGACACCGCCGACCCGGACGGCATCCCCGACGAACGCGAACGCAAGGCGGGCACCCGGCTCCGCGTGGAGGCACGCAGCCTGATCCTGCTGTCGCGCCCGTCGCAACCGTCGCCTCCCGCACGTCAGTCGCGTGGGTCGGGCGGGTCCCGCGGGTCCCGGAGGACTCGTGCGGCGAAGAAGTAGCTGACTGCCCGCGGGTCCGTCGTGGCCGCCGGCACCGCGGGTTCCCGCGCCCCGGGGACCCGCGGTGCCGCGCTGCTCAGCGAGTCCGGCGTGTCACCGTGAACTGGGCCCCGTCGGCGTCCCGCAGGATGGCCTCGTTCTCGTCCTCGCTCAGCACGCTGCCGCCGTGCTTCTCCGCCGCGCGGGCACACCCCGCCACGTCGTTCACGGAGAAGTGGATCTGCCAGTGCGGCCGTAGCGACGGGTCCGGGGCAGCCTCCACCGCGCCCGAGTCGATCTGCGCCACGATGTCGCCCTGGCTGCGCAGCACCACCTCGCCGCCCTCGTACTGGACCTCGCAGCCGCCCGTCGCCCAGTCGAGGATCTCGCCGTAGAAGATCGCCGAGTCGAAGGCGTCGCGGGTGTGCAGCCGCACGAAGGTCGGTGCCGCCCGCCGCCACACCTCCCAGTTGGAGACCAGTTCCCCCTGCCAGATCCCGAAGGTGGCCCCGTCCCGGTCGGCGAGCAGCGCGGCCCTGCCGGGCGGGAAGGACAACGGCCCGACCGCCGCCGTACCCCCGCGCTCCCGGGCCCGTGCCACGGCCACGTCGGCGTCCTGCACGGCGAAGTACGGCGTCCACGCCACCGCCATCTGCCACATCGCGGCGACGGCGGCGATGCCCGCGACCGGCACACCGTCCGCGAGCGCGATCCGGAAGTGCTCACCGAGCTTGGCACCGCGCCAGCGCCAGCCCAGCACGGCCGTGTAGAAGTCCTGCGTGGCCTCCAGGTCGCGGCTGGTCAGACTGACCCAGCACGGGGCGCCGAAGACGGACTGCGTCGACATGACGTCTCTGCGTCTCGGGCCGCCACCGGCACTCGGTCCGCCGCTGACAGGGGTGTGTTGGTTCATGGCAGTCGCGTCCTGCTCTCGGGGCCCGGCGGCCACCGCTCTTCCACCAGTGTCCGACCGGAAGGGGCTCGGGTGCCTGTCGAGTACCCCCGGTGGCAGGCGGACAGGCCACCGAGGACGATGGGAAGCATGGGAGAGACCGATGCGGACCGCGTCGTCGAGTTGCAGGCGCAGGTCGACCAGTTGAAGGAGGCGGTGACCTCCCACGCGGTCGTCGACCAGGCGATCGGCATGATGGTGGCCCTCGGCAGGGTGCCCCCGGACCTGGGCTGGCAGGTGCTCAAGGAAGTCTCCCAGCACACCAACATCAAGCTGCGCAACGTCGCGGAGCTGATCCTGATCTGGGGGCGCCGGGGCGACATACCGGACGACGTCCGCGCCGAGCTGGAGGACGCCCTGGACCGCTACGGGCCGACGCAGGTGCCCGGGACGACGGCGTGAGGCCCGGGGGAGGGGCGGAGGCCCGGGGGGCGGAGAGGACGAGGCTCAACGGGCCTCCGCGAGCAGTTCCTCCCGCAGTCGGTCGAAGCAGCCGCTGAGCAGCCGGGACACGTGCATCTGCGAGATGCCGAGCTGTTCCGCGATGTGGCTCTGGGTCATCCCGCCGAAGAATCGCAGGTAGAGGATGGTGCGCTCGCGCTCGGGCAGCGCCTCGAGGCACGGTTTGACCGCCGCCCGGTCGACGACGAGATCGAACCCCGGGTCTGGCCCGCCCAGCGAGTCCCCGAGCGCATAGCCGTCCGTGCCGACCACCTCGGCGTCCAGGGACAGCGCCGAGAAGCATTCCAGCGCCTCCATGCCGGTCCGCACCTCGTCCTCGCTGAGCCGGGTGTACGCGGCGATCTCGGCGACGGTGGGGGGACGGCCGGAGGTGGTCTGCGCCAGCTCCTTCACGGCGCTGCGGACCCGGTTGCGCAGATCCTGCACCCGGCGGGGGACGTGCAGGGTCCACATGTGGTCGCGGAAGTGGCGCTTGATCTCGCCGGTGATGGTGGGAACGGCGTACGCCTCGAAGGCCCGGCCGCGGTCCGGGTCGTAGTGGTCGACGGCCTTGACCAGTCCCAGCGCGGCCACCTGGTACAGGTCCTCCAGGGCCTCGCCACGGCCGCGGAACCTGACGGCGATCCGCTCTGCCATGGGCAGCCACAGTTCGACCAGTTCGTCCCGGAGAGCCTGCCGCTCGGGGCCGTCGGGCAGCTGTGCCAGCCGCTCGAAGGACTCACCCGTGTCCGGGGCGTCGTCATGGGGATGGGGCTTCGTGCTGCCGGTGACACGCATCGTGGCGCACCTCTCTCAGCAGGTGCTGGATGGACAGACACCGTGGGAGGTGCACTCGGACCATGGATAGGACACCGGGGCGTCCGGCGATGCCGGTTCCCACGGACGTGCCTCCTGTCCGAAGCACTGTGAGTCGCATTCCCCGCTGCGGACATCTCAAAACAATTATGTACATAAGGGCTGTCCCTTGCGGTGGCCTCCTGGGCGTCACCTCTGTAACAGAGGTAATCTTCATCCGTGGAACGTGAAGCGGCGCGCGTGGTTCCGGCGGACACCGGGAGCTTTCCGCAGGAGCTGGCCGACGCACTCGTACGCCTGCAGCGGCTGGTCCGGCGCCGGCTGCGCGGCGGGCTCACCGGGCCCCGGCTGCGGGGCGCGGAGGTGGAGCTGCTGCGGCTGGTCGAGTCCCGGCCCGGCGTCGGCATCTCGGACGCGGCCAGGGAGCTGCACCTGGCGGGCAACTCGGTGTCGACGCTGGTCAACCAACTGGTCCGGGCCGGCCATCTGATCCGGGAGACCGACCCCGCCGACCGGCGCGCCGCCCGCCTGCTGCTGACCGGGGCCGCCGAGAGACGGCTCGAGGACTGGCAGCGCCGCCGTGCCGACCTGGTCGGCCGCCATGTCGCCCGGCTCCCCGAGCCCGACCGCGAGGCCCTGCGCGCGGCCCTCCCGGCCCTGCGCAGGCTCGCCGCCTCCCTGCACGACGACCTCGACGAACCGTGAGCACGGGCCACGACGGCACCGAGCTTCACGCCGAAGGCGGAGGAACCATGACGAGCGACCCCACACCCGGGCCGGACACCACGGCCGAACTCCCGGACGCCGCCACGGACGATGCCGACCGGTCCGGGCCCCCGGACTCCGCCGGGGTGACCGGGTCGCCGGGTGGCCCCGCCGACGCGGTGGACGCTCCGCGACGTCCCGCCGAGGCCACCGTCCGCTCCGGCGCCCCCGACGGAACCGCCGCCCGCTCGGACACCTCGGACGCCTCCGCCGAGGCCGCAGCCGGCCCCGCCACCGGTCCCGCAGGCGTCCCGGTCACGCCCGAGCCCACCCCCGCCGAGGCCGTCACCTGTGCCCGGCTGGGCTACTCCTTCGGGGACACGCGGGCCGTCGACGGGCTCGAGCTGGGCGTCCGCGAGGGGGAGGTGTTCGGGCTTCTCGGGCCCAACGGGGCGGGGAAGACCACCGCCATCCGGTGCATCACCACCCTCCTCCCGGTGCCCGCCGGCACGGTCCGCGTCTTCGGGCACGACGCCGCGAAGGAGCGGATGGCGGTCCGGCGGCTGCTCGGATACGTCCCGCAGCAGCTGTCCGCCGACAGCGGGCTCACCGGCCGGGAGAACGTCGCCCTCTTCGCCCGCGTCTTCGACGTGCCCCGGCGCGAGCGGACCGCACGCGTCGCCCAGGCCCTCGCCGCCGTCGGCCTCACCGAGGCCGCCGACCGGCTCGCCGGCACCTACTCCGGCGGCATGGTCCGCCGGCTGGAACTCGCCCAGGCCCTGGTCAGCGCCCCCCGGCTGCTGATCCTCGACGAGCCCACCATCGGTCTGGACCCGATCGCCCGCACCGGTGTCTGGGAGCACATCAACGCCGTACGCGCCGTCACCGGCATGACCGTCCTCGTCACCACCCACTACATGGACGAGGCCGACCAGTACTGCGACCGGGTCGGCCTGATGCACCGCGGCCGTGTCCGCGCCCTGGGTACCCCGGCCGAGCTGCGGCGCGGCCTCGCCGAACGCCGGGGCACCGCCACCCTGCCCACGCTGGAGGACGTCTTCCGCGCCGTTGCCGGCAGTGGCCTCGACGCCCCCTCCGGAGGAGGTTTCCGCGATGTCCGAAGCACCCGCCGTACCGCGCACCGCGTCGGCTGAGGGCACGGAGCTGCTGCTCACCCCGCCCCGGCCCCGCTCCGGCTGGCGGCTGCTGCCCACCCGGGTCGTCGCCCTGTGCGCCGTCGAGCTGCAGAAGCTGCGCCACGACCGCACCGAGCTGTACACCCGTGCGGTGCAGCCCGCCCTGTGGCTGCTGATCTTCGGCCAGACCTTCACCCGGATCCGCGCGATACCCACGGGAGGCATCCCGTACATCGACTACATGGCGCCCGGCATCATCGCCCAGTCCGCGATGTTCATCGCCATCTTCTACGGCATCCAGATCATCTGGGAGCGCGACGCGGGCATCCTCAACAAGCTCCTCGTCACCCCCACACCGCGCTCGGCGCTGATCACCGGCAAGGCGTTCGCCGCCGGGGTGAAGTCACTGGTCCAGGCGATCGTCGTGATCGTCATCGCCGCCGTGCTCGGTGTCGCCCTCACCTGGAACCCGCTGAAGCTGCTCGGCGTCGCCGTCGCGGTGGTCCTCGCCTCGGTGTTCTTCTCCTGCCTGTCGATGACCATCGCGGGCGTCGTGCTCAGCCGCGACCGGCTGATGGGCTTCGGCCAGGCGATCACCATGCCCCTGTTCTTCGGCTCCAACGCCCTCTACCCCGTGTCGGTGATGCCGGGCTGGCTGCAGGCCGTCAGCAAGGTCAACCCGCTGAGCTATCAGGTCGACGCCCTCCGCGGCCTTCTCCTCGGCGCCCCGGCGCATCTCGGCGCCGACTTCGGGGTGCTGGCGGTGGCCGCCGCGCTCGGCATCACCGCGGCCTCCTCACTGCTCGGCCGGCTCGCCCGCTGATCTTGCCGCGGACGTGATGTGCGGCACGCACGCGTACCCCTTCGCGGACCGCCGCGAACGGATTCTTCCTGGGCAGCGCTTGATCACCGATCAAAGCGGGTGAATCCCCTGGCCACAGCGCATTCTGCTCATTTGACAGTGCGCTGAGCACACAGATAGACAGCACCTCTCGAGGGTCGAGAGGGGCACTGTGTACGAGCCGAACGTGGTCGGGGACTGGCACGAGTACGACGAGCACGCCGGTCTGCGGGTCCGCGTCCACCGCCTGGAGGCTGCCGAGCCGCCACGCGGACGCGATGACGCCGCCGCCGGGCTGACGTACTTCTGCGTCCGGGTGACGGTGGAGAACCGCGGCGCGCGGCACTACGGCATCCATCTGGAGGACGGCCAGCTCGACGTCCGGGTGGGACCCGACGGCGAGGGCGCGTTCATCGACTGGCGCAATTCCCAGTTCATCGAGGGCTTCGACGTCTACCCGCTGCGCCGGGCCACCGCCGTGCTCTACGCCGCCGCGCCCGAAGCCGCCCTGACCCACGTGGACGTCCAGGTGCAGCTGCGGGTGGACGAGGAGTGGACCGAGCGCCGGCTGTGGGCGGGTGGCATCGGCACCCTGGAGGCGACCGCGACGGCCGCCCCCGCGAGCACCGGGCAGGGCAGTCTGGCCTACCAGGTCAGCGCCTTCCTGCGGGACCAGACGGAGCCCGGCAACACCGCCTGACGCCGGTCAGTGCGGGATGCCGTCGATGATCTCCCGGGCGCCCTGCCGCAGCAGCGCCACCGCGACCGAGGTGCCGAGGGTCGCCGGATCGAGCCGCCCCGCCCACTCGTGGGCGTTCAGCCGGGTCTTGCCGTCCGGGGTGAACACACAGGCCCGCAGGGACAGTTCTCCGCCGCGGTCCATGCGCGCGTAGCCGGCGATCGGGCTGTTGCAGTGTCCCTGCAGCACATGCAGGAACATCCGCTCGGCCGTCGCCTCCCGGTGGGTGTCCGGGTCGCCGAGCCCGCTGACCGCGTCGATCACGTCGGTGTCGTCCTCGCGGCACTGCAGGGCGAGGATGCCCGCGCCGATCGGCGGCATCATCGCCTCCGGCGACAGCACCTCGCTGATCACGTCGGTCCGGCCGATCCGCTCCAGTCCCGACACGGCCAGCAGCAGCGCGTCCGCCTCCCCGGCGGCGAGCTTCTCCAGCCGGCGGTTGGCGTTGCCGCGGAACGGCACGCACTCCAGGTGCGGGTGCGCGGCGGCCAGTTGGGCGACGCGGCGCACCGAGGAGGTGCCGATCCGGGTACCGGCCGGCAGCTCGTCCAGGGTGAGCCCGCCCGGGTGCACCAGCGCGTCCCGGATGTCGTCCCTCTTCAGGAACGCGGCGAACACCGTCCCGGCGGGCAGCGGCCGGTCGGCGGGCACGTCCTTGACGCAGTGCACCGCGAGATCCGCCTCCCCGGCGAGCAGAGCGGCGTCGACCTCCTTGGTGAACGCCCCCTTGCCCTCGACCTTGGACAGGTCGCCGAGCCACTTGTCGCCGGTGGTCTTCACCGGCACGACCTCGGTGCGCACACCCGGGTGCAGCACGGCCAACTCGGCACGCACCCGCTCGACTTGGGCCAGGGCCATGGGCGAGTCGCGGGAGACGATTCGGATCAGTTCGGGAACCGGCATGGGCACACGATAGACCTTCGGGGCTCAGCCGAACTCCTCGGGCAGGTCGGCCGCCGACTCCTGCGGCGTCAGATCCGGGCGCAGCCGCAGCCAGGAGGGCTGGCGCAGCATCCCGGCCCGGGTACGGGTGCTGTAGCTGACCTCGCCGACCAGGCGGGGCTGCACCCAGTGCGCGTCCGGGACCCGGGGCGCCGGATCGAAGGGACACCGGTCGGCCGCCGTGTCCCGCAGCAGCGCCGCCAGCTCCGTCCGCTCCGCCTCGCTCCAGCCGGTGCCGATCCCGCCGACGTACCGCAGCCGGCCGCCCGCGTCACGCTGCCCGACCAGCACCGCGCCGGGCAGTCCGCGCAGCCGCCCCTTGCCGGGCAGCCAGCCGCCTACGATCACATCCTCGGCGCGCATGTTCCGGATCTTGATCCAGGCGCGGGAGCGCACGCCGGCCTCGTACACCGAGTCCAGCCGCTTGCACACCAGGCCCTCCAGACCGTGTTCCCGGGTGACGCGCAGCGCCTCGGCGCCGTGCCCGGTCACCGCGCCCGGCGTCGACCAGTGCGGCCCGGCCAGCTCCAGCTCCGTCAGGCGCACCCGCCGCCGTACGTACGGCAGCCGGACCAGGGGCTCCTCCAGGTACGGCACGTCGAACAACACCAGGTGCACCGGCACCTGCGCGGCCCGGCGGGCCGCACGGGCGGGGGCGTGCGCGAGGCCCATCCGGCTCTGCAGCAGCTGGAAGTCGGCCCGCCCCTGCGCGTCCAGGGCCAGCACCTCGCCGTCCAGGACTGCGGGCGTGGTGCCCAGGGCGCCGCCCAGCGGTCGCAGCTCGGGATAGGCCGCGGTGATGTCCTCGCCGGAGCGGGCGCGCAGCAGCACGCTGCCGTCGCCGGGCAGGTAGACCATCACCCGCTGGCCGTCCTGCTTGGTCTCGTACGCCCACCGCGCGTCCTGGGCCCGCGGCGGCAGTGTGCCGGGGGTGGCGAGCATCGGCGCGATGAGCGGCAGGGTCACGGCGGTCACGGCAGAAGGTCTCGACCGCTCCCCCCGCCCTCACGCCCCTTCACCGCCCGGTTCCCCTGAACGGTCCCGCACCGCGAACCCGAGAGCCTACCGAGCCCTTCGCCGTCGGCGAGGACGAGTGGCCGGGCCAGGTGCTGGCCCGGAGGGTGCTGTAGGAGGAGCGCCCCCGGCTCGCCCGTCCACGTTCCGTGACCCGCCCATTCCCCGTTCCGTGACCCGCCCTTCCGGGTTCCGGGGTCTGCCTCTCCAGGCTCCGGATCCCGCGCGTCCGGTCTCCGGGGCCCGACCCTCGCGGCTACATGAAACCGCCCCGGCCCGCCCATTCCCCGTTCCGTGACCCGCCCTTCCGGGTTCCGGGGTCTGCCTCTCCAGGCTCCGGATCCCGCGCGTCCGGTTTCCGGGGCCCGACCCTCGCGGCTCATGAAACCGCCCCGGCCCGCCCATCCCCGTTCCCGTGACCCGCCCCTCCAGACTCCGGGGCCTGTCCGTCCGGGCTCCGGGGCCTGTCCGTCCGGGCTCCGGGGCCTGTCCGTCCGGGCTCCGGGGCCTGTCCGTCCGGGCTCTGGGGCCTGTCCGTCCGGGCTCCGGGACCTGCCCCTCCGGCTCTGGGCCCCGTCCCTCCCGGCTCCCGACCCCTCCGGCCGGCCCGGAGGCATCCTGGCCCCCCGGAGTCGGCCTCCCGGGCACGCGCCCGGTGCCTCCGCCGCCGTTCCCTGCCCCCTCCCCTCGCCGGGTCGGCCCCCTCAGTCCACCGTCTTCGCCGAGGGCTCGGTCGCCGTCGGCGTCGAGTCCGGGGCGGCCGGGCGGTGGCGGGGGAGGAACGCGGCGAGGACGAAGGCGAGGGCGGCCGCGTCCGCGCCGAGCGCCATGACGACCTTGAAGCCGTTCTCCGACGGCAGCGCGTGGCCGCCGAGGCTGACCGTCAGCTGCGCCAGGATCACCCCGGCGACCGCGCCGGCCACCGACGTGCCGATGGACCGCACCAGCGTGTTGAGGCTGTTCGCGGCGGCCGTCTCGGACGGCGGGACCGCGCCTCACCGGGACCAGCGCGTCGCTGAGCGAGCGGGCCCTGGCCGAGGGCGCCCCGGCCCCGCGCGCCACCTGGGACGAGGTCGCCACGGGCCTCGCCGACGCGATCGTGGGTCTGTGGCTGGCACCGGTGTCGCGGGCGCGCTGACCGGCCGTCCCCGCGGTCAGGTCCGGCTGGTCGCGATGCTCACCCCGTTGGCCACCACCACCGCCCCGATGCCCGCCCACTCGGCCCCGCCCAGGTGCTGGTCGAGCACCACCCGGCCCACCACGGCCGCGAGCACCGGATTGACGCTCATGAACAGGCCGAACGTCTGCGCGGGCACATGGCGCAGGGTCAGCAGGTCGGCCAGGTAGGGCACGGCGGAGGAGAGCAGACCCGCCGTCACGGCGCACAGCACGGCCCCGGCCGCCGGCGGATGACGCAGCGCCACGACGACCCCGGGCGGCAGGAAGGCCAGCGCGGAGACCGTGGCCGCCGCCGCGGCGCCCTGCGCGCCGGGAAGGCGCTGCCCGACCAGGCGGTTGAGCAGGATGTACGACGCCCAGCAACAGGCGGCGACCAGCCCCAGCGCCATCCCGGAGTAGTCGGCCGAGGGGCGCGGACGCATCAGGACGACGACCCCGGCCGCGGCCAGCACCGCGCACCCCGCGTCCAGCCGTCGCCGCGACGCGGCCAGCGCGATCGTCAGCGGTCCCAGGAACTCCAGGGTCACGGCCAGGCCCAGGCCGATCCGGTCGACGGCGCTGTACAGGCTGAGGTTCATCGTGCCGAACACCGCGCCCAGCAGCAGCACCGGCCACCACTGCCGCCAGGTGAAGCTCCGCAGCCGCGGCCGGCCGACGGCGAACAGCACGAGGGCGGCGACGTACTGACGTACCGCCACGACCCCGAGCGGACCGAGGACGGGGAAGGCCAGGGCGCCGACGGCGGCGCCGGTCTGGTTGGACAGCCCGCTGCCGAACATGGTGGCCACGCCGGCCAGTCGCCGTGCCTTCGGCAGGGGGATGGCCGGCGCCGCGGGGAGGGCCGCCGCCGGGCGGTCGAGAGCTCGTCGCATGCCCGGAGCGTGCGCCCCTCACGCGCTTGCGCAAAATGCATGCGACAGTCGATCTATACGCTGATCGTATGCACGACATCGACCTGCGGCAGCTGCGCTGTCTCGTCGCCATCGTCGACGAGGGCACCTTCACCGACGCCGCGATCGCCCTCGGCGTCTCCCAGGCCGCCGTCTCCCGCGCCCTGGCCTCCCTGGAAAAGGCTCTGGGCGTACGGCTGTTGCGCCGCACCTCCCGGGAGGTGAGCCCCACCGCGACCGGACTGCGCGTGGTGGCGCAGGCCCGCCGGGTGCTCGCCGACGTCTCCGCCCTGGTCCGGGAGGCCACCTCGGGGCACACCCGGCTGCGCGTCGGCTACGCCTGGTCGGCGGTGGGCCGGCACACGGTCGCCTTCCAGCGGCGCTGGACCGCGGCCCACCCGGACACCGACCTGCACCTGGTGCGCGTCAACTCGCCCTCGGCCGGACTCGCCGAGGGCGCCTGCGACCTCGCCGTGGTGCGCAGGCCGCTGGACGACCGGCGCTTCGACACCGCCATCGTCGGGCTGGAGCGGCGGCTGTGCGCGCTGGCCGCCGACGACCCGCTCGCCCGGCGCCGTTCGGTCCGGCTCGCCGACCTCACCGACCGCACCCTTCTCGTGGACCGCCGCACCGGCACCGCCACCCCCGATCTGTGGCCGCCGGACGCCCGGCCGGCCACCGAGGAGACGCACGACGTCGACGACTGGCTCACCGTGATCGCCGCCGGACGCGGCATCGGGGTGACGGCCGAGTCCACCGCGAACCAGTACCCGAGGCCCGGCATCGTCTACCGGCCGGTGCGGGACGCCGAACCAGTCGCCGTACGGCTCGCCTGGTGGCGCGACGACCCGCATCCGGCCCTGCAGGCGGTGCTCGAACTGCTCACCGAGCTGTACCGCACGGGGTGAGGCGGCCGGTGCGGCCGTCCGGAAGAGCGCAGACAGAATTGTTGACGATCTTGTCTGGCCAAATTTCCGCTCGACCCCGGACAACCGCGCCACCGCCCTGGCTCGGTGGCCAGTTGCTCGCGACGGGCAACGGCGACCGGGGCTTCACCGCCTTCGCCCTCGCCGGTGTGTCGTCCATGGTGTTCATCGGCATCGCCGCCCTGCGCTCGGCCCGGCGTCCCGAGTCCAGCGGCACGGAACAGCGGCCGGTCGCCGCGGGCTGATCCCGCACCGCCCCGCGACGCCGCACCCGCCACCCGGGTGCGGCGCCGGCCTGTCCCCGGCGGTCAGCCCTGGCCGTCCGGCTCCACGTCCAGGCCGGTGCACGCCAGCATCCCGTCCACCTCGGCACAGGCCTCCACGCCCCGGGGGGAGGACGCCGAGAGCATCGGGCTGCAGTTCCCGGCGGAGTCGTCCGCCGGGTAGCCGGCCGACAGGACGTCCTCGCCCTTGCGCACCGACACCTCACGGGCCCGCGCCGACCGCAGCCGCACCTCCGCCCAGGCCGTGCCGCAGGCCGGCGAGTGGCGCAGCAGCACCGCGTAGCCCGGGGCGGTGACCGTGGCGGCGGTCCGCGCGTCCCGGGCGCAGACCGAGGCGTCCGCCGACTCGCCCTGGCAGGACCGGCCGTGACAGTGCGGCACCGCCGACAGGGGCTGCCCGGCCGGCGCGGTCGCCGGGCGCCCGGACAGCGCGACGGCGGCGGCCACCGTGGTGGCCACGCCGAGCAGCCCCAGGGCCGACAACGGCAGCCACGGCGGAAAGCGGCGGAGCGCGCGGGGCCGTCGGCCCCGGGCGGCGGCCTCCTCGGGCGGGTCCGCGGGCGCGGCCGCCTCGGCCGCGTCCCACAGGGCCAGCACGGCCTCCGGGTCGGTGCCGGCCAGCCCGCAGAGCGCCTCCACCGCCTGGCGGGGCGGCAGTGTGCCGCCGGACAGATAGCGGTGCCAGGCGGACTTGCTGTAGGGGGTGCGGGCGGCCAGCGCCGCCAGGCTCAGCCCCGTGCCGTCCTTCAGCTCGCGCAGTTCCGCCACCAGCGGCTCGTCCGGCGTGGTCGATCCTTGGGGGTGCCGCATCGTGCGTCCCTCGACTCCCGTTCCGCTATGGGCTGTTTCGCCCCTGTTGTCGGGATGGATTCCCGGGGAGGCGGCCCCAGCAACGCCCGGGGAGGTATGAGATCGGTGAAACACGGATGCACCGAAGGCCCGTTCGGGGGTCGCCGAACGGGCCTTCGGCTGCTGGGGAGTACGACGGCGCGGGGCCGTCAGCGGCGGGTCGTCAGCACCAGCGGACGGTGCGGTCGGGCCGCACGTAGCGGGCGGAGACGTAGCCCCGGTGCCACGGCAGCCGGTACCAGAGGCGGTTGCCGTAGACCGAGGAGCCGTACGCCTTGCAGATCAGCGTCACGTGCCGGTTCCGGGACCGGTGCCCGACCACCCGGTAGCCGGTGCCCGGCCCGGAGCGGACGTTGAGCCGGGCCCGGTGCGTGGCGACACGCCCGACGGCCGGCGCGGTGTAGCGGTACGGCGCGCGGCGCGCGGTGACGCGGTACGTCATGCCCTGCGGGGTGAAGCGGTAGGTCGCCGTGCGCATGTCGAGGCGGTACGCCGTTCCCCGCACGGTGTAGCGGTGCAGGCGGTGGACGCGGCGCGTGGGGTGCTTGCGGAGGTGGACGCGGTGGTGGACGCGGTGCGCGGGGTACGCGCTGTGGCCGGTGTGGTGGACGCGATGGGTGTGCTGCGGGACCGTGACGCCGGGTGCCGTGCGCGGGGCACCGGCGTTCGCGGGGCCGGCCGCGGCCGCCGTGGGCAGGAGCGCGAGCACCGCCACCGTGGCCAGCAGGCCGCTCTGGAGAGTCCGTCGGATCATGAAAACCTCCGGCTGTCGTTCTCGTGACCACGAGTAGTGATCACGAGGCCAGCCTTGCCGTGACGAGCCGTCAGAATGCCGTCCCCGCGTCCCGGGGAACGCCCGGGACGTCCCCCGGGACGCACGGTGCTGTCGCAGGTGGAGCCACCTGGTGCGGGGGGAGAGGTGTTCCGCCGTCCTTCCCGTGTCGGTGAACGTCACCCCGTTCTCCGTGACGGGTGAACCCGGACCTCTACCGTCCAGTAATATCCGGCGGCAGGTCATCAGAGGAGGAACCGTGTCCCGGTCCGAACGCTCACCCCTGCTGCTCGCCGGCCTCTTGGCCGCGGTCGGCGTGGCCCACTTCGCCGCACCACGCCAGTTCGACGCGATGATCCCCCGCGCGCTGCCGGGCTCCCCCAGGGCCTGGACGTACGGCAGCGGGGCCGTGGAGCTGGCCCTCGCGGCCGGGGTGGCCGCGCCCCGGACCCGCGCGGTGTCCGCGAAGGCCGCAGCCGCCTTCTTCGTCGGGGTCTTCCCCGCCAATGTGCAGATGGCCGTGGACTGGCGCAACCGGCCCGCGCCCCTGAAGGCGGCCGCCCTCGCCCGGCTGCCCCTCCAGCTGCCCCTGGTGATGTGGGCCCGCGGCCTCGCCCGCAGCGGGGAGGGACGGTCATGACGGACCGCATCGAGGCCGGCGACACGGTCGAGGACTTCGCGCTGCCCGACGAGACCGGCACCACCCGCCGGCTCACCGACCTGCTGGCCGACGGACCGGTGGTCCTCTTCTTCTACCCGGCCGCCCTCACCGCCGGCTGCACCGCGGAGGCCTGCCACTTCCGTGACCTCGCCGCGGAATTCGCCGCCGTCGGCGCCCGCCCCGTCGGGATCAGCGGCGACAGCGTCGACAAGCAGCAGGAGTTCGCGGGCCGGCACACCCTGGGCATGCCGCTGCTCTCCGACGCCGTCGGCACGGTCCGTGAGCGGTTCGGCGTGCGGCGCGGCTTCTCCCTCGCTCCCACCAGGCGCGTCACCTTCGTCATCGCCGAGGACCGCACGGTCCTGGAGGTCGTCCGCAGCGAGCTGCGCATGAACACCCACGCCGACCGGGCGCTCGCCGCCCTGCGCGCCCACAAGCGCTGAGCCCGGCCGGCCCCGCGCTTGAGGCATGGGAACGATCGCACCATCCTGGGGTGTATGAAGCCTGTCGCCGCGGTGGCGGTGATCGACGTCCAGGGCAGGGTGACCGGGTGGAGCGAGGGCGCGCGGCTGCTCACGGGCCACCCGGCCGGGGACGTCGTGGGCCGGCGGGCGGCCGAGCTGCTGGCCGCGGCCGTCCCCGCCGACGCGCTCGCCGCGCGTACCGGCACCGCCGTCCTGCGCCACCGTGACGGCCACCGCATCGAGCTGTGCCTCACCGCGCACCCGGTCGACGGTGCCGAAGGACGGCCCGCCGGCTTCGTCGTCACCGTCGACCCGCCCGGCGCCGCCCTGGCCGCCCAGGCCTTCGAGCAGGCCTCCATGTCCATGTCCGTCTTCGACCTCCAGCAGCGCTACCTGCGCCTGAACGACGCCGCCTGCAAGGTGATGGGCGTCCCCGAGGCCGCGCTGACGGGCCGGTTCTTCCCGGACACCGTCGCGGACGCCGAGTACCACCGGGGCTTCCTGCGCCACCTCCGCGAGGTCGTCGAGACCGGCCGGCCCGTCCGCTACGAGGCCTTCGCCGGCGCGCCCGCACTGAACCGGGAGCATCTGTGGAGCCTGGAGATGTGGCCGCTGCGCACCGACTCCGGTGAGCTGACGGGGGTCGCCATGGCGGCCTTCGACAGCAGCGAGCAGTACTGGGCCCGGCGCCGGCTCGCCCTGCTGAACGAGGCGTCCGCCGGCATCGGCACCACCCTGGACGTCGTGCGCACCGCCGAGGAACTGGTCGATCTCCTGGTCCCGCGCTACGCCGACTTCGCCAGCGTCGACCTGCTCGACTGGGTGCTCGGAGCGGACGAGCCGCCGATGGTCCCGAACGGCGACGTCGAGTTGCGGCGTGTCGCCCACGGCTCCACCCGCCCGGGCAACCCCGGTGCGGCCGTACCCATCGGCGACACCCACGTCCACGAGCCGCCCTCCGCACCGGCCCGGGCCCTGCGCGAGGGCCGTGCCGTGCTCAGCCAGGCCGGGGAGCCGGAGTTCGTCCAGTGGCTCGCGGAACGCAACGCCCGCTCGCCCGAGGGACGCCCCTACCGGCAGGGCGTCCACTCACTGATCGCGGTGCCCCTGCTGGCCCGCGGCACCACCCTCGGCGTCGCCGTCTGCGTCCGCATGGCCCACCCCGACGACTACGGCCCCGACGACGCCGTCTTCGCCGAGGAGCTCGCCAGCCGCGCCGCCGTCTGCATCGACAACGCCCGCCGCTTCACCCGCGAACGCGCCACCGCCCTGGCCCTCCAGCACAGCCTGCTCCCACGCGGCCTGCCCGGACAGGCCGCGGTCGAGGTGGCCCACCGCTATCTGCCCTGCGGATCGCTCGCCGGCATCGGCGGCGACTGGTTCGACGTCATCCCGCTCTCGGGCGGCCGGGTCGGCCTCGTCGTCGGTGACGTGGTGGGTCACGGGATCCAGTCCTCCGCCACCATGGGCCGGCTGCGCACCGCTGTGCGCACTCTCGCCGACGTCGACCTGCCCCCGGACGAACTCCTCACCCACCTCGACGACCTGGTCACCCACCTGGCCTCCGACGACAGCGGCGAGGAGGTCGCCGAACTCGGCGCCACCTGCCTGTACGCGGTCTACGACCCCATCTCCCGCCGGCTCACGCTGGCCGCCGCCGGCCACCCGGCCCCGGCCGTCGTGCTGCCCGGTGACCGCGCCGAGTTCGTGCCCATGACCGCGGGACCGCCCCTCGGCGTCGGCGGACTGCCGTTCGAGGCGGCGGAAGTGGAACTGCCCGAGGGCTCCGTCGTCGCCCTGTACACCGACGGCCTGGTCGAGGACCGCGACCGGGACCGCGACAGCGCCGTCGACGACTTGCGCCGGGCCCTGACCGCGTCCGCCGACTCCCTCGACGCCCTGTGCGACAGCGTGCTCAAGGCGGTCATGCCCGGCCAGCCCGGCGACGACGTCGCCCTGCTGCTCGCCCGCACCCGCGCCCTCGGCGCCGACCGGGTCGCCACCTGGGACGTGCCGCCCGACCCCGCCGAGGTCGCCGTCGTCCGGCAGGCCGCCGGCGAGCGAGTGACCGCCTGGGGGCTGGAGGAATCCGCCTTCATCACCGAACTCGTCGTCAGCGAACTCGTCACCAACGCCATCCGCTACGGCGAACCACCCATCCAGCTCCGTCTGATCCGCGACCGCGCGCTCATCTGCGAGGTCTCCGACGCCAGCTCCACCTCCCCGCACCTGCGCCGGGCGCACGTCTACGACGAGGGCGGACGCGGACTGCTGCTGGTCGCCCAGCTCACCCAGCGCTGGGGCAGCCGGCAGACCGGCGCCGGCAAGACCATCTGGGCCGAACAGCCGCTGCCCGACCCCTGACCGACGGCCCGCCCCCTCACTGAAGGGCCGCCCCTGACCGACGGGCCGCCTGCCGGCGGTTCAGGCCGGCCGCTCCCGCACCACATCCCGCGGCTGCTTGTCCTCGCGCAGCCCGAGGAACCGCGGGTGCCGCAGCATCCCGTCCCGCGTCCACTCCGTGAACGCGATCTGCGCGACCAGCCGCGGCTCCACCCAGCGGGCCCGGCCCTCGCGCACCACACCGGTGAACGGCGAGGAGTCCCGGAGCAGTCCGTCCAGCCGCCCGCGCAGTGCCAGCAGCGTCCGCCGGTCGAAGCCGGTGCCGACCTTCCCGGCGTAGCGCAGGCGGTCGCCCTCGTAGTGACCGGGCATCAGCGCCCCCAACCCCACCCGGCTGCCCGCCGGTTCGGTGAACCCGCCGATCACCAGCTCCTGTCCCTGCTCGCACTTGAGCTTCAGCCAGTCCGTGGACCGGCGCGTCCGGTACGGCCCGTCGGCCCGCTTGGCGATCAGCCCCTCCCAGCCCCGGCCGCAGGCGTCGGCGAGCAACTCGGCGCCGCCCGCGTTGCGGTGCGGGGTCAGCCGCAGCGGGGCACCGGAGGCGAGCGCCCGCCGCAACAGCGACTTGCGCACCCGCAACGGCAGCGCCCGGGTGTCGGTGCCCTCCAGCCGCAGCAGATCGAAGACGTAGTACGTCACCGCGACCCCGGACGCCTCGATGTCCCGGCGCCGGGTCAGCCCCATCCGCCGCTGCAGCCGCGCCAAGTCGGTGCGGCCCTCGGTGAACGCCACGACCTCCCCGTCGACGGTGAAGTCGGCGCACTCCTGCGCGGCGAGCGCCTCCACGATCCCCGGATAGCTGTCGTCCAGCCGCTGCCCCGTACGCGACAGCAGCCGCACCCGGCCGCCCTCGCGCACCGCCGGCAGCCGCACGCCGTCCAGCTTCCGCTCGAACAGCCAGTCCGTGCCGAAGTCTCGCCGGTCGCTGAGCGTGGCGAGCATCGGGGAGGCGGCCAGTTCGGCACCCGGCGGCGCCGGGCGCAGCAGCCGCCGCGGGCCGTCGGGCAGCGCGTCCAGCAGCCCGGACACGGCCGCTCACTCCTCGCCGTCGGCCGCCGCGACCTGGGCGAGGGTGCGTCCGGTCCGCACCGAGCGGGCCCGCCGGGGATCCGGGGTGCCGTGCCCGTCGGACCGCGCCGGCCCCTTGCGCACCAGCAGCCAGGCCTCCTCCTCGTCGGCTCCGCCGCGGAAACGGGTGAGCGCGTACTCGCCGTGCAGCTTGGCGCCGTGCAGCCGGAACGTGGCGTGCCCCCGCTCCAGGGACTCGGCGAACCCCACCGGGCGGCCCCGGCGGTCGTGGCTCAGCGGCTCGTACGTCCCGTGGTCCCACACGATCACCGTGCCGCCGCCGTACTCGCCCTTCGGGATGACTCCCTCGAACTCCTCGTACTCCAGCGGATGGTCCTCCGTCGGCACCGCCAGCCGCTTGTCCCCGGGATCGCAGGACGGGCCCTTCGGGATCGACCAGGACTTCAGGACGTCCTCGACCTGGAGCCGGAAGTCGAAGTGCATCCGGCTGGCGTCGTGGATCTGCACCACGAACCGGGGCTCCTCCTCCCCGGACGGTGCGCCCCGCCCCGACGGCTCGCGGGTCCGCTCGAAGTCGCGCTTGCCGCGGTAGGTCCGCAACCGGTCCTGCGCTGCCACGTCCGGCTCCTTCCGTGCGTACGCCTCACGCGCCCCCGGGTACCCAGCGGCGGGCCGGTTCAGCCCACGATGCCGTCCAGCTCGGCGACCGCCTCGTCCGGCAGCGTCAGACTCGCGGCGGCGATGTTCTCCCGCAGGTGCTCCGGGGAGGACGTGCCCGGGATGAGCGCGATGTTCGGCGACCGGCGCAGCAGCCAGGCCAGCGCCACCTGCTGCGGGGAGGCCTCCAGACGGGCGGCGACCTTCGACAGCGTCTCGGACTGCAGCGGGGTGAAGCCGCCGAGCGGAAAGTACGGCACGAACGCGATGTTCTCGGCCGCCGTCCGCTCCACCAGCGTGCCGTCCTGCCGGTCGGCCAGGTTGTACAGGTTCTGCACCGTCACCACGGGTGCGATCGCCAGGGCCTCGTCCAGCTGCGCGGCGGACACGGAACTCAGGCCCAGGTGCCGGATCAGCCCCCGCTCGCGCAGCTCCACGAGGGCGCCGAACTGCTCGGCGAGGGAGTCCTCGTTCGGGGTGTCCACATCGCCCAGCCGCAGGTTGACCACGTCCAGGGCCTCCACACCCAGATGCCGGAGGTTGTCGTGCACCTGTGCCTTCAGGTCCTCGGGATGCCGCGACATGATCCAGCTGCCGTCGGCTCCCCGCCGGGCACCGACCTTGGTCACGATGTGCAGGTCCTCGGGGTAGGGGTGCAGGGCCTCCTTGATGATCTCGTTGACGACCACGGGTCCGTAGAAGTCGGCCGTGTCGATGTGGGTGATGCCCGCGTCCACCGCCGCGCGGAGCACCGACACGGCCCGGTCGCGGTCCTTCGGCGGGCCGAAGACGTGCGGCCCCGCCAGCTGCATGGCGCCGTAGCCGACCCGGGTCAGGGTGAGGCCGTCGGCCGGGCTGATGGTGCCGCCGAGCTGTGCAGTCATGTCGTACCTCTCGAGAAGTCCGGGCCCCGGACCCCTTCCGGAACCCCGCTCTCCACCCTGCGCCGTCCGCGCCGCCCGTGGCAGGGCCCGGATGTTCCTGGTAGCGACAGGGCCAGTCACCGCGGGCCGGGCGGCCGTACGGTGGTGACATGGACGGATCGAACGCGCTCGGCGAGTTCCTGCGCGCCCGCCGGGCGCGGGTGCGTCCCGAGGACGTGGGGCTGCCCGGCGGTGGCCTGCGCCGGGTGCCGGGGCTGCGCCGGGAGGAGGTCGCGCTGCTGGCCGGCATCAGCTCCGACTACTACCTGAGGCTCGAGCAGGGCCGCGACCGCAACCCGTCCGTGCAGGTCCTCGAGGCCGTCGCCCGGGTGCTGCGGCTGGACGCCGACGCCACCGCCCACCTCGTGGGCCTCGCCCAGGAGCGGCCCGCATCCGGCACCCGGGCCGGCCGCCGCGCACAGCACGTGCCGGCGAGCATCCTCCAGCTCATCGACGGCTGGCCGCGCAACCCCGCCTACGTCCAGAACCGCTACACCGACTGCCTGGCCGCCAACGCCCTCGCCGCCGCCCTCAGCCCGAACTACCGGCCCGGCGTCAACCTGCTGCGGGCCGTCCTCCTCGACCCCGGCGAACGCGAACTGCGCCGCGACTGGGAGGACCTCACCGCCGAGGGGGTGGCCGCCCTCAGGGCCGAGGCGGGGGCGGACGCCGACGACCCGAGGCTGCGCGACCTGGTGGGCGAGCTGTCCCTGCGCAGCGAACGCTTCCGCACGCTGTGGGCCCGGCACGAGGTACGGCCCCGGCGCGGCCGGGTCAGCCACCTCACCCATCCCCAGGTCGGCGATCTCGACCTGCACTCGAACAAGCTGTCCGTGGAGGGCGCCGCCGGACTCACCCTGGTCGTCTTCCACGCCGAGCCCGGCAGCCGCAGCGCCGAGCTGCTGGACATCCTCGGCAGCCTCGCCGCACCGCAGCACGGCACCGCGCGGGAGCCGGGGCAGAATCAGCGGGAACGGATCGAGGAGCCGTAGCGCGCCGCAGCCCGCGGGGCCCGGCCGGCACCGACTCAGCAGCGGAGGGCGCATGACGACGCACAGGGCCACGCAGGGCGGTTCGGCGCAGGTCGCGGACGTGACCGTGCGGCCGGCCGCCGGGCACATCGGCGCCGAGATCACCGGCGTCGACCTCGCCCGACCGCTCGACGAGGCGGTGGTGGCCCTGATCCGGCAGGCCGTGCTGCGCTGGAAGGTGGTGTTCTTCCGCGGGCAGGAGCTGGACCACACCGGGCACGTCGCCTTCGCCCGCCGGTTCGGCGAGCCGGTCGTCCTCGGCCGGCGGGGCAGCGCCTCACCCGCCGGCCACCCCGAGGTCGAGACCACCGCGGACCGGCTGGAGCTGGGCGGCCGGTACGGCATGGAGCACGAGGAGTGGCTGCAGCGTCGCCGGCACACCCTGCTGCGCGGCTGGCACTGCGACCACGGCGCCCGGATCGACCCGCCGGCCGCGACCGTCCTGCGCGCCGAGACCGTCCCGCCCTACGGCGGCGACACCACCTGGGCCAACCTGGCCGCCGCCTACGCCGGGCTGTCCGCGCCGGTGCGCGCCTTCGTGGACGGCCTGCGCGCCGAGCACCGGCTGGGCGTCGGCTACCAGCCACGCCCCGGCGACGACGCCTACCTGCGCCATCTGCTGGACCACCAGGTCGCGTCCGTGCACCCGTTGGTGCGGGTGCACCCGGAGACGGGGGAGCGGGTGCTGTTCGTCAACGGCTACTACCTGGAGCAGATCACCGGCGTCTCCCGCCCGGAGAGCGCGGCGCTGCTGGAGATGCTGCTGGAGCAGGCGGTCCGCCCCGAGTACACGGTGCGCTTCCGCTGGGAGCCCGGCAGCGTCGCCTTCTGGGACAACCGGGCCACCATCCACCTGGCCCCCGGTGACAACGCCCACCTGGGCTTCCCCCGGATCATGCACCGGGTGATGCTCGCGGGCGACGTACCGGTGGGGGTGGACGGCAGGCCGTCGGAGCCGATCACCGGGACGGAGGCGGGCCGTTGGTGAGTCAGCGCGCCGGCCGCCACCCGAGCGCCGGGCCCAGCTTCGTCGCCATGTCCGTGAGGATCTGCACGTAGTCCTCGTGCTCGAAGGTGAACGGCAGCGCGAACGCCACCTCGTCGATCTCGCGGAACGCGGCGTGCGCATGCAGCCGTTCGGCGAGCTCCGCCGAGGTGCCGACCAGGTCCGGCGCGAACAGCAGCCGCGCCGGGCCCTGCGGGGAGGCCGTGCGCGGCAGCCGCCCGGCCGCGTACTCCTCGTACGTGGCGCGCTGTCGCGGTGTCGCCGAGTCCGTGGGGATCACCACCAGGCCTTGCGAGACCCGGGCCGCCTCACCGTCCGGGTGGTGGGCGCGGAACTCCCGGACGTGGGACAGCTGGATCTCGGCGAAGTCGAGCGGCCCTTCCCGGCCCTTCGCCTTGACGACACTGCTGGTCAGGAAGTTCATGCCGTGCTCGCCGGCCCAGCGCGCCGACCCGAGGCTGCCGCCGCCGTACCACAGCCGCCGCCCGAGCCCGGGGGAGTGCGGCTGCACCACGTCCGAGTAGATCTCGAACCCCTCCACCCCGCTGAAGTCGGTGGCGGGCTTGCCGCGCACCAGGTCCAGCAGCCGCCGCACCCGCTCGTGGCCGAAGTCCTCCGCGTCGGCGGTGTCGGGATAGAGGGCGCCCTTGACGTGGTCGTAGTGCATCGGCGGGCCCACGCTGACCCCCGGGTTCAGCCGGCCGCCGGACAGCACGTCGACGGTCGCCAGGTCCTCGGCGAGCCGCAACGGGTTCTCCCAGCCGAGCGGTATGACCGCGGTGCCCAGCTCGATCCGGCGGGTCCGCTGCGAGGCGGCGGCCAGGACGGCGACCGGGGACGAGATGCCGTACTGAAGATGCCGGTGGCGGACCCAGGCGCTGTCGAAGCCGAGCCGCTCACCCAGCTCGATGATCCCCAGCGTGGACTCGTGACCCCGGGCCGGGTCCGCCGCGTCGAACAGCCCGATGGTGAGGAAGCCCAGCTTGCGCAGCGGGCGGGGAGTGGACGGCACGGGCTCCTCCAGCGGTCGTGAGACGACTCCACCTCGATTCTGGCAGGCGAGTGTGACGACCGTGTGATGCGATCCGTGGCTCACTCCAGCGGGATCGTGACCTCGTCCTCGACCGGCGGATCGAGTTCCTGCGCCCGGTTGCCGGTGGCGGCGAAGCAGCGCAGCCGGACCGCGTCCGGGGTGACGTCCAGCCGCAGGAAGCACTTGAAGAACGGCGGGTCGTAGGTGGTGGAGGACGGCGAGAACAGCTGGGTGTACATCTTCTTCACGGGCAGCCGGAACCGGGAGCCGCGGTCGGGGCGGCTGCCGGTGCCCAGGAGGCTCGCGACGAGCCGGGTACGCCGGGTGACCCGGGCGTCGGGGCCGGGCGCGCGGCCCGGTTCGATGCCGAGGCGTTCGGCGACGACCGCGGTCGCCTCGGCCTCGGTGAGCCGGAACAGGCGGCGCAGCCGCAGCCGGCGGCCGTACAGACGGCTGTAGAAGGCGAGCGAGTCGCCGCGCAGCGGATAGCAGCGGAAGTCGCGCTCGGTGACACCGCCGACGGCCACCCGCGGGATGGTGTGCGTGGCGTGCATGAACGCCCCGCCGCCACCCGCGACCACGTACTGGACGGTGCGGCCGTCCACGTCGACCGGGTAGCGCTGGTAGTTGTGGATGTCGCCGCCGATCGCGGCCACGTAGTGGTGCTCGGGGGCGCGGACGATCTCGTCCACCGTGCCGCCGCCCTCGATGGCGCACGGGTGGTGCTCGCCGTCGACGTACAGCGGTGACCCGGTGACGAGGATCTTCGGCTTCGGCCCCTTCGACACCTCCCGCAGCCAGGCGCCCTGTTCGGCGTCGACCGTGCCCAGCAGACCGGTGTCGATGCCGACGATCCGCACCGGGCCCGCGTCGATCGCCCAGTACGGCCCCGGCTGCTCGGCCCGCTGGCCCGGCGCCGACCGCAACGCCCTTGCCTGCGCGAGTCGTTGCTCGTCGGTGGGACCGGGGCGGTGCCAGAGCAGGGTGCGCCACCAGGCGCGGCCGAGCGGGCGGGGCCGGGGCTCGGGGGCGAGCGGCGGGGAGTCGGCGCAGAAGACGCGCATGAAGGCGCCGAGGTCCTCGTACCAGTCGTGGTTGCCCGGTATCGCGAAGATCGGCGCGGGATAGTCCTGGTAGGGCCGGAAGAACTTGGTGCCGTAGTCGCCCGCGCTGCCCACCGGATAGATCACGTCGCTGGCGAGCACCGCGAACTCCGTGTCCTGACCGACTTTCAGGAAACCCGGTACGACGGCGTACTGGGAGGCGTCGCCCTCGCCGGTGTCGCCGATGACCAGGAAGGAGAACCGCTCGGGTACCTCCCGCCGGATCACCTTGTCGGCCGGTGCTCCCGCCGCCCGCCGCTGCGCCACCCACCGGCTGCGGGTGCGGCCGGTGGGATCGCCGAACCAGGACGCCAGCACGCCGTTGCGGGCGGCCCACAGGGTCCGCGGATTCAGCCACGACAGCTTCTCGACGTGTTCCGGCATCAGCTGCTGGTAGGCGCCGCGCTCGGCCGAGCCCCAGCCGGCGCCCTGAGCGGTATCGCGTGAGGAGTCAGACACGCCGTGAACGGTAACAACGCACCGCTCGCAGGGGGTTGCCGGGGCCTCGGCCCCTGCGCCGGGGACCCGATAGGCTGAACACCCCCGGCCCTCCTCCAGGAAGCGGGTCGCAAGCATGCAACTGGACTTCACCGGCCGCGTGATGGAGTGGCGGGGCCCGTCGCCGTACTACTTCGTCGCCGTGCCGGACGCGGAATCCGCCGACATCCGCGAGGTGGCCGCCCTGGCGACGTACGGCTGGGGCGTGATCCCCGTCGAGGCGACGATCGGCGGCGTCGCCTTCACCACCTCCCTCTTCCCCAAGGACGGCGGCTATCTGCTGCCGCTCAAGAGCGCGGTGCGGACACCGCAGGGGCTCACGGCCGGCGATCCCGTTGCCGTGGAGATGACCGTGCGGCTGTGAGGACGACGCCGGGAATCGACCCGGCGACTTCCGGCCGTTCGTCCGGTGTCCGTCCCCCCGTCTCATAGGGAAAACCCTCGATTGCCACCCCATTGGGTGGCATGGACTGGTCAATCCTGTCATTCTCCCTGCGCACATCGGTTCTCCCCACCCGTTCACGGATCACGGTCCCGCACAGCTCAACTCAGCCGGGCAGCAGACCCGTCTGCCCGGTCTGTCACCGGCCGCGACCCGGCGGCCGCAGCATGAGGAGTACGAGTGAGACCCCACAGACCCCTTCCCCACAAGCGGGCCACGGTCGGAGCCGCCCTGGTCTCCACCGCGGCCTTCCTCGCCGTCGGCCTCCAGGCGGTCCCGGCGACCGCCCACCCCGCCGCCGCCCACCCCAGCCCGCTGCGCACCGGCGGTCTGGAGGCCAAGCTCAGCCCGGCCCAGCACCGCGCCCTGATGAAGAGCGCCCAGCAGAGCACCGCCGCGACCGCCCGCACGCTGGGGCTCGGCGCGAAGGAGAAGCTGGTCGTCAGGGACGTCGTGAAGGACAACGACGGTACGGTGCACACGCGTTACGAGCGCACCTACGCCGGTCTGCCCGTCCTCGGCGGCGACCTCGTCGTGCACACCCCGCCCGCCTCGCTGGCCGCGGGAACCGTGAGCACCACGTACAACAACAAGCACACGATCAAGGTCGCCTCGACCACCGCGACCTTCACCAAGTCGGCCGCGGAGACCAAGGCGCTGAAGACCGCCAGGTCCCTCGACGCCACGAAGGCCACCGCCGACAGCGCCCGCAAGGTGATCTGGGCCGGCACCGGCACCCCGAAGCTCGCCTGGGAGACGGTGATCGGCGGCTTCCAGGACGACGGCACGCCCAGCCAGCTGCACGTCATCACCGACGCCGGCACCGGCAAGGAGCTGTACCGGTACCAGGCGGTCAAGACCGGTACCGGCAACACCCGGTACAGCGGGCAGGTCACGCTGACCACGACCCAGTCGGGTTCGACGTACACGCTGACCGACGGCGCACGCGGCGGCCACAAGACGTACAACCTGAACCACGGATCCTCGGGGACCGGGACGCTGTTCTCGCAGTCCAGCGACACCTGGGGGGACGGCACCAACTCCAACGCCGCCACCGCGGGCGCCGACGCGCACTACGGCGCGCAGGAGACCTGGGACTTCTACAAGAACACCTTCGGCCGCAGCGGCATCAAGAACGACGGTGTCGGCGCCTACTCCCGCGTCCACTACGGCAATTCGTACGTGAACGCCTTCTGGGACGACGGCTGCTTCTGCATGACCTACGGCGACGGCTCAGGGAACAACGACCCGCTGACCTCGCTGGACGTGGCCGGCCACGAGATGAGCCACGGCGTCACCTCCAACACCGCGGGGCTGGAGTACAGCGGCGAGTCCGGCGGCCTGAACGAGGCCACCTCCGACATCTTCGGCACCGGCGTGGAGTTCTACGCCAACAACGCGTCCGACCCGGGCGACTACCTCATCGGCGAGAAGATCGACATCAACGGCGACGGCACCCCGCTGCGCTACATGGACAAGCCCAGCAAGGACGGCGGCTCCGCCGACAGCTGGTACTCCGGTGTCGGCGGCCTGGACGTGCACTACTCCTCGGGCCCGGCGAACCACATGTTCTACCTGCTGTCCGAGGGCAGCGGCACCAAGGTCATCAACGGCGTGACCTACAACAGCCCGACCTCGGACGGCGTCGCCGTCACCGGCATCGGCCGCGCCGCCGCGCTGCAGATCTGGTACAAGGCGCTGACGACGTACATGACGTCCAGCACCAACTACGCCGCTGCCCGCACCGCCGCCCTGAACGCGGCGACCGCGCTGTACGGCGCCAACTCCGCCCAGTACGCCGGGGTCGCCAACGCCTTCGCCGGCATCAACGTCGGCAGCCACGTCACCCCGCCGGGTAACGGCGTGACGGTCACCAACCCGGGCAACCAGACCTCCACCGTCGGTACCGCCGTCAGCCTCCAGGTGCAGGCGAGCAGCACCAACAGCGGTGCGCTGAGCTACAGCGCCTCCGGTCTGCCGGCCGGCCTGTCGATCAACAGCTCCACCGGTCTGATCAGCGGCACGCCGACCACGGCGGGGACGTCCAACACCACGGTGACGGTGACCGACTCCACCGGTGCGACCGGCACCGCGAACTTCACGTGGACGGTCAACTCCAGTGGTGGCGGCGGCTGCACCTCGACCCAGCTGCTGCAGAACCCCGGCTTCGAGTCCGGTGCCACCAGCTGGACCGCGACCAGCGGTGTCATCACCAACGACAGCGGTGAGGCGGCCCACGGCGGCTCCTACAAGGCCTGGCTCGACGGCTACGGTTCCTCGCACACCGACACCCTGTCCCAGTCGGTGACGATCCCCGCGGGCTGCAAGGCGACCCTGACCTTCTACCTGCACATCGACAGCGCGGAGACGACCACCAGCACCCAGTACGACAAGCTGACGGTCACCGCCGGTTCGAAGACCCTCGCGACCTACTCGAACCTCAACAAGGCCTCCGGCTACAGCCAGAAGTCCTTCGACCTGTCCTCGCTGGCGGGCTCGACGGTCACCCTGAAGTTCAACGGCGTGGAGGACTCCTCGCTGCAGACCAGCTTCGTCGTGGACGACACCGCCCTGACGACCGGCTGACCCGTACGACCGCAGCCCCGCACCCCGGCAGCCGGCCGGGGTGCGGGGCCGCGGCATGTCAGCTCAGCGGATCCAGTGTCAGATACGCCTGCTGCGGGCTGCCGTCGTGGACCAGCGACTCCTGGTTGCCGACGTCGTCGAAGGCGAACGCGTAGGCCTTGCCGTCGGCCATCCGGGCATGCACGGCACGCGCGTACTGATTCGTCACGGCGTCCTGGTAGTAGCCGGCCGTCGTGGTGTCCGGCTGGTTGGGGTTGCTCAGCAGCGTCGAGCGGTTGAAACCCGCGCACAGAGTGCGGGAGATGGGGCCGCGGACGTTGTCGTTGGGCGCGTCGAGCAGCTTGTGGCAGCCGAAGACGCTGTCCGCGTCGGGCTTCTGGAAGCTGGTGACGACGGCGCCCGAGGCGTTGGTGAAGTTCATGACGTTGCCCGAGACGCGGCCGTAGTACTTGGTGTTCGGCTGGTCGGCGAACGGCGTGACCGTCAGCGTCGACGTCGTGTACTTCTGCCAGACCCGGTTGACGTAGTCGTCCATCACGTTCGCCGGCAGGGCGCCGGTCTCCACGCCGTACAGCGGGGACAAGGCGCGCAGCACCGTGCCGTCGGAACGCTTCTGGATCAGCCCGGGCCAGCCGCCGGACTGGCCGCGCAGTGCGTCGAAGAAGCCCGTGTAACCACCCGGCTTCAGGTGCCCGGTGCTGCTCACGCTGCCGTCGGCGCGTTGCACCCCGACCGCGTACGGGGCCGAGAACATGTCCACCTGGGTGCTGTTGAGCCACAGCCCGGAGTCGTTCAGCGTGTACTCGGACCAGTTGAACAGGATGTCCCGGTTGGGGTCGGACGGGTTCTGCACGGCCGGCTGCACCAGCCCGCCGGTGGTGAGCTTGAAGACGAGCTTCTGGCCGTAGGAGAAGTAGACGCGGCCGGAGAACTTCGGCAGACGGATCGTCGTCGACTGTCCGGCGGCCGGGCCGGTGATCGCCGCGTCCGGTGCCGGGGTGGGGGGATTGCCACCCGCCGGCCAGGCATGGAAGGTGCCGTTGGCGTCGGCCCAGCCCTGCCGGCCCGAGGACAGCTGGGTGCCCAGGTCGTAGACGTAGAGCGGGCCCGAACGGCCCGAGTTGTTGGTGATCTTCAGCGGGACCGTGTCCGGCACGGCGGCACCGGCCTGCTCCGGCGCGCCGAGGGCGAGCAGCCCGCTGACCAGAGCGGCGGCGGTCGTGAGGGGCAGCGCGGGGCGTATGAAACTGAGTGGCACTCTCTGCCTCCGTGTGGGGTCGGGGTCGTACGGAACTTGGTCCGTACCTGTCTGAGAGCGCTCTCAGATTCCCGCCGGGGCGCGTGCATGTCAATGACTTGGACGGAGTCGGGCGGTGGCGGGCGGAGCCGGCCCGCTGCCCCGGCCCAGGGTGGGCAGCGGGCCGTGGGGTCAGAACGCGCGCTCGAGCAGGTCGAGCAGCGCCGCCCAGTGGCGCTCGTCGGCCGCCCGGTCGTAGGCGGGGGTGTCGGCCTGTGTGTAGCCGTGGCGGGCACCCTCGTAGATCTCGCAGATGTGCCGGACCCCGGCCGCGGTCAGCGCCTCCTCGAAACGCGCTGCCTGCTCCGGAGGCAGCGACGGGTCGTCACCGGCGTGACCGAAGTACAGCTCCGCGGTGATCCGCGGGGCCGACAGGTGCGGACTGTCCGGACCGTCGACGACGAGACCTCCGGCGTGGAACCCGGCCGCCGCCGCGACCCGGTCCGGATGGCCGGCCGCCGTCCACACGGCCAGTCGCGCGCCCATGCAGTAGCCGGTCACCGCGGCCGGGCCGTCGGCCGCCGACGGGCTGTCGGCCAGCCGGCGCAGATAGGCGTCCGCGTCGCGCTCGATCAGGTCGGGCGTCAGCGATCCCACCACCGGGCCGAGCCGCTCCCAGATCGTCGGGTCGGCGGACGGGTCGATGAACTCGGGAAGGTCCACGACCGGCGTCCGGCCGAGGCGGTAGAAGACGTTCGGCACCAGCACCGTGTAGCCGGCCGCGGCGAGCCGGTCGGCCATCGACCTCAGGTGCGGGCGCATCCCGTAGGCGTCCTGGTAGAACAGCACGGCCGGATGGGGGCGCCCGTCGGCGGGATGGACGAGATAGGCGTCGCACACGCCGTCACCGGTCGGGATGTCGACGGTGGCGCCTCGTACGTCGGTCATGGTCACACGGCCCTTCCTCAGGGAACGGGCGCCGGGCGGCGGTACCTCTCGACGCCCCCGCCACGGCCATGCTGTCACGCGAGATCCCCGGCCGCCGCACCCGGCGTACCGTCCGGTCACTCGAAGCGGCTGGTGTCTCCGGCGCCCCGGCGGACGATCTCCGCCTCGCCGCCCGAGAAGTCGACCACCGTCGTCGGCTCGGTGCCGCAGTCGCCCGAGTCGACCACCGCGTCCACCGCATGGTCGAGCAGGTCCTTGATCTCCCATCCCTGGGTCATCGGCTCCTCCTCGTCCGGCAGCAACAGCGTGCTGGACAGCAGCGGCTCGCCCAGCTCCGCCAGCAGCGCCTGGGTCACCACGTGGTCCGGGATGCGCACGCCCACGGTCTTCTTCTTCGGGTGCAGCAGCTTGCGCGGCACCTCGCGGGTGGCCGGCAGGATGAAGGTGTAGCTGCCGGGCGTCGACGCCTTCACCGCCCGGAACACGTCGTTGTCCACCCGGACGAACTGGCCGAGCTGCGCGAAGTCCCGGCACATCAGCGTGAAGTGATGCCGGTCGTCGAGTCGGCGGATCGAGCGGATCCGGTCCATGCCGTCCCGGCTGCCCAGCCGGCAGCCGAGCGCGTAACAGGAGTCCGTCGGGTATGCGATGAGCGCCCCCTCACGCACCGCGTCGGCGATCTGGCCGATGCTGCGCGACTGCGGGTTCTCGGGGTGCACGTCGAAGTACTTCGCCATCCGCCGAGCTTATGCCGTCACCGGAGGCAGTGCGCGCAGGTACGGCGCCGACCGGCGTCGGCGTGCCCCAGGCCCCGGCCGGCCGAGGTGGAGGACGCCGCCACCGTGGCTGTCGCGCCGGACGACCGGCCCGGGCGCGGGCGGGCGGGGCCCGGGTGGCGCGCGGGCCGGCCGGTCCGGTGCCGCTGTCGGACCGCTCGTCGTGTCCCTGGGTCCGGTCGGCCCAGGCGGGCGCCGTCGCCGTGGTGTGGCGCCGGTGTCCGGGTATGCGCCGGGCTTTGCGGTCGGCCGTGGTCTGGGGCCCTGGGCGGGTCTTCGTGAACGGCGCACGGCTGTGCCGGATCGTCGGCGTGGTCCGGCTGCCGGACGCGGTCGTCGTGGCGGCGGCCGGGTCCGGGTGGCGCGCGGGCCGGCCGGTCCGGTGCCGCCGTCGGACCGGCCTGAGATCCCCTGGTGTAGCCGGTGGATTCCCGGGCACACGAACTTTCGAGCCGTCCGGGGCTGTCCCCCCACTCCGGACGCGGCGTCTCCGCCGGCGGCCCGTCCCCCCAGGCCGCCGGCGGAGCCATGTGCGGCGCGGGACGGGTGCCCGGCACGTCGGGTAACGTGCCCCTGCGTACGCCCAGGTCAACGCGGAGACGAGGAGAGGGGCACGTGACCGGCCGACCGGACGAGGACAGCGCGATCCCGCGGCCGTACGACGGTGAGACCGCCTGGGCACAGCAGTTGCTCGGCCAGCTGCGGCCCGCCGGACGCGATCCGCGCCGCCTCGTCGCCTGGCTCGCCCGGACCACCCGTGCCAGGGTGTGCCTCCTGGACGCCCACGGCCACCTGCTCGCCGGGGAGCGGCTGCCGCTCGACGCCGCCGTGGTCGCCGACATCGCCGGCGGCCGGCTCTCCGCCGCCGCCCTCGAGGACGGTGAAGGGCATGCGCGCCTGGTCGGGATACGTCACCAAGGCCCGGCCCCCGCCCCCGGTGCCGTCCTGGCCGCGGCCCGCCCGGCCGCCTTCGACCGGCACACCGCGGAGATCCTCAACCACACCGCGGGGGCACTGGAACTCGTCCTGCGCGAGCGGGAGCTGACGGAGGCCGCAGGTCGGCTGCGGCGGGCCACGGCCGACCTGCGGCTGGCGATCCTGCAACTGCTGATGGTGGAGGACACCGTCTCCGCCCGCCGCGTCGCCGCGGGGCTGTGGCCGGGGCTGCTGGAGGACGACACCGCCCGGGTGTACGTCGTCGAGTCCGCCGCGGCCGAACGCGACCGGCTCGCCGACGCCTGCCTGGACGTCACCGAGGGCGGGGCGCTCGTCGTGCGCTGCCCCGCGATGGACGGACACGTCATCGTCCTCGGCCCGTCGGCCGAGGTGGAGGAGCGGCTGCGCTCCCTCGTCGTCGGCCGGCCCGGCACCTTCCTCGGCGGCAGCCCCCGGCAGCGCCTCGCCCTGACCGCCACCGCCTACGGTCAGGCCGTCAGCGCGCTCGCCGTCGCCCGGTTCCGGCCGGACCGGGCCGCCATCTACGCCGAACGCACCCGCCCCGCACAGCTCATGCATCCGGACGCGCTGCGCGCCTGGTCGGCGCAGGTGCTGCGGCCGCTCGACACGCTGGCGCACCATGTGCGCGCCGAACTGCTCGCCACCACCCGCCTCGGCCTGGAGTTCACCGCCGTCAGCACCGCCAAGGTGCTCGGTGTCAGCCGCAACACGGTCCGCGCCCGCATGGACCGCCTCGCGGCACTGCTCGACGCCGATCTGTCCGCCCTGACCGTCCGCGCCGTCGCCCAGATGGCACTCAACACCGAGGCGGCGCACGGCCCCTGCGACCCCGGCGGCACGGCACCCCGCCGGCCCGCCGCGGCACAGCTCGCCGACCTGTTGCGCACCAGCGCGCTGCGGAGCTGGGCCGAGCGCCTCCTCGGCCGCCTCGACACGGACGGCCGGGACCTGCGCGGCACCCTGCGCGCCTGGCTCGCGGCCGACGCACACGCCGAACGCGCGGCCGAGGCGCTGGGCGTGCACGCCCAGACCGTGCGCGAACACGTCAGGGCCGCCGAACCCGTCCTGGAACGCCGGCTGACGGCCGGCGGCACCGATCTGTACGAGGTGGTCCTCGCCCATCTCGTCACCGGCGAGCTGACCCTGCCCGCGCTGGGTCCGGCGAACCGGGACCAACCGGACCGGCCTGTGCACCGGTGAGTGCCGTCCGGGCCGCTCAGGGCATCGGTGCGCTACCGCCGGCCCGGCACTGCGGTTAAGTTCGGCAGTCCGCGCGGGGCACGACCGGAACGGGGGACCGGTCGCGGCCCCGTGCCCCGCTCACCCGGCCAGCACCGGGATCTCCTGCCAGCCGTGCGCGATGAACGACGGCACGTGCCGCAGCTCCTCGGGCCCGACGGCCAGGCGCAGCCCCGGGAAACGGGAGAACAGGGCGGGCAGTGCCGTGAGCGCCTCCAGCCGGGCCAGCGGCGCCCCGATGCAGCGGTGCACCCCTGCACCGAACGCCAGGTGGTCCTCGGCGCCCCGCGCCGCGTCGAAGACGGCCGCGTCCGCGCCGTAGTGCGCCGGGTCCAGACCGGCCGCCGCGTACGTGGTGATGATCGCGTCCCCGGCCGGGATCGTCACGTCCCCCACCTTCAGATCGTCCACCGCGAACCGCAGCGGCAGTGCGGCGATGGACGGATGCACCCGCAGCGTCTCGTCGACCACCTGCTCCCAGCCGACCGCCCCGGAGCGCACCGCCGCCAGCTGCGCCGGATCCGTCAGCAGCGCGACCACCGCGTTGCCGATGAGGTTGACGGTGGTCTCGAACCCGGCGCCGACCACCAGCAGCAGCGTGTGCAGCAGCTCCTGGTCGGAGAGCCGGTCGCCGTCGTCGTCACGGACCCGGATCAGCTCCGTGGTGATGTCGTCGCCCGGGTGCGTGCGCCGGTGGTCGACCAGCGCGCCCAGCACCGAGCCGATCCGCTCGTGCACGGAGGCCGCGAACTCGGGGCTCGGGTCGGAGGTGTCCATGATGTCGGCGATGAGGCGTGCCGCATCGGGCCGCAACTCCTCCGGCACACCGAGCAGTTCGCAGATCATGCGCATCGGCAGCGGATGCGCGAGCCCCGTCCGCAGATCGATCACGCGGCCGTCCGCGCCCTCGGTCTCCAGCGCGTCCAGCAGTTCGGCGGTCAGGGCCGCCACGCGCGGGCGCATCGCCTCGGTGCGCCGGTGCGTGAAACTCGGCGCCACCAGCTTGCGCAGCCGGGCGTGGTCGGTGCCGTAGGTGGAGAGCATGTTGACCACGCCCACCCAGTTCGCCATCCAGCTCCAGGACGGGTGCTGCTCCAGCTCCGGCCACAGCCGCCAGTGCAGGCGCGCGTCCTTGCTGACCCGAGGGTCGAGGACGAGGTCTTTCAGGGTGTCGTAGCCGGTGGGCGCCCACGCGGGGATGCCGCCGGGCAGTTCGACGGGTACGACGGGGCCGAGGGTGCGCAGCCGGGCGCTCTCCGCCACGATGTCGGATCCGAAGGGGTCGAGGGCGATGCGGTCGGTGACGGTCACGACGGATCTCCTGGGTGAGCGGCCCTCTCACGAGGCGGTCGTCCTTCAGTAGACGCCGTCCTCGGCGGAAAGCACACCGCGCGAACTCTCCCGGCCACGGATCTGGCCGAGTTCGTGCCTCACCCGGTCGGTGAGACCGGGAGATCGTAGACGTGCTGCGGGGAGATGATCCGCGTGATCGCCTCGCCCAGCACGGTGCTGGGCTCCTGACCCCGGTAGTCGGTGTCGGTGTTGAGGAGCGCGACGAGCGTCGTCCGGGTCGACGGCAGGTGGATCGTGAGCGACTCGTAGCCCGGCAGGGAGCCGTTGTGCCCGATCCAGCCCTGCACGTGGAAGATCCCGAGGCCGTAGCCCGCTCCCGCGATCGAGCCGGTCGGCGGCGTGACCAGCCGCTGCTGCTGCGTGGCGGCACCGACCATCCGCTTGCCGTCCGGGAAGCGGCCCGTGGCGACCGTGGGCGCCCAGGTGTGCAGATCCTCGAGCGTGGAGATCATCGCGCCGGCCGCCCAGCCCCAGGACGGATTCCAGTCGGTCGCGTCGGCCTGGGTGCCGTTCGCCGTCTGCTCGGTGTACCCCTGCGCGTGCGGGGCGGGGAACTCGTTCCCGGCCGGGAAGAGCGTGTCCTTCATCCCGGCCGGATCGAGGATGTGCTGCTTGATGTAGTCCCCGAGGTGCCGGCCGCTCTGCTTCTCCACCACCAGGCCGAGCAGGATCAGGTTGGTGTTGGAGTAGAAGAACTTCTCCCCCGGCCGGAACATCACCGGGTGCTTGAAGGAGTAGGCGAGCAACTGCCGGGGCGTGAAGCTCCGTTGCGGGTCGGAGGTGAGCGCCTTGAAGAACCCCGGGTCCGCGGAGTAGTTGAACAGCCCGCTACGCATCCCCGCGAGCTGACGCAGCGTGATCTCGTCACCGTTGGGCACGCCGTCGACGTACCTGCCGATCGGGTCGTCCAGGTGCGCCTTCCCCTGGTCCACCAGCTGCAGCAGGGCGGTCACGGTGAACGTCTTGGTCTCGCTGCCGATGCGCATGTACAGGTCCGGCGCCATCGTGCGGCCGGTGCTCCTGTCGGCGACACCGAACGAGCGGACGTAACTCGGCTGTCCCGGGGTCCAGATGCCGACGGTCACGCCGGGCACCTGTGCCTCGTGCATCACCCGCTGGACCGCGGCGTCGAGCCGGCGGGCCACCTGAGGCGTCATCGCGCGGACCTGCGGCGCGGCGGGGGACGAGCCGGCGGAGAGCCCGGCAGGCACGGGGGAGGACGCTGCCCGTACGGGTTCGGCGGCGACCGGTGTCAGCAGCGTCCCCGCCGCGACGGCGATCACCGTCCCCCTGCGCAGAGGCGCGGATGAGTGCGACATGGCCTGGACTCCAAGCACGGGAGAGGCGAACGTGCGGTGAGCGGCACGTCGTGGCCCGGACCTTCACGATTCACAGCATAGGAGTGGACGTCTCGCGCCGCCCCTCGGACCGACGGCACCCGCGCCTCGGTGCGCGCGGGCCGGGGCCGCCACTGCTCGTGGAGCCGGGCGCGGCGGGCAGGGAACGGGGGCGCGGAACGGGACGAGGGCCGGGAGCCGGAGCGCGGAACGGGGAGCCGAGGCCGGGAGCAGTGGCAGGGGGCGGGAGGTCAGGAGCGCCCGGTCCGGGGCGGGATGGTTGTCCGACGGGCGGAACGCATCGTTCGAGCGACGCCCTCACCCGACCCGGTGAGCGGATCGGCCCGGGGCGAACCGGCGGCGGTCACAGGGCGTTGCCCCGGCATGAAGCGCTTGGACCGTGTGGACCACCAGCACCGGACGGAGCAGACGCCCGGGGGCGACCGGAGGCACCGGCTCGGCAGGGTGGACCGGACGCGGGAGCCGATCTACGCGCGGCTCGTCGCGGAGTGGCGGGCCGATGGCCGGGCGGTTCCCGCGCAGCCGGAGGTGGTGTGGGCGCCCTTCCTCGGCCTCGCCCCGGGTGGGCGGCCCGAGCGCGGCCGCCCCTGATCCCCCTACCGCCCGGCCATCGGCGCCAGTACGGCGAGGGTGCCGTTGGCGTGTCGCAGCGCCTCTTCGAGGGTGCCGGGCGCATGGAGCGTGCCGTTGCCGTCGGGCGGCACGAGCCACTCCAGGGAGCGGGACGGCCGGTACGGCGGCGGAACGGCCACCCAGGACCCCTTGGTCGCGTACCGCAGTCCGGCGCCCACCCAGCCGCCGGACGGGTCCGGCGGCAGGAAGAAGCCGACGCGTCCGGCGGTGGTGTCCACCAGGGTGGGCCCCGGCACCGGCAGCGACGGCCGCCACAGCAGGTCCAGGGCGAGCAGTCCCAGCCGGTCGGGGACGCTCAGCACGTCCCAGAAGCGGCCCGCCTCCAGCAGCGCGACGCCCTCCCCGTGATCCCACTCCCATTTGCAGGCGCGCGGGTCCGCCGCCGCAGCGGCCAGCCACTCCACGCCACGCATCCACATCGTGTTCGTCATGCACTGCTCCGGATGTCCTCGCTCGCCGCCCCCTGGGCGCAGGAAACGGCCAGGGCCGGGCACTTCGTGCGCCTGCACACCAACTCGGCATATGCATGCTGGTAGATATTTCTACCTGGCGGAAGGGGTGGCGCGCCCTGGCGTTTGCGCCGGGACGTTCGAACTCCGCGCGCGGGTTCGTCAGTTGAGGACGGGGGACGCGTCGCCCCTTGAGGTCGGCAGCGGAGACGGCTCACGCTTGATTCAAGCGTCAAGGCAACCGAATCATGCGTCAACCCTTGCTGGAGTCATTGTTTCGGTCGTAGTCTCACGTCATCCGTCACCGTATCCGGCGAGGCATTTCATGGACCGCACCCGTCTGCACACCCTCATGGCCCGCGAGAGCAGCGAGGCCGAGCGGCGCAACCCGCGCTCGCGCGCGGCTTATGCGCGGGCCGACCACCTCTTCGGCCGGGTGCCGATGACATGGATGAACAAGACGGCCGGTGCCTTCCCCCGCTACCTGGCCGGTGCGCGCGGTGCCCGGGTCACCGACGTGGACGGGCACGAGTACATCGACTTCTGCCTCGGCGACACCGGCGCGATGGCCGGTCACTCGCCCGCCCCCGTCACCGAGGCGGTGCAGCGGCGGTACGGCGACCTGGGCGGCGCCACCGCCATGCTGCCCACCGAGGACGCCGAGTGGGTCGGCGCCGAACTGACCCGCCGGTTCGGCCTGGCGCGCTGGAGCTTCTCGCTGACCGCGACCGACGCCAACCGCTGGGCGATCCGGCTCGCCCGCGCCGTCACCGGCCGGCAGAAGATCCTGGTGAACAGCTACTGCTACCACGGCAGCGTCGACGAGTCCCTGATCGTGGTCGGCCCGGACGGCGAGGGCGCGGCCCGCCCCGGCAACGTCGGCGCCCCGTGCGACGTGACGCTGACCAGCCGGGTCGCGGAGTTCAACGACCTGGTGGGACTGGAGCGCGAGCTGGCCCACGGCGACGTCGCCGCCGTCCTCATGGAGCCCGCTCTCACCAACATCGGCATCGTCCTGCCCGAGCCCGGCCATCTCGCGGGCGTCCGCGAGCTGACCCGGCGGTACGGCGTGCTGCTGATCAACGACGAGACGCACACCTTCTCCGCCGGGCCCGGGGGCTGCACCGCCGCGTGGGACCTGGAGCCGGACCTGCTGACCATCGGCAAGGCCATCGGGGGCGGCATCCCGGCCGGCGCCTACGGGCTCTCCGCCGAGCTGGCCGAGCGGCTGCTCGCCCGTACCGACCTGGACCTCGTCGACATGGGCGGCGTGGGCGGCACCCTGGCGGGCAACGCGCTGTCGGTCGCGGCGATGCGGGCCACCCTCGAGCACGTGCTGACGGACGAGGCGTTCGTCGGCATGGCCAAGCTCTCCGAACGCTTCGAGGCCGGTGTCCGGGCCGGTGTCGAGGCGCACGGCCTGCCCTGGTCCGTCAGCCGCCTCGGCGCCCGCACCGAGTACCGCTTCACCTCCCCGGCGCCGCGCACCGGCACCGAGTCCGCGGCGGCCTCCGACCCGGAGCTGGAGGACTTCCTGCACCTGTACCTCGCCAACCGGGGCATCCTCCTCACCCCGTTCCACAACATGGCGCTCATGTGCCCCGACACCACCGAGCAGGACGTCGACAGGCACACCGAGGTCTTCGCCGCCGCCCTGTCCGAACTGGCCGGCTGAGAAGGGATCACCCGTGCCCATGGACGAGATCGACCGGGCCATCCTGCGCGAGCTGCAGACCGACGGCCGCATCGCCTACGCCGACCTCGGCCCGAAGGTCGGCCTGTCCGCCTCCGCGGCCCGGCAGCGGCTGCAGCGCCTGCTGGAGTCCAAGACCGTTCAGGTGGTCGGCGTCACCGACCCGATGGCCATGGGCGGTCAGGCCATGGCGCTGCTCGGCATCGGTGTCGACGGGGATCCCCGCACCGTCGCCGACGCGCTCGCCGAACGGCCCGAGGTCGTCTACTCGGTCCTGACCTCGGGCGGATTCGACCTGTTCGCCGAGGTGGTCGCGCCCGGCCCGAAGGCCCTGCTGGACTTCGTCAACGACGCCGTCCGTCCCCTGGAGGGCGTCCGCGAGATCCAGTCCTTCCCCTACTTCGGCATCCACACCCACCGCTTCCTGTGGGACGTGGGCTGACGGGCGCTGCCGGGCGTCGGCACCGGGGACGCGCAGGCGCGGGAGGTCGGCGCGGGGCGGGCACGGCCCCAGGGCGCAGGCCGGAGGGGCCGGGTCAGGGGCCCGTGGACTCGGGCGCGAGCACCAGGATGGTGGCGTCGTCGCGGACCATGTAGCGCCGTTGCAGCAGGTCCGCCCACACCGCACCGGGCAGCTCGGCGGGCGCGGTCCCGGTCAGGGCGACCAGCCGGTCGGGCAGCGGATAGAAGGAGCCCGAGGCGTCCCGCGCCTCCCACACGCCGTCGGAGGCCAGGAACAGCCGGTCGCCCGGGCCGAGCGCCACCGTGGCCCCCTTCGGCGGATCGACCCCGACCATCCCGAGCCCCAGCGGCGGACCGGGCGTGACCGTCACCTCCACGGCCTGCCCCGCCTGCAGCAGGACGGGCGCCGGATGACCACAGGCCACCACCCGGACCGCACGCGCGTCGGGCGAGAACTCCAGCAGCACCCCGGTGGCGAACAGCTCCGGGTGCCGCACGCCGGCCGAGTCCACCGCCAGCCTGCGGTCCATCCGCGCCACCACCGACTCGAGGTCCGGCTGGTCCAGCACCGCCTCCCGGAACGCCCCCAGCAGCGCCACCACCGTCGCGACCGCCGCCAGCCCGTGCCCCTGCACGTCGCCCATCACGGCCCGCACGCCGTACGGCCCCTCGCGCACGTCGTAGAAGTCCCCGCCCACCAGGGTCCCGTCCTGCGCGGCCCGGTAGAGGCCCGCGCACCCGATCCGCCCGACCCGCTCCGGCAGCGGCGGCATCACCGCCCGCTGCACGGCCTCGCCGATCTCCCGCTCGGTGTCCAGCTGGGCGTCCCGGCGGCTGCGCACGTAGGACACGAACACACTCAGGGCGGCCACGAACACGACGGTGAGCAGATCGGTGTTGCCGGGCCGGTCCAGATGCGTGGCCGGCACGTTCAGCACCACGATCACCGATAGACCGAGGAGCGCGGTGGCCACCGGGCCGTACGACAGGACGGCCAGCGGCGGGATCGCGCCCAGCAGGAACCCGGCGTCCCGCGCGTCGGGAGTGATCAGCGTGGCCACGGTGACGGCCACGAGCAGCACCACGGGCAGCGCCCGCACCCACCACGGCGGTGGCGCGCCCCGCAGCCAGCCGCGATCCTCCTGCCTGCCACGCGACCACCGGCCGCGCACCGATCCCACGTCCCCACGCTACGCCGCCGCCCTCACCCGGGCCCGCCGACGAACCGGCCCTCACCGCCTTCTCCGGGTCGCACCACGGGCCCCGCCGCGCAGGACCGGGACGCGGAGCAGGTGATGTGCGGTCCTCTCGCTGCCTCGGACCGAGGGCGCAGGGTGTCGACCAGGCCGCCGGCCGCCGTGGCCTCCGGGTCCAGCAGGCCGACGCCGGCTCACTGCACACGGCACACGGCCGGTGTACGGCCGACGATCGCGGCGACGTCGGCGAAGGGGCCCACACGGTGCTCCCGCCGCGCTCGTGCGGAGCCGGCCTGGTCGAGGCGGACGCGACCGTCGTCCGCCGGGGGAATCGACGGCCTCGGCAGGGCAGGAGACCCGTTCGGGGTGCGCGTCTGCGACGAACCGCTCGCCAGGACGCCCCGGCACAACGGCGACGAGGAGCTCCGAGACCTCACCGCGGCGCTGGGCCACCTCAGCCTGTTCGTCCCGCTGGCGCTCACCGGCAAGCCGATCCCGGCCCTCGGCCGAGAGCCGCACCGGCCGACATCCCGCCGACCGGGCCCGCACCGCCCTGTGCCCGGCCCGGCCGGCAGACGGCCTCGCAGGCGCCCCGGACGGCTGTCCTGCGCGTACCCACCGTCCCAGCCGGCAGCGCCCCTATTGCCCGCCGTTCGCCAACCGCTCCTCCGCCATGGCCAGGATCTCGGTGACGCGGAGGCCGAAGACGATGTCGCAGGGGTGGCGGCGGCCCGTGCGGGCGGCCTGATGCAGGGCGTCGGCGGCGCGGGTGAGCGCCGGGACCGCTCCCTCGGAACTGCCCGGAAGCACCGTCACCCCCGACTCGCCACGGAGCTCCACATCGGCCCCGGCCGCCGCCGGTGGAGCCGTCAGGCTCAGCGTGAGCATGCTCGACGCCCCGGTGAGGTGGTCGAGGACCAGGTGGACGGTGTCCCCGGGACCGTGCGCCGCCGCCACCACCTGCCGTACGTCACCGAGCACCGGCAGCAGGACCGACAGGGCGTGCGGGCCGACGTCCCACAGCGCGCCCTTCTCGCGTCGCCACGGAGAGTCCGCGAACGGGCTGTCGCCCGTGAACACCGCCCCCAGCCACTGCGCCCGCGCCGTGAACCACCCGGAGACGGCGGCCTGTTCCTCGATCCAGGCCTCCGGCTCCTTCTGGAAGCGCGCGGTGAAGAACACCACCGACGCCACTCCGGCCCGCTCCACCGCCTCCGCGACGGCCCGTCCCTCGGCGACCGACAGGGCGAGCGGCTTGTCGAGCAGCAGATGCCGGCCCGCCCGCGCCGCGCGGACCGCCAACTCCGCCTGCACGGAAGGCGGCAGGGCCACCGCGACCGCGTCCACGTCGGCCAGCAGGGCCTCCACGTCGGCGTACGCGGCGACCCCGTACTGCTCCGCCAGCGCCGTGGCGGCCTGCGGCCGGCGCCCCCACACCCCGGCGAACTCCAGGCCGGTGTGCCCGGCCAGGGCGGGCGCGTACGCCGCCCGGGCCCACGGGCCGGTTCCCAGCAGTCCGATGCGCATACAGCGTTCCTTTCTCCGAGCCCTTCCCCGCACCCTCAAGAGGCCGCGCTCCGGTCGCCCGCCGCACACCTGCGCCCCGGATCGCCCTTCCCCGCGAGCCAGTCGGCGATCGTGGCGGCGATCGGCTGGCCGGTGTCCATCTCCACGAACCCGAACTGCCCGGACTGGTTGCACTCCAGGAACCACCAGATGCCGTCGGCGTCCTCCGCGAAGTCGAAGGCACCGTAGGCCAGTTCTGCCCCCGCCATGTAACGCAGCACGGCCTCGGCGACGCGCGGGGGCACCTGCGCGGGCAGCCACGGCGAGACCGACGGGGCGAAACGGACGTCCACGTCGTCGGGGTGGGCGTCCGGATCGGAGGGCTTGCGCGCGGCCAGCAGCGTGTCGCCGACGACGGTGAGCCGGATGTCGGCCCGCTTGGTGATCCGCCGCTGCAGCAGCGTCGGCCCGAAGGCGACCGCCGCGAAGTCGGTGTCCGGCGCGACCCGGCTGGTCGGCACCGCACGCGGCGGCTCCTGCGGATGCGCGCCGGAGACCGGCTTGACCACCAGGTCCGGGAAGCGTTCCGCGAACTCCCGCGCCGCCTGCGGGAACGTCGTGATCAGGGTCGCCGGCACGGCCAGCCCGCAGCGCTGGGCGAGGTGGAGCTGCCACGGCTTGTGGCGGGCCCGGACGGCGGCGTCCGGATGGTTCATCCAGCGTGCGTCCGTGCAGCGTAGCATGCCGTACAGCGCCTGCGACGACTCCTCCGTCAGCCAGGCGGACGGCTGCGGGGCGCGCGAGGCCGGCGCCCCGGGCCTGCGCACCCAGACGGAGCGCAGGCCGTTCATGCTCACCAGGCGCCCGCCGACGGACAGATGTCCACGGCGGTCGCCCTGGATGTACTCGCCCGAAAGCGCCACCCCTCGGGTGAGATCGGCGGGATCGAGCCGGACCACGGGCACGCCCGTCTCGCCCAGCCGGAGGACCACCATGTCCGCCGTCACGTCCTCTTCACTGGTCAGAATGAGCACGGTCATCTTTCGAAGCCCGTGGTTCAGTCGTCGAAGTGCGTCTTGGAGCCGGCGGTCGAGGTCGTGGTCCCCAGCGCCCTGAGCACTCCGTGGTCCGTCGCGGCGATCCGTCCGTCCGGGAGGACGTTCAACTGCAGTCCGGAGTCGTACGCGTACGGAGTGGTGACGTCCAACTGCACAGCTGGGCGCGCGTAGTTGAGCGTGAACGGTTGCATGGTTCTCTCCCTGATTCGGCTTTCACGTCCTTATACGAATCGAACGGGTGATTGGTTTCCTTACGCTGCGTAACCGGGGTCCGGAGCAGGGCCGTTCGGTGTCAGGTAGGAGGACGCCGAAAGGGCCCGGGCGGCTGCGTGGCGAGGCCGGCGGTTCTCATCCCGCCAGGGCGCCGCGGGCCACGGAGAGGGCCTGCTCCGCGTACCCGCGTCCGAACAGCACCGCGTGCACCAGGAGCGGGAAGAGTTGGTGCACGCCCACCCGTTCCCGCCGCCCGTCGGCCGTCGGTGCCGCCTCCTCGTACCCGGCGAGCACCCGGTCCAGATGGGGGCAGCCGAAGAGCTGGAGCATCGCCAGATCGGTCTCGCGGTGTCCGCCGTGCGCGGCCGGGTCGATGAGCCGGACCTCGCCGTCGGCGCCCCACAGCACGTTCCCGCTCCACAGGTCGCCGTGCAGCCGGGCGGGCGGCTCGGCCGGCCCCGCCAGGTCGGGCAGCCGGGCGCAGACCCGTTCGAACAGGGCCGCCTCGGCCGGCCGCAGGGTGCCGCGGTCCACCGCGCCGCGTACGTACGGCAGCACGCGGTGCTCGGCGTACCAGGCGGCCCAGTCGGTGCCCGGCGCGTTGCGCATGGGGGCGAGGCCGATGTACGCGTCCTCGGGGCCGCCGGGCGGCGGAGCGCCGAAGTGGGGTGCGCCTGCTGCGTGGAGGGCCGCCAGCGCGTGGCCGAAACGCAGTGCCCCCTCGGGGTCGGGACGCCCGGTCGGGACCCGCTCGGTCACCATCCAGTGCTCGTCGTGACCGAGCACCGCCGGCACCCGGACCGCGTCGGCCGCGGCCAGCCAGCGCAGGCCGGCCACCTCGGCGTGTACGGCCCCGGGGGCGTCGCCGCGCTTGACCATGACCGGCGTCCCGCCGTCCAGCGTCACTTCAGCGGGCGACCCGGACGCCGCACGCGCCCCGGCGACCCGGCGCCCGGTGAGCCGGGACGCCACCTGTCCCGGATCCTCGTCTCGGTTGGTCACGACCTCAGGGTACGACCCGCAACGCAGGCCCTCAGTACGGCACTTCGACCGTTACTACGACTGTTTCCGGCCAAACCTCGGCGGTTACTACCCGTGCTGATTCCGTACCGCTAGCGTGAGGGCGTCGCGTCGCCACACCGGGGGCACTGGGCCCCGCAGGGACTAGCGCGCGGCGGAGGATCACCCCCGTGACCACAGCATCCGTGCTGATGGCCGACGTCTTCGAAGTCCAGCCCTACACCTCCCACTGCGAAGTCATTCTCGGCGAGGGCGCTCACGCCGTGATCGGCGTGTCCCCGGGCAACAGCTACTTTTCCGCCCGACGCCTGCACGACCTCGCCCGCTGGGGACTGGACCACTTCGAGAGGGTCGACTTCGTCTACACCGACCTGTACGTCGCCGAGATGTACGAGGCGTCCGGCTATCCGCCGGACGAGGCCCGCCGCAAGGCCGTGAAGAACCTGCGCGGGGTCCGCGCCAAGGTCCGTGACGCGGTGTCGGCGGCCGATCCCGAGGGTCTGCGGCTGGACTGGCACCCGATGTCGGAATTCCGCACCAACCCCGCCTACCAGGAGATCCACCGGCACCTGCAGGCGCGCCTGGAGGGCGACAGCGCCTTCCGGACCGTCTGCAACTCTCTGGTGAATCGTTTCCTCAGTGCGCGCGGGGAGACTCCGACCGAGCGGCAGCGCGCCGTGTGCCTGGAGTACGTGTGCGCCGAGGCTCCGCTGTTCCTGGACACCCCGGCCGTCCTCAAGGTGCCGTCCTCGCTCAACTGCTACCACCAACTGCTTCCGATGGCCGAGCTGTTGTACTCCCGCGGTGCCGGCCTGCGCGCCTCGCGCAACCAGGGCCACGCCATCGTCACCCCCGTAGCCCTGGAAGGAGCCGTCGCATGACCACCGTGCCCGACACCCGCACCGACCACCCGCCCTTGCTCGACTTCCCGTTCTCCTGGGACGGCACCCGGGTGCCCGCCGAGGTCGAGGCCCTGCGTGCCGCCACCCCCGTGCGGCGTGTGCGGACCATCGCCGGCGATGAGGCCTGGCTGGTCTCGTCGTACGACCTGTGCGCGCAGGTCCTGAAGGACGACCGGTTCTCCCTCAAGGACACCTCCGCCCCCGGGGCGCCCCGGCAGTACGCGCTCACGATCCCGCCCGAGGTGGTGAACAACATGGGCAACATCACCGGGGCCGGGCTGCGCCGCGCGGTGCTGAAGGCGCTCAACCCGAAGTCACCGGGCCTGACGGACTGGCTGCGCGAGGAGGCGCACCGGCTGGTGGACCGGATGGCGGCCGACGGCCCGATCGGCGATCTGCGCGGCGCGTTCTGCGACCCGTACTCGGCGGGCATGCACTGCCGCATCCTCGGCATCCCGCAGACCGAGGCCCCGGCCTTCCTGCGCAGCCTCGACATCGCCTTCATGAACGCGCCCTGCCCGATCGCCGGTGCGAAGATCAACTGGGACCGGGACATCTCCCGCATGACGGCCCTGCTCGACGACCCCGCGACGCACGGCCTGATGGGCGAACTCGCCGCCCTGCGCGGCGACCCGGACTACGCCCACCTCACCGACGAGATGCTGGCGACCGTCGGTGTCACGATGTTCGGCGCCGGCGTGATCTCCACCTCCGGCTTCCTCACCATGGCCCTGGTCCACCTGCTCACCCACCCCATCGCCCGGGACCTGCTCAGGGACCGCCCGGACCTGATCGGTCCGGGCGTGGAGGAGCTGCTGCGGGTGAACCTGTCCATCGGCGACGCCCTGCCCCGGCTCGCCCTGGAGGACGTCCGGCTCGGCGACGTGGAGGTGCGCGAGGGAGAACTCGTGCTGGTCCTGGTCGAGGGAGCCAACCTCGACCCGGAGAAGTTCCCCGACCCGCACCGCTTCGACGTCCACCGCGACAACGCCGCCGACCACCTCTCCTTCGGCGGCGGCGCCCACTACTGCCCCGCGACCGGGCTCGGCCGCGCCCACGCCCGGATCGCCCTGGAAGTCCTGCTCGAGCGCCTGCCGGATCTCGCGCTCGCCGTGCCGTCCGGGCAACTGGTGTGGCGTACCGGCTTCATGAAACGGATCCCGGAGCGGCTGCCGGTGACCTGGTAGCCCGGCGCCCGCCTCCGCCCGCCGTACGGCGCCCAGGGGCGGGGCGCCGTACGGGCGTGCCCGGGGGCGTCAGCCGCCGACGGGCTGCGCGCCCCGGGTCAGTCCCACCGGATTGCCGGCCGGCAGCAGCCCCGACCCCTCCACCGTACGGGCCAGCGGCTCCAGCAAACCCGCGAGGCGCCCGGCACGGTCGGTGCCGAGCGCGGTCCACGGTCGTTCGGCCGCCGCGTCGGTCAGCGCCTCGACCTCCGCGCGCAGGGCCGTCCCGGCCGGGGTGAGCGTCCCGTCGGACGCGAGCAGTCCGTGTTCCCGCAGCCGTGCGCCGGCCGCCGCCCAGTCCACCGGGTCCCACTTCCGTGTCTCCCGCAGGAACGGTCCGTCGGACTCGCCGGCCGCCGCCTTGAGCACCATGGCCTCGACCGGCCCGATCCCCTGACTCACCAGTACCGCGACATGTCCGTCGCCCCGGTGCTCGCGCAGGGTCGTCAGCGCCTGCCACAGGCGCGCGGCGGGCCGGTCCGGGCGCCGGAGCGCCTGGTTGGCGGCGGCCAGCACCCGGCCCGCGGTGTCCGCCGCTGCCGCCGCCTCCCAGGCGAGGTCCGCGGCCTCCGCGAACTCGGCCGAGCCGGTGACGTCCTGGCCGAACAGCCGCGTCATCGCCGCGTCCATGGCCTCCGCACGGGCTGCCAGCACCTCCGCGGGAGCCGCGTGCCCCCAGGCGTCGGGCAGCGCCCGGGCCACCCGGGCCGGGTGGAAGACGTGGAAGCAGCCGGTCACCACCGACGGTGCCACGGGGCCGAGCGGCGCGGCGCGCAGCGCGAAGTACCCCATCCAGAAACCGCGCATGCCGAGCGCGTCCGCCGCCCGGTGTGCCTCGGGGGCGAAGTACACGAGATCGTGCACCGGCTCGTACCGCTCCCACAGGGCCCGCGCCATCCCGTCCGCCACTGCTTCCTCCCACCGCGTCGGCCTGCCGTGCTGTCGGCACCAGCCTGCGTTATGACCGCCGTCATAACAAGGCGGCGGCGGGATCCGCCCGGGGCAGAGGTCAGTGGGGGAGTGCCTGGATCCGGCCGATCGCGTTGCCGATCAGCTCCGTGAACCACACGGCCCGGTCGGCACCCGTCGTCAGCCGGAACGGCACCTTGTCGGCGCCGCCGGGCACCGTGAAGGTGGTGATCCTGCCGTCCGCGGCGACCCGGCCGATGCGCCCGGCCTGGTCGGCGTACCAGATCCGGCCGTCGGGCCCGCGCGTGATGCCGCTCGGGCCGCTGCCCGGATCGGGCAGCGGGAAGCGGGTGACGCGTCCGGCGTACGTGATCCGGTCCACCGAGTTCGAGCCGGACGCGGTGACCCACAGGCCGCCCGGACCGGCGACGATGTCGTCGGGGAAGTCGGACGCGCCGCCCAGCGCGTACTCGGTGATCCGGCCCGAGAGGGTGATGCGCCCGACCTTGCCGCTGTCGATCTCGGTGAACCACAGGGCCCCGTCCGCGCCCGGCGTGATGGAGTACGGCCCTGCCAGCGGCGTCGGCACGCGGTACTCCGTGAACCGGCCGGAGGTGGTGAGCCTGCCGATCTTGTTCGTGTTCCCCTCGGTGAACCACAGGGCCCGGTCCGGTCCGACCGTGATCCCGGACGGCGCGCTGTCGGCCGTGGGCACCCGGAACGTGCGGTAGCGGCCGGAGGTGGTCATGCGGCCGATCCTGCCCGTGCTGGTCTCGGTGAACCACAGGGCGCCGTCGGGACCGGTGACGATCTCGGTGGGACCGGTGTCCGGACCGGAGGTGGGGAAGTCGGTCACGGAGCCGTCGAGCGCGATCCGCCCGATCCGGCCCGCGCCGTTCTCAGCGAACCACAGCGCGCGGTCCGGTCCGCCGGTGATGCCGGCGGGGACACTGTCGGCAGCGGTGGTGACCGGATACTCCGTCACCTGGCCGACGTCGGCCCGGGCCGGTGCGGCGACGGCGGCGACGCCGATCAGCGCACCCGCCGACGCCGTGATCAGTCGACGGACTCCGCGTGCGAGCAGGGTGGTCTCGAGCATGGGGCGGCCCCTTCTCGGCAGGCTGAGCCACGAGGGTACCGCCCGAATGTGATGGTTTGTCGGATTGGGCTGAGGGGTTGCGTCGCACGGGCCGAGGAGCCGGCCTGCCGCTGCGCCCGGTGCCGGGCGGCTGGGTCGGCCAACTGCGGTGCGGCTGTCACCCGTTGGCCGTACGGCTGTCTCCGCCGGTACCGGCACCGGGCGCACCCGCCGACCGCTTCCCCCCACCCTGGGTCGTCGCCACCTGTGGGGCTGCCTGGCCGGCTGCCCCCGGGGGGAGGGCGGGACGCGTGGTGCTCGGCCGCCTGCCGGCGGCCGAGACACCGGCCGATTGACCCGGACGAGGGTCCATGCGGCGGAATCACTGGGGCAGACGGGTGGCGGGGTGACCCGGCTGGGCGGCCCGGATGGTGAGAGCCGGAGCCCTCATTGACGGTGGTTCATGTCGGAGCCGGGTCCATCCAGCTGATGAGGTATCCGCTGCCCGGCCACGGCGGAAGGACATCACTATGCGTTCTGCGCGCATGCTTCTGGCCACGGCGGCCGCCGGCGCCGCCCTCGCCTTCGCCACACCCGGCGCCGCCCTCGCCGTCCCCGCGGGCGGCGACGGCGGTGGCCACGGCGGCTCTTCCTACAGCAGCCAGGGCGGGAGCTCCGGCGGTGACCACGGCAAAGGCTCCGACCGGGACGGGGGCGAAGAGTCCGGCGGTGACCACGACAAGGACTACGGCAACGAGCGGGACAGCGGGGGAGGACACGACAGGCCGCGCGGCGGAATGCACACGGGTGGCGGAGCGCTCGCCACGCTGGTGCGCGGCGACGCCTGGAGCTCCGGTTCGGATTCGGGCCGCGACGACGGTGGCTTCGACCCCGAGAGCTCCCGGGACAAGGGCCAGGGCGGGGAGAAGGGCGAGGGCGGCAAGGACCAGGACGGCGGCGGCCGTGGCCAGAGCGACCGGGGTGAGGACGAGGACAGCGGCGGCCGTGGTCAGGGCGGCGGCGACGGGGGCCGCGACAAGCCTCGCGGGGGCATGCACACCGGCGGCGGCGCGCTCGCCGCTCCCGGTGTCACCGCGGGCGGACTGGCCGTGCTGGGCGTGGGTGCCGCCGGGGCGTACATGCTCCGCCGCAGAAGGGCCTCGGGGGCGGCGGCCTGACGCTTCGGTACGACCCACGGACGCGGCCGCCGCCGACGCGCCCGGCGTGTCGGCGGCCCACGCCCCCGCAGACCCCGTCCACCGGTTCTCGTGCACCGGTGCTCCTGTTCCGATCCCCGTGCTGCCGTGCCCGAGCGAGGTGGTGACCGATGGCAGCAGACCCGTCCTCCTCGCCCCCCGCGGAACCGGCGGCACGTGAGCAGAACCACGGCCGCGGCGGACGGCTGACCCTCTGGGGCGTGGCGATCGTCCTCCTCACCATGAGCGTGTTCGGTGGCCACCACGGGTCGGACGACGCGAGGCCGACGTCGCGTGCGGCGCGCGCGAGCACCCCCGCGCCGGCCGATCCGCAGCAGTCCGACGACATCGCGCTGCCCCGGTCCACCCCGACCCGCCTGCTCATCCCGAAGATCGGCGTGGACGCGCCCTTCACCACCCTCACACTCGCCGACACCGGCGAGCTCCAGCCCCCGCCGGCGGCCGACACCAACCTCGTCGGCTGGTACCCGGGGGGCGTCTCGCCCGGCGAGAAGGGCACCGCGATCATCGCCGGGCACGTCGACACGGTGACCTCGGCCGCCGTCTTCGCGAACCTCGGCGAGTTGCAGAGCGGTGACCGGTTCAGCGTGGAGCGCGTCGACGGCCGCACGGCGGACTTCGTCGTGGACAGCGCCGACACCTTCGCCAAGGACGACTTCCCCAGCGAGCGCGTCTACGCCGACGCCTCGCGCCCCGAGGTCCGCCTGATCACCTGTGCCGGGGACTATGACCACTCGGTGCGGGACTACACCGACAACCTGGTGGTCTTCGCCCACCTGGTGTGACCCGGACGGTACGGGTCAGGCGGCGCGGTCCGCGAAGGGGCCGCCTGCGGGGAACGCCAGCGCCGCGAACCGCTCACCGATCCGGCGGTGCGTGGCCGCGTCCGGGTGGAGGCCGTCGGGCAGCGGCAGTTCGTCGAAGTCGGCCTCGCCGTACAGCTCGCGGCCGTCGAGCAGATGCAGGTGCGGGTCCTCGGCGGCCCGCTCGCGCACGATCCGGGCCAGCTCCTCCCGGATCACTCCCAGGGTGAGCTTCCCCGCGGCCTTCTCCGCCGGGTCCCCGACGGCCCGGAACCGCAGCCGGCCCTCACCCAGGGCGGAGAGGTCCGGGGCGCTGGGGCCCGGTGTGTCCTCATGGATGGGGCACAGGATCGGCGAGACGACGAGCAGCGGGATGTCCGGGTGGCCGTCGCGGACGGTATCGAGGAAGCCGTGGACGGCGGGGCCGAAGGCGCGCAGCCGCATCAGGTCGGCGTTGACCAGGTTGATTCCGAGTTTGACGCTGATCACGTCGGCGGGCGTGTCGCGCAGCGCCCGGGCGGTGAACGGGTCGAGCAGCGCGCTGCCGCCCAGCCCCAGGTTGATCAGCTCCACCCCGCCGAGGGCCGCGGCGAGCGCCGGCCAGGTGGTGGTCGGGGACGCGGCGTCGGAGCCGTGGCTGATCGAACTGCCGTGGTGCAGCCACACCCTGCGGCCCGCGTCCGGTACGGCTTCCACAGGGGCGTCGGTGCGCAGCGCGACGAGTTCCGTCGTCTCGTTGTGCGGCAGCCATATCTCGACGTCCTTGACCGCGTCGGACAGGCCGGCGAAGCGCACGGTGCCGACGGGACCGGGCCGGTGCTCGACCGAACCGGTGCGCATGTCGATGGTCAGCGTGTTGCCGCCGGTGACCGTGGCGCTGCCGGCCGGACGCCCGTCGACGAGCAGGTCGTACACCCCGTCCGGGCGCGGCGGTGCCCCCGCGTAGACCCGCTTGGTCGGCAGGGTGTCCAGTTCGACCGTGGTGGCGCGGGTGCGGAGGGCCAGCCGTACGCCGGAGGGCTGCGACTCGGCCATGCGCAGCTGCGGGTCGGCGCACTGGGCGCGGGCCCGGGCGGGCAGCCGGTGCGGCAGCAGGCCGTGGGCGGTGCGTTCCAGGTCGAGGGCGCCGCGTACGAGGGCGGGGACGAGGGGGATGGTCTGCATGGTCGGGCCTGTGTCTCGGAAGAGTCCCTGCGCGGTACGCGGTCAGGGAGGTCGGAAGGTCAGGGGGTGGGCCAGTGGCGCAGCAGGGAGTCGAGGGCGTCCAGGATCCGTGTCCAGGACTCCTGCGAGTCGGGGGCGCTGTGGCTGAACCCGCCGGCGAGCTCCAGGCCGACGTAGCCGTGGAAGACGCTGCCGAGCAGCCGGACCGCATGGGTCTGGTCGGGTTCGGACAGGTCGTAGCCGCGCAGGATCGCCCGGGTCATCTGCGCATGCCGGCCCCCCGCGCTGCGGGCCGCCGCCTCGGGGTCCAGCGGGTGGCGGGTCGCCGCCCAGCGGCCGGGGTGCGCGCGGGCGTAGTCGCGGTAGACGTCGGCGAAGGCCCGCAGCGCGTCGTGGCCCGCCCGGCCGGCGAGCGCCTCGGCGGCGCGGTCGGCCAGCTCCTCCAGGGCGAGCAGCGCGATCCGGGTCTTGAGGTCCTGGGAGTTCTTCAGGTGCGAGTAGAGGCTCGCGACCTTGACGTCGAACCGCCGGGCCAGTGCGGACACCGTCACCTGCTCGAAGCCGACCTCGTCGGCGAGCTCCGCGCCCGCACGGACCAGGCGCTCGGTCGTGAGCCCTGCGCGAACCATCAGCCTTCTCCCATCTGCCGTAACGGATTATGCAGCTTCCTAAATGTTTTAGGCAAATGAGAATGAGCTGTAGGGGGCTGTCGGTGGAGCCGCAGGAGTCAGGCGGCGGAGCCCGTCCCGGGCGCTCCACCTCTCCCGGCCCTCCAAGCCGCTCCCGGACAGGGGCCGCGCGGTCGGCGGGTCTGTGACTTGTGCAGGTCGCCGCAGAATGGAACGCTTCGGTCCGCCGGTCGGGACCAGGGCCGGTGCGGGCGGTGGGACGGGGAGTGGAGCGATGGAGCTGGAGCTGCGGCACCTGAGAGTGCTGTGCGCGATCGCGGACGCGGGCAGTGTGGGCCGCGCCGCGGCTCAGCTCGGTTACTCCCAGCCCGCCGTCAGCACCCAGCTGCGGCGCATAGAGCGGCACCTGGGGGAGCCGCTCTTCGAGCGCGGGGCGAGCGGAGTACGGCCGACGCGGTACGGCGCCGAGGTCGTCGCCCAGGCCCGCGACGTACTGGCCCGCGCGGACGCCATCGGCCACCGCAGGCCCGCAGCGCGACCCGGCCGTCCGCTGCGCGTGGCGGCGACCAACTCGCCCATGCTCTCCGGCACGGTCTCCCGCGTCCGCTCCCGGCTGCCCGAGCTGTCCGTGGCGGTCACCAGCGTCTACGCCTCCTCGCGGATCGTGGAGTTGCTGGAGGAAGGGGCGGTGGACGCCGCCATCGCCGCCGACTACCCGGGCATGGAGCTGCGCCACTCGGGCGCGGTGCGGCACCGCGGGATCGTCACCGAGCCGACGTTCGTCGCCCTGCCCTCCCGGCACCGGCTGCGGCAGTGCGCCCAGGTCCAGCTCGCCGAACTGGCCGATGACGCGTGGTTCGTCACCCCGGACGACGGGGCCGGCTGGCCCGGGGTGTTCTACGACGCCTGCGCGGCGGCCGGCTTCACACCGGTCACCGTCCACGAGTTCCTCGGCGACCAGACCCAGCTGCAGAGCATGATCGCGGACGGGCTCGGGGTGTCGCTCGTGCAGCCGACGCTGCGGCCGACCCCGCACGTCGTCGTCAAGCCGCTGGCCGGCTCCCCGCTGTGGTGCCGCTACGTGCTGGCGTGGCGGCCGGACACCGTCACCGACGACATGGTGGACACCCTGGTCCAGTCCGCCACGGCCGCCTACCGTGACCTCGTCGCCCAGGCACCGCACCTGCGGGCCTGGGCCTCGCGGACCTGGAGCGTCGCGGGGGCGTAGCCGCAGGCCGACGGCGTGCCGCGATGTTATGAGCGGCCGGTGTCATGTGCTATGTCACACGGCATTGTGGGCGTGGATGACCCGCTGAGACAGTGCCTCACACGCCTCAACTCCCCACAGAGGCGCATCCCTTCGTGGAGGAATCCCAGATGCGCTATCGCTTCGCGCTGCCCGGACGCCTGGCCGGCGCCGCGGCCGTCTGCGTCACCGTGGCCGGCCTGCTGTCCACACCGGCCCTGGCCGCACCGCCACCGCGCACCGGTACGGTCGCCGCCCCCCACGCCCAGGTGCCCACGCCGTCGCCCACCGGAGCGACCACCGCCGCCACCGAGCGCCCCGCGACCCGGCCTCACCGGCTCAGCCCGGCCCAACTCCCGCCGCAAAAGCCCGCGTTCATTCAGCGAGAGAGACGAGCGGCCTCCTGCACCCCGGCCGACTTCGGCTCGCGCACCGGGTCCGCCCTGGTCGCGTATCTGAAGGCGGCGTCCACGGACTGCGTCAACACCCTCTTCGCGGTCACCGGCAAGGACGCGTACGACGTCTTCCGCCAGTCCCAGATGCTCACCGTCGCGAACGCGTACCGGACCACCGCGGGCCAGTACCGCGGCGACAACTCCGCCGGCCTGGAGCAGCTGGTCCTCTTCCTGCGGGCCGGCTACTACGTGCAGTTCAACCACCCGGGAGACGTGGGGTCGTACACCTCCCGCCTCACCTCCGCCGTCACGGCCGGCCTCGACACCTTCTTCGCCCGCTCCCACTCCCGCGACGTCACCGCGGCCAACGGCGACATCCTCGGCGAGACGGTCATACTCACCGACAGCGCCGACCAGCAGGGCCGCTACCTGTCCGTCTACCGGCGGCTGCTCGACGCCTACGACAGCTCCTACGACCCGATCCCCAGCATGGTCGGCGCCGTCAACGACGTCTACACCCCGCTGTGGCGCGGCAACTGGAACCCCGACTACGTGCGGGCGGTCGAGGCCGACCCGCGCATCATCGACACCCTGTACGACTTCGCGCTGGCCAACACCGACCAGCTCGGCACCGATCTGGCCTTCCTGGACTCCAACGCCGGCATGAACCTGGCCCGTTACGTGGAGCACCCCGAACTCCAGGACATGGTACGGCCGTTGGCCAAGGAGCTGCTGGACGAGACCGCGATGACCGGCCCGACGGCCGGACTGTGGGTCGCGGTGGCCACGCAGGCGAGCGCCTACGACGGCGCCGACTGCTCCTACTACGACGTCTGTGACCTGCCCGGCAAGCTCACCAGGGCGGTGCTGCCCGTCACCCGCCAGTGCGACGCGAACGTCACCGTCCGGGCCCAGGCCCTCACCGCCGCCGACCTCGACGCCGCCTGCGCCAGCGTGCTGAACCAGAGTTCCTGGTTCCGCGGCCTGGTCAAGGCCGGCGGACCGATACCCGGCCAGTACGTGTCCACGATCCAGCTGGTGGTCTTCGCCGCCCGCAGCGACTACCAGACGTACGCCGGCCCGATCTACGGCATCGACACCGACAACGGTGGCATGACCCTGGACGGCGACCCCTCCGACCCGGCGAACCACGTCACGTCGATCATGTACCAGAAGCCCGCGGACGACGGCTTCCCGGCCCGGATCTGGAACCTCAACCACGAGTACACGCACTTCCTCGACGGCCGGGACGACATGAAGGGCGACTTCGCCCAGGAGATGACCGTGCCCGACGTGTGGTGGATCGAGGGCGTGGCCGAGTACGTCTCCTACAGCTACCGCGGCCTCGCCGACGGCCAGGCGGTCCAGGAGGCGGCCCGGCACACGTACAGACTGAGCACTCTCTTCGAGAACACCTACGACAACAGCGACACGACCCGCACCTACCCGTGGGGCTACCTCGCCGTGCGCTACATGACCGAGCGCCACCCCGACGACGTCCAGCGCATGCTCGCCCGCTTCCGCGCCGGTGACTACGCCGGCGGATACGCCGTCTACCACGACGGCATCGGCTCCCGCTACGACGCCGACTTCGACCAGTGGCTCACGGCGTGCGCCGCGGGCGCCTGCGCCAGGCCTGCCAGGGCCTGACCGCACGCGCCCGACGAGACGGCCGCCGACCGGAACCCCGGTCGGCGGCCGTCCTCGTGCCCGTGGCCGGCGTCAGACCGCCGTGGCCGGGAACGTCGGGTACTCCACGCCCGAGACGTGCTGGACGACCCGGACGACCTGGCAGGAGTAGCCGAACTCGTTGTCGTACCAGAGGTAGAGGATCGCGTTGTCGCCGTCGACCTTCAGCGCGCCGGCGTCCACGATCGAGGCGTGGCGCGAGCCGATGAAGTCGCTGGAGACCGCGTCGGGCGTCGTGATGAAGTCGATCTGGCGCTTGAGCGGCGAGGTCAGCGACACCTCACGGAGGTAGTCGTGGACCTCCTCGCGGGTGGCCTCACGGGCCAGCTGCAGATTGAGGATCGCGATCGAGACGTCCGGCACCGGGACGCGGATCGAGCTGCCGCTGATCTTCGCCTTCAGGTCGGGCAGCGCCTTCGCCACGGCGGACGCGGCACCGGTCTCGGTGATGACCATGTTGAGCGGCGCGGAACGGCCACGGCGCTCGGACTTGTGGTAATTGTCCAGCAGGTTCTGGTCGTTGGTGAACGAGTGGACGGTCTCCACGTGGCCGCGCAGCACGCCGTACTCGTCGTCCATCGCCTTCAGCGGGGGCACGATCGCGTTGGTGGTGCAGGAGGCGCAGGACAGGATCTGCTCGTCCGGCTTGATGGTGTCGTGGTTGACGCCGTGCACGATGTTCGGGACGTCGCCCTTGCCCGGCGCGGTCAGGACGACCTTCTCGATGCCGGGGCGCAGGTGCTTCGACAGGCCCTCGCGGTCACGCCACTTGCCCGTGTTGTCGATGAGGATGGCGTCGCGGATGCCGTACTCGGTGTAGTCCACGTGCGACGGGTCGTCGGCGTAGATCACCTTGATCTCGTTGCCGTTGGCGAGGATCGTGCTGTTGTCCTCGTCGACGGTGATCGTGCCCTGGAACTGGCCGTGGATGGAGTCGCGGCGCAGCAGGGAGGCGCGCTTGACGATGTCCTGGGCGCCGCCGCCGCGCACCACGATGGCGCGCAGGCGCAGGCCGTTGCCCGAACCGGCCTTCTCGATCAGCAGGCGGGCGACGAGCCGGCCGATGCGGCCGAAGCCGTACAGCACGACGTCGCGCGGCTCACGACGCTCGATCTTGTTGGCGCCGGTGGCGCCGGCGACGGCCTCCGCGGTGAACTCCGCCACGCTCAGGCCGCGTTCGTCGGCCTTGTGCAGGGTGGCCAGCATGCCGAGGTCGATCTGGGCGGGTCCGAGGTCGAGGGTGGTGAGCGCCTCGAGGTACGGCATGGTCTCGGTGACCGACAGCTCGGCACCGGCGATCTGCCGGGCGAAGCGGTGCGTCTTGAGGATGCTGACCACCGACTTGTTCACCAGGGAGCGGCTGTGCAGCAGGACGGTCACGTCCCGCTCGCGGTGCAGCTTCCCGATGAGCGGGATCATCGACTCCGCGATCTCCTCGCGGATCTTCCAGTTGGTGAACGAGTCGTCGTTGACAGTCACGGATCCATCTTTCGAGCTAGGCAGCGCTCATATGGTAACCACACCGCCCAACTGGTCCTTCCGGGGGTAGGGAGGTGAGGGATGCGTCTCCGTTCCTTGACCGATTCCTGAATCAGGGTGGAAGTGTGCAAGAAACCCGAGTCGCGATTTGCCCGTCTTACCTGGCGTGCCCAAGGTCAAGAGAGTGAGCACCTCCTCCGTTCCGCGGCCCGAGTCGGCCGCCCCCTCCCGCCCCCTGCGCCCTCCGGCCCTGTCCCGGATCGCCCGTCGCGGGATCCCCGAGGGGGCGCTGTTCGCCCTCGCCCTGTTCGCGGCCGTCCGGCTCGCCGGGATCCTCGGGGTGATCCTCGCGAACGACGTCCGGGGTCATCCGCTCCTCAAGACCCTGTCCCACTCCTGGGACTCCCGCTGGTACCTGCACATCGCCGCCCAGGGCTACGGCCACAAGATCTGGATCACGCCGACCGGCGCCGTCCAGACGGACTGGGCGTTCTTCCCGCTGTATCCGGCGCTCATCAGGGCACTCACCACCGTCCTGCCGCTCACGCCGGGCCAGGCCGCGCTGATCATCGCCTGGCTCGCCGCGGGAGTGGCCGCCTACGGCGTCTACGCCGTCGGCCACCTCCTGTACGGACGCGGTGTCGCCACCGCGCTGGTCGGTCTGTGGGCCGTACTCCCGCACGCCGTCGAACTCACCATCGCCTACACCGATTCGCTGTTCGCGGCGTTCGCCGTCTGGTCCCTGTACTGCGTGCTCAAGGGCCGCTGGCTGTGGGCCGGCACGCTGGCCGCGCTGGCCGGCCTCTCCCGGCCCAGCGGCTTCGCGATCGCGGTGGCCGTCGCCCTCGCCGCCGCGCACGAGGTGCTGCGCCGGCGCGGCCGGGTACCGGCGAGCCTGTGGGCCGGCGCCCTGCTGGCGCCGCTGGGGTGGCTCGGCTATGTGCTGTGGGTGGGCGGACAGACCGGCGACCTGCTCGGCGGCTACTTCACCGTGCAGAGCGCCTGGGACTCCCGCTTCGACTTCGGCGTCGGCTCGGCGCGCTTCCTCAAGGCACTGCTGCTGCACGGCGGCGGCGTCGTCTACCCGGCGGCCCTGGTGATCGTCGCGGCGGGCGTGCTGCTGTTCGCGCTGCTGTGCCTGGAACGCGCCCCGCTGGTCCTGGTGGTCTTCGCCGGGGTCCTGATCCTGTTGGTGGTCGGCGGCTCCGGCTCCTTCTCCTCCAAGCCCCGCTTCCTGCTGCCGGCGTTCCCGCTGCTCATCCCGATGGCCCGTGCCCTCGCCCGGACCTGGCGGGTACGGCCGGCCCAGGCGCTGCTCGTCTACGGCGCTCTCACCCTCGTGTCCCTGACGTTCGGCGCGTATGTGACGGCGGTGGCCCGCTCCCCGCTGTGAGCCACCGTCCGACGGGGCGCCTCGTACCGCACCCCGTGCGTCCGGGTGCCGGCCGCACGGGACGGTGCGAAGGGCGTGATCCGGGGTAGGCGGGGAGGTCCGAGGAAAGGACCGTCATGACGACCTACGTGATCAGCGTCCCCGGCACCTTCACCACCGGCATCGGGGCCGACACCCGGACCCGGCTGGCCAGGGCGCTCCGGCCTGCCGATCCGCACGGCACCCGGATGGGCAGCGCCGAGGACCTGGACGCGCTCAGCGTCAACGAGGACAACACCTTCACCCTGCGCCTGACCGTCGAGGCGGACACCGGCCCGCACGCCGAGGAGGAGGCCCGGCGGCTCGCGGACTCCGCGCTGCGGGACGCCGGGCTGGACGAGCGCAGCGCTCCGCTCGGGCCCACCGTGATCACCGGCATCGACTCCGACATCCGCTGAACCACGGGCCGGGGGTTCCCGTGAGCCCGGGTGGGCCTCCATGGGGCGTCCCCCCGGGGGGGCAGGACCCCATGAAATCGGTAAAATCTAGGCGTTTGCCGAACGTGCAGGCGACCGGCCCCCGTGGGGCCACCCGTCCCGCCGGAAGTGATCGATGTCCCGCAAGCGCGCCACGGACGAAGGCGACGAGCTGCTGACCAGACTCGGCACGCTCACCGCGCAGGCGCGCGAGCGCGCGGAGCTGCAGCGTTCCCAGGTCGAGCTGGCCATCGCCCTGCAGCGCGGCATGCTGCCCAGGGACCTGCCCGCCGTGGCCGGTCTGCACCTGGCCGTCCGGTACGCGCCGGCCAACTTCGGCCTCAACGTGGGCGGCGACTGGTACGACGCCTTCGCGCTGCCCGACGGCCGGATCGGGCTGTCCATCGGTGACGTGCAGGGACACAACATCGAGGCCGCCGCCTTCATGGGGCAGGTCCGGGCCGGGCTGCGCGCCCTCGCCTCCGTCACCGGTGAGCCCGGCGACCTCCTCGCCCGCACCAACGACCTGCTGCTGTCCCTCGGCAGCGAACTCTTCGCCACCTGCACCTTCATGCGCCTCCACCCGGCCACCGGGGTCCTGGAGAGCGCACGGGCCGGGCACATCCCGTGCGTGTGGGCCACGGCGGACGGCACGTCGGGTGTCGTCGACGACGAGGGCGGGCCGCCGCTCGGCATCGCCCAGGGCATCGAGTACCCGGTGACCCGGCACCGGCTCACCCCCGGTGGGATGTTCGTGCTGCTCACCGACGGTGTGGTGGAAGGGCCGTCGCTGACCGTCGAGGAGGGGCTCGACCAGGTGGTGCGGCTCGCCGGCATCGCCGCCGTGGCCGGCCTGGAGGCCCACGCGCTGGCCGCCGCCGTGATCAAGGGCGCCGAGGGCGTGGGGCACGAGGACGACGCCGCCGTCCTCGTCGTCGGTCTCGACGCGAGCGAGCCGTAGGGCCGGACGGCTGCCTCACCTCGCCGACCTGCGACGGAAGGTGTGAGATGGCTGCTGTGGTGGGTATCGAGGAGCTGCGCCGGACGGGCGGGTACGCCGTCCAGGTGCTGGCCGTCGCCGCCTGCTACTACGCGGCGGGCCGCGTCGGACTGCTGCGCGAGCTCTCCGTGGAGGGCGCCGTCGTCACCCCCATCTGGCCGCCCACCGGTCTCGCCGTCGCCGCCCTGCTGGTCCTCGGCCTGCGCTGCTGGCCCGGCATCGCGATCGGCGCCCTGTTCGTCGTGCTGTCCCTCACCAGCTTCCGCCTCGACGTGCTCGGCACCGTCGCCGGTCAGACCGTCGCCCCGCTCACCGCGGCGCTCCTGCTGCACCGGGCCCGCTTCCACACCGACCTGGGCCGGTTACGCGACGGCCTCGCCCTGGTGTCCCTGGGCGCCCTGGGCGCCATGCTGATCAGCGCGACCGTCGGCGTCGGCCTCCTCGTCCTCGCGGACAAACTGGCCCTGCACAGTTTCTGGCCCGTCTGGCTCGCCTGGTGGGTCGGCGACGCGATGGGCGTCCTGCTCGTCACCCCGCTGCTGCTCCTGCTGCACCGCGCCCGCTGGCCCCCGCCGCTGACCCGCTGGCGGGAGGCGACCGCCCTCACCGTCGTCGCCTGCGTTCTCGTACCGCTGGCGGCGTACAGCTCGGTCAGCCTGCTCTTCCTCGTCTACCCGCTCATCATCTGGGCTGCCCTGCGCTTCCGGCTCGGCGGCAGCATGCTCTGCGCCCTGCTGACCTCCGTGGTGGTCACCTTCGCGGCGACGGACGGCGTCGGCGCGTTCCAGGGGCTGAGCCGGATCGAGGTCATGGCGAAGCTCCAGGCGTTCAACGGCGCGATGGCCCTGACCGCGCTCCTGCTGTCGGCCCTGATCACCGAGCAGCACCACACCCGGCGCTCGGTGGAGAAGGCCTGCCAGGAGCTGGTCGAGGTGCTCGAGCACCTGACCGCCGGCGAGGCTCCGCCACCCCGCCCGCCGCACCCGGACACCGGCGGAAGCGGCGAGCGGTCCCCCGGCGGCGGCCGGTAGCGGGCCGGGGACAGGTGGAGCCGGCACCGGGTGACCGGTTCACCGGCCCTCGTCGGCACCGCTCGGGTCCGCCGAGTCCCTGTGCGATGCGGTGCCCCGCCGCGACGGCGACGGCGGGTGGGCGGAACCGGGCGCGCCCGGCTGCCCGCCGACGGTCGTGCCGCAGGTCCCGGGGATGCCCGGCGGGGCGTCCGCGAGGGCCTGTACCTCGCTGAGGCGGCGTCGCCGGCGTGCGGAGCGCTCGGCAACCGTGGCGTGGTCGTCGTACGGTCGGATGCGGTCCTGGTCGGTCATGCGGCGCCGGGTACCCGGGCACCGGCCGGTGCCAACGCCGTCCCGGCGTGTCGATCGGCCCGCCCGGGGCACTGGGAGACGATGGGCGCGGTCCGTGACGGACACGGCCGGGCCGGAGGGACAGGGACGGCATGGAGCAGCGGGTGGCACCGCGCGGGCCGGGCGCGGCGGACGGGGCGGCCGGGGCCGGCTCCGGCGGCCCGGGACGGCGCGAGGACGACAGGGCCGCACGGGCCGGGGGCGACACCGACGCACGCGCCGAAGCGCGCCGTCGTATCCCGCGCACCGATCTGCTCCTGCGCGACCCCCGCCTGTCGGCGGCCGTGGAGCGGCTCGGCCCGGGAGCGGTGAAGGCCGCCGTGCGGCGGGCACAGCAGCGGGCCCGCGAGGGGAGCATCGCGCCCGAGGAGGTGGCGGAGACGGCACTGGCCGCGCTGCCCGCCGCCGCGAGCGGCCTGCGGCCGGTGATCAACGCCACCGGGGTGCTGCTGCACACCAACCTCGGCCGGGCCCCGCTGTCGGCCGCCGCCCGGCAGGCCGTCCAGGAGGCCGCCGGACCCACGGACGTGGAACTCGACCTGGCGACCGGCGTACGGGCCCGCCGGGGACGCTCGACCCTCGCCGCGCTGCACGACCGGGTGCCCGCGGCCGGCGCCGTCCACGTCGTCAACAACGGTGCCGCCGCACTCGTCCTGGCCGCCACCGCGCTCGCGGCCGGCAAGGAGATCGTCGTCAGCCGGGGCGAGATGGTGGAGATCGGCGACGGCTTCCGCCTGCCCGACCTGCTGGTCTCGACCGGCGCCCGGCTCCGCGAGGTCGGCACGACCAACCGCACGACCGCCGCCGACTACGCCGCCGTCATCGGCCCCGACACCGGATTCGTGCTGAAGGTGCACCCGTCCAACTTCCGCATCACCGGCTTCACCCGGTCCGCCGAGATCGCCGAACTCACCGGCCTGGGCGTTCCCGTCGTCACCGACATCGGTTCGGGGCTGCTCGCCCCGCACCCGGCGCTGCCCGGGGAACCCGACGCCGACACCCAGCTGCGCGCGGGCGCCGCCCTCGTCACCGCCAGCGGCGACAAGCTGCTCGGCGGCCCCCAGTGCGGACTGCTCCTCGGCGACCAGGACGTCGTCCGCACCCTCGCCCGGCACCCGCTGGCCCGCGCCCTGCGCGTCGACAAGCTGACCCTGGCCGCGCTGGAGGCCACCCTGACCGGCCCGCCCACTCCGACCGCCCGCGCTCTCGGCGCCGACCCGGCAGGCCTGCGGGCCCGCGCCGACCGGCTCGCCGGTGCGTTGCGCACCGACGGCATCGACGTACGGGCCGTCGAGTCCGCGGCCACGGTCGGCGGCGGAGGCGCCCCCGGGGTCACCCTGGCCGGCGCCGCGCTCTCCCTGCCCGAGCCGTACGCCGCGGCGCTGCGCACCGGCCGTGTCCCGGTCGTCGGACGCCTGGAGGCGGGCCGCTGTCTGCTGGACCTGCGGGCGGTGCCCCCGGAGGACGACGAGCGGCTGGCCGAGGCCGTACGGGCGGCCCGGCCCACCGCGGAGAGGTAGGCCCGATGCGCGTCCTCGCCACCGCCGGCCACGTCGACCACGGCAAGTCCGCCCTGGTCCGCGCCCTCACCGGCATGGAACCCGACCGCTACGAGGAGGAGCGCCGCCGGGGACTCACCCTCGACCTGGGCTTCGTGTGGACCAGGCTCGGCCCGGACGGGGAGCACCTGGCCTTCGTCGACGTCCCCGGGCACGAGCGGTTCGTCGCCACCATGCTGGCCGGCGTCGGACCCGTGCCCGCCGTGCTGTTCGTGGTCGCCGCCGACCAGGGCTGGCAGCCCCAGTCGCAGGAGCACCTGGCCGTCCTCGACGCGCTCGGTGTCCGGCACGCCGTCCTCGCGGTGACCCGCAGCGACCTCGCCGACCCCGAAGCCGTACGCGCCGACGCCGTCGACCGGCTGGCCGCCACCTCCCTCGGCAAGGTGCCGTCGGTCGCGGTGAGCGCGGTCACCGGCGCCGGACTGGACGAGCTGCGCGCCGAACTGGCCCGCCTGGCAGCCCAGTTGCCCGAACCCGACGGCGACGCCGACGTCCGGCTGTGGCTCGACCGGGCCTTCACCGTCCGCGGGCACGGCACCGTGGTGACCGGCACCCTGGCCGCCGGCACCCTGCGCGTCGGCGACCGGCTGGTCACCGGCGACGGCGGTGCATGCCTGCGGGTGCGCGGACTGCAGAGCCTGCACGAGGACCGGACGGCCGTCGGCGCGGTGGCCCGGGTGGCCGTCAACGTGCACGGCCAGGGCCACGACACCCTGCGCCGGGGACAGGTGCTGCTGACCCCGGACCGCTGGCTCGGCACCGAGGTGACCGACGTCCGGGTCACCGGGGAGCCGGTGGCCGACCTGCCCCGCGCCGTCACCCTGCACATCGGCACCGCCGCCGTACCGGTGACCGTCCGCCCGCTCGGCGAGGACACCGCCCGGCTCACCCTCGCCCGGCCGCTGCCCCTGCGGGTCGGCGACCGCGCGGTCCTGCGCGAACCCGGCGGCAGCCGCATGCCCTGCGGCCTGACCGTCCTCGACGTGCGGCCGCCCCGGCTGACCCGGCGCGGCGCGGGCCGGGCCCGCGCCGCCGAACTCGCCGCACTGACCGGCCCTCCCGACGGACCCGCCGAGCTGCGCCGCCGCAAGCTGATCCGGCGCGTCGACCTGCTGGCCATGGGCGTCCCCGCGCCCGCCGCACCCGTCGCCGGTGACTGGCTGGCCGACCCGGCGCACTGGCACGCCCTGCAGGACCGGCTCACCGCCGAGGCCGGCCGGCACGCTCGCGCGCACCCCCTGGACCCCGGCCTCCCCACCGAGGCGGCCCGCCGGCTGCTCGGCCTGCCGGACCGCGCCCTGGTCGACGCGCTGGCCCAGGCAGCGTCCGGGCTCGTCGCCCGCCAGGGCAGGCTGTACCCCGCGGACGGCCTCCGGCCCGCCCTGCCCCCGCCCGTCCGTGCGGCCGTCGACGCCCTGCGCCGGGACCTCGACCGGGCCCCGTTCCGCGCCCCCGAGGCCGGCCGGCTCGGCGAACTCGGGCTCGACCGCAGGACGCTGGCCGCCGCCGTCACGGCGGGCGCGCTGCTGCGGATCGCCGAAGGCATCGTCCTGCTGCCCGGCGCGGACACCCGGGCCGCCGCCGTACTGCGCACCCTGCCCCAGCCGTTCACGCTCAGCGAGGCACGGCGCGCCCTCGACACCACCCGCCGGGTGGCCGTACCGCTGCTGGAACACCTCGACGCCCAGGGTCACACCGAACGCGTCGACGACCAGCGCCGGCGCTGCCGTACGCGGGAGGGGAACGGAGGCGGACGGGAATCGAACCCGCCTGCCCGAGATCCTCGGGCACCTCGGTTTTGAAGACCGGGAGGGCCACCAGGCACCCACACGCCTCCACCGCTCGCCCAGGCTAGTGCCCCAGGAGACAGGGATGACACCGACCCGCCAAGCAACCGTCCGCCTCACGCAGTTCGCCCACGGCGGCGGCTGCGCCTGCAAGATCCCGCCCGGTGAGCTGGAGGAGGTGGTCGCCGGACTCACCGCGGCTCCGCTCGCCGGGGGCAACGCCCCGCTGCTCGTCGGCCTCGCCACCGGCGACGACGCGGCCGTGGTCACGCACCGCGGGACGGCCGTCGTGTGCACCGCCGACTTCTTCACCCCGGTGGTGGACGACCCCTACGACTGGGGCCGCATCGCCGCCGCCAACGCCCTGTCCGACGTGTACGCGATGGGCGGCCGGCCGGTGCTCGCCGTCAACCTCCTCGCCTGGCCCCGCGACCGGCTCCCGTTCGACCTGGCCCGCGAGGTGCTGCGCGGCGGACTGGAGGCCGCCACCGAGGCCGGCTGCCATGTGGGCGGCGGACACAGCGTGGACGACCCGGAGCCGAAGTACGGCATGGCCGTCACCGGCATCGCCGATCCCGACCGGCTGCTGCGCAACGACACCGGCCGGCCGGGAATGCCGCTGTCCCTGACCAAGCCGCTCGGTCTCGGTGTCCTGAACAACCGGCACAAGGCGACCGGCGAGCGGTTCGAGCACGCCGTCGCCACCATGGCCGCCCTCAACCGGGACGCCTCCGAAGCCGCCCTGGCCGCCGGGGCCGTCTGCGCCACCGACGTGACCGGCTTCGGCCTCCTCGGCCATCTGCACAAGCTGGCCCGCGCCTCCGGCGTGACCGCCGTGCTCAACACCGCCGCCGTCCCGTACCTGGAGGGTGCCCGGGAGGCCGTCCGGGACGGCTACGTCAGCGGCGGCACCCGGCGCAACCTCGAATGGGTCGCCCCGCACACCGACTTCGGGGACACCGACGCCGACACCCGCCTGCTGCTGGCCGACGCGCAGACCTCCGGCGGCCTGCTGATCGCCGGGGAGGTGCCCGGAGCACCGGTGGTGGCGGAGCTGGTGGAGCGCGGCGCCCACTCGATCGTGCTCCGGTGAGGACTCACGGCTCCCTGCCGGTGTGCTCGTCGATCCCGGCCCGCGTCCGGTAGGCCCGGACCATCTCCACGCCCGCCGGACCCCGGGGCCGGCGGCCCGGCCGGATGTCCACGGCGAACGCCTTCGACTCCTGGATGTGCGTGTTCGGGTCCAGGGAGAGATGCAGCAGCTCGTTGGCCGCGTCCCCGGTGCTGTAGCCGTTGGGGCCCCAGTGGTAGGGCAGCCCCACCTGGTGCAGGGTGCGGCGGTGCACGGTCAACGGCGCCATCCGGTCGGTGACCAGCACCCGTGCCTCGATCACACCCCGCGCGCTGACGATCGTCGCCCACCCGGTGTGCACGAGGTCCCGCTCGGCGGCCAGTTCCGGGGACACCTCGCAGAAGAACTCCGGCTGCAGCTCCGCCAGATACGGCTGCCAGCGGGACATGCCGCCCGCGGTGTGGTGCTCGGTGAGCCGGTAGGTGGTCGCCACGTACGGGAACACCTCGGAGCCGGGCTCGTCGCCGCTCGGCTGGTAGCGGTTGTCCGGGTGCGGGGGCAGCAACTGCCGTACGGGGTTGCGCTGCTGGTCGTGGAGCAGGTTCGGGAACGGCGAGTCCTGCGGCTCGTAGTGGACCGGCAGCGGACCGTCGGTGAGCCCGGAGGGCACGTACAGCCAGGCCTTGCCGTCGGCCTGCATGATGAACGGGTCCCTGCCCGACAGGGCCTCCGGGCCGGTCGCGTCCTGCGGCGGTTCGTGGTCGGGCGCCTTGTCCTTCTTGAAGTCCGGCACGTCGTGCCCGGACCACTCGCCCTTGTCCGCGTCCCACCACACCAGCGCCTTGCGCTCGCTCCACGGCCTGCCCTCGGGGTCGGCGGAGGCGCGGTTGTACAGGATCCGGCGGTTGGCCGGCCAGGCCCACGCCCACTCGGCCGCCACCCAGTCCTGCTCCCGGCCGGGCTTGCGGCGGGCGGCCTGGTTGACGCCGTCCGCGTACACACCGCAGTAGATCCAGCAGCCGCAGGTCGTGGAGCCGTCGGGCTTCAGCTGCTCGTACGAGGACAGCGGACTGCCGTCGGCGGCACGGCCGTTGATCTCGGCGAGCACCGCCTCGGCTTCCGGTTCGGCGTGCCGGCCCTTCGTCGGGTAGTCCCACGTCAGGTCCAGCACCGGCCGGTCCATGTCGTCGGTGGACCCGGCGAGCTTCTCCCGGATCAGCCGCCCGAGGTGGTAGGTGAACCACAGGTCGCTGCGCGACTCGCCGGGCGGCTCGACCGCCTGGTGGTGCCACTGCAGCAGCCGCTGGGTGTTGGTGAAGCTGCCGTCCTTCTCGGTGTGCGCGGCGGCCGGCAGGAAGAACACCTCGGTGCCGATGTCCTCGGTGCGCAGCTCCCCGGTCTCGATCTCGGGGCCGTCCTTCCACCAGGTCGCCGACTCGATCAGGGAGAAGTCGCGGACCACCAGCCAGTCCAGGTTCGCCATGCCGAGCCGCATCAGCTTGGCGTTGGCGTTGCCCACCGCCGGGTTCTCGCCGAGCAGGAAGTAGCCCTTGCAGGTGCCCTCCAGCTGGGCCATGGCCGTCTCGTACGCCGAGTGGGAGCCGGTGAGCCGGGGCAGGTAGTCGAAGCAGAAGTCGTTCTCCTCGGTCGCCGCGTCCCCCCAGTACGCCTTGAGCAGGCTCACCAGGTAGGAGCGCATGTTCCCCCAGTAGCCCTTGTGGGCGGCCTCGGCCTCGACGAAGGCGGCCAGGTCCTGGTTCTGGTGGGCGTGCGGCATCGGGATGTAGCCCGGCAGCAGGTTGAACAGGGTCGGGATGTCCGTCGAGCCCTGGATGGAGGCGTGACCGCGCAGCGCGAGGATGCCGCCGCCCGGGCGGCCGATGTTGCCGAGCAGCGTCTGCAGCACGGCCGCCGCGCGGATGTACTGCACGCCCACGGTGTGCTGCGTCCAGCCGACGGCGTAGGCGAAGGCCGTCGTCCGGTCGCGCCCGGAGTTCTCCGTGACCAGTTCGCACACCTGCCGGAAGAGGTCCTGGGGCACACCGCAGACCTGCTCGACCATCTCCGGGGTGTAGCGGGCGTAGTGCCGCTTGAGCACCTGGAAGACACAGCGCGGGTGGGTCAGCGTCTCGTCCCGCTCCGGCTCGCCTTCGCCGATCACCGCGCCGCCGGCACCGTGCGCCTCGCCGCGCGCCGCCTCGGTCACCGAACTGCGGGCGCCGGTACGCTCGTCGTACTCCTGGTCACGCTCACCGGAGGCCGCCTGCACCTCGGTGCCCTCGTACTGCCAGCTGCTGTTGTCGTAGGAACGGCTGTCGGCGTCGAGACCTGAGAAGACGCCCGCCAGGTCCTCCGTGTCACGGAAGTCCTCCCGCACGATCACCGGCGCGTTGCTGTACGCCACGACGTAGTCGCGGAAGTACTTCTCGTGCTGCAGCACGTAGTTGACGATCCCACCGAGGAAGGCGATGTCCGTGCCCGCGCGCAGCGGCACATGGACGTCGGCGAGCGCGCTGGTACGGGTGAACCGCGGGTCGACGTGGATCACCTTGGCGCCCCGCGCCTTGGCCTCCATCACCCACTGGAACCCGACCGGATGGCACTCGGCCATGTTCGAGCCCTCGATGACGATGCAGTCCGCGTTCTGCAGGTCCTGCTGGAAGGTGGTCGCGCCGCCGCGTCCGAACGAGGTTCCCAGACTGGGAACGGTGGAGGAGTGTCAAACACGCGCCTGGTTCTCGATCTGGATCGCTCCCAGCGCGGTGAACAACTTCTTGATCAGGTAGTTCTCTTCGTTGTCGAGCGTGGCACCGCCGAGGCTCGCGAACCCCAGGGTGCGCCGGGTGCGGGTCTCGTCGGCCTCCCACTGCCAGCCGGACCGGCGCGCGTCGACGACCCGGTCGGCGATCATGTCCATCGCGGTGTCGAGGTCCAGCCGCTCCCACTCGGTGCCGTGCGGGCGCCGGTACAGGACCTGGTGCTCGCGGGCGTCCCCGGTGGTCAGCTGCAGGCTCGCCGCGCCCTTGGGGCACAGCCGGCCGCGCGAGATGGGGGAGTCCGGGTCGCCCTCGATCTGGGTGACCTTGCCGTCCTCGACGTACACGTTCTGGCCGCAGCCCACCGCGCAGTACGGGCAGACCGACTTCACGACCCGGTCCGCGGTGGCGACCCGGGGCTCGAGCCGTGCACTGCGACCGCTCCTGGCGGCGGCGCCCCGGCCGAGCGGGTCGGTGCCCGTCAGCTGGCGGTAGACCGGCCACGAGTCGATCCATGTGCGTACGCCCACGGCCACTCCTTCCGCTCGTGTCCCGATTGTCCCGCGGCCTGCGCCGCTCGGCATCCGGCGCGGTAGTACCCCGGCCGGGCGGGGACAAACGGACGTACACCCGACCGCCCACGCCCCCGTCACACACCGGAGTCAACAGAATGCCGCGCGTACTGATCCGTTTGGGGTCGCCAGATCTGCGCAGGCGTTGGCTGGAAAGACGTACGGCGAAAGGACCACCGTGATGGCGGCGACCGACGGCGACGAGTCGGTGAACCCCGCGGCCGTGAAGCGGCACCGGGTGCTGTTCCGCGCGATCGAGAAGCGACGCCACCCGAGGCTGCGCCGCAGCGACATCACCGTCACCGACGAGGCCGCGGTCAAACGCGCGACGAAGGCCGCCGCCCTCGGCAACGCGATGGAGTGGTACGACTTCGGTATCTACAGCTACCTGGCCGCCACCCTCGGCAAGGTCTTCTTCCCCTCGGGGAACGACACCGCCCAGCTGCTCGGCTCGTTCGCGACCTTCGCGGTGGCCTTCCTGGTGCGTCCCCTCGGCGGAATGGTCTTCGGGCCGCTCGGCGACAAACTGGGCCGCAAGCGCATCCTCTCCATCACCATGATCATGATGGCGGTGGGCACCTTCGCCATCGGTCTCATCCCGTCGCACGCGGTCATCGGCCTCTGGGCCCCGGCCCTGCTGATCCTCTTCCGGCTGGTGCAGGGGTTCTCGACCGGCGGTGAGTACGGGGGCGCCTCGACCTTCATCGCCGAGTACGCGCCCGACAAGCGGCGCGGCTTCTTCGGAAGCTTCCTGGAGTTCGGCACGCTCGCCGGGTATGTGGGGGCCTCCGGCCTCGTCGTCGTCCTCACCGGCGTCCTCGGCGACGACCAGATGCTGGCGTGGGGCTGGCGCATCCCCTTCCTGGTCGCGGCCCCGCTCGGCTTCATCGGCCTCTACCTGCGGCTCAAGCTGGACGAGACGCCCGCCTTCCAGAAGCTGGAGGGCGGTCAGGTCAAGGCCGGCGAGGCCGCCGACGCCGTGGAGACCTCGGCCGCCGCCGATCTCGGGAAGATCTTCACCCGCTACTGGCGACCGCTGCTGCTGTGCCTCGCCCTCGTCGCGGCGTACAACATCACCGACTACATGCTGCTCTCGTACATGCCGACGTACCTGTCCGACGAACTCGGCTACGGCACCAACCACGGGCTGCTGATCCTGCTCCTCGTGATGGTCCTCCAGATGTGCGTCATCAACCAGGTCGGACGCCTCTCCGACCGCTTCGGACGCAAACCGCTGCTGATGACGGGCATGCTCGGTTTCCTGTTCCTGTCCGTGCCGTCCTTCCTGCTGATCGGGCAGGGCAGCGTCGCCCTCATCACCCTGGGCCTGCTGTTGATGGGGCTCTCCCTGGTGGCGCTGCTCGGCACGATGTCCGCGGCGCTCCCGGCGATCTTCCCCACCCACGTCCGTTACGGCTCGCTGTCGGTCTCCTACAACCTCGCCACCTCGGTCTTCGGCGGCACGACCCCCCTCGTGATCACCGCCCTGATCGGCGTCTTCGGCACCAACCTCATGCCCGCCTACTACGCCACGGCCGCGGCCGTCGTCGGCGTCGTCGCCGTGCTGTGCATGAGGGAGACCGCCAACGCACCGCTGGCCGGCTCCCCGCCCTGTGTGGAGACGGAGGAAGAGGCCGCCGAACTCGTGCAGGTGCAGTCCCCGCGCCCCAGGTCCTGACGGAACGGGCCGGCGGGGCCGGGTACATCAACTCCCGCGCGCCTCGAGCCGCTCCCGCTGGGGTACGACGGTGTACTTCGGGTCCTCGGCGGAGGCGACCCCCGCGTGGAAGACACCGAAGCGCAACGCCGCCGACCCGGTGAGCAGGGCCGCTCCGGCGGCCAGGGCGAGGCGACGGTCCCGGTCGGCGAACACGGCGAGACACGCGCCGCCCGCCGTCAGCACCTCCGACACACGGAGCAGCAGGTGCGGCCTGCCCTGCTCGAAGGGTTCGGCGGACAGGCCCATCCGCCGCTTCATCAGCCGGAACGCGCCCAGCTCCAAACCGGCGCCCAGCACCGCCAGCCGGCGGGCCGGGCCCGCCTCGGCGGCCGGGGCGGCGGCCAGGGCCAGTCCGGAGGCCGCGGTGGCCGCCGAGCCGGCGAAGACGAACGGCAGCTCCCGGTAGCCCTCGTGCCAGGACGGCACCGCCGTGTCCGACAGCAGCACCGCGGTGTACGTCGTCACGGCCGGGCCGAGCACCGCGGAGGCCAGCGTCGCGGCCGAGCCCAGCAGCCGGTACCGGCCCGCCACCTCGGTGACGGCGGCGGTCAGCGCCAGCGGCGCGTACCCCGCCAGCAGCCACGAGCCCACGCTCATCGGAGAGGTCGGCTTCAGGACCCGGAGCATGTTCAGGAAGCGGGCGGGCCGGCCGAGGTCATGGACGAGCGCCGCCAGCGAGAGGGAAATGGCCCCGGCGGCGCCCAGCTTCGCCGGCGCCGCGAGCCACGGCCGGCCGGTGAGCTGCCCCCCGGCCGCCAGCAGCGAGGACGCCCCGGCCAGACCGCCGAGGTAGAGGTAACCGGCGATGTCCAGCGGCTTCCAGGTCGGCTTGTTGAGTACCGGCTTGCCGTAGTAGGACGAGAACTCCGCCGCCGGCACCATCGGCTGTTCGCCCCGCCCCCGCCGGTGCCTGCGACGGCCGGCGCGGGCGCCGGTCACCGCCTCCCGGCCGGGACGCGTGTCCCGCAGCCCGTGCCGGCCCACGTCCGATCCGTTCATCGCGGCCTCCTCGCCGAACCGCCCGGGCTCATCTCGGCCTCCGTACGAAGCTGCCGACGGCGAGGGCGGCCAGGGAGACCGCGGCCAGGGCCGCGTGCCGCCACATGTCGGGCAGGTCCCGGGTGGTGACCACCGGGTCCGGGGGCAGGCCGTACACCTCCGGCTCGTCCAGCAGCAGGAAGAACGCCCCGTCCCCGCCGACCCCGTCCTCCGGGCTCTCGCCGTACAGACGGGCGTCGGTCACCCCGGCCGTGTGCAACTGCGCCACCCGGGCCCGTGCCCGCTCCCGCAGTTCCTCCAGCGGGCCGAACTGGATGGAGTCCGTCGGGCAGGACTTGGCGCAGGCGGGCTCCATGCCGACGCCCAGGCGGTCGTAGCACAGGGTGCACTTCCACACCCGGCCGTCGTCCTTGCGCTGGTCGATCACGCCGTAGGGGCAGGCGGGCACGCAGTACCCGCAGCCGTTGCAGACGTCCTCCTGGACGACGACCGTGCCGAACTCGGTGCGGAACAGCGCGCCGGTGGGGCACACGTCCAGGCAGGCCGCGTGGGTGCAGTGTTTGCACACGTCCGAGGCCATCAGCCAGCGCAACTCGGTGCGGCCGTCGGGGGAGAGGGGGGAGATCCGCCCGGCGGGAGCGCTCTCGGGGGCTCGACCGGGCGGGGGAGTGGTGGCACCGGGGCCGGGGGAGGTGGCGGCGTCGGTGCCGAGCCGGGATGCGGCGGCGAAGACGTCCACGTCGTCGTGCGCGACCCCGGGCTCCTGCCCGCCGAACGGCTTGCGCTGCTCGATGAAGGCCACGTGCCGCCAGGTGTCGGCGCCGAGGCCCTGCGTGTTGTCGTAGGACATGCCCGTCCACACGAGGCCGTCCTCCGGGACGGCGTTCCACTCCTTGCAGGCCACCTCGCACGCCTTGCAGCCGATGCACACGGAGGTGTCGGTGAAGAACCCCATGCGTGGCGGGGCGTCCGGATAGCCGGCGGCACCGGCCACGTCCGGCTGCGGGCCGTACAGCAGGTGTCCGCGGACCTCGTCGCCGTCGCTCATCGCGGTGCCTCCTCGCCCCACCGTCCGGTTGACCTCACGCGGCCGCCGGAACACCCCGGTGAGGAAGATCCGCAGCAGGCGCACGCCGGACCACGCTCCTCGGACACCGCCACTGCGTGATCGCCTTCCGCCCGGTGCGGGTTCCTCGCTCTCGCTGCTCTGTCTCGAGGGTGGCACGGGTGCCCCCGCTGCGCGCGCCCGAAACGACGGGGCCGACGGCGGGCCCGGCTACCAGGCCCGTTCGCCGGGGCCGGCGGGCGGCGCCCGGTGACCGGACGAGCGTCGCGGGACGGCACGAGAAGCCCCTTCCACAACCCCTGGCCAAACTGCTCCGGCTACCCGGTCGAACCACTCCCATGCCTGCCGCAGCAGAAGTTTTTCATGATCGTCGAAGGTTGGCCGATTGGTGTGCCCGCGACCGCGAAAGTGGGTTAACCTGCGGCGTATTTTCTCATCGTGCAGATCCGTGAACTGCGGAAACGCACACACCAATCGTCGGGTCAGGCCGTGTGCCCGGCAGTGGTTCCGAGCCCTCCGCACGGGGGCTCCTGGGGAGTGGAACGAGGGTGCGCATGGCCGGCAAGACGGCCGGGACGACGGACAAGATCCCGGAAGACCAGGAACTGAGGAGACTGCTCGCGGGACTGACCGCGGTGCGTGACGGAGACTTCGGCACCCGGTTGCCGGACGACTCCCCCGGACTCATGGGCGACATCGCCACCGTCTTCAACGGCATGGTCGACCAGTTGTCCGTCTTCACCTCGGAAGTGACCCGGGTGGCCCGCGAGGTGGGCACGGAGGGCACGCTCGGCGGCCAGGCGCGGGTGCCCGGGGTGTCGGGAACCTGGGCCGACCTGACCGACTCCGTCAACGCGATGGCGGGCAACCTCACCACACAGGTCCGTGACATCGCCCAGGTCGCCACCGCCGTGGCCAAGGGCGACCTGTCCCAGAAGATCGACGTTCCGGCGCGCGGCGAGATCCTTCAGCTGAAGGAGACCGTCAACACGATGGTCGACCAGCTCTCCGCGTTCGCGGACGAGGTCACCCGGGTCGCCCGCGAGGTCGGCACCGAGGGCCGCCTGGGGGGTCAGGCGCAGGTGCCCGGTGTCGCCGGTGTGTGGCGGGACCTGACGGACTCGGTCAACTTCATGGCCGGGAACCTGACGGCGCAGGTGCGCAACGTCGCCCAGGTGACGACGGCGGTGGCGCAGGGCGATCTGTCGCAGAAGATCACCGTGGACGCGCGCGGGGAGATCCTGGAGCTGAAGAGCACCATCAACACGATGGTGGACCAGCTCTCGGCGTTCGCGGACGAGGTCACCCGGGTCGCGCGCGAGGTCGGTACCGAGGGCCGCCTGGGGGGTCAGGCGGACGTCAAGGGCGTGAAGGGCACCTGGCGGGACCTGACGGACTCGGTCAACTTCATGGCCGGGAACCTGACGGCGCAGGTGCGCAACGTCGCCCAGGTGGCCACCGCGGTGGCGGAGGGCGATCTGTCGCAGAAGATCACCGTGGACGCACGGGGCGAGATCCTGGAGCTGAAGAGCACCATCAACACGATGGTGGACCAGCTCTCCGGCTTCGCGGACGAGGTCACCCGCGTGGCCCGCGAGGTGGGCACCGAGGGCCGGCTCGGCGGCCAGGCGCAGGTACGGGGGGTCGCCGGCACCTGGAAGGACCTCACCGACAACGTCAACGTGATGGCCTCCAACCTCACCGGCCAGGTCCGCTCCATCGCCCAGGTCGCCACCGCCGTGGCCAAGGGCGACCTCTCGCAGAAGATCACGGTCGAGGCCAAGGGCGAGGTCGCCGCCCTCGCCGACGTCATCAACACCATGGTCGACACGCTCTCGGCCTTCGCCGACGAGGTCACCCGCGTGGCCCGCGAGGTGGGCACGGAGGGCCGGCTCGGCGGCCAGGCGCACGTACCCAACGTGGCCGGCACCTGGAAGGACCTCACCGACAACGTCAACTCCATGGCCAACAACCTCACCGGCCAGGTGCGCAACATCGCGCTGGTGACCACCGCCGTGGCCAAGGGCGACCTGTCCAAGAAGATCGACGTCGACGCGCGCGGCGAGATCCTCGAACTGAAGACGACGATCAACACGATGGTGGACCAGCTCTCCGCGTTCGCCGACGAGGTCACCCGCGTGGCCCGTGAGGTGGGCACCGAGGGCCGGCTCGGCGGCCAGGCGGAGGTCGAGGGTGTCTCCGGCACCTGGAAGCGGCTCACCGAGAACGTCAACGAACTCGCCGGCAACCTGACCCGGCAGGTCCGCGCCATCGCCGACGTGGCCAGCGCGGTCGCCGAGGGCGACCTGACCCGGTCGATCACCGTCGACGCCTCCGGCGAGGTCGCCGACCTCAAGGACAACATCAACTCCATGGTGGGGTCCCTGCGCGAGACCACCCGGGCCAACCAGGAACAGGACTGGCTGAAGACCAACCTCGCCCGGATCTCCGGCCTCATGCAGGGCCACCGCGACCTGCCCGTCGTCGCCGAACTGATCATGGACGAGCTGGTGCCCCAGGTCTCCGCCCAGTACGGCGCCTTCTACCTGGCGGAGGACGGCCCGTCCGGACCCGAGCTCCGGCTCGTCGGCTCCTACGGCCGGCCCGAGGAGGACACCCGGCCCTCCCGTATCGCGTTCGGCCGCTCCCTGGTCGGCCAGGCCGCGCGCAGCCGCCGTACCATCGCCGTGGACGAGCTGCCGCCGGGGTACGTCACCATCTCCTCCGGGCTCGGACAGATCGAGCCCACTGCGCTGTTGCTGCTGCCGATCGTCTTCGAGGACCAGGTCCTCGGCGTCATCGAGCTGGCCTCCGTCACCCCGTACACCCCGATCCAGCGGGACTTCCTGCAGCAGCTCGTGGACACCATCGGGGTGAACGTCAACACGATCGTGGCCAACGCCCGTACCGACGAACTCCTCCAGGAGTCGCAGCGCCTGACCAGCGAACTGCAGTCCCGCTCGGCCGAGTTGCAGGCCCGGCAGGAGGAGCTGCAGAGCTCCAACGCCGAACTGGAGGAGAAGGCCTCGCTGCTCGCCGAGCAGAACCGCGACATCGAGGCGAAGAACCTGCAGATCGAGCAGGCCAGGCAGGAACTGGAGGCGCGCGCGCAGCAGCTGTCGCTCGCCTCCAAGTACAAGTCCGAGTTCCTTGCCAACATGAGCCACGAGCTGCGCACCCCGCTCAACAGCCTGCTCATCCTCGCCCAGCTGCTGGCCCAGAACCCCTCCCGCAACCTCACCCCGAAGCAGGTCGAGTACGCGGGCATCATCCACTCGGCCGGCTCGGACCTGCTCCAGCTGATCAACGACATCCTGGACCTGTCCAAGGTCGAGGCCGGAAAGATGGACGTCACGCCCGAGCGGGTCACGTTGCGCCAGCTCATCGAGTACGTCGAGGCCACGTTCCGGCCGATGACCTCGCAGAAGAGCCTGGACTTCACCGTCGCCACGGCCCCCGGCGCCCCCGCCGACCTGCTCACCGACGACTCCCGGCTCCGGCAGATCCTGCGCAACCTGCTCTCCAACGCGGTGAAGTTCACCGAACAGGGCGGTGTCGAACTGCGTGTCGAACCCGCCGCCGACGACGAGGTGCCCCGCGGCGTGGTCCGGGGCGGGGCGGTCGTCGCCTTCCGGGTCAGGGACACCGGGATCGGCATCCCGGAACAGCAACTGGAGACCATCTTCGGCGCCTTCCAGCAGGCGGACGGCACCACCAGCCGCAAGTACGGCGGCACCGGGCTCGGGCTGTCCATCACCCGGGAGATCGCCCAGCTGCTCGGCGGTGCCGTCACCGTGGACAGCACCCCCGGCAGGGGCAGCACCTTCACCCTCTTCCTGCCCGTCGCCCGGCCGGACTTCGAGGAACACCTGCGCACCGGGCGCGTCACCCCCCGGGCGGCCGAGCTGGAACAGGGCGACACCGCCGACGGGCCCGACCGCCCCGAGGGCGTCCTGCTCCTCACCGCCGAACGCCAGCGCGCCCGCCGCCTGCTCGTCGTGGAGGAGCGCCCGCGCGGCCTGCTGACGCTCGTTGCCGAGAGCGTGGTCAGGGACCTCGCGCAGGCGCAGGCCGACAGTGTCGGCGCGCCGGTGGACATCATCACCGCCGTCGGCGCCCAGGAGGCGGCCGGTGCGCTCGCCGCCGAACCCTGCCACTGTGTCGTCGTCGAACTGGGTGAGCCGGACGGGGAGTCGGCCCGGTTCCTCGAGGCGCTGCGCGGCGACTCCGCCCTGGCGAGCGTCCCGGTGCTGGTGCACAGCTCCCACCGCGCCGAGCACGCCACGGAGGAGCCGGGGGGTGCGCTGGAGCACCTCTCCAGCCTGGACGAGCTGCGCGAGCGGATCGCCCTGCACCTGGCGGCCGAGGAGCCCGGCGAGGTGCTCACCCTGGTCCGCAGCGACGAACCGCAGCGCACGGTGGCGTATGAGGGCGACGAGCCCACCCGCGGCCGTACCGTCCTCGTGGTGGACGACGACGCCCGCAACCTGTTCGCGCTCAGCGGCATCCTCGAACTGCACGGCTTCCGCGTCCTGCACGCGGAGAACGGCCGCAAGGGCATCGAGACGCTGGTCGACAACCCGGACGTCGAACTGGTCCTGATGGACGTGATGATGCCGGAGATGGATGGGTACACGGCCACGGCGGAGATCCGCAGGATGCCCCAGTACGCCGACCTGCCGGTCATCGCCGTGACCGCCAAGGCGATGCAGGGCGACCGGGAGAAGAGCCTCGCCTCCGGGGCCAGTGACTACGTGACGAAACCGGTGGACACCCATGACCTCATCGCCTGCGTCCGGCGCTGGCTCCCCGCATGAGCACCCCCCGGCGAGCCCGTCCGACCGCAGGCCGAGAGGTACGGAACCGGTGAACATCCACGAACCCCCAGCCGAATCGCCCGCCCCCACCGGGGTGCCCGCCCGGCGGCAGCCGGCGGAAGCCGTGGCGGCCGACGCGCCGGCCACCTCCCCGGTGGGCCGGCTCGCCGCCACCGTCGAGCGGCTGCGCGGGGAGGTGCGCACCGCACAGGCGGAGGCCGAGGGCCGAGCGCTGATCGAGCTGGCCAAGGGCATCCTGGTCGAGCGGCTCGGCTGCGGTCCCGCGCAGGCCGCACGCCAGCTCGCCGCGCTCACCGAGCAGGCGCAGGTGACGCCACTGGAGTTCGCGGTGGAGGTCATCAACCAGGCGGCCCGGGACCGCGTCTCCGAGGTCACCGAGGCGTTCCTGGCCGCTGCCGCAGACCCGGCGGGCTCCGTCGAGGAGTCCGCGGCCGTACGGCTGCGGGTGGCCGAGAGCGGGGTCCTCGCCGCACACGACACCCAGGCCATGGCCGACTCGCTGCTCGAACACGCCCTGCGGCCCCTGGGCGCCGTGGCCGTGGCCATCTGGGCGGCCGGATCGGACGGTTCGCTCACCCTCGCGGGCAGCGCCGGTTTCCCGGCCGTCGAGGCGGCCCGCTGGCACTACGTCCCGCCGGACGTGGCCACGGTGGCCCGGCGCGGCCTGACCGAGCCCGACGGCCAGTGGCTGTCCTCGCTCTCCGCCTCCGGGCTGCCCACGATCGGCCGGCGGGACCTCGCCGACGGGGCACGGATCGCCGTACCCGCCGGTGCGGGCGGCCGGATCCACGGCGTGCTGGAGATCGCCTGGCCGAAGCCGGAGGAGCCGTTGCCGCGGCCGGTGGCCCGGCAGGTGGAGGCCCTCGCCGAGCTGTGCGCGCACAGCCTGGAGACGTTCGTGCTGCCCGCCGCCGGGGCCCAGGAGCCCCGGGTGCTGCCCGACGTCGTGGAGCTGATGGACCTGGCGGACGGGCTGCACGACCCGGCGCTGGTGCTGCTGCCGCACCTCGACGACGCCGGGCAGCTGGTCGACTTCCGGATCCAGCACGTCAACAGCCGGTTCCTCGACCCGGCGGGCCGGCCGCGGGCCGTCATCAACGGCGCCCTGCTGCTGGAGGCCTACCCGCTGGCCGCCGGCACCAGCGATCTCTTCCAGCGGGTGGAACGCGTCCACGCCACCGGCGAACCGTTCCGCGCCCACCGGATGCGGCTGACCGCCCTGGTCGACCAGGTGGCCCTCGCGGCCGTCGCCGACATCAGCATCAGCCGCCATGGCGCCGGCGTCCTGCTGATCTGGCGCATCGAGGACGAAACGGCACGCCTGGCCAGTCTGCTCCAGAACGCCCAGCGGCTCGGCCGCATCGGCGGCTTCGAGGAGAACCTGCTGACAGGCGAGATCACCTGGAACGGGCAGCTGTTCAGCCTGTACGGTCACCCGCCCACCAGCCCCCCGGTGGCCCTGGAGGAGCTGCCCGCGCACGCCCACCCGGACGACGCCGTCGCCATCGGCCGCTTCCTGCGGACCGTGCTGCACCACCGCAGGCCCGCGTCCGCGGCGTTCCGGCTGCTGCGGCCGGACGGCGTGACCCGGCACATGCGGGTGGTCGCCGAACCGGTCCTCGACACCGACGGCCAGCTGATCCTCGTCCGCGGCGCCTACCAGGACATCTCCGCCCAGCACTGGACGGAGGTCGCCCTCGCCGCCACCCGTGACCAGCTGGCCCACACCGAGCAGCAGGCCGACGAGCGCAACCGGCTGGCCCTGCAGCTCCAGCACGCCATCATGCCGCCGGCGCAGGCCCCGCTGGAGGTGCCCGGCCTCCAGGTGGCGGTGCGCTACCGGCCCGCCGAGACCGAGCAGCTCGTCGGCGGTGACTGGTACGACGCCGTCGTGCTGCCTTCCGGGGTGGTGCTGCTGTGCGTCGGCGATGTCGCCGGGCACGGGATCGAGGCGGCGACCAGCATGGTCGTCCTGCGCAACGCGCTGCGCGGCCTGGCCGTGACCGGCGCCGGACCGGCGCAGCTGCTGTCCTGGCTGAACATCGTCGCCCACCATCTGACGGGGGCCGTCACCGCGACCGCCGTGTGCGGTCTGTACGACGGCGAGCGGCGCACCTTGCGCTGGGCGCGGGCCGGGCATCTGCCACCGGTGCTGGTGCGGGAGGCGGAGGCGTCCGCCCTGCCGACCCTCAAGGGGCTGCTGCTGGGCGCTCTGCCGGACGCGGTGTACGAGGAGACGGAGGTGCAACTCGCCGTGGGAGACACCCTGTTGATGTACACCGACGGTCTGATCGAGCGCCGGGACCGCTCCGTGGAGGAGTCGCTGTCCCATCTGCTGGAAACGGCCCGTACCGCGCCGAGCGTCCTGGACCAGCAACTGGACCGGCTGCTCACCTACAGCCGGTCGGACACCGACGACGACACCTGCATCGTGGGCATCCGGGTCAGTTGAGCCCTCGGCCGGCGTTCTCGCCGGTCAGCGGCACCGTGGCGGTGACCCGCTTGCCGTGCGGCAGCGAGATCACCTCCAGACCGCGGGTGAGTATCGACACGAGATGCAGCCCGTGGCCACCGACCCGCCCCGGATCGGGAGGCCGCCGCCGGGGCGGCCGGGCGGAGGTGTCGGTGACGGTGACGCGCAGCCCCGCGGCGCCCGGCAGCAGCTCCAGCAGCAGCGCGCACGGGCCGGGGGCGTGCTGGGCCGCGTTGGTGACGAGTTCGCTGACGACGAGCTGGGCGTCCTGCACCGAGCGCCCATTCGGTGCGGGACGGGCTCGGGAGAGCAGGGCGGCGACGGCGTCTCGCGCGTCGGCGATGCTGGTCACACCGGTGTGCCAGGTGCGGCTGTAGCGCAGCTGCCCGGGGCGGGCCTGCGTCGTCGCGTGCGTCCTGAGCGGGATGTCCATACCTCGTTGCCCTTTTCCTCCGGGGGTCGGGGTCCCTCGCTGTGCAGGGGCTCCGCGCGCCTACGGGGTCGTCATGCCGTCCCTGCCCGGCTACCCGCTGACCCCTCGATCAAGGGGACGCTCACCGGGATTCCTCCGGTTGCCCACGAGCCCCTGATGAGAGGTGGCCGCCCGCGGTACGGCCCGCTGACGGGCGTACGGCCCGCTGGCACAACGGGTCCGGGAAATCCGCTTCACCGCTGGATTTCCCGGACCCGTGCGGAGCCCGAACAGCCGACCGACTCAGTGCTTGAAGGTGTCCTTGGCCTTCTCCTTGGCCTGCCGGGCGTCGCCGCGCGCGCCTTCCATCCGGCCCTCGGCCTCCATGCGCTCGTTGCCGACGGCGCGGCCCGCGGCCTCCTTGGCCTTGCCCTTGGCCTGCTCCGCCTTGGCCTTCGCCTTCTGGTTGCCCGCCATGGGTTTCACATCCCAACGTCTCGCTGTGTCTGGACGACATTCGGCTTGCCACTGTGCCGGGGTCCAAACCGGAAAAGGGTGCGCCGCTCGCGTCTCCTCGGTCGAACAAAGGTTGAACAGTCCAGACTGATAAACCTACTGTTAGCACCATGGAGACGATTGCACTCGCCGGCGCGCTGCGGCTGGCCATGGGCCGCATCGTCCGCCGGCTGCGCCAGGCGCACGCGGTGGGGGACGTGTCCCTCTCCGGCGTCTCGGTGCTGGCCCGGCTGGCCCGCAGCGGACCGGACTCGCCCGGCTCGCTCGCCGAGCTGGAGCGGGTCAGGCCGCAGGCGATGGCCTCGACGCTCGCCGGACTCGAACAGCGCGGACTGGTGAGCCGTACGCCCGACGCGACCGACGGCCGCCGGGCCGTCCTGGCGATCACCGAGGAGGGCCGGGCCGTCCTGGAGCAGCGCCGTTCCGAGTCCGTCGCCCGGCTCACCCACGCCCTCGACGAATTCACCCCGCAGGAGCGGCAGGCGCTGCAGGACGCCCTGCCCCTGCTCGACCGGCTGGCGGAACGGATATGAGCGGCCTCACCCCTGCTCCGCAGCGCGGCATGCGTGCCCGGCTGCTCGCCCACTCCGCCCGCCACCGCGACACACCGCCGGGCCCCGGATACAAGTGGGTCGCCCTCTCCAACACCACGCTCGGCGTCCTGATCGCCACGATGGACGCCTCCATCGTGATCATCTCGCTGCCCGCCATCTTCCGCGGGATCGGCCTCGACCCGCTCGCGGCCGGTAACATCGGCTATCTGCTCTGGATGATCCTCGGCTATCTGCTGGTCTCGGCGGTGCTGGTGGTCGTCCTCGGGCGGCTCGGCGACATGTTCGGCCGGGTGCGCATCTACAACCTCGGCTTCCTGGTCTTCGCCTGCGCCTCCGTCGCGCTCTCCCTCGATCCGTTCCGGGCCGGTGCCGGCGCGCTGTGGCTGATCCTGTGGCGGATCGTGCAGGCCTTCGGCGGGTCCATGCTGACCGCCAACTCGGCCGCCATCCTCACCGACGCCTTCCCGGCCCGGCAGCGCGGCATGGCCCTCGGCATCAACCAGATCACCGCGCTCGCCGGCCAGTTCCTGGGCCTGCTCGCGGGTGGCCTGCTCGCCGCGGTCGACTGGCGTGCCGTGTTCTGGGTGAGCGTCCCGGTCAGTGTCGCCGGCACCGTGTGGTCGTACCTGAGCCTGCGCGAGACGGCGGCCGGCGGGCGCGGCCGGGTCGACTGGCTCGGCAACCTCACCTTCGCCTCCGGCGCCGGCATCCTGCTCGCGGGCATCACCTACGGCATCCAGCCCTACGGCGGCCACCCCACCGGCTGGACCAACCCCTGGGTGCTCGCCGGGATCTTCGGCGGGCTGTTCCTGCTGCTGGTCTTCTGCGTCGTCGAGACCCGGGTCGCCGAGCCCATGTTCCGGCTGTCGCTGTTCAGGGTCCGGGCGTTCGCCGCGGGCAACCTGGCCGCGTTGCTGACCGCGATCGCCCGCGGCGGGCTGCAGTTCATGCTGATCATCTGGCTGCAGGGCATCTGGCTGCCGCTGCACGGCTACGACTTCGAGGACACCCCGCTGTGGGCCGGCATCTTCATGCTGCCGCTCACCCTCGGCTTCCTGGTCGCCGGGCCCGTCTCCGGCTACCTGTCCGACCGCTTCGGCGCGCGCATCTTCTCCACCGCCGGACTCCTCGTCGTCGCCGGTTCCTTCCTCGGGCTTCTGACGCTCCCCGTGAACTTCGACTACGGGGCCTTCGCCGCGCTGCTGCTGCTCAACGGGCTCGGGCAGGGCATGTTCTCCTCGCCGAACACCTCGTCCGTCATGGGCAGCGTGCCGGCCCGCTACCGGGGCGTCGCCTCGGGGATGCGCTCGACCTTCCAGAACTCGGGCACGGCGCTGTCCATCGGAGTCTTCTTCTCCCTGATGGTGTCCGGCCTCGCCTCCTCGCTGCCGGCCACGCTCAGCAGCGGACTCCAGGCGCACGGTGTGCCCGCCGCGACCGCCCACGAGGCGGCCTCGCTGCCGCCGGTCAGCACGCTGTTCGCGACGTTCCTCGGCGACAACCCCATCGGACATCTGCTCGGCGGCGGCACCCTGGACCACCTGACCGCGGCCCAACGCGCCACCCTGACCGGCCACGCCTTCTTCCCGGAACTGGTCTCCGGCCCCTTCCACCACGGGCTGACCATCGTCTTCGGCGTGGCCACCGGCATGGCCCTGATCTCCGCGATCGCCTCGGCCCTGCGCGGTGCCCACGAACGCGCCGACGACGACACCCCGCGGTCCGGCCCCGCTCCCACGACGGAGGGAGGCTCCGCACGACGGTCGGCGCGTTCCTCGTGAGCGTTCCGGGGCCCTCGCCGTCCGGCCCCAGGGGCGCGGGGGCCGGAGCGGGTCAGCGCTCGCGTCGCCGCCGTACGGCACGGCGTACGACGAGGGCCGCCACGAGGACCGCGACGGCGACGACCACGTACAGCTGGTAGCGGCTGATCTCGTCGTAGACGGTCGTGATGTGGTCGCCCACCAGGTAGGCCAGGGTCGCCCACAGTCCCACCCACAGGGCCGCGCCCAGGGCGTTGAAGGCGAGGAAGCGGAGCCAGTGCATGCCGGTCGTGCCCGCGATGATCCCGTTGGCCTGGCGCAGCCCCTCGACGAACCGGGCCACGGTCACGATCTTGCCGCCGTGCCGTCCGAAGAACGCCTCGGCGGCCTCGAACCGCTTCGGCGTCAGGAAGACGTACCGGCCCCACCGGTGCACGAAGGCCCGGCCGCCGAGCCGGCCGATCAGATAGCCGATGTTGTCCCCGGCCACGGCCGCGACGAACGCGATGGCCGCCACGGCCACGATGTTCAGCCGCCCCGCGCCCGCGTAGACGCCCGCGGCGAGCAGGATCGTCTCGCCGGGTGCGGGGACACCGAAGTCCTCCACGAACACCAGGGCCCCCACGGCCCAGTAGCCGTAGTGGCCGAGCAGCGGTGCCAGATGGGCGAGCGGTCCCGGAAGCGGAGGGGCCATGCCTCCCACGGTACGTCGGGGCCGGCCTCCCTCAGCGAGTGACATCCGGGGCGGCCGGCCGGGTCGTGCTCCCGCATCGCGGCGGGCGGCTGCTAGGAGGGCATGGCGCCCTCGTCGTCGCCGGCGGCGGGCTGACAGGTTCGGCACAGCTCGTGCTCCCCGTCGCGCGTGACGACGGTCCCCCAGCCGAGGCACTGCTCGCAGCCGCGGGCGAGGCCGACGTCGGGACGGGGAGGCATGAGGGGGGTGCGGTGGGCTCCGTAGGCCATACGGTGAGCGGCTCCTCGAAGTCACGGGGCGGCGCGAGGGAAAACGGATGACAACGCTGTCCGAGTGACTTCCATTATGTCCTACTTTTTCCTTATGTCTAGAGCCCCCTGTCACTCGGTGCCGAACCTTTCCGCTCACCCCAGAGTGCCGAGCCGGGCGTCCCGCCACAGGTCCACGCCGCCCTCGGTGGCGTACTTGTCGATCTCGGCCAGTTCCTCGGCGGTGAAGTCGGGGTTCTCCAGCGCGGCCACGTTCTGCTCCAGCTGGTCGACCCGCGAGGCGCCGATCACCAGGGAGGTCACCCGCTCGTCGCGCAGCGCCCAGGCCAGCGCCATCTGTGCCAGCGTCTGGCCGCGCCGGGCCGCGATGTCGTTCAGGGCGCGCAGCCGGTCCCGCATCTCCTGCGTGAGCCACGCCGCGTCCAGGGACGTGCCCCGCGCGGCCCGTGAGTCCTGCGGGATGCCGTCCAGATAGCGGCCGGTGAGCAGCCCCTGGGCGAGCGCCGTGAAACCGATGACGCCGAAGCCCTCCTCCTCGGCCGCGTCCAGCAGGCCGTCCGTCTCGATCCAGCGGTTGAGCATGCTGTACGACGGCTGGTGGATCAGCAGTGGCGTGCCCAGCTCGCGCAGGATCGCGGCGGCCTGCCGGGTGCGCTCGGCGTCGTAGGAGGAGATGCCCACGTAGAGGGCCTTGCCCTGGCGGACGGCGGTGTCGAGCGCACCCATCGTCTCCTCCAGCGGCGTGGTCGCGTCCAGCCGGTGCGAGTAGAAGACGTCCACGTAGTCCACGCCCATCCGGCGCAGCGACTGGTCCAGCGAGGCCAGCACGTACTTGCGGGAGCCGCCGCCCTGCCCGTAGGGGCCGGGCCACATGTCCCAGCCGGCCTTGGTGGAGATCACCAACTCGTCCCGGTACGGCGCCAGGTCCCGCTGCAGCAGCCGCCCGAAGTTCAGCTCGGCCGCGCCGTACGGCGGACCGTAGTTGTTGGCCAGGTCGTGATGGGTGATCCCCAGGTCGAAGGCGCGCAGGGCGATCTCGCGCTGGGTCTCGAACGGGCGGTCGTCGCCGAAGTTGTGCCAGTAGCCCAGCGACAGGACCGGCAGGTCCAGTCCCGAGCGGCCGGTGCGCCGGTAGCGCATGGTGCCGTCGTAACGAGCGGGGTCCGCGACGTGGGTCATCGGGTGTTCTCCGGGTGGTGCCGTAGGGGTGCCCCTCCGGTGCGGACGGGCTCGTCCACCCTGCGTCCCCCGCGCCCCGCAAGTCCAACCGCCGTCCCGGATGGGATTGAGCGCTTCCGTTTCTGAATCGGTCAGAGGGGCAGGCGGTGATCAGCTGGTTGAGAGGAAGGAGCGCTCGTGAGCAGTGCGCTGTCCGGTGAGAGCCGGTCGGACCGGAACGGGCCGCGGGTACCGAAGGCCGTGGCGCGGCTGCCGCGCCAGGTCCGCGAGGAGCTGACGCGCAGGCTTCGGCGCAACCGGGGCGCCTTCGGCAAGGACGACGTCCAGGTCGTCGAACCGCCACTGCTCCGGCGCGCCGTCGGCGCCTCCGCCCTCGGCAACTGCATGGAGTGGTTCGACTTCGGCGTCTACAGCTACCTCGCCGCCACCATCGGCAAGGTCTTCTTCCCGGGCGCCTCCCCGGCCGCCCAGGTCATCTCCTCCTTCGCGACCTTCGCCGCCGCCTTCGTCGTACGACCGCTCGGCGGTCTGTTCTTCGGGCCGCTCGGCGACCGGCTCGGCCGGCAGAAGGTGCTCGCCACCACCATGATCATGATGGCGGTCGGCACCTTCGCCATCGGTGTCATCCCCGGCTACGGCACGATCGGCATCGCCGCGCCCGTGCTGCTCCTGCTGGCCCGTATGGTGCAGGGCTTCTCCACCGGCGGGGAGTACGGCGGAGCCACCACCTTCGTCGCCGAGTACTCGCCCGACCGCCGGCGCGGGTTCCTCTCGAGCTGGCTCGACTTCGGCACCTTCGTCGGATACGCCCTCGGCTCGGCCCTGGTGACCGTGCTGAACCTGGCGCTGACGGATACCCAGATGCTGTCCTGGGGCTGGCGGGTCCCCTTCCTGATCGCCGGACCGCTCGGCGTGATCGGCCTGTACATGCGGCTCAAGCTGGAGGAGTCCCCGGCCTTCCAGCAGCAGCTGGACGAGCACGAGAAGAGCCTCGCGCAGGAATCGGCGGGCAGCGAGTTCAAGGACATCGTGCGCAACCACTGGCAGCCCCTGCTCATCTGCATGGGTCTGGTGCTGCTGTACAACGTCACCAACTACATGTCACCGGCTATCTGCCGACCTATCAGACCGAGACGCTGAAGCGCTCCAGCGGCTCCGCGGACCTGTTGGTGCTCATCGGCATGTTGTGGATCGTCGTGCTGATCACCTTCATCGGCCGGCTCAGCGACCGGGTGGGCCGGCGGCCGGTCTACGCCGTCGCCGCCGCCGCGATGATTGTGCTCGCCGTGCCCGCCTTCCTGCTGATCAAGGCGCACGGCACCTGGCCGCCGGTGCTCGGGGTGCTGCTCCTGTCCACCCTGCTGGGCTGCTTCGCCGCACCGAGCGCCGCCACCCTGCCGGCCCTGTTCCCGACCGCCGTCCGCTACGCGGCCATGGGCATCGGCTTCAACATCGCCGTCGCGGCCTTCGGCGGCACCACCCCACTGGTCACCGCCGCGCTGGTCTCGGCCACGGGTGACGATCTGATGCCCGCGTACTACCTGATGCTGGCGGGTGCGATCGGCCTGCTGACCGTCAAGTTCCTGCCGGAGAGCGCCCAGGTGCCGCTCAGGGGCTCGCAGCCGATGGTCGGTTCCCGGACGGAGCGGCAGGAGCTGATCCTCACCTCGCAGGAGCTGTACGCGTTCACCCAGGAGGGGGAGCGGCTCCGCCGCACCTGAACCGCCCCGGGCGGGATCCGCAGGACTGTTCGATCCTACGAACTTCGCGCAGACGGGTTACCGGCCCTCCCCGCATTTGATAGGAAACTTTCCTACCAATGCGGTACGGACCAAAACCGCTCAACCCCCCACCCCCTGCCCCCACTTGGAGTCCCTGTGGTGCACGCAGACCGCGACACAGCAGCCCCCGCCCGCCTGTCCCGCCGGACCGTCGTCGCCGCGCTCGGCGCGGTCGCCTCGGGCGCCCTCGTCGGAGTCTCCCGCGTCGGCACGGCGTCGGCCGCAGCGCCGGGCCTGGACGACCCGGCGAAGAAGGAGATGGCCATGCAGCTGGTGTCGAGCGCGGAGAACTCCTCGCTCGACTGGAAGGCCCAGTACAAGTACATCGAGGACATCGGCGACGGCCGCGGATACACCGCCGGCATCATCGGCTTCTGCTCCGGCACCGGCGACATGCTCGACCTCGTCAAGGTCTACGCCGACCGCAGGTCCGGCAACGTCCTCGCCAAGTACCTGCCGGCCCTGCGCAAGGTCAACGGCACCGACTCGCACGCCGGCCTCGACCCCGACTATCCGAAGGACTGGCGCACGGCGGCCAAGGACACCGTCTTCCAGCAGTGCCAGAACGACGAGCGCGACCGCGTCTACTTCAACCCCGCGGTCGCCCAGGGCAAGACGGACGGCCTGCACGCCCTCGGCCAGTTCTGTTACTACGACGCCATCGTCATGCACGGCGACGGCGACGACCCGACCAGCTTCCGCAACATCAGGGCACGCGCCCTGCGCAGCGCCAGGCCGTCGGCCCAGGGCGGCAACGAGACGACGTACCTGAACGCCTTCCTCGACGCCCGGGTCTGGGCCATGAAGCAGGAGGAGGCCCACAGCGACACCAGCCGCGTCGACACCGAGCAGCGGGTCTTCCTGCGCAAGGGCAACCTGGACCTGAACACCCCGCTCGACTGGAAGGTGTACGGGGACAGTTACCACATCGGCTGATCCGACCGGCTACGCGGACTGCGGCAGGCCGTCCGGCGCGGGCACCGGCACCCCCGGGCCCAGCGCGGCGGACTGCCGTGCCGTGACGCGCTGGACGACGGCGATCGCGAGGGCGGCGGCCAGGAGGTCGAGGGCTGCCGCGGTCACGAGCAGCGGCAGCGAGGTGCCGCCGCCCAGGTTCATGACCGCCGGACCCAGCACCGCGTGCCCCACCCAGGCCGCCCACCACACGTTCACCAAGGTGTCCGGGCGGCCCGCCGCCGCGCCGGCGGGGGTGCTCGCGCGGTGGACGTCCTGCACGAGCCCGCGTGGCACCCAGAGGTTGAACACCGGCAGCAGCCAGGCGAGGACGGCCCAGGCGGCCGAACCCGGAACCCGGCCGGGGGAGAGGAGCAGGGCGTTGCGCCGGCAGCGGACGAACCACACGAGGAACAGCACGACGGCCGCCGTCGTCACGTACAAGTAGATCTGGGTGACCTGGACGAACCCGGCGGCGGACGTGGCCGCCGGGTGCAGCAGCCGCCCGCGTGCCTCGCGTGCCCGGAACACGTCGGCACCAGCCGCCGCCGCGACGGCGAGCTGGGCGCAACGAGCGAGGAGCCACGGGGCCTTGGCGAGGGATGCGGGCACGGTGGAAGACCTGTCTGCGAAAGGCGCCCCCGCGGACGGCGGGACGGCACGGAGATCGTGAGCGCCTGATCATAAGGCGGGGCGTACTCGCATGTCAGGGTCCTGACGAGGAAAGATGGTCGGAGAGGACACGACCACACCCCCTGCGGAGGAGCGTACTCATGCCGCACGAGCGAGCCGGCCGTCCGGCCGGTCCCGAGGACCTTGTCGACGTGGCCCGGCTGGTCACGGCGTACTACGCACTGCACCCCGACCCGGCCGACCCGGCACAGCGGGTGGCGTTCGGCACGTCGGGGCACCGGGGTTCATCCCTGGCGAACGCCTTCAACGAGGACCACATCGCCGCCACCAGCCAGGCCATCTGCGAGTACCGCGCGGCACAGGGCACCGACGGGCCGCTCTTCCTGGGCGCCGACACCCACGCCCTGTCGGAGCCGGCGAAGGTCACCGCGCTGGAGGTGTTCGCCGCCAACGACGTGACCGTGCTCGTGGACGGCGCCGACGGCTACACGCCCACCCCCGCCGTCTCGCACGCGATCCTCACGCACAACCGCGGCCGCACCTCCTCGCTCGCGGACGGTGTCGTCGTCACCCCGTCGCACAATCCGCCCGCCGACGGCGGCTTCAAGTACAACCCGCCGAGCGGCGGCCCGGCGGCCTCCGACGCGACCTCCTGGATCCAGGACCGGGCCAACCAGATCATCGCCGAGGGACTGAAGGCCGTACGGCGGGTGCCGTACGCCGCAGCGCTCGCCGCGGACACGACCGGACGGTACGACTTCCTCGGCCGCTACGTCGACGACCTGCCGAGCGTGCTGGACCTGGACGCCGTCCGATCGGCCGGTGTGCGCATCGGCGCCGACCCGCTCGGCGGCGCCTCCGTCGCCTACTGGGGCCGGATCGCCGAACAGCACCGCCTCGACCTGACGGTGGTGAACCCGCACACCGACCCCACCTGGCGGTTCATGACCCTGGACTGGGACGGCCAGATCCGCATGGACTGCTCCTCGCCCCACGCGATGGCCTCCCTGATCGAACAGCGCGACCGCTTCCGCATCGCCACCGGCAACGACGCCGACGCCGACCGGCACGGCATCGTCACCCCGGACGCGGGCCTGATGAACCCCAACCACTACCTCGCGGTCGCCATCTCCTATCTCTACCGGCACCGTGAGCAGTGGCCGGCCGACGCGGGCGTCGGCAAGACCCTCGTGTCCTCCACGATGATCGACCGGGTCGCCGCCGACCTGGGCCGCCCCCTGGTCGAGGTCCCGGTCGGCTTCAAGTGGTTCGTGGACGGACTGGCCGGCGGCTCGCTCGGTTTCGGCGGCGAGGAGTCGGCCGGTGCCTCCTTCCTGCGCCGCGACGGCTCGGTGTGGACCACCGACAAGGACGGCATCGTCCTGGCGCTGCTCGCCTCGGAGATCACGGCGGTCACGGACCGGACCCCGTCGGAGCACTACGCCGAGCTGACCTCCCGCTTCGGCGAGCCCGCCTACGCCCGTATCGACGCCCCCGCCACCCGTGAGCAGAAGGCGCTGCTCGGCAAGCTGTCCCCGGCCCAGGTCACCGCGGACACGCTGGCCGGGGAAGCGGTCACGGCCGTCCTCACCGAGGCGCCGGGCAACGGCGCCCCGATCGGCGGCATCAAGGTCACCACCGACAACGCCTGGTTCGCGGCCCGCCCCTCCGGCACCGAGGACGTCTACAAGGTGTACGCCGAGTCCTTCCTCGGTGCCGACCACCTGGCCCGGGTGCAGGAGGAGGCGAAGGCCGTGGTGCTGGGCGCGCTCGGCGGCTGACGAACCGTACGGCGGCCTCCGGCGGAACGCGCACGGAGGCCGCCCCGCGTCAGTGGCGTCCGCGTCCCCCGGCCGACCGGTCCAGGACCGCCTGGGCCATGACCTCTTCGCCCTTGGCGTTGGGGTGCGCCGGAGCTGCGGGCGCGGCCGGCTGCAGGGGCTCGATCCAGCGGTCCGCGGGAGACTTGCACATGTCGTGGCCGACCGTCGGGCCGTAGGTGTCGACGTACTCGGCCCGGTTCAGGACCGCCACCAGGCGCAGCATCAGGTTCAGCCGCTTCTCGGTGTCCCGCAGGTAGGGGAAGTCCTTCTGGGCGAACGGGACCTGCGGGAAGCAGCCGCTGCCGTCGTCGGGGAGCAGGTCCGGGTAGCCGACGACGACCACGCGGGCGTGCGGCGCCCGGGCGTGGACGGCGCGCAGCACCCGGTCGACCTTGGGCGCGGTGCGTGCGACGGCGAGCGCCAGCGCGTCGTGTCCGCCGGCCTCGTACGAGCGCTCGCAGGGGTTGCCGGCCGGGTCCTGGGAGGCGAGCCGGGCGCAGGTGCCGATGATGGAACCGAAGCCGACGTCGTTGCCGCCGATCTGCACCGTCACCAGGTCAGTGTCCCGGTCCAGGGCGTCGAGCTGGGGCTTGTTGGAACCCTGCGCCTGCCACATCTGCGCCGTCGTGGCGCCCGCGCAGCTGACGTCCGTGAGCGCGGTCGTCCTCGACCGCTCCGCCACGAGCGAGGGGTAGTTGTGGTCCGAGCGCGCGCATCCCGCGTCCACCTGCCGCGGGATGCCGGGGCCCGAGGTGTAGGAGTCACCGAGGGCCACGTAGTCGACCGTGCGGCCGTGCCCGGGGTGCGCGGCGGCCGGTGTCGTGGAGGCGGCGACGAGGGCGCATCCGCCCAGCGCCGCCGCCAGCACGACGGTCCGCCGCCGCCCTCTCACCCCGCCCGCCGGACGCGTGTCGTTCGTCATGAGTCCTCCCCCTGAAGCCGGCATCTCGCGCACGGGCGGCAACGGAGAGCGGCCCTCGCGCGTTCGACTGGGTCTGTATACCGTCCGGTAGGCCGCGCCGACCAGAAGCGGGAGCCCACGACTTCGGGGGAGTGGGCGGGCAGAGCCCGCAGGAGACGGGCGGGTCCGGCAGACGGCGGACCCCGCGCGCTCCCTCCGTCAGACCCCGGCCGCCGGTTGCGCGGTGACGGCCGTCTGGAGCAGGGAGTCGTCCTCCGGGCGGGCCCCGGACAGCCGGTGCCGGGCCGCGATCAGGGCCATGTCGACGTCCTTGGTGCCGGTGGCCACGCACAGCGTGTAGGAGACGTCCGCGAGGCGCTGCCGCGCCTGCGGGGTGCTCTCCTCGGCACCGAGCAGAGTGAGGGCCTCGTACTGCGCGATGAGGTCCTTCAGTACCGCGGGGTGTGCCATCAGCATGGGTTTCCGCCTCCCTGGTGTGTCGCCGACGGGCGAGGTCGCAGCGCGAATACCCGCGCGGGAGTCCCGCATGCCCCCGCTGTGACCTGCCAGGACCGACCGGCTCCGGCATCGCCGGCCAAGGACTCGCCCTTCGTCCCGGGCGGCGCCCGGTGTGTCACCCGGTCGGGTGTTATCTGCTGGTATCTGACGGATCAGGCAGTGCTGTCGTGATCCGCCCGTGATCATGCCCGTGTGAGTCTGCAACGTCGAAGTGCCGTAGCCCGCCGGGTCCTTCCGGCCGCGCTCGGCACCCTCAGTGTCCTGTCCCTGCTGTCCGCCCTGCCCGCCGCCGCCCAGCCGGCGCACCGGGACGCCCGACCGCTCGCGCCGACGTCCCGGCAGGTCACCGCGGCGGAGGCGCGCACGGACGCCTACCTCCGGTCCGTGCACGACCGGCCCGCGGCCCTGCGGGACTTCTTCCGGCAGTTGCCCAAGGGCGGCGACCTGCACAACCACCTGTCCGGTGCGGTGTCCACGGAGTACCTCATCGAGCTCGCCGCCGAGGACGGGCTGTGCGTCGACACCAGGACTCTGACCGCGGTCGCCCCGCCGTGCGGCGCCGGCACGCGGCCCGCGGCCGACGCACGTACCGACCGCGCCTTCCACGACGCGATCGTGCGCGCCTGGTCCATGGAGGACTTCCCGCCCGGCCAGAGCGGCCACGACCACTTCTTCGACACCTTCGGCAAGTTCGGCGAGGTCACCTGGCGGCACCGCGGCAAGCTGCTCGCGGAGGTCGCCGACACCGTCGTCCGCAACAACCAGTCCTACCTGGAGACGATGGTCACACCCGCGTCCGACGCCGCGAAGGATCTCGCGGCCCAGGTCGGCTGGGACGCCGACCTGACCGCCCTGCACCGCAAGCTCGTCGCGGGCGGCAAGCTGGACAAGGTCGTCGCCGACGCCCGCAAGGAGGCCGACGACGGCGACGCCGAGTTCCGCGCCACCGAGCGCTGCGGCACCGCGCAGGCCCGGCCCGGCTGCAGGCTCACCGTCCGCTGGATCTCCCAGGCGTCCCGGGGCAGTTCACCGGAGCGGGTCTTCACCCAGCTCGCCCTCGGCATGCGGCTCGCCGAGGCCGACCCGCGCTTCGTGGCCGTCAACCTCGTCCAGCCCGAGGACTGGGACAGCTCCCTGCGCGACTACAGCCTGCAGATGCGCATGGTCGGATACCTGCGCACCCAGTATCCGAAGGCCCATGTCACCCTGCACGCGGGCGAGTTGTGGCCGGGGCTGGTCAAGCCCCACGACCTGCGGTTCCACATCGAGGAGGCGGTCGACATCGCCCGCACGGAGCGTGTCGGGCACGGCGTCGACCTCGTCCACGAGGACGACTGGCAGCGCACCGCCCGCACCATGGCGGCCCGCCGGATCGCCGTCGAGGTGCCGTTCTCCAGCAACGCCCAGATCCTCGGTGTGAAGGGCGCCGACCACCCCTTCACCACCTACCGCCGCTACGGCGTCCCGGTCGTCCTCGCCACCGACGATCCCGGCGTGTCCCGCATCGACATCAGCCACGAGTACCAGTACGCCGCCGGCACCTACGGCCTCGGCTACCCCGAGCTGAAGGACCTGGCACGGGCCTCGCTGGAGTACGCCTTCCTGTCCGGCGCGAGCCTGTGGCGGGGCAACCCCACGGCCGAGGGCTACCGGCCGGTCCCGGCCTGCCGGGGCGAACGGCCCGGTCTGCCCGTCCGGGCCGCGGCCTGTCTGCACCTCCTCGCGAACAGCCCGAAGGCCCGGCTCGAATGGCGGCAGGAGGCCGACTTCGCCGTCTTCGAGCGGGCCCACGCCCGCTGACCGCACACGGAGGGCACCGGGGCGGAACGCATCCGCCCGCCCCGGCGTCCTCCGTACGTACGCCCACCTCGGCGCCGTCCTCAACGCGCGGCCGGATAAACCCCTTTGGCCGGGAAGCGGCCTCCCGCCCGACCGGGGGCCCGCATTCCGTGCCGCCCTTCCGCTCGATCTACCTCGAACTGCCCGTCCTGGAGCGCCCGTCGGCCGCACAGCCCCGACCGGTCGCCCGTCGACTACGCCACCGAGGACAGCCTGCTGGGCACCATGGGCCCGCTGCTCAACCTGCGTGACCGGCTGCCCGAGAACTTCCTCGTCATGAACGGCGACGTCCTCACCGACCTCGACTACGCCGACGTCCTGCGCCGCCACGACGCCTCGGGCGCGCCGCTCACCATCGCAGCCTACTCCCGCAAGGTGCACATCGACTTCGGCGTGCTCACCACCGACGCCAGCAAGGTGGTCGCCTTCACGGAGAAGCCCAGCATGGACTACCGCGTCTCCATGGGCGTCTACGGCCTCAGCCGCGCCACCCTCGACGGCTACACCCCGGGCCTGCCGCTCGGCTTCGACGAACTCGTCCTCGACCTGCTCAAGGAGCAGAACCCGCCGCACGCCTACGAGTTCGACGGCTACTGGCTCGACATCGGCCGCCCCGACGACTACGACCGCGCCAACGCCGAGTTCACCACCCGCAAGTCCCTGCTGCTCAAGGGAGCCTGAGTACCGCATGCGCATTCTCGTCCTGGGCGGCACCGGGTATCTGGGCCGCCACGTGGCCGAGCGGCTGCGCGCCCTGCCGGGCGCGCACGTCCTCGCCGCCGGCCGCTCCGGCCCCACCGAGGCCGTCGTCGACCTCGCCGCCGACCGGCCCGAACGGCTCGCGAAGACACTGGCAGCGGCGGCACCCGACGCCGTGGTCAACTGCGCGGGCGCCACCGGCGGCGACCCGGTGACCCTCGCCGAGGTCAACGCCCGCGGCCCGGCCGCCCTGTGCGCGGCGCTGCGCGAGGGGGCGCCCACGGCCCGCCTGGTGCACCTCGGCTCGGCCGCCGAGTACGGACCGGGAGTCCCCGACACCCCGGTGACCGAGTCGGCGCCCGCCCGCCCGGTCACCCTCTACGGCGCGACCAAGGGGGCACGGTCGCCGTCACCACCTCCGCCCTGGACGGCGTGGTGCTCCGGGTCGGCAACCCGGTGGGCCCCGGCGCCCCCGGGGCGAGCCTGCCCGGCCGGCTGCTCTCACTGCTCCGCTCGGCCGACCGGGGCCCCGAGGCGGTGCTGCGGCTCGGTGACCTGACCGCCCACCGTGACTTCGTCGACGTACGTGACGTCGCCGGGGCGGTCGCCCGCGCGGTCGTCGCCCCCGGACCGCTGCCGCCCGTGCTCAACATCGGCGGCGGGGCGGCCGTACCGGTACGCGAGGTGGTGCACGGTCTGGCCCGGCGCGCCGGATTCCGCGGGACGTTGGTCGAGGGCTCGGGCGGCTCCGCCCGTTCGGGTCAGGTGTCCTGGCAGTGTTCCGACATCACCGCCGCCGACCTCGCCCTCGGATGGCGGCCCGCCCACACCCTCGACGACGCCCTGGACGCGCTGTGGGCCGCCACCGCGGAGAGCCCGTGACCCTGCTGATCCCGCTGTACGTCCACCCCGCCGAGGACCCCGGCGCCTGGCACCGGCTGTTAACCGCGGCGGCCCGCACCCACGCGGTCGTCCTCAACCCCGCGAGCAGGCCGGGCGCCGCGCCGGACCCCGCCTTCACGGCGGCCGCCCGGGCCCTGCGCGCCGCAGGGGCCCGGCTGCTCGGGTACGTCGACACCGACTACGGCGTCCGGGACCGCGCCGTCATCACCGAGGAGGCGTACCGCCACCAGGAGTGGTACGCCGTCGACCGCTGCTTCCTCGACCGGGTCACCGCCACCCCGGACGGGCTGCCCGCCTGCCGCCGCACGGTCCGGGACCTGCGGCGGCTCGGCGCGGCCACCGTCGTCCTCAACCCGGGCGTCCACCCGGCGCCGGGCTACGTCCGCCTCGCCGACCTGACGGTCACCTTCGAGGGCCCGTGGTCGACGTACGTCTCGGCGTTCACCCGGCCGTCCTGGACGGCCCGCCACCCGCCCGACCGGTTCTGTCACCTCGTCTACGGCGTTCCCGAGGCCCTCGTCCCGCTCGCCGTGCGCACCGCGCACGAGCGCGGCGCGGCGGTGTGCGGGCCGGTGACGGGCGAACCGCCCAACCCCTGGGCGGAACTGAGTCCGGCGCTGACCCGCGGGCAGGGTGTGGAAGGCTGAGGAGGGTCCGCGTCCGCGCACCCAGGGAGGCACCGCCCGGCATGGCCGTCATCCATCACACCACCCTCAAGCCCACCAAGCTCGAACTGCTCACCGACTGGCTGCCGACCCGCCCCTGGTACGTCGGCGGTGACGCGCCGGTGCTGGAGAAGTCCGGCGGCTTCCGGCTGGACGACCCCGAGGGCGAGGTCGGCATCGAGTTCATGGTGACCACCGACACCTCGAGCCCGGAGCGCACGGCCTACCTCGCCCCGCTCACCTACCGGGGGGCGCCGCTGGAGGGGGCCGAGCACGCCCTCGTCGGCACGACGGAGCACGGCGTGCTGGGCAAGCGGTGGGTCTACGACGGCTGTCACGACCCGGTGCTGGTCGCCGAGTTGCTGTCACTGATCGACGGCAGGGCACAGGCGATGGCCCAGAGCGTCACCGACACCCCCGACCGCGAGGTGACCCGCTCCTGCACCGGCGCGCCCCTCGTACCCGGCACGTCGGTTCCCGAGCCTGCCGACGACGAGGACGGCACGCGGCTGCCCGCCGGGCACGGCTTGGTCCTGCGGATCCACCGTGTCCTGCGCCCTGTCGCCGAGAATCCGCCGTTGCCGCCCCAGGGGGCCCTCGGCCATCTCGCCACCGGCTGGCAGGGCCCGGACGACACCCGCCTGCGGGCCGTGCTGATGACGCTGCACAGCGCCTGAGCGCGCGTTCCCGCCGTCCACCGCCCCGCCCGACCGGCGGGGCGGTGGACGGCGGGAACGGTGGAGGGCATGCAGCGCGGTGAGCAGGCGCGGCAGCACGTGGGGCCGGTGAGAGCCGTCGGTGACCGCCGCCACCAGGACGCCGTAGCCGTGCTCGTCCTCGACGGCCGGCTCTTCGGCGGGCTTGCCCGCGCCGTCGCGGAGCCCGTCCCCCCCACTTAGTCCCATCTCTGGCATGGACCGGTCAAATCTGTCACTCTTTCGGCAGTCGCCGCCCTGACCCCAGGAGGGCGCGACGGACTCCTCGGCACAGCGATCGCGCAAGCACCGTCCGCGACCGCCCCGGTCGACCCAGCCGGCGCGGTCACCGAGCAGGCCGGAACCCGGCCGCCGTAAAAGGAGCAGCGTGTGAGATCGACCCCCCACAAGGCCCTCGGCGCCGGTGCGCTCACCGTCGCCGCACTGGCCGCCCTCGTCCTCCCCGGCACCCCCGCCGCCGCCCGGCCGGACACGGCCCCGGCCGCCTGCACTCCGGCCCAAGTGGTCGGCAACGGCGACTTCGAGAGCGGGACGTCATCCTGGACCGCGTCCTCCTCCACCGTCATCACCAGCCGCACCGGACAGACCGCGCACGGCGGCAGCTCCTACGCCTGGCTGGACGGAGTCGGCAGCACCCACACCGACAGCCTCAGCCAGAGCGTCACCGTCCCGGCCGGCTGCAGCACCGCCACCCTCACCTTCTGGCTGCACATCGACACCACCGAGACCACGTCGTCCACCGCGTACGACAAACTGACGGCCAAGCTGGGCAGCACGACGCTGGCCACCTACTCGAACCTCGACAAGAACACCGGCTACGTGCAGAAGTCGATCGACGTGTCGTCGTTCGCCGGGCAGACCGTCACCCTGTCCTTCACCGGAACGGAGGACTCCAGCCTCCGGACGAGCTTCGTCCTCGACGACGTCGCGCTGAACACCTCCGGTGGCACCACCCCGCCGCCCGCCGACACCACCCGCACCCCGGCCGCGCCCGCGTACACCGTGAACCTGAGCAGCGACACGAGCGGCACGGTGTGGTCCGGGCACGAGAGCGCCACGTTCACCAACGCCTCCGCCACTGCGCTGAACGAGGTGTACCTGCGGCTGTGGGACAACTACCACGGCACCTGTGACGCCATGCCGATCAGGGTCACCGGCGTCACCGGCGGCACCGCGGACGCCCCCTCCGTGGCCTGCACCGCGCTCAAGATCACCCTGCCCGCCCCGCTCACCCAGGGGCAGAGCGCCACCATCGGCTTCGACCTCGGCATCACCGTGCCCAGCGGCGCCGACCGGTTCGGCCACGACGGTGCCTTCAGTTTCATCGGCAACGCCCTGCCCGTCCTCGCGGTCCGCGACGGCGGCGGCTGGCACCTGGACCCGTACACCGACAACGGCGAGTCGTTCTACTCCCTCGCCGCCGACTTCAAGGTCACGCTCGACCACCCCAGCACCCTGCTGGTCCCGGCCACCGGCACCTCCACCGACACGCCCGGCTCCAGCGGCCGTACGATCACCACGGCCACCGCCGCCAAGGTGCGGGACTTCGCCTGGGCCGCCGGTCCCTTCAGCAGGATCTCCGGCACCTCCGCCGCCGGTGTCGCCGTGAACATCTACTCCGTCTCGGGCATCAGCTCCTCCAGCGCCCAGTCCATGCTGAGCACGGCCAAGAGCGCCGTGGACGCCCACGCGGGCCGCTTCGGCGCCTACCCCTACGGCGAACTGGACGCCGTCATCGACAACAACTACTGGTTCGGCGGCATGGAGTACCCCGGGTTCGTCCTCGACCTGGTCAGCACCACCGCCCTCACCCATGAGATCGGCCACCAGTGGTGGTACGGCATCGTCGGCGACGACGAGTACAACAGCCCATGGCTGGACGAGGCCTTCGCCGACTACTCCACCGACCTCGCCCTCGGCAAGACCGGCAGCAACTGCTGGAGCAGCGTCTCCTGGGCCTCCAGTGCCGAGAAGATCACCAACTCGATGGCGTACTGGGACGCGCACTCCTCCCGCTACTCCACCGTCGTCTACGGCTACGGCAAGTGCGCCCTGCACGACCTGAGGCGCGTGCTCGGCGACACCGCCATGGCCAAGCTGATGAAGGACTACGCGACCGCGCACTGGTACGGCGTGTCGACCACGGCCGAGTTCAAGGCGGCCGCCCAGGCGGCCACGAGCACGGACCTCACCTCCTTCTGGACCCAGCACCGCATCGACGGCTGACCCGGCGGCCGGCCGGGAAGGGGCCCGAAGGCTCCTCCCGGCCGGACCCGGCCCTGAGCCACCCACATGGACCACAAACGCGGCCGTTGGCACCTTCGTTGGGCCCAACCCGGAGTGCGGGACGGCCCGACCCCGGGTCAGATGGGTTTCGTGCAGCCATCCATATGCCTCCATCGCAGCCGCGCGCGCCTGGCCGTCACAGGCGCCCTGACCGGACTTCTCCTCTCCCTGCCCGCCCCGCCGGCGTTCCCCGAGTCGGGGGCGACCGGTCCCGAACGGGGCAGCGCCTACATGGGCATGGGTGTCCTCGCCCACGACGGCGCCGACGACAGCCCCACCTCGCCCAGCGACCCCCGCACGAGCCAGACCGAGGGCGTGGACGTCGCCAGCTACCAGCAGAACGTCGACTGGCCGGCGCTGTGGAGCGCCGGCAACAGGTGGGCCTACACGAAGGCGTCCGAGGGGACGTACTACACCAACCCCTCCTTCACCCAGCAGTACAACGGCTCCTACGACGTCGGCATGATCCGGGGCGCGTACCACTTCGCGACCCCCGACACCACCGGCGGTGCCGCCCAGGCCGACTACTTCGTGGACCACGGCGGCGGCTGGTCCAAGGACGGCAAGACCCTCCCCGGTGCCCTGGACATCGAGTGGAACCCGTACGGCGATTCCTGCTACGGCAAGTCCCAGAGCGGGATGGTCGACTGGATCCGGGACTTCCTCAACCGCTACAAGACCCGTACCGGCCGTCAGGCGGTCATCTACACCGCGACCAGCTGGTGGACCGAGTGCACCGGGAACTACGGCGGCTTCGGCGGCACCAACCCGCTGTGGATCGCCCGCTACGCCTCGTCGGCCGGCGACCTGCCTGCGGGCTGGTCGGTGTACACCATGTGGCAGTACACCTCCGCCGGCAAGACGGTCGGCGACCACGACCGGTTCAACGGCACCGTGAGCCAGGTGCGGGACCTGGCCACCGGCTGACCCCTCACCAGGAGGTCTCCTCACGAAGCCCCCTAGGGCCGCAGCCCCGCCGACAGGTTCGCGGCACGGGCCTGGTCGCCCGTCGTCGGGTTCCAGCCGGGGGTGATCGGGGACACGGAGACGTGGCCGGCCGCCACGACGACGTCGCTGCCCGGCCGGGCGGGTCGGTCCGCCATGCCGACGGTGACCTTCCACGTGCCGTCGCCGTTGTAGGCGTAGGCGGACGTGAGTGCCGGGAGCGGATCCTGCGGGATGAGGTCGGCGCCGCGCGCCGTCCCCGAACCGTCCGCGCCCAGCACCGGATGGTCGACGTTCAGACCCAGGCCCTCCGGCAGCAGGCGCCCGCCGTGCGCCCCGGCGCGCAGCCGGTCGAGGAGCTCGACCACGAAGTCGTCGGTCGGGCGCATGGCGCTCAGGATCCGGTCGGGCACCGGGGGTTCGAGTCCGCCCGTGCTGACGGCGATCGCGGGCACCCCGTCCTCGACGGCCGTCACCGCGACCCCACCGTGCCCGAACGGTGGCCACGGCCGTCAGGTTGGGGCCGAAGTTCGTTCCCGAGACGACCGGGTCCGGGGCCTGACCGTCGAACACGGCGGAGAGGCCGCAGCCCACCACGTCCGCCGGGGAACCGGCGACCGCCCACACCTTCGGCTGCGGATGCCGTACGTCGATCGTGGGTGCGTCGGAGATCCTGGTCCCGGCCCCGCTCTGGTCGGTGAGCGGGGCGACGATCGTCACGTCGTGGCCGGCCGCGGTGAGCCGGTCGAACAGCATGCGGATGCCGGGCGCGTCATAGCCGTCGTCGCCGGTCAGCAGGATGCGCAGGGGCCGGGGCGGCGCGGCGAGGGTCCGGCGCGGTGGTGTGGAAGGTCGCTCCGGATGCCCCTTGCGGTCGGGTGGCCCTGCACGGGGATCCGCCCCCGTACGGCCGTAGCCGCCCTGCCCCGTCCGGGAACCGCCCGAACTCCCGCCCGGCCGCCCGCTGTCGGCCGGGGTGGCCCTGCTGGCGGTCGCCGTCGCGGTGATCAACCTCCTCGTCGGCGGAGTCCTCACCGTCGTCGCCCTGACCGGGCACGTCCTCGGGGCCTGGCCGTCGCCGGACCCGCTCAGCCCGGGCCTGCTCGGCGCCGCCATGCTCGGTACCGCGCCGGCCCTGTTCGCCCTGAGCCGCGCGACCACCTGGCAGCAGGCCCGCACCCTCGTCCTGCCGCTCGCCGTGGTCCTGGCCGGTCTGTTCGGGGTCAGCCTGCTCAACGCCGGACAGCTCTACATCGCCCACGGCCGGCCGATCGTCTCCGTGCTGTTCAGCGTCGGCTGGCTCTTCACCCTCGGTCTGCTCTGCGTGGCGGCGGTCGTCTGCCTGGCCGGGCAGGCCTTCACCCGGTCCGGGGCCGCCCTGCCGCGCACCACCCCGCTGCCCGGCTGGTCCAAGCCGCCCCTCGCGGTGCTCGGCTCGTCCTGGCTGGGCATCGGCACCGGTCTGCTCGTCCGGCCCGGATTCCGGGCCGACTTCGTCCCCTGGCACACCGGCCGGGTGGACGCTCAGGCCCTCGGCGTCTGGGCACTCTCCCTCGGTGTGGGCGTCCTCGGCTCCCTCGCCGAGGACGACCTCGACCGCACCCGGTCCGCCCTGTTCTCGCTGCCCGGCACGGCCCTCGCCATGACGGCCGTCCTGGCCGCCCGCGCCTCCCACGTCGACTGGTCCTCCGGGCCCGGCCTGAGCCTGGTCGTCATGGTGGCCGGACTGCTCGCGGCCGGAGCGAGCGGACGCCTCCTGCTCAGGGGCGGTGGTCCGGCTTCCTCGTCAGGGGCGGCGGCCTGAGCCGCCCTCCCCGCGACGAGGGTCCCGGGCGGCGAGCCGCCGGTGACGGGGGCCCCGCGGCACTGGTTAGTCTCGAGGGGTGCCGTACGTCGAAATCCTTCAGCTGCTGATCTCCCCGGTCCACCGGCTCGCGGGCCGGCCGGGCGACGGCATGCCCGAGCTGCCGCCGGACGAGCTGGTGACGACGGCCGAGGTGCGGGCGGGCCTGGGCATCGTCGGGGACCGGTACTTCAACCACCCCGCCCACCGCAACGCGTCCCTCACCCTCATGGCGGCCGAACGGATTCCGGACCTGGGACCGCACGCGGCGGACCTGCGCCACACCCGGCGCAACGTCCTGCTGCGCGGAGTCGACATCGACGCCCACATCGGCGCGACGGTCTTCCTCGACTGCGGCACCGGCCCCGTGGAACTGGCGGTCCGCAGCGCGGCGCGGCCCTGCGCCTGGATGGACACCACCGTCGGCCCGGGCGCCCAGCGCGCGCTGCGCGGCGGCGGGGGAGTCCGCTGCCGGCCGCTGACCGACGGCGTCCTCACCGTGGGGCCGGCCGAGTTCGGCGTACGGGTACCGGCTCCCGCCCGGGCCGCTGTTCCTCCTGGAGGCCGGCCGGGCCGGGGTCAGGTGCCCGAGACGACCAGTTGATCGGTCAGCCGGTGGGCCTGCGCGAGCAGCGCGCCGTAGGTGGCGACCTCGTCCGGGTCGTCCGTCGTGGAGCGGACCAGGTCCCGGCGTAGGTCGCCCAGTGTCGCGCGCAGCTCCGCCACGGCCGCGCGCAGCTCGTCGTCGCACGCGTCACCGAACCGGCTGTGGCCGTACAGCCGCAGCGCGCGGGCGGTCCGGCGGAGGAACTCGGCGTAGCGGCGGGCGAGTTCCGGATGCGGCCGGGACGCGGAGCGGTCCTCCGCGGTGACCTCCAGCACCGTACGGGTCACGCCCGTGGTGTGGACGGCCGCGTAGCCCAGCACCAGGACCGCGTCGTCGTACCCCTTCCCGGGCACCGGCACGGCACCGGTGCGGCGGCGGCGCAGGTTGGCACGCAGGCTCTCCCGGCTCCACTCGACCGCGGAGTGGGCCTGTTCCACGATCCGCCGCAGCCGCAGGGCACGCTCGTGCCAGGCGCCGGCCTCCTCGGCGTCCCAGCGCCCCGCGGCCAGCCCGTCCGCCACGTCCCGCAGGACGTCGTGGGCCTGCTCGGTCGCGTCCTGGAGCACGGCCCGGGTGTCGCGCAGATACAGCGGGGGCCGAAGGAGCGCGTTGACGGCGATGCCGACCACCGCTCCGAACAGCGCCTCGGCCAGGCGGGCGGCGGAGGTGGTGATGCCGACGGAGCCGTTGGTCAGCACGAACAGGGCGCCGGTGGCCGCGTAGATGCCCTGGCTGCCCAGCCTGCGCCACTGGCCGAGCAGGATCGCGATCGGGAGCACGACCGCCATCGCGGCCTCCGTGCTGGGCAGCAGCAGCCCGACGGCGGTGGCCACAACCGTGCCGGCCGCGATCGCCCCCAGCTGCTGCAGGCCGTGCGCGATCGACCGGTACACGGTGGACTCCACCAGCACCACCGCCACCCACGGCGCGACGAACGCCACCGGGGCGTGCAGCCACCAGCCCGAGACCGCCCAGGCCAGCCAAGCGGCCAGCGCCGCCTTCACCGCCTGGACGACCAGGTCCCGCTCGCGTCCGGGCCGCACACAGGCGCGGCGCAACCCGCTCCCCGCGGCCGACAGATCACGCCACAACTCCTGCCATGTCACTCGCAACCGATGCACAGGCCACCGGGTGCCACCGAGGGCGCCGTTCCATGCCCGTCGACCCGGCCGTGCGTGACGTGCGCACACCGCCCGTGCCGACCCGCGACCGGAAACCCGACGCACCCCGGCTCCCGCCTGCTCGACGCCGGGGCGCCGTCGGCCCGGGCTCCTGTCGCGCGGACACCGAGCCGGCCTGTCAGGGCGGCACCGCGCGCAGGGCCCGCAGCACCGCCCAGACGACGGAGACGACCGGTACGGCGACGATCGCGCCGATCACCCCCGCGACGATGCTCCCCGCGATGACGGACACCGCGACCACGAGCGGATGCAGCCGCACCGCCCAGCTCATCACCAGGGGATGCAGCACGTGTCCCTCCAACTGGCCGATCACGACGATCAACGCCAGGACCGCCACCGCCGTGAGCGGTCCGCGCCCGGCGAGCGCGACGATCGTGGCGACCGCGAGCGCGACCGGTGAGCCCACCAGAGGGATGAACGTCGCGAAGAATTCCAGCAGGGTCAGGGGCAGCGCGAGCGGCACGCGCAGCAAGAGCAGGGCCACACCGACCAGCACGGCGTTGGTGGCGGCCACGATGATGATGCCCCGCGTGTACCCGGCGAAGGCCCGCCAGGCCGCGTGGCCCGCCCGGTCCCAGGCCGGGCGGGCGCCGATCGGCAGCAACTGGTCCCGTATCCAGCTCCACAGACGTTCTCCGGAGTGGATGAAGAAGACCGAGGTGAACAGCGCGAGCGCGCCGCCCGTGATCAGCTCGACCACCCGGGTCAGCCCGGAGACCGCGCTGCTGAGCAGGGTCGAGCGGTGTGCGGCGATGTAGTCCGTGACCTGACGCTCGAGAGCGGAGAGCCTGCCGGGACTCAGCCGGAACGGCGGCCGTTGGAGCCACTCCTCGATCCGATGGACGCCGCCGCGGAACTCGCCCACGAGCCGGGGCGATTCACCCGCCACCGCGTTCCCCACCAGCGCGAGCAGGGCCAGCAGGAACAGGAGACTGCCCACCAGTGCGACGGCGACGGCCAGGGGGCGCGGCATGACCCGGTCGAGGAGATCGGTCAGCGGCCGCAGCACCGACGTGACGACGAGTGCCAGGAACACCGCGACGGCGATGAGCTGGAAGCTGCCCAGCACGCTGAAGACGCCGTAGACGACGACACCGACGAGGATGAGCCGCCAGGAGTAGGCCGCCGCGACCCGCAGCCAGGGCACCGTCCGCTCGGCCACCGGCACCTGCGGTTCGGGGCGCGGCGAGACCGCGAGCCGCACGGCGTACGCGGGCCGGCTGCCCAGCACCCTCTTCGCCGAGGGGCGTCCCTCATCCGGCCCGGCCGCCCGCCGACGCGCATCGCCCACCAATGCTCCGCTTCCTCTCCGTCACCGCCGCTCACGGCAGGTCACACCTCGACCGTAAGCGCAGCGCGGGGGAGGGGCCCGCACTATGCGCCCGCGCGGGTGCGGAGGGGGGCGGTCACAGGACCTTCACACCGGTGGACGGGTGACGGGAAGGGGCGCGGGCACTCGCGACGTGTCGTCGGACCAGGAGGTGGAACCTCCAATGATCATCATCGCCGTACTGCTGCTCCCCCTTCTCACCGTCCTGTTGTTCGGTCTCGACCAGGTCGAGGACCGCTGGGTCCTCAGGTCCGGGACGTCGCGCCACGCGCGCCCCCGCCGACGCCTGCGGCTCAGGGCCCGCCGTCACTGACCCGGCTCGGGTGCCCCACCGCGTGCGGCGCAGCGGCGGTGGCGGGCGAGCGCCTTGCCGAGTTCCCGCCGCTCCGCCTCGGGCAGCGTCCCGCCCTGGGCGTAGTCCAGGATGTGCTCGGCGACCGTGCGCAGCTTGGTGTTGGTGCGCTGCGAGACGTCCCGCAACGCCCCCCACGCCTGAGCCGGGGGGATCCGGCCGAGGATCATCACCGCACCGATGGCCTGGTCGATCACCGCGTGCGAGGTCAGGGCGCGTTGCAGTTGCCGGTTCTCGGAATGCAGCCACTCGTTCTCCGCGGCCAGATCGGTGACGGAGAGCAGGGACAGCGGCCGGCGCCGGGAGAGGGTGAAGAAGGCCATGACGAGCACCTTTTCCGGGGTGGGGGCGGCATCGGTCGTACTTCTGCCCCCGGTGAGCGCTTGCACACGCATGGAAGCAGCAGCGCGGTCCACCGTCATGCCGGTCGGCCGTGCCGTGCGCGTACTTTCCCCGGCCCCCTGCCTCACCCGGCCCCGCCGCTGCCGCTTCAGTCCGCCCGGCCCACCGGCATCAGATCACGGATGTCCGTGGGCAGCGCCCCGGCGACCCGATCGGTCAGTTCCGGGGCGAGCGCGGCGTCGAGGACCTCCATGACGGCGGCGGCGTCCCGCAGGGCCGTCTCCTCGTCGGTGCCCGCCCGGGCGGCGATGCGTCCGGCGAACGTGGTCAGCCCGAACCGCTCGCCCGCGTGCCCGGCGTCCGTCCCGGCGGACGCGTCTGCCACCTCCCGCATCGCCTCCGCCATGTCCGGCGGCAGCTGAGCGGCCACATGCCGGGCCAGGCCCGACGGCAGCCGCTCCGACAGCGTGCTCACGACCGCGTGCGCGGCCCGCTCGGCCGAGCCCCGGTCGGGGAGCTGGGCGAGCGCCTGCACCTTTCCGATCATCTCGTCGTGCCGCATGAGGCCGGCCCCTTCCTCACGAAGTCCTGACGCTGCGGAACGTCCCTCGCCGGAGACGAAGCGGCCCCGGTCGAGTACCCCGCAGCGGCACCCCGGTCACCGGGCTTCCCAGGTGGGGTGGGTCGGGACCGTGACGCGGGGATAGGCGTGCGCAGCGAGGGAACGGTGGAACGGACGTGCGAGGTGTGCATGGCGGGAGCAGGGCTGGCCGCGCCCCTGTGGGACGTGCACGACGGCCGGGGGCTGCGGCAGCTGTCCGAGCTGGGACTCGCACTGCTGCTGTCGAGTCCGATCGGCTGGGAGCGCGAGGCACAGCAGAAAAGCGCCGGAATGCGCACCCACACCCTGGTCGGCATCGCCAGCGCGCTGATGATGGAGGTCTCCCAGCACGGTTTCACCGCGGTGCTCGGGCTGCAGAACGTCTCCTTCGACCCCTCCCGCGTCGCGGCCCGGACCGTGTCGGGGATCGGGTTCATCGGCGGCGGCCCGATCCTCGTGCGACAGGACGCCGTACGCGGTCTGACGACGGCCGCCACCATCTGGCTGACCTGCGCGGTCGGCATGGCCTGCGGCGGCGGGCCGCCCATCCTCGCGCTCGTCGTGACGGCGCTGCACTTCCTGGTGGTACGGGGCTACCCGCGGATCACCTCCCGCGTGGCATCCGACTCCACCGTCACCGGCTTCGAGGCACGCCTGACCTACCGCACCGGCACGGCACTGCTGCCGCGCCTGATGGAGACCTGCACCCGGCGGGGCTTCCGCATCGTCCAGGTCAAGGTCGAACGGCTGCCCGGCCGCACGGACGACGCCGCGCGCGTGCTGCTGGAAGTGGAAGGCACCGAGGACCCCGGTCGGCTGGCGTCGGACCTCTTTGGGGACGAGGGCGTGCTGAACGTGGAGCTGACAGCGGCGACGGACGACACCTAGGGCGACCTGAACCATACGAAACCCCCTGGCGGCCGGGTCTCGCCCACGGCTCCGGGCAGGACCCGGGTGCAGCCGGCCCGGCCGCCCGCCCGTGCGGCCGCGGTCAGCTCTCCGTCGTCTGCTGCGTCCACGTCCAGGCGTAATGCAGCCAGTCCGCCACCGTCAGCGCGGCGAAGCCGCCGCAGACCAGCCGGGTCAGCCGGGGAGCTGCCGCGTAGGAGCACACCAGGGCCCCGGCGGTCCAGGCGGAGGTGCAGAACGGGCAGGCCACCAGGTCGCCGATCGCCCGCCGCAGCCCGCTGCCCCGCGGCTCGTCCATGACCTCGCTCGCCTCGCCCTCCCCCGAGCGGCGCGTGAACGGTGCCCGCACAAAACTCGTGATCTTGTCCCTGGTCAGCACCCTGGCCGTCTTGTACGTCGCCGCGCCCAGCAACGCGACGTCCCACGGCGGCACCTCCTGAGGCAGCCGTACGCCCCGGCGCCGGGCCACCAGCGCGAACGTGCCGGCACCGGCGGCGAACACCGAAGCGAGGGCGGCATAGCCCCCCAGGGGGACTTCGCCCTGGTCGTCGTAGCGTGCGGCGTCCGTCGTCATGAGACCTCCCAGACCTCCCCGGCTCGCGTGCGGCCCGCTGACGGGCGCGCACCGAGTTCCCCGGGCCTGCGCGGCGACACGTGACCACCGGGTGCCGGTCGCGTCTCCGGCGGGCCCGACGTGGGGGAGGCCACATATGACCTGATTTGCACTCCTTGCCGGCGGCGCCGGGAGCCGGGCTACCGTGACGTGGAGCCCCTCTTCCCCCTCGCATCTCGGACGGCCCGGCTGTGCTCACTGATCTGTCCCCCCTGATAGCCGCGACGGCACGTTGGCTGACGGTCGCCTACCCGGCGTGCGGCGGCCCGCTGGCCTCCGCCCTGTGCGAGGCGCAGGCCCGGCAGGCCGTGACCGTCGCGGCGTGGCTGCGCTATCCGACCGAGGTCGACGCCGCCCTGGTCACCCTGGCCGGCCCCGGCGGCACGGCCCGTCTCGACTGGGTCACCGGCGCCGAGTCGGCCGGCGAGGTTCCCGCCGAGGACTGGGCCTGGCGGACCTGGGTGGACGAGGTCGTGGCCAGCTGGGCGGCCGGGCTGCTCACCGACCCGGAGCTGGCCGGGCTGGCCGTGGCCGCGCTCGCCGAGGGGGAGCACGCCGTGGGCGCGCCCGTCGAGTTCCGGCGGCTGATGGCGCCGGACGACGGCGACCGCCGCGCTGCGGCACTCCTGCGCCACCCCGATCTCCTCGCTCCGGTCACCGCGCTCCACCACACCCAGCTCCTGGACCGCCTCAAGCCGGACAGCAGCCTGGCGGCCTGAGCGCGCCGACGGGCGGAAACTCCGCCGCGCCGGACGGCCGCTCGGCCGTGCGGCGCAGCGGCCCGGCCCGCGCGGCTGGGTAGGGTCGCTGCGTGGACCGCAGCAGCACACAGCCGGACGACGCGTTCGCCGGGGAGGCCCGGGGCGAGCTGTCGCCCCGTACGGCCCGGGCGCTGTGGTGGGGATCGGCCGGTCTGGTGCTCGCCGTGCTCGGCACCTCGGTGCTCGTCGCCGGCGCGGAGCACGGCCGGCGACTGCCCGTGGCCGCGGCCCTGGTCCTCACGCAGGCCTGCGCCCTGTGGTGGCAGGCGCGCGCCCCGGTCGCCGTCCTGACCGTGAACGCGGTGACGGGACTCGCGGTGTGGACGCTGCTGCCCGCGGTGAGTCTGACGGGGGCGCTGCTCGCGGCGCAGATCGCGTTGTGCGTGCTGTCGGCCACCAGGCCGCGGCGGGTGTCGGTGGGGGCGCTCGCGGCGATGTGCCTGCCGGCGCCCCTGGCGTTCGGAGCGGGCGGCCCCGCGGGTCTGGCGGTCTATCTGCTGACGGTGGTCCTGGCGTGGACCGCGGGGCAGTGGCGCAGGGCGCAGCAGGCACGGACGAGGGCGGAGATGCGCCGGGCCGTGGTGGAGGAGCGCGCGCGGATCGCGCGCGAGGTGCACGACGTCGTGGCGCACACCCTGTCGGTGATGGTCGTTCAGGCGGGTGCAGCCGACGACGTGTTCACCGAACGCCCCGAACAGGCCCGTCAGGCGTTGCGGGCCATCGAGACCGGCGCCCGCTCCGCGCTCGGCGAACTGCGTCTGCTGCTGCGCGCGTTCCGGCCCGATACGGGGGAGGACGGGGCCGGGAAGCAGCGGGAGCCGGGGCCGTCGCTCGCGCGCCTGGACGAGCTGGCCGACACCGTGCGCGCGACCGGGATGAGCGTGCGCGTCCACCGCGAGGGCGCCACCGACGGGCTGCCGGCCGCGGTGGACCTGGCGGCGTACCGGATCGTCCAGGAGGCCCTCACCAACACACTGCGCCACGCGGCCGGCGCCGACGAGGTGAGCGTGCGCGTGACGGCCGAAGGGGCGTGCGTGGAGGTCACGGTGGTCGACAACGGGCGTGCGTCGCAGGGAGGTTCGGCGGTGGCGGGAGCGGGGCGCGGTCTGCTGGGGATGAGGGAGCGCGCACGGCTCGTGGGCGGCAGCCTGCGCGCAGGACCGCTGCCCGCAGGCGGGTTCGAGGTGGCGGCGAGACTGCCGGTGGAGCGTGCCTCATGACGCTGCGCGTGGTGGTGGCCGACGACCAGGCCCTGGTCCGTACCGGCTTCCGCATGATCATCGACGCCCGGGACGACCTCGAGGTGGTCGGTGAGGCGTCCGACGGCCGGGAGGCGGTGCGGCTGACGCGGGAACGGCGGCCCGACGTGGTGCTGATGGACGTACGCATGCCCGTCGTCGACGGCATCGAGGCCACCCGGCGGATCGCGGAGAGCGGCAGCCGGGCCCGGGTGCTCGTGCTGACCACCTGGGACGTGGACGCGCACGTGGTCGCCGCCCTGCGGGCCGGGGCGAGCGGCTTCCTGCTGAAGGACATCCGTCCCGGTGAACTCGTCGACGCGATCCGCCTCACCGCACGCGGTGACGCGCTGCTGGCGCCGACCGTGCTGAGCCGGGTCCTCGACCGGTTCCTGCGCACCACGCCCGACCCGGCGCCGCCGCCCTCCCTGCGGGACCTCTCCGGCCGCGAGCGGGAGGTGCTCACCCTGATCGGGCAGGCGCTGTCGAACGCGGAGATCGCCGAGCGGCTGCGCCTGTCGGAGGCCACCGTCAAGAACCATGTCACCGCGGTGCTGCGCAAACTGGGCCTGCGCGACCGCGTCCAGGCCGTCGTCGCCGCCTACGACCACGGCCTCGTGGAGCCGCGCCGCCCCTGACGGCAGCGCCTCCTCCTCAAGGAGGAGACCGGGCCGCGATCCTCCTGCGCTCCCAGTGCCGGTCCGTTCCCACGGCCGATGCCCGGCCGGGGTGCCCGGCCGTAGCGTCGAGGTGTGATCGACGACCTGCCCTGCCTCATGTATCTGCTCGCCCACGACGACACGGCCGAAGGCCCCTGCGACCGTTCCCGCACGGAGCTGCTGGTCCGTGCCGCCGCCCTGATCGACCTCGCGCTGCGCGGGCGGCTCGGGGAGGACGGCGGCACGGTCACCGTGTCCGGAACCGAACCGACCGGCGATCCCGTCCTGGACGGCGTCCTGCTCGACGCCGCCGTCGGGCACGGCTGGAAGCACCTCATGCGCCGGCACCGCAAGCGGACCCTGACGCAGGCGCAGGACCGGCTCGCCGCGGCGGGACTCCTCACCGTGAACGAGCCCCGCACCCGCTTCGGCACCCGGCGGCTGACCGTGACGGACCGCGCCGTGCCCGCCGCCGTGCACGCCCGCGTGTCCGCGGCGCTGCGCGGGAGCGGCCGCGCGCGGGAGATTCCCGCGGCCGACGCCGCGCTGCTGGCGCTGGCCGCGGCGGGCGGCCTCCGCTCCGTCGTCTCCCGGCAGGACGAGCAGACCTTCCGGGACCGGATCGATGCCTGCACGGGCTCTCTCGCCGCCCTCGCGCCCGGCCTGGAGAAAGCGGTACGCGGCCTGCCGATGACCATGATCGCCGCCCAGGGCGGCAGCGGCGGCAGCTGACCGGAAGGGGAGACGATGAGCATGCACCGCGTCCTGACCACCCTGGGCTGCGCCCTGGCCGCCGTACTCGTCACGGCCTGGTCCGCGGCACCGCCGGCGCAGCCCGCCCGGCCCGCCGCCACGACGGTACGCACCCACCACGGCCTCGTACGGGGCGCCGCCCACGACGGCTACCGCACCTTCGAGGGCATCCCGTACGCGGCGCCCCCGGTCGGCGGGCTGCGCTGGGCGCCGCCGCACCCCGCGTCCCCCTGGTCCGGTGTGCGGGACGCGACCAGGCCCGCGAGCGCCTGCCCGCAGCCCGCCGGGGAGGTGCCCGGCGGCAGCACCGACGAGGACTGCCTGCACCTGAACGTCACTACGCCCGACGGAGCGGGACCGGCACGGCCCCGGCCGGTGATCGTGTGGCTGCACGGCGGCGGCTTCACCACCGGAGCGGGCAGCTCGTACGACACCCGTCGCATGGCCACCCGCGGCGACGCCGTGGTCGTCACCGTCGACTACCGCCTCGGCGTCCTCGGCTTCCTCGCGCACGGCGGGCTGTCCGGCTCCGGCACCTTCGGCCTGGCCGACCAGCAGGCGGCGCTGCGCTGGGTCCGCACCGAGATCGGCGCCTTCGGCGGAGACGCGCACCACGTGACCCTGGCCGGCGAGTCGGCGGGCGGATACGGCGTCTGCGCCCAGCTCGCCTCACCCGCCGCCGCGGGACTCTTCGACCGGGCGATCGTTCAGAGCGGTCCGTGCACCGGCCGCCCCGACCGGCCGTTCGCCCCGTCCTCCGTCCCCCTGGCCACGGCGCGCGCCGCGGGCACGAACCTCGCGGCGAAGGTGGGCTGCGGCTCCGCCCGCGACGTCCTGGCCTGCCTGCGGCGCGTGGACGTCCCTCGTCTGCTCGCGGCCCAGGACATCGATCAACAGCCCGCGTACGCCACCCCGTTGCTGCCCGACGACCCCGCAGCAGCGCTCGCCGCCGGCCGTTTCCACCGCGTCCCCGTGCTCATCGGCGACAACCACGACGAAGGCAACGGCTGGTCCGCCGGCATCGTCGGGGCCGGCAACCCCGTCACCCCCGACACCTGGCCCGACATCGCGGCCACGTTCTTCCCCGCCCCGGGGCAGGCGAAGGCGATCGTGCGCGAGTACCCGGTGCACCGCACCGACGGCGGCCCGGTCCTCGGCGCGGTCATCGGTGACGCGGACTTCGCCTGCCCGACGGAGCGCACGGACGGCCTGCTCGCCGCCCATGTACCCGTGTGGCGCTACGAGTTCGCCGACGAGCACGCCCCGCCGCTCACCTCGGGCACGCCGCCGTTCCCGCTCGGCGCACCGCACGCGAGCGAGCTGCCCAACCTGTTCGACCTGGGCGGCCGCCCCCGCGACCTGACCGCGGCACAGCGCCGGCTGGCCGACACCATGATCGACTACTGGGCCCGCTTCGCCCGCACCGGCGACCCGAACGGCCCGTCGTCGCCGCACTGGCCCCGGCGGACGGTGCTGTCCCTGGCGCCGGACCACATCGTCCCCACCGGCACGGCGCGGCTCCGCCACCACTGCGCGTTCTGGAACGTGCCGGGGTGACCGTCCGGACGACCCCGTGCGGTCCGCCGACCTGGTCGGGGGCCCGCCCCGCACGGCAGTGGGGGGGGCCGATACCGGGTGCCACCCCCCCACCGTCGGGGCAGGGCGCCCCCGGGGGGGCCCGCGGGGGGGGC
>NZ_JBIUBE010000013.1:0-117085 GCF_044593395.1 Streptomyces sp. NPDC052301 | reverse complement strand
GTCGCCGGGGGCCCGGCCCCGCCCCGCCCCCGGCCCCCGCCCCGCCCCCCCCCCCCCCCCCCCCCCCCCCCCCCCCCCACGGCACGGACGTGGCGCGGTCCGATCCCGGTTCCCTCCCCCGAACGGTCGCGACAGGCCGCCGCCGGGCCGGCCCGCGAGCGGATCGGTGCCCTCGGGACGTGACGCCCGGGTGGCGGCGGCCGGCGGTCCGCTTTCGTCCGGGGCGGGGTAAGGCTCGCCCATGACCTTCAAGAATCCCGTCCACCGCGGCGGCACGGGCCGCGGCCGGTTCGAGCAGTTCGCGGAGTACGCCTCCAACTTCACCAGCTCACCGGCGTTCTTCCTCTTCTGCCTGCTCCTCGTCGGCTTCTTCGTCACGGCCCACGTCGCGCATCTGCGGCTGGAACTGCTGCTGCTGGCGGGCGAATCCATGACCGCCGTCACCCTGTTGCTCCTCGCACTGCTGAAGAACGCCGAGATGCGCGCCGAGCACGCGATCCAGCGCAAGCTCGACGCGATCGCCGGCGCCCTGCTGGAAGCGCACAAGGACGAGCGGGGCCGGGCCTTCGAGGACCTCCGGAATGCGATCCGGATGGAGGAAGAGACCTGACCGGCGCGGGCGAAACAGCGCGGCGGTCCTTCACGGCGCCCCCGGAAGGGACGAACATGCCATGTCATGGACATTTTGCTCGTCGCCAGCGCGTTCAACAGCCTCTCCCAACGCCTGTACGCCGAACTCTCCGACCACGGGCACCGCGTGGACGTCGTCCTCGCCTCACAGGGCGACGATCCGGTCCGGGCCGCCGTTCGGGAGTTCCGGCCCGAGCTGATCGTCGCGCCGATGCTCAGGACGGCCCTGCCCGAGGACGTGTGGCAGGAGCACACCTGCCTGATCGTGCATCCGGGGCCGCCCGGTGACCGCGGCCCCTCCTCGCTGGACTGGGCCATCGCCGGGCAAGCCGCGCAGTGGGGCGTGACCGTGCTTCAGGCCGAGGCTGCGATGGACGCGGGCGCGGTCTGGGCGGCGGAGCCGTTCCCCGTGCCGGCCGTCGGCAAGAGCGACCTGTACCGCAACGAGGCCTCAGACGCCGCCGTCACCGCCGTCCTCACGGCCGTACGGCGCTACGCGGACGGCACGTACCGGCCCCGCCCGCAGACCGACGGGTCGGTCAAGGCGGTCTGGCGCGACTACTTCCGGCAGGAGCGGCGGCGCATCGACTGGGAACAGGACGACACCGAGACCGTCCTGAGCAAGCTGCGCGGCGCCGACTCCCAGCCGGGCGTGCTGGACGAACTCCTCGGCCGGGAGGTGTTCCTGCACGGCGGGCACCCCGAGGACCGGCTGCGCGGCCGTCCCGGCGCACTGCTCGCGCACCGGGCCGGCGCCGTCTGCCGGGCCACCCGGGACGGCGCGGTCTGGATCCCGGAACTGCGCCCCCGCAAGAACTCCGGCGACCCCGCCCCCTTCCGGCGCCCGGCCGTCTCCGTGCTGGCCGCGTTCTCCGGCGACGACACGGCGAAGCTCCCGGAGGCCGCCGTACCGCTCGAGCTGCCCCCGGACCGGCGCACCTGGACCGACATCCGCTACCGGCAGCACGGCGACGTCGGCCTCCTGACCTTCTCCTTCCCGGGCGGCGCCATGAGCACCGACCAGTGCCGCAGACTGCTCGTCGCCTACGAGGACGCGCTCACCCGGCCCACCCGGGTGCTGGTGCTCGGCGGGACGCGCGACTTCTTCTCCAACGGCATCCACCTGAACGTCATCGAAGCCGCACCCGACCCCGCCGGGGAGTCGTGGGCCAACCTCAACGCCATGGACGACCTCGTGGAGGCGGTCCTGCGCACCACCGACCGGCTGGTGGTGGCCGCGCTCGCCGGCAACGCGGCGGCCGGCGGAGCCATGCTCGCCCTCGCCGCCGACCAGGTGTGGTGCCGCACCGGTACGGCCCTCAACCCGCACTACCGGCGCATGGGCCTGTACGGCTCCGAGTTCTGGACCTACAGCCTGCCCCGCCGCGTCGGCCCGGAGCAGGCCCACCGGCTCACCACCGAGGCCCTGCCGGTCAGCGCCGCGTCGGCCGCACGGCTCGGGCTCGTGGACCGGCTCGTGACCACCGCACCGGGGCAGTTCACGGCCGAGGCGGAGCGGCTGGCGGCCGGCCTCGCCGCCGCGCCCGACCTCGACCGGCGGATCGCCGCCAAGGCCGCCGCACGCGCCCGCGACGAGCGCGAACGCCCCCTCGATGACCACCGGCAGGCGGAACTGGACCGGATGCACGCCCTCTTCTTCGACCCCGGAGCGCCCTACCACGCCCTGCGCTCCGCCTTCGTCCGCAAGACGCCGTCCGGCTCGGCCCGCCCGCTCACCCCGCTCGCCGGAGACGTCCGTTGACGCCCCGGCTGCTGGTGGCGGGCGTCGGCAACATCTTCCTCGCGGACGACGCCTTCGGCCCCGAGGTGATCCGCGCCCTCGACGACCGCCCGCTGCCCCCCGAGGTGCGGGTGCGTGACTACGGCATCCGCGGCATGGACCTCGCCTACGACCTGCTGGACGGCTACGCCACCGCCGTCCTGGTCGACGCCGCCCGGCGCGGCCGGCGCCCCGGCACGCTGTCCCTGATCGAGGCCGAACCCCCCGACGGCACGGTCCCACCCGAGGCCCACGGCATGGACCCGGCGAAGGTGCTGGCCCTCGCCACGCACCTGGGCGACGAGCCGCTGCCCCGGGTCCTGGTGCTGGCCTGCGAGCCGGAGGTCCTGCCGAGCGAGGACGAGGACCTGCTCCCGGGGCTCAGCACGCCGGTGCGGGAGGCCGTCGACCGAGCCGTGGACGCACTGCACACCCTGATCCCGGCCCTGCTCGCCGACCCCGACGGACCGATGCCCCCGTTGGGCCGCCCGATGGAATCCCCACCCCCGCACCCGGCAGCGCTGCACGGCACCGCGGCCGACTGAGCGGAAGATCGGTCGGGCCCGGGCCGCAAGGACGCGGCCCGGGCTCCACCGCCGAGTCCGAGGAGCAGCGCCCATGTGCCGGTCCGACGTCAAACAGGCCGTCCTGGCGAAGAACGACGACCTCGCCGCCACCCTCCGCGGCGACCTCACCCGGCAGGGCGTCACGGCGGTCAACCTGCTGTCCAGCCCGGGCAGCGGCAAGACCGAACTCCTCGGCCGGGTCCTCGCCCGCGCCGTCGAGCGGGGCGTGCCGGTCGCCGCGCTGACCGCCGACCTCGCCACCGAGAACGACGCCGTCCGGCTCGCCCGCTCCGGTGCCCCCGTCCAGCAACTGCTCACCGACGGACTGTGCCACCTGGAGGCCCGCCAGGTCCGCGCCAAGCTCGCGGGCTGGCTTCCACAGGACACCTGCGTGCTCTTCGTCGAGAACGTCGGCAACCTCGTCTGCCCGGCCTCCTACGACCTCGGCGAGACCCTGCGGATCGTGCTGATGGCGGTCACCGAGGGCGAGGACAAACCACTGAAGTACCCCACCGCGTTCGGCTCCGCCCACCTCGTCGTCCTCACCAAGACCGACCTCGCCGAGCCGGCCGGCTTCGACGAGACCGCCTTCCGCGCCAACGTGCAGCGGGTCAACCCGGGCGTGGAGGTCGTACGGTCCTGTGCCCGCACCGGTTCCGGGGTGGACACACTCCTGGAGCGGGCCCTCGCCGCCCGCCAAGGAGCTCCGCCGCACCGGCCGCCCCTCGCCCCGCACCCGCACGGCCACCACACCTCCGCCCCCGTCGCATGACCGCCCCCGCCACGGGCCCGGTCCGTCGCCGGCTCAGCGTGCGCGGCACCGTGCAGGGGGTCGGGTTCCGGCCGTACGTGCACCGCCTGGCCGCCGGCCTCTCCCTGACCGGATTCGTCGGCAACACCGGCGACGGCGTGATCGTCGAGATCGAGGGCCCCCCGGACGAGGTGGACCGCTTCTGCGAGCTGCTGGCCCACCGCCCCCCGCCCCTGGCCACGGTGACCGCGATCACCGGCGAGGACCTGCCCGCCACCGGCGACACCGGCCCGTTCGCCATCCGCTCCACCGAGCGGGCCGCCGGCCGCACCCAGCTCCCGCCCGACACGGCGACCTGCGCGGACTGCCTGCGCGAACTGGCCGACGCCGGCGATCGCCGGCACCGGCACCCGTTCATCACCTGCACCCACTGCGGCCCCCGCTTCACCATCGCCACCGGCATGCCGTACGACCGGGTCGCGACGACCATGGCGGGCTTCCCGATGTGCCCCGCCTGCACCCGGGAGTACGGCGATCCGGCCGACCGGCGCTTCCACGCCCAGCCCGTCGCCTGCCCGGACTGCGGCCCGCGCCTCACCCTGACCCCCGCCGACGGCCTGGGCCTGCGTCCGGCCCGGGACGGGGAGGCCCTCGCGACCGCGCGGGCGCTGCTCGCCGCCGGCCGGATCGTCGCCGTCAAGGGTGTCGGCGGCTACCACCTGGCGTGCGACGCAACCGACCCGACGGCCGTCCGCGCCCTGCGCGACCGCAAGGAGCGGCGCGGCAAGGCCTTCGCGGTGATGTGCGCCGACCTCGCCACGGCGGAGCGGATCGCGGTCGTCTCCGACGCCGAGCGGGACGCGCTCACCGGCCCCCGCCGCCCCATCGTCCTGCTGCGCCGCCGCACCCCCGCGGACGGCGGGCCCCGCCTCGCCGACCAGGTCTGCCCCGGCAGCCCGCACGTCGGCGTCATGCTGCCCTACACCCCGCTGCACACCCTGCTGTTCGGGCTTCCCGGCGACCCCGAGGGCCCCCGCGTGCTGGTCATGACGAGCGGCAACCGCTCCGGCGAGCCGATCGTCACCGACGACACCGAGGCGCTGACCCGCCTGGCCGGCCTCGCCGACGCCTGGCTCGGCCACGACCGCCCCATCGCCGCGCCCTGCGACGACTCCCTGCTGCGCGTCCGTCCCGACGGCACCGCGCAGGTGCTGCGCCGCTCCCGCGGGTACGTCCCCCGCCCGCTGCGGCTGCCGGTCCCGGTCCGCGCCACGCTCGCGGTCGGCGGCGACCTGAAGAACGTGCTCTGTCTGGGCGAGGACGACCACGCCTGGTTCGGGCCGCACATCGGCGACATGGGCGAACTGGCCACCCTGGAGGCCGCCGAGCGGGCCGAACGGCACCTTTCCCGGCTCACCGGAGTCACCCCGGGCCTGGTGGCCGCCGACCGGCACCCCGGCTACCACTCCACGCGCCGCGCCCACCGCAGGGCCGCCCGGCTGCCGGGCGACGCCCTGACGCTGGTCCAGCACCACCACGCCCACATCGCCTCCGCGATGGCCGAACACGGCCTCGACGGCAGCACGCCCGTGATCGGCGTGGCCTTCGACGGCACCGGCTACGGCGACGACGGCACGGTGTGGGGCGGCGAGATCCTGCTCGCCGACTACACCGGCTACCGCCGCCTCGCCCATCTGGCCACGGCCCCGCTGCCCGGCGGCGACGCGGGCGTGGCGAATCCGTGCCGGCTGGCGCTGGCCCGGCTCTGGGCGGCCGGCCTGCCGTGGGCAGCGGACCTGCCGAGTGTCACCGCGTGCTCGGACATGGAACTCGCCACCCTCGGCCGTCAGCTGGACCGGCAGGTGGCCTGTGTGCGGACGTCCAGCATGGGCCGCCTCTTCGACGCGGTGTCCTCGCTCGTGGGGGTGTGCCACCGGGCGGGGTACGAGGCACAGGCGGCGATGGAGCTGGAGGCCGTGGCGGTGCGGGCGTGGCACACGGACGACGAGGCGTATCCCTTCGGCCTCACCGGTGGCAGCACGCTGGTGTGCGACCCCGGTCCGATGCTGGAGGCCCTGCTGGCCGACCGGCGCGCCGCTACCCCCGCCCCCGTCCTCGCCGCCCGCTTCCACCGGGGCGTCGCGCGCGCCGTCGCGGAGATCTGCCGCCGAGCGCGCACGGAGACCGGTCTGCGCACGGTGGCCCTCACCGGAGGCGCGTTCGCCAACGGCCTGCTGGAGGAGGAGTGCACCACCCTGCTGGCCGGGGACGGCTTCACGGTCCTCCGGCACGGCGAAGTCCCTCCCAACGACGGAGGGCTGGCGCTCGGCCAGCTCATGGTCGCGGGAACAGCAATGCACCGAGAGACGGAGTGACCCATGTGTCTCGCAGTCCCCGGCAAGGTCGTCGCCATCGACCGGGAAGCCGACCCCCTGACCGGTCTGATCGACTTCGGCGGGGTGCGCAAACAGGCGTGCCTGGAGTACCTGCCCGATGTGCGGGTGGGCGAGTACGTCATCGTCCACGTCGGCTTCGCCCTGCAGCGCCTGGACGAGGAGTCGGCACGGGCGTCCCTGGAGCTGTTCGAGCAACTGGGGCTGCTGGAAGAGGAGTTCGGTGACGCCTGGGAGCAGGCGGCACGGCAGGAGAGCGGGAGTGAGGCACGGTGAAGTACATCGACGAGTTCAACGACCCTGACCTCGCACGGCGGTTGCTGGACGAGATCCGCGCCACGGTCACCCGGCCCTGGGCGCTGATGGAGGTCTGCGGCGGCCAGACCCACTCCATCATCCGCCACGGCATCGACCAACTCCTCCCCGAGAAGGTCGAACTGATCCACGGGCCCGGCTGCCCGGTGTGTGTCACGCCGCTCGAGGTCATCGACAAGGCCCTGGAGATCGCCGCCCGCCCCGGCGTGATCTTCTGCTCCTTCGGGGACATGCTCCGCGTACCCGGCACCGACCGGGACCTGTTCCGGGTCAAGAGCGCGGGCGGGGACGTACGCGTGGTGTACTCGCCCCTGGACGCCCTCGACCTCGCCCGGAAGAACCCGGACCGGCAGGTCGTGTTCTTCGCGATCGGCTTCGAGACGACCGCCCCCGCCAACGCCATGGCCGTCCACCAGGCCCGCCGCCTCGGCCTGGACAACTTCAGCCTGCTGGTCTCCCACGTCCGGGTCCCCCCGGCGATCGAGGCCATCATGACGGCCCCCAGCTGCCGGGTGCAGGGCTTCCTCGCCGCCGGGCACGTGTGCAGCGTGATGGGTACCGCCGAGTACCCGGAGCTGGTCCGGAAGCACCGGGTGCCGATCGTGGTGACCGGCTTCGAGCCGCTGGACATCCTCGAGGGCATCCGCCGTGCCGTCCACCAGCTGGAGCGCGGCGAGCACCGGGTGGAGAACGCCTACCCCCGCGCCGTACGCGACGAGGGCAACGCGGCGGCCCGGCACATGATCGAGGAGGTGTTCGAGGTGGCCGACCGCAACTGGCGCGGCATCGGCCGCATTCCGGCCAGCGGCTGGCGGCTGACCGAGGCCTTCCGCGCGTACGACGCCGAGCACCGCTTCGACGTCAGCGGCATCCGCACCGAGGAGCCCGCCGTGTGCCGGGCCGGCGAGGTCCTGCAGGGCCTGATCAAGCCGACCGAGTGCGAGGCGTTCGGCAAGGCCTGCACCCCCCGCACCCCGCTCGGCGCCACCATGGTCTCCAGCGAGGGCGCCTGCGCGGCCTACTACCTGTACCGCCGGATGAACACCCCGGCCCCCCAGGGATCCCGCATCCCGCAGGAGGAGATGAACCCCGTTGGCTGATCTCGCCACCGAAACGGCCGTCGGTACGGAGCCGGCCGTCGACCCCACGAACTGGACCTGCCCCGCCCCCCTGCGTGACCAGCCGGTCGTCGTCATGGGCCACGGCGGAGGCGGCGCCCTGTCCGCCGAACTGATCGAGCAGATCTTCGCGCCCGCCTACGGCAACCCGACGCTGGCCGCCCTCACCGACTCGGCCGTCCTCGACCTCGGCGGCACCCGGCTGGCCTTCTCCACCGACTCCTACGTCGTACGCCCGCTGTTCTTCCCCGGCGGCTGCCTCGGCGACCTCGCGGTCAACGGCACCGTCAACGACCTTGCGATGAGCGGCGCCCGGCCCACCCATCTCTCCACCGCCTTCATCCTGGAGGAGGGCGTCGAACTCGCCGTCGTCGAGCGGGTCGCCCGCGCCATCGGCACGGCCGCCGAGGCGGCGGGTGTCACCGTCGCCACCGGCGACACCAAGGTGGTCGAGTCCGGGCACGGGGACGGTGTCTACGTCACCACCGCCGGTGTCGGCCTCGTACCCGCCGGGGTCGACATCCGTCCGCAGCGCGCCCGGCCCGGCGACGCCGTCATCGTCAGCGGACCCATCGGCCTGCACGGCGTGGCCATCATGAGCGTGCGGGAGGGGCTGGAGTTCGGCGTCGAGATCGCCTCCGACACCGCGCCCCTGGCGGACCTGGTCGCGGCCATGCTGGCGGTCACCCAGGACGTGCATGTGCTGCGCGACCCCACCCGGGGCGGGCTGGGCGCGTCCCTGAACGAGATCGCCCGCGCCTCCGGCACCGGCGTACGGCTGCACGAGCGGGCCGTCCCGGTGCCCGACGAGGTCGTGAACGCCTGCGGCTTCCTCGGCCTGGACCCGCTGTACGTCGCCAACGAGGGCCGGCTCGTCGCCTTCGTGCCCCCGCGGCACGCCGAGGCCGTCCTGGCGGCGATGCGCGCCCACCCGCAGGGCGCCGGCGCGGCGCTCATCGGCGAATGCGTCGAGGACCACCCGGGCATGGTGGTCGTCGCCACCGCCCTCGGCGGCACCCGCGTGGTGGACCTGCCCCTCGGGGAGCAGCTCCCGCGCATCTGCTGAGAACGCGGGAACGGGGCCCGGCGGGCGGCGAACGCCACCCGCCGGGCCCCGTCACGAACGCGATGCGGAGGGCCGGCCCGGCGGCGCGTCACGCCTCGACGCCGGTGATCTCCAGTTCCCTCCCGCTGCGCAGTTCCTGCGAGGGCCGGTCGCAGCGGGGGCACCAGAAGAACGGCGGCATGCCGACCGCGAACTCCTCGGTGCACGGTTCGCACCAGGCCCGGGCGGCCACCTGTTCGACGACCAGCCGGGCTGTGGCCAGCGCCGTGCCCTCCCGGACCACCTCGAAGGCGAAGTCCAGCGCGTCGGGCACCACACCCGACAGTTCGCCCACGCGCACGGTCACCGACGACACGCCGTCGGCCCCGTCCGCGCGGGCGATCTCCTCGGCCTGCTCCACGATCGCGGTCGCGATCGACAGTTCGTGCACGGCCGCGGCTCAGGGGTACCGGCGGTGGGCGCGCAGGCCACCGGTCATCCGGTAGATGCGCAGCTCCCGCATGATGCCCGGGAGTTCCTTGGCGATCAGGGCCGCGGCCATGCTGCCGACCACCGCCGCCTGCGCCATCAGCAGCTGGCGTCCCGACATCCTCTGTCGCGCGGTCCTCTTTCTCGTGCCCATGCTCATGACGGCCACTTTTCGCTCCCTCTCATCCCGGTGAGATGTTCGGCATGTCCTTGATCAGGGCGTCATGCCGCTTCCAGTGGATACCGGTGGAGCGGCGCGCGTCGGAGCTGCCGTCCTTGTGATGTCCGGTCTGGTGCTTGTACGGGCCCCTGTTGCCCTGGTGCAGTCCGGGCACATGGCTGGGTGTGTCGGGCTTCGCCTGGGGGCGGCCCACTCGGATGCTGCCCATGTCGGTTCTCCCTCCGGGTCTCACGACCGCTCGGTCAGCTCTCTGAAGAACTGTTCTACGGCCGGCCAGACCCGGCCGCCACCGGAGAGCCCCTGCCACTCGTGGCGGACCAGGGCGATCATCCGGTAGCAGTCGTCGACCGGCACGATCCAGTGTTCGTCGAGGCCACGGACGGTGTTCACCAGCAGCGCCTCCACGTCGGGAGCCATGGCGGCGAGCTGCGGCACCGTACCGGCCAGCCGCTGCCAGGCCGCCGCGTCCACCTCCCACCGCATGGCCCCGGCCGGGCTCGGTCCCTGCGCGGTCACCGTGCCGTCCGCGTGCGGAACGAAGAACACCAGCCCCACCGGGACGCCCAGCACCGCCGTGTCGACCGGCGTCAGCCGCAGCCGGCGCCGGGGCACGAGCCGGTAGCGGCCCTCGCCCGCCCCGTCGTCGGCGAACAGCACCGAACAGGGGCCGCACACGCACCGCACCTCGGCGGCGCCGGTGTCGTACAGATGGGGGTGTTCCTCGGCCACGTGCGAGGCGCACAGCTCGCAGCGTTCGGCCTCGGCCGTCGCCGCGCGGCCGGCGGTGGAGCGGATGACCCGGGCGAGGGCCCCGTCCACGCTCACCGCGCCTCCTGGGGCACGGCCCGACGCTTGATCGTGCTCAGCGGCACGAAAGCGGGCGGGGTCTGGCGCGCGGCCGGGTCCTGCAGCGTCTCCACCGAGGTCAGCTCCGGGGCGACGGCCAGCACCGCCGCCCGGACCGCCTCGGCGACGTCCGCGGAGCCGCCGCCGCACCCGGAACCGCATCCGCCGCCGCTGCTCAGCCGGACCCGCGCCACCTGCCCTTCGACCCCGGCCCACTCCAGGTCACCGCCGCGCTCGCGCACCGCGGGCCGCAGCTTCTCGACGGCGCGGGCGGCGCGGCGCTCGACAGGCTCCGGATGGATGTCGTGCAGGACCAGCAGGTGCCCGAGCAGCTCGTCGTCGGCGAGCTGCTCGCCCAGTGCCGCGTCGGCCCGCTCCAGCACCCGGGACAGCGCCTCGCCGTAGACCTCGGTCAGCAGTCGCACCGCCTCGAGCGCCGGGCCGGGCGCGGACTCCAGCCCGGCCAGCACCTCGTCCAGCCGGGCGAGCCGCGCCTCCACCTGGGGGTCCGCCAGCCGGGCCGCGGCGTCAGCCATGGTTCGCTCCGTACGTCGGGCTGTGCACGGTGGTCAGGGTCTTGCCCTTGCCCATGTACATGTGGACACCGCACGGCAGACAGGGGTCGAAGCTGCGCACGGTGCGCATGATGTCGACGCCCTTGAAGTCGTCCGGCCCGTTCTCCTCGAAGATCGGCTGGCCCTGGACGGCGTCCTCGTACGGGCCCGGGGTGCCGTAGATGTCACGCGGACTGGCGTTCCACGGGGTGGGCGGGTACGGGTGGTAGTTGGCGATCTTCTTGTCCCGGATCACCAGGTGGTGCGAGAGGACACCGCGGACCGCCTCGTGGAAGCCGCAGCCGATCGACTCGTCCGGGACCTCGAAGTTCTCGAACACCTTCGTGTCGCCGCTCTTGAGCATTCCCATGGCCTCCTCCAGGAACTGAAGGGCCATGGCGGCGGCGTAGGCGATGAAGTACGGCCGGGCGCGGTCCCGTTCGAGGGTGTTGCTCCACTTCGGGATGCGCCACTCCAGGGTCGTCTCCGGCAGCTTCTCGCCCTTGGGCAGGGTGATGCGGATGCCGCCGCCCGTCGTCTTGACGTACGGCGTGTCGACGAGGCCGCTGAGCGCCGTCGACCACAGCCGCGCCAGCGGTCCGCCGCCGGTGTCCAGCGCGAGGTGCTCGCCGCTCTCCGGGTGGTACCAGCGCGGGCTCATCACCCAGCTGTAGTTGCCCTCGAAGTCCCTCTTCTGCGGCACCGGCACCGTGGTCTGGTTCCACGGGTGGCGCATGTCGACGGGGTTGCCGAGCGGGTCGTGGGTGACGAACGGCTCCTCGTTCACCCAGTCCTCGTAGAAGGAGCTGCCCAGCATGATGCGCAGCCCCAGGTTGATGTCGATCAGGTTGTTCGTGACCAGCTTGCCGTCCACGATGATGCCGGGGGTGACGTACATCGCCCGGCCCCATTCGTTCATCGTCGCGTAGCGGTAGTCGACCACGTCCGGGTTCTGGAAGGCGCCCCAGCAGCCCAGCATGATACGGCGCTTGCCGACCTCCTCGTAGCCGGGCAGCGCCTCGTAGAAGAAGTCGAAGACGTCGTCGTTCATCGCCACCGCCTTCTTGATGAAGTCGATGACGTGCATCAGGCGGCTGAGGTAGTCGGTGAACGTGTTCGGCTGCGGCATCGTGCCGACCCCGCCCGGGTACAGCGTGGAGGGGTGCACATGACGCCCCTCCATCAGGCAGAACATCTCCCGGGTGATCCGGCTGACCTTCAGCGCCTCCTTGTAGACCTCGCCCTCGAAGGGGTTGAAGGCCTTCATGATCTCGGCGATGGTCCGGTAGCCGTGCACGTCGCCGCGGGGCGCGTCGGTGCGCTCGGCGCGTGCCAGGACACCGGGGTTGGTGGCCTTGACCATCGCCTCGCAGAAGTCCACGAAGACCAGGTTGTCCTGGAAGATCGTGTGGTCGAAGATGTACTCCGCCGCCTCACCGAGGTTGGTGATGTGCTCGGCCAGCTTCGGCGGCTTGACGCCGTAGGCCATCTGCTGGGCGTAGTTGGAGCAGGTGGTGTGGTTGTCGCCGCAGATCCCGCAGATGCGCGAGGTGATGAAACCCGCGTCGCGCGGGTCCTTGCCCTTCATGAAGACCGAATAGCCGCGGAAGAGCGACGAGGTGCTGTGGCACTCGACGACCTCCCGGTTGGCGAAGTCGATCTTCGTGTAGATCCCCAGGTTGCCGATGATCCGGGTGATCGGATCCCAGGACATGTCGACGATCTGGGCGGGTTTGCGTCCTGCGGTCCGGGACTCGGTGGTGGTCATCTGCGCTACTGCCCCTCGCTGTTCGGGTCGGGCGGATCGGTGGCGGGATGGGGGAGGACGGCGTCACGCACGCCAGTGCGGGTCGTAACCGCTGGTCAGCTTGCGCTTGTTGTGACGCCACCTGGGCTCGTGGTTCACCATGTCGTTGGTCAGGCCGCGCAACCGGCGGATGACCGCCCCGTACGGCCGGATCACCATCGTCGACAGCGTGCCGCCAGGGGGCTCGTCCATGAACGGCATGAAGGCGTCGGGGAAGCTGGGCATCGTGCAGCCGATGCAGATGCCGCCGACGTTGGGGCAGCCGCCGATGCCGGACATCCAGCCGCGCTTGGGCACGTTGCAGTTGACGACCGGACCCCAGCAGCCCACCTTCACCTGGCACTTGGGGGAGTTGTAGTCCCTCGCGAAGTCGGCCTGCTCGTAGTACGCGGCCCGGTCACAGCCCTCGTGCACGGTCTTCCCGAACAGCCACTGCGGACGCAGCATGTGGTCCAGCGGCGGCGGGGGAGCGGCACCGGCCGCGTGCTGGAGCACCCAGACGAGGGTCTCCATGAAGTTCTCCGGCTGGATGGGACAGCCGGGCACGTTGACCACCGGCAGCCCCGAGCGCGCCTTGAACTCCCAGCCCAGGTAGTCCGCGAGACCCATGCAGCCGGTCGGGTTGCCCGCCATGGCGTGGATGCCGCCGAACGTCGCACAGGTGCCGGCCGCCACCACCGCCCAGGCCTTCGGCGCGAGCTGGTCGATCCACGAGTTGAGGGTCTGCGGCTCGCCGGTGTCCGGGTCGTTGCCGAACGACGTCCAGTAGCCGTCCCCCTCGATGATGTTCTGGTTCGGGATCGAACCCTCGATCACGAGGATGAAGGGCTCCAGCTCGCCGCGGGCCGCCGCCCGGTACGGTGCCAGGAAGTCCTCGCCGCCGAGGCTCGGCGAGAGCACCTTGTTGACGAGGTTCACCTTCGGCAGGCCCGGGATCAGGCCCAGCACCACGTCCTCGATGGACGGCTGGCCGGCGGCGGTCAGCGAGACGGTGTCTCCGTCGCAGCTCATGCCCTCCGAGATCCAGAGGATGGTGATCTCGTCGAAGCCCTCCCGCGCCTCGGCCCGGCTGGGCTCGCCGCGGACTTCGGTGGTACCGCTCTGTGTGGTCATCTCTGCGGCCTCCGTTACTGCCGGTCTGGGACTCGGTCGTGGGGCGCGGACGGCCGGTCGGCCGGACGCTGGGGCCGCGGGGACTGCGGCCGGGGTGGGCGCGCCGGGCCCGGGTCCGGCGCGCCCGCGGGGTCGAGCGGCTCGAGCTCGTCGGGCCGGAAGTAGTGGAAACGGCCGTACCAGCCGTGCAGTTCGGCGGCGGGGTCGTCGTCGACGGTGACGGCCAGGTGCACGCTGCCGTCCACGTCGTGGAAGACGGCGCAGACCTGGGCGGTCCGACCGTCCAGGAACATGTCCTGGGCGTCGGCGCCCCGGCCACGCGGACGCAGCCGCACCCGGCTGCCGCCGCCGACGGGGATCCCGTCCACGAGCACCGTGTCGGTCGCCGGGGACAGCCCGTCATCACCGCCCTCCCGCCACCAGGCCGGCCGGTCGTCGGGCGGGGCCTGAACCGGTGTCAGTGAACGGATGGCACCGTGCAGCCGGCCGAAGACCTCCGGGGGCATGGTGTCGACCCGGTCCAGGATGCTCGCGGCCCGCGGATCGGTGGCCCGGGCCTCGGCCTTCTCCTCGTCGGTCAGGAGCATCGTGCGCAACGTGAGGATCTCGTCGATCTCCGCCGCGTCGTGCAGGTCGCCCGGGCTCTCCGGCGCCACCTGCGGACCGTCGGGAAGGATGATCGGGGCCGAGAGCAGGACCTCACCCGTGCCACCTTCCTGGAGCGGGCCGCCGAGCACGGGGAACGTGAACGCGTTGCGGCAGCCCCGCACCTGCTCCGTGAGAGCGCCGGGCGGATCGATCAGCGAGACGAACTCCACGCCGCCCCCGCCGACGAGCGTGTGCGTCGCGATCAGCGCCTGCCGCAGCGCCTGCTCCCGGGAGACCTGCACAGCGGGCGCGGCACCGGTGTTCTCGGTCCGCACCCGCAGCCGCAGCAGCCCGGGTGCGAGCGGCTCGGCCAGCACCGTCATGGTGGCCCGCAGGTCCGCGCGCAGCCGTACGATCCGGCCGGCGCCCGCGGGCAGCGACTCGTACTCCACACCGGCGGGCGCCCCCACGTCGACGGCCCGTCCGCCGTGGAGCAGCTTCTCCACCGGCACGGTGACCTCGGCCTCGCAGGGCACGGCTTCCTCGAAGGTCAGATGACGGACGCCGTCGTCCGTGCGCAGGGACTCGACCGGCCGGTGGCCCCCGGCCCCGTCCGCCGCCTCCACCTGCTTGTGCTGCATCTGCAGATACCGCACCCGCACCCGTACGACCGCGTCGTCGCGCCGGACGCGCAGCAGGCACTCGGTCTGCTGGTACCAGGAGTCGGCCGACCCGGCGATGCCGGGCGTGACCGGCCCGTCGCGCTCCACCCAGTCCCGGGGCAGCAGCACCCCGAACTGCCAGCGGACCCGGTTCTTCGCCGAGGAACGGCGGTACGGGTAGAGCAGGTAGCCCTCGTAGAGCACGGCGTCCGCGACGGCGCGGAGCTGCTCGAAGGCGTCGCCGGACCGGTCGTGCGGCGCACCGCCGCCGTCCCTCACGGCAGCCGCCGTCCCGCTGCCCGCGCCGACTCCGTCCGCCATGCCGCCTCCTCCTGACGTTGCACCGGCGTATGCCTTCCACCACGTTCACACCCGTCACGTCGCCTCGCCCCTCCGGCGCACATTCATTGGGCCGTGCAGGGGACATGCCGGGCGGGAAGGGCCCCCTGCGTGGCATGCGCAGAGGCCGCGGCTGGGTGACGGACACGCGCCCGGCGGCGCGGAGGGAGGGGAGTGGAGGGAGCGGAGGGGAGGCAGCGGGAGAGCGGCGCCCGTGCGTGAAGGCCGACCGGCGGTATCCGCCGGCTGTGGCGTCAGTGCGGCAGCAGGTAGCGGCTGACGAGGGAGCGGGCGCGGTCCGCGTCGATGCCGAGCGCCCTGCCGAGCGCCTGCCACGGCAGGTCGTCGTCCTCCTCGATCGTGCAGGCCGCCTCCCGGCCCACCCGCCGGGTCAGCCGGTCCAGCGCGGCGACGGCCCGCAGCGCGGCAGCCGGTGCGTCGTCGGCGAGGGCGACGAGCCGGTCCTCGAGGGTGTGCAGCAACTCGGCCAGGTCGTCCGGCAGCGGTATCGTCCGCCGCTCGACCGCGCGGATGTGCTCGGCCCAGTCCCGGTGCGGGCCCGAGACGTCCAGGTCCTCCAGGCCGTCCCCGTCCAGCTCCGCCCACGGGACCGGGACGCTCGGGCCGCGCCAGCCGCACGCGCACGAGGCCCGGACGGCGGCCGCCCGCGGCCTGCTCATCCTGCCGTCGTACGCCCACCACTCGCAGGTCTCGTACAGGTCGGCGCCGCTGCCGACGTCGAAGGACGCGGGCTTCGGTTCGCTGCCGTCGGCCAGGACGGCTCCCACGATGCCCTCGTGGGACTCGCCGAACTCCTCGCTCGTCCAGCCCACGGCGGCCTCCCTCCCCCTCGCCCGTCGTCCCATGGTGGCAACCGGAACCGCGGAGTGTGAGCCGTTCGTCGAGGACGGCTTGTTCACGCTGTCCGCGGGGGGCGCCCCTGGGAGCCCCGGCACGGCGGCCCGGGCTCATCGAACAAAGGGGTTATCCGGCAAATAGGGGACGCTTATGCTCTCGCCGAGCCGGCAGTCGCCTCCCGGGTGTGGACAGCCGGTTCAACTCTCGAGGAACGGATGGGCGTTCGAGGCTCTGTCGGGTCGGCGACGTTGCCCGTAAACTGCGGTTCCGCAGCCGTGGGGGCGCTGCCGAACCGGGGGGAGCTGTCATGTCCGTAGGTCCGTACGGTCCGAACCAGGGGTACACGGGCCCGCCGCCGCCCATGCCGCCGAGCCCGCCACCGATGCCGGCCGGCCCGCCGTCCGCGCCGCCGGACGCCTGGCGGGCCGCCGCGGTCGCCCTGCTCAACCTGAGCGGTCTCGGCCTCGGGTACGCGCTCCTGCGGCGCTGGGTGGCCATGGCGGGCTGCCTGGTCGCAACCGGTCTGCTGCTGCTCGTGGCACTGCCGGCCGACGCCGACGGCGTCCCCGGCGCCGCGCTCGTCGGCTACGCCGTCCTCCTGCTGTCGGCGGCCGGCCACGGTGCCGTGGCCGGCCTGCGTACCCGGCTGACCTGGCCGGGCAGAGCGCCCCTCGCACTCCTGCTGGGGGTGCTGCTGCTCGCCGTACCGGCCGGCAGCGCACTGTGGTACCAGGACGCCCACGACGAAGCCGTGGAACAGGCGCTCCTGGACCGCCTCGACAAGGCCGACCGGCTGGTGGCCGCCGGCGGAGAGAGACCGTTCACCGCCGCCGAGTCCGACTACCGCTCGGCCCTGGAGGTCTACCGTGACCTCGCCGAGCACCACGCCGGCTCCCGCGCGGCCCGCAAGGTCCCCGACAGCCTGCGCACCTACTACACGACGGTCGGCGCCGCCTACGGCCATCAGGACTGGTGCACCGCCGTCGAGCCGCTGAAGTACCTGCGCACCATGCCCGACTCCCTGCCGAAGGAGCAGCTCGGTTCGCTGGCCCGCTGGCCCGACGACCGGCTCGCCACCTCGCTGTACGAGTGCGGGGAGCAGGGCCTCGCGGCCGGTGAGGCGGACTGGGTCACGCGCTTCGGCGACCTGTTGGACACCTTCCCCGACTCCGGCCCCGCGACCAAGGTCGCCCCCGCCGTCGACGCGGCCGTGCAGAAGGCGGAGAAGGCCGTCCGCGGCGACGAACCCTGCGCCGCCGTCGAGCAGTTGCGCAGCCTGAACACGCGGATCGGCGACCTGTCGAAGTCGTCGGGCGACACGGGCGGCACCCTGACGAAGGCCGCCGGCCGCGCCGGCCGGAGCGGTGACGCGGGCGAATACGCCTGCGGGGTCTCGCAGTACAAGGACGGCGACTTCGACGCGGCCCGGAAGACGATGGAGCAGTTCGTCTCCGACAACAAGAACGACAAGAACCAGGGCCGCGCCAAGAAGATCGCCATAGCGGCCGAGGTCGCCCAGACACTCCCGGCGGCCGGCAAGAAGCTGCCCACCACCGCTTCCGGCGGCAGCATCTCCGTCACGGTCAAGAACGACAGCCCGGACGACATCACCGTCCTGTACACCGGCCCGGTCACCGGCAGCTTCACCCTCAAGGGCTGCGGCGGCTGCAAGGCGTACTCGCTCGCCGACACGCTGCTGACCGGCTTCAAGCCGTGCCACGGCAACCGGGACTACCCGCAGCGCACCATCAGCCTTCCCGTCGGCACCACCTACTTCGTGCACAAGCCGAACGGCAGCAGCACCGCGACCCCGGCCTCGGACACCGCCAAGCTCAGGCCCGGGTACATCTACACCGAGTGCGCCTACACGACCCGGACGCTGGGGTCCGGCTACTGACCGGCGGGGACGCGCCGGTCGGTGCCACCCCGTGCGTGCGGGGGCAGCGCTGCCGGCCGACCCGGCGCCGGACGACCACGAGCGCGCCCGCGCCGACGAGGACGGCCGCGGCCGCACCGGCTGACAGGGGCAGCACCGGACCGGAGCCGGTGTTCGCCAGGCCGCCGCCCGTCGACGAGGACGCGCCGCCGGTCGTGCTGCCTCCGGTCGGCGAGCCGGACGTGCTGCCTCCGGTCGACGAGCCACCCACCGTGGAGCCGCCCGCCGTGGAGCCGGAACCGCCGGTGCCGCCCGTGCCGGAACCGCCGCTGGACGACGTCGAGCCGCTGCCGCCCGTCGTGCCGCCGCCGGTCACGTCGGGCGTGATGGCGGCGGTGTCGTTCGCCTTGTCGTGGTCGAACGGCCCGGAGTCGCCCCCGAGCGCCACGGAACCCCGGGCGCCGGCCACCGCCTTGACGATCTTCACCGTGAAGTCGTACGTGTCTCCGCCACCCTCGTTCACACAGGACTCGCTGGTACCGCACGAGTAACTGCCGTATCCCACGCGCCTGCAGAAGTCGTCGGCCTCGGTCACCGACGTGCCCGCCGGCATGTCGATCAGCACGCGGGTGGCGCTCTCACCGGACCTGCGGAGCACCCAGGCGGGTCCCACGTCGGTGGACTTCGCCCGCAGCGCGACCGTGTCGCCGACGCGCCCCCGCAACCGGGCGCCGCTCACCTGGAAGCCGGCCGTGCTGTCGGCCGTCACCGCCACGTCGACACCGTCCCAGCCGTCGTCCTGTGCGGAGCCGGAGGGTGCGGGAGTCCCGTCGGGCCGCTCGACCAGCTTCACCGCCGGACCCGTGCCGCGCACCGGGTCGGAGGCGCCGTCCTCCGGGCCGGTGTCGGTGGCGTCGACCGTCACCCTGAGCTGGTCGTACGGTGCGCGGTCGAGGACCTTCAGGGTCAACGGCTCCTCCGGGGCGTAGACCACACCCGGCCGGACCGTCCGGTCGAACTCGCAGACCACGTCCGAGCGGCTCGGCGCCTCGTCGAAGTCGGTGTACTCGTACCGCACCAGTTTTCGTGAAGGTGGCCGGCACCTGTACCTCGCCGCTCGCCGACGCGGGCCGCGTGCAGGATCAGCACACGCGGCGATCGGCTACCGCAACCTGGCGGCCCTGCGCCGCCGACCACACCACACGGCAGGGGCCTGCCCGGAGACACCCGGGAGGCCCCCGCTCCGCTCCGGTCGTTCTCCGGCCGCGCGCCCTCGGAGCCAGGCTCAGATCCCCGAGCGCACGGCAGCGGCATCTCAGCCGGCCGAGTGGTCCACGCGCATCCGCACCTGCTCCTCCAGGCGCCGCAGACTGCCGTCGAGAGCGTCGGCCACCGCCTGCTCGCCCGGATCGTGGCCGCCCTCGAAGAACGACAGGTGCACGGTGACCTCGCTGGCGCCGCTGCCGATGCCCGCCACCTGCAGCCAGCCGGTGTAAGTGCCCTGTTCCCGGGTGCCCCACTCCAGCCGCATCTGGTCCGGCTGGGCCCGCAGCAGGGCGGGGGTGTCATCGCCGGAGCGGTCCTCGTGCACGGTGACCGCGGGCGGGTCCACGGGGTGCACGTGCAGCTCGTCCGGGAGCCAGGCGTCGAGCTGGGTGACGTTCGCCGCCTGGTCGAAGACATGCTCGGGCTGTGCGGGCATCGTGCGGGAGCGTTCGTACTCGGCCATGGTGATATCACCCCTCCGGTCGGACGTCGTGCTCCGACCGAGTGTCGGAACCTGCCACCCCGCCCGCGTGCCCGTTCCACGGCCGCCGAAAAGCGCGGACGGCCACATTTTGTGTGGTCCACCGATCCCGAACGCCCCGAACTTGTCTGGTCAAGTTTGGTCTTGGTTCTTCCGCTCGACAGCGGGCTCCCGTACTCATGTCCCGTTCGTTGTGCACAGCCAGGCCGTGCGGCCGGCACGCCGTACGGCATCCTCACCAACGGGACGAGGTACACACATGCGACTGCGCTGGAGATCCCTCGGCGGGCTCCTCGCCCTCCTCGGCGCACTGATCGTCTCCGCTCCCGCCCCCGCCCAGGCGGCCGGGAACAGCGGCAACCTGATCGTCGACGGCGATGCGGAGGGCGGCGGCTACTGCACCGACGACTGGGCGGCGGCCGACACCGTGCCCGGCTGGACCACCGAGGCCGGCGGCCCGGACGTCATGTGCCACAGCGTCGCCTCCTTCGGCCTGCCCGGCGACGGCCGGACGCCCGGCAAGGCCTTCTTCGGCCCCGGCAACTTCGGCGACGGTTCGATGAGCCAGACCGTGGACGTGTCCTCGGCCGCCGCGGCCATCGACGGCGGCGCCGTGCACTACGACCTCTCGGGCTGGCTCGGCGGCTGGGCGAGTTACGGCGGGTACGTCGCTGTCGGCCTGCACTTCCACGACGCGAACGGCCGCCCCCTGGGCGCCGCGGCCGCGCTGCCGACCGTGTCCGCGAGCGACCGGGGCCTGGCCACGAGGTTCCTCGCGCGCGAGACCACCGGCGCGGTCCCCGCGAGAACCCGGTCCATCCAGGTCGAGGTGCAGTTCCTCTCCACGAACCACGAGGCCGGCTACCTCGACAACCTCTCCCTCACCCTGGACACCCCGGTCGCCGCCCCCGCGCCCCTCGCCCCGCCCGTCTCCAAGGTCCCGGGCTACGACCACGTGTTCATGGTCATGATGGAGAACACCGACTATTCCGAGGTCATGAACGACCCGGCCGACACGCCCTACATGCACACCCTGATGTCCCAGGGCGCCACGCTGACCGACCACCACGGCGTCTACCACCCCAGCGACGAGAACTACCTCGCCATCGCCGGCGGCGACACCTACGCCAAGGGCGCCACCTATTTCCCGAACATCAACTCCCCGCAGCGCAACCTCGGTGACACCCTGGAGGCGGCCGGCAAGACCTGGAAGGCCTACGAGCAGGGCATGGGCACGCCCTGCAACACCAAGAACAACAACGACAGTTACTACGAGCCCGACGACGCGCCCTTCATCAACTACACCGACATCAGCGGCAACGCCTCCCGCTGCGCGGCCCACCTGTTCGACACCACCCAGCTGACCACCGACCTGAAGTCGGCCGCGACCACCCCGGCGTTCTCCTGGATCGCCGCCGACGACTACTACGACGGCGAGGCCTCCGGCAACGGCGACGCCACCAGCCTGAAGACCCAGGACGGCTGGCTGAAGCAGACCCTCGCCCCGGTCCTGTCCTCCCCGGCCTGGACGCAAGGGCGCTCGCTGCTCGTCCTGACCTGGGACGAGAGCCAGAACGAGGCCTACAACCACGTGGTCACCACGGTCCTCGGCTCCCAGGGCACCGTCCCGGCCGGGACCAGCAGCCCGAGCCACTACGACCACTACGGCATAGCCCGCACCGTCGAAGCCGCCCTCGGACTGCCCGGCCTCACCGCCAACGACACCTACGCGACACCGCTCAACGACGCCTTCAAGCCCTCCACCGCCACGACGCCGACCCTCACCGGTGACCTGAACGCGGTCCTGAGCGGCGGCAACGTCACCCTCCGCTACGCGGTGCCGTCCGCCGCACAGGCCCACGCCAAGAACTGGATCGGCATCTACCCGGCCGGCGCCACCCCCGGCAGTCAGTCCTCGCTGACCTGGGCCTACGCCCCGAACGCCGCGGGCGCCCTGACCTTCTCCACCGGCAAGCTGAAGGGCGCGGGCACGTACGACGTGTACTACCTCGCCGACGACGGCTACGCGGTCCTGGCCGGACCGTTCTCCCTGACCGTCGGCTGATCGTCCGCCGACCGGAGCCGTGACTCCCGCGCCGCCCCGAGCGCGGCGCGGGAGTCACGGGGACCCCGGTGGGGCGGCCCCCGGTCAGGCCATGGCCTGGCGTGCCGTCCGTTCGACCAGGGAGACGCCGTCGCTCATGGAGGCGCTGCCGTTCGACAGCACCGCGACGAGGTAGCGGTGGCCCTTCACGCTGACCTGGCCGACGCTGTTGACGTCCCAGAGGCCGGACGTGTTGCGCTGCAGCCAGCCGTTCTTCAGCGCCTGCCGGGCACCGGTGCCGCCGATCGCGGAGACACCCCAGGACTGTTCGGGCACCACCTTGCTCATCAGGGAGCGGATGTAGCTCCGGGACTGGGCGTTCAGGGCCGTCCCGCCGGTGTCGAAGACGTTCCGCAGCAGCCGTATCTGATCGCTCGCGGTCGTTCGCGTCAGCCCCCACTTGGCGCCGGGCCCGCCCTTCGTGGAGGTCAGCCCCAGCCGCTTGTTCGCCGCCGCCAGCCCGGAGCCCTGCCCGATCTCCCGCCACAGGGCGTTCGCCGCCGCGTTGTCGCTGCGCTCGATCATCGGCTCGGCGTGACCGCGCTCCACCGCGGTGAGGGGCCGTTTCGCGTCCTGCGCCTGGAGCAGCAGCGCCGCGAGGATGTCGACCTTGACGATGCTGGCGGTGTCGTACGCGCTGTCCTGGCCGTGGATCACGGGGGTGCGGCCGGTGCCGTCCAGGTCGAGGACGGCCGCGGTGGCGTGGGCGGGCTGCGCGTCGGGCGGTGTGGCCGCGGCCGCCGGGTACAGGGCGCCGACGGAGCAGAGGGCCGCGACGGAGGCGAGGAGGGCACCGGCCTTGGCGCGTGCGGCGGGGGAGCGGTGGGACGAGGACATGGCCACGAACGTAAACAAAACGTGCGTCCGGCGACGTGACCGCCCTCACTTCGACGCCCGTTCCGGGCGATTTGTGAGAAGGGCCACCGTTGGGACGCATTACGCCCCATGCGTGGCCCGGGCGGCGGCGTGTACGCGCGGCCGGGCCGCCCTCCTCGCCTATCGTCGGCCAGACACCGACATCCGGAGCGATGATGGAAAAAACGGATGAATGGGTGGGTGTGGCCGAGGGTGTGGCGGTCGTCCCCGTCGGACCGCCCGCGCGCCGTGTCCGGCTGCGGCCGCTCGGCGCCGCCCTCGCGGTCGCGGCCTGCGCCGCCGCCGTCCTCCTGCTCACGGGCACACCCTGGCTCGACCGGCCGGCCGTGCAGGCCTGGCGCACCGTCTGCCTGGCCATCACCGTCCAGGCGCTCCCGTTCCTCCTGCTGGGCACCGTCCTGTCCGGCGCCATCAACGCCTTTGTGCCCGCCGACCTCTTCACCAGGGTGCTGCCCAGGCGGGCCGCCCTCGCCGTACCGGTCGCGGGTGTCGCCGGCGCGGTCCTGCCCGGCTGCGAGTGCGCCTCCGTCCCCGTCGCCCACAGCCTCATCCGGCGGGGCGTCACCCCGGCCGCCGCGTTCGCCTTCCTGCTCTCCGCGCCGGCCGTCAACCCCGTCGTCCTCACAGCCACGGCCGTGGCCTTCCCCGGCAACCCCGCGATGATCGCGGCCCGGTTGCTCGCCTCGCTCACCACCGCGGCCGTGATGGGCTGGCTGTGGCTCTGGCTGGGCAAGGAGACCTGGCTGCGGCCCATGCTGCGCAACGGCCACACCGGGCACCGGCACGGGCACAGCCGCCTGCACGAGTTCCGGCTCGGCTTCCAGCACGACTTCCTGCAGGCCGGCGGCTTCCTCGTGCTCGGCGCCATGGCGGCCGCCACCTTCAACGTCACGGTGCCGCGCTCCGTCCTCGACACCTTCTCCGGCTCACCCTGGCTGTCGGTGCTCTTCCTCGCCGCCCTCGCCGTGGTGCTCGCGGTCTGCTCGGAGGCCGACGCCTTCGTCGCCGCCTCGCTCACCGGCTTCTCGCCGACCGCCCGGCTCGCGTTCATGGTGGTAGGGCCCATGGTCGACCTGAAACTGATCGCCCTTCAGGCGGGTACGTTCGGCCGGGCCTTCGCCTGGCGGTTCTCCACGGCGACCACCGTCGTGGCGGTCACCGCGAGCGTCGTGATCGGAGGCGCACTGCTGTGAGACGCCCGGTGCAGACCCTGCTCCTCACGCTGACCGGACTCGGCCTGCTGCACACGGCCCTGTTCACCGACACCTACCTGCGCTACGTCAAGGCCGGGCTGCGCCCGCTGCTGATCGCCTCCGGAGTGGTCCTGCTGCTGCTCGGCCTCGCGGTTGCGGCGAGCCGGGACGGGCAGGACGATGCGGCCCGCGGCGACCACGGACACGAACACGGCCACGACCACTCCGGCACCCCGCGCGTCGCCTGGCTGTTGTTCCTGCCGGCGCTGAGCCTGCTCCTCCACGCCCCGCCCGCCCTGGGCGCCTACACCGCGGCCCGCTCGAACAGCAAGCCGGTCACCGTCCAGAAGGGCTTCGACCCCCTGCCCGCGACCTCCCCCCTGCCGCTGACCCTCACGGACTTCACCAAGCGCGTCCAACAGGACCGCAGCCGGGCGGTGAAGGGACGCACCGTACGGCTGACCGGTTTCGTCACCCCCGACGAGCGGGACGACGGCTGGTACCTGACACGCATCATCTTCACCTGCTGCGCGGCCGACTCGCAGACCGTCAAGGTGCGCATGTACGGCACCGAGGCACCGCCCGCCGACACCTGGCTCGCGGTGACCGGCACCTGGCACCCCCGGGGCACCCTCGGCACGAAGACCGCCGAGGCGGCGCTCGACGTCACGGCGACCGAGCAGATCGCCCAGCCGGTGAACGCCTACACCGACGATCTGCCCCTCACGCCCTCCTAGGGGGCTTCGTTCGGATCGGTCCGGGTCCGCGACGCCCGGCCCGGCACCTCGCCGCGTTTGTCGGACCACCCGGGTGCGCCCGGTACGCGGGTGGTCCTCCGCCGTGCGATGCACCGCGCCGGACGCCGCGGCCCGATCCGACCTGATCCAAGCGAAACCCCTGGACGGCGCACCCGCGAGGCGATGCGACCCGTGTCCACGGACCGTGCCCGGGGCGCCCCCGGAGCGGCCCCGCGCGGGTCGAGGTACGTCTCTTCCGCCTCCACCCGGCCACATGCCCGAATGAGGTGCACGATGGTGTGGTGACGCCCGACGGCCGGGCCGGGAGACCGGGCCGGCGCCGCTCGCCGCCCGCCCGGCGCGGGACCCGTGCCGGGCGTGCGGGAGGGGCAGTGCGCGCCGGGGGCCGCTCCGGGTGCCCGGTCCCGGCCGGGCCTGCCGGACATCGGGCGGGCCCGCGCGCCGCGGCGAGGCGGGCGGCGCACGAGAGGAGGCGGTGACGATGACCCGTACACCTCCCACGACGGTCACCCGGGTGCGACTGTGGCGGTGGCGGCGCAATCCGCTGAGGCGGCACAGCGATGTCGTCGAGGCCTGGATCGTCCTCACCACCTGGGTGTTCGCGGTGCTCGGCGGTGTCCTCGCGGGCCTCGCGGCCGCCCAGTCCGCCGACGCGGCCTTCTCCGCGCGACGGGCGCAGGTGCACGCCGTGGCCGCGGTCGTCACCGACGACGCGGCGCGGACCCAGGCCACCGGGACGGGTTACGACGACGGCCGGGTGTGGGTCACCGTCCGCTGGACGGACGCGGACGGCTCCGTGCACACCGACCGGGCGAAGGTCCCGCCGGGCGAGCCCACCGGAAGCCGGGTGACGGTGTGGGCGAACCGGGCCGACCGGGTGGTGTCCGCCCCCGTCACCGGATCCGCGGCCTCTCTCCAGTCGGCCCTCACCGGAGTCCTCGTCGCCCCGTCGGCCGGAGCGGCCGTCTGGTGTGTCGGGTGGATGGTCCGCGGCCGGCTCATCCGGCGGCGCCTGGCGGAGTGGGACGCGGAGTGGCGGCAGATCGGGCCGCGTTGGGGGAACTTCAGCGGAGGCAGGGGGTGACCGAAGCGGCCGGGGGCACGACGAGGACGCCGTAGCAGGGAGGACGCCGTAGGAGTCAGGACGCCGTGGACGGTGGCCAGGGCACGGACCGGCGAGGACGGCCGGCGAGAACCGGCGAGGAAGGCCAGGACGGGAAGGGCCACCCGCTTCTCGCGGATCCGGATTGCGCGGTGCACGGCTCTGGGCCGCTTCTCCGCGTCTGTCTCGGTCCTTCCCGTCACCACCAGCACATCACGGAAAACGCCGTTCCACCAGTGCCGGAGCCGGGGCGGGCCGGTCGTCCCCCGAAAGAGGTGTTTCCCCCGGGGCAGGGGAGCGTAAGCGCATGGGCGGACGGGGACGGGTGAGACATCGGCCGTGCAGAAACCGACTCCGGGACACCGTCTCCCGGCCCCGCGCACGCCCTCCGGGCACGAGACCGTGTTCACGGCCGACTTCCGTTCCGAGCGGCAGTGGGTGGCGGGCCGGTCCTGGGCGTTTCCCGACGGCGGCCCGGTGAATCCGGGCGAGGACAAGCTGGACCGCCTGGTACCCGACGCCGACCACTCCCGCTCCGGCGTCTTCCGCGCCACCCGGCGGCCGGACGGCCGGTGGAACACGGGGCTGCTGACGACCGAGGGCAGCGGGGAGGCGTTCACCGTCCGGGTGGGAGACGTGCTGGAGGCCCGGGTACGGCTGCCCCGGGAGCTCGGGGCGTGACCGGCGATCTGGGCCTGGCGCGACGGCGACCAGGAGATCGACGTGTTCGAATACCAGCCGGTCCGGACGTGCTGGAGTTCGGCAACCACGTCCGCGGTTCCGGCTCCTCCTTCCGCGACGCCGCCGTCCGCCCCCGGGGCGTGGGTCGACCTGCGTACCGAGTTCGGGGCCCGCTCCGTCGTCCGGTCGGTGAACGGTGCGCAGGTCTTCGCGGACGGCCGGGGGGTGGGGCGCGACTGGCAGGCGTACCTCATCGTCAACCTGTCGGTTTCCGCGGACCGCTACCATCCGGCGCCCGCCGCGGGCACGGCGGAGATGCCGTTCGAGGTGAGCGGTCTCGTCGTACGGGCTCAGGAGCCCAGGGCCTCGCGCACGCTCGGGTAGCAGTCGAGGAGGGTGGTGAGCCCGACGATCTCCAGGGTGCGCAGCACGGACCGCCGCACCCCGGCCAGGCGCAGCCAGCCGGCCGGCTCGTGGGCCTGGTGGGCGGAGATGAGGACGTTGATGCCGCTCGAGTCCATGAACGTCACACCGGCGAAGTCGGCGACGGTGTGTGCCGCCGCCCCGGGATCCTCGGGCGTCAGCGCCTGGCGCAGGACGCTCGACGTGTGGTGGTCGACCTCACCGCTCACCGTGACGACGGTGACGCCGTCGACGACGGCGCGGGTGACCCCCAGCCGGTGCCGTTCCACCGATTCGTTCGTGTCTGCCGTGTCTGCCACGCGTCCCTCGACAACGCTCGACGATCCTTGACCAGAGCTTCGCTCTACGGGTGGCTGCCCCGGATCGCGCGAACGATGCATGTCGGTGGCATGATCGCTGCGACCGGCGGCCTCCTCGGGTGTCCCATACATGACCGGCCGGGGGCGGTTTCACACCTTGCGCAGGACGAGGAGCAGCACGAGCGGCACGGTGGCGCCCGGGGCCGTGCCGTGGGCGACCGCAGCGGTCAGCGGGAAGTGCCGCTCGGCGGTGGGCTCCCCGCCTACACTGGGTGGGCGCTTGTGCGTCGGCTGTGACGAGGGCGGGACGGGAGAGGGCTGTGAGGGAGAGCGCCGGTGGCTGCGACGACCCGTCCGCCGAGGTCCTGGCGGAGGCCGCCGCGGCGTTCGGTCTGCTCGCCTCCTCCGCCCGACTGCACCTGATGTGGGCCCTGGCACAGGGCGAGAGCGATGTCACGCACCTCGCCGACCGGCTGGGCGGTGCGCTGCCCGCGGTCAGCCAGCACCTGGCGAAGCTCAAGCTCGCCGGGCTCGTCCGCTCCCGCCGCGAGGGCCGGCGGCAGGTGTACTACATCGGCGACCCCGACGTCGTGACGCTGGTGCGCCTGATGGTCGGTCAGCTGAGCGACCGCACCCGGCACGTCCCTGCCACCGCCCCCCGCCTGCGCGGGCTCGGCAGCTGAACTCCGGCCGGGCCGAGGCGTGCGGAACACGCCCCGGCCTTCTCAGCCGGGCCGCGTAGACTCCCGCTGCCATGCGACTCCCCGTGGCCGCGACGGTTCCATGAGATGCCTCACCTGTGAATTGCGTATGGATCTGTGCTGTTCGGGCCACGGGTTTGTTAGATTGCGCAACTACGCAACCGAGGCGGAGTGCCGCTCCGCCCGCCGTACACAGCCGCGCATGCCCGGCTGTCCGCCCGACGGCCCGGTCCGACGGGCCCGACCGTTCAGGGGAGTGGGAGATGAGCGACCCGTGGGACGGGAGCGGCGGTCGGGCCACGCGCAGCCGCGGCGCGCGCGTGCCCGGACAGCGGGCGGCCGGGTCCGACGGGGCGCTTCCGACGGGCGGCCGGGCGGCAGCCCGGGCCGCCGCCCGGGCACGCGGTGGCAGGGGCGGGCGCCGGGCCCGCCCGGTGGGGCGCGGCCGGCGCGTGCTGAAGGTGCTCGGGATGTGCATGTCGGTCCTCGTCGTGGTCACCGCCGGCGCGGGCTGGTGGTTCTACCAGCACCTGAACGGCAACATCCACAGCGTCTCCCTCGACGGCAAGGGCGGCGCGGAGAAGGCCGACGCCTTCGGTCGCACCCCGATCAACATCCTGGTGATGGGCTCGGACGGGCGGACCAGCAAGGCCGACTGCAAGCTCGGCGGAGGCTGCTCGAAGACCGGGGTGCAGACCGGCAGCAACGCGGACGTGCAGATGGTGGTGCACATATCCGCCGACCGCTCCAACGCGACGGTGATGAGCATCCCCCGCGACACCATGACCAGGGTGCCCGCTTGCAAGGACAGTGAGTCCGGCCAGTCCACGAACGGCTACTACGGCCAGATCAACAGCGCTCTGCAGTACGGCCCTGCCTGCCAGGTGGCCACTGTCCACCAGCTCACCGGCATCCCCATCGACCATTTCGTCAAGCTCGACTTCTCCGGTGTGGTCAAGATGTCCGACGCCGTCGGCGGTGTCTCCGTGTGCGTGAGCAACGACGTCTACGACACCTACTCGCACCTGAAGCTGTCCAAGGGCGGCCACACCCTCAAGGGTGTCGCGGCGCTGGAGTTCGTGCGTTCCCGGCACGGCTTCGGTGACGGCAGCGACCTGGGCCGTACGATCTCCCAGCACATCTTCCTCAGCGCGATGATCCGCAAGTTCAAGAGCGCGGGCACGCTCACCGACCCCACCGCGGTCTACGACCTCGCGGACGCCGCCACCAAGGCGCTGACCGTGGACGACGGTCTCGGCACCGTCAAGAAGCTGATCGGTCTTGCGTCGGACGTGAACAAGGTCCCCACCAAGCGGATCACCTTCACGACGATGCAGACCGGTGCCGACCCGAACGACAGCAACCGCGTGGTCGTGGGCGCGGGCGCCAGGACCCTGTTCTCCACGATCGCCAACGACCAGTCCCTGACCACCGGGTCCGGACGGAAGTCCGCCGCGGCTTCCGCCACGGCCACCGCCTCGGCCGTCCCCGCGTCGCGGATCGCCGTGACCGTGGAGAACGGCACCACGATCACCGGTCGCGCCTCCGACATCGCGTCCGCGCTGACCGGCCAGGGCTTCAGCCCCGCCACGACCACGGCCAACGCCCCGAGCCCGGCGACGTCCACGACCCTCACGTACGGCACCGGCCAGAAGGACGAGGCCAGGACGGCAGCCAAGGCGCTCGGGCTGCCCGGCTCCCACCTGAAGCAGGGCACCGGCTCCGGCCTGACCCTGGTGATCGGCAGCGACTGGCCCAGCGGGAACGGCTACCCGGGCGGCGGTTCGTCGGCGGCGCCCGCGGACGCGAAGGCCGCGGTCGGCGGCGCCCACGCCTCCACCGCCGACCAGGCCAAGACCTGCGCCAAGGTCAGCCCCTACAAGACGGTCGAACTCGGCGGCGTCTCGATGACACCGTCCCAGGCGTACGCGGCGGCGCGCGGCAAGGCCGACTCCGACTCCTGAGCGGCGACGCCGAATCCGCGCGGCACACGCGCGGACACGGGGAGGGACGGGCGGGAGACCGCTCGCGGACCGGGCGGAGCGACCGGCCGGTCCGCGCCCCGCGGACCGGTCAGGGACTGGCGATGTCGAAGCCGTAGCGCAGGGGTTCCTCGCTCACGGTGTAGTCCCGGCGGTAGAGGTACACCGCCTCCGCGCGCACGCCGTCGGGCGCCGCGCCCTCCAGCGCGCAGGGGTACGTCACCTGGATCACGCGGGGCCGGTCGGCGACCTTCATGCGCACTCCGTCCGCGGGCCCTCCGGCGAGCACCGCGGACTCCCAGCCCGTCACCTCGGTCGTGTCCACGGCGACAGTTTAAGGGTTGCGCAAGTTTCCGGTGAGTGAGGCGGGTCACGGGTGGCTCCCGCTCACCGCTGACCGTTCCTGCCCGCTCAGAGCCTGCGCCAGCGTGCCATGCACCACGAGAAGAGACCGAACGCGGCCAGGCCGAGCGCGATCAGGGCGAGCAGCCAGGGCCCGGCCGGCAGGTCCCTGAACGACCGCAGGGTGTCGTCCATGCCCTTGGCCCTGCCCGGCTGGTGCCGGACGGCCGCGACCATCGCGAACATCCCGGCGACGGCGAAGACGATGCCGCGCGCCGCGCCGCCCGTCACGCCGAGGCAGTCGACGATCCGCTCGGTCCGCTGCGACATGGCCCCGGTGCGCAGGTCCTCGCGGAACGTCTGCCGCACCGCCCGTACCGACATCCACAGTCCCGCGACCACCACGGCGGCCCCCACGACACCGACGAGCCACTGGCCGCCGGGCCACTTCAGCGCCGTCGCGGTGACGTCGTCGGTGTGCCGGTCGGAGGACCCGCTGCCACTGCCCCGCTCCCCGGCCGCGAACGACAGCACCGAGAAGGCGACGAAGGCGTAGAAGACACAGCGGCCGAGGGCCGCCGCCCGCTTGTGCGGCTTCGAACCGTCCGGTCCCGCTCCGCCGACCACCGCCTCCGAAAGTCGCCACAGCGCCATGCCGGCCAGCGCGACTCCCACGATCCACAGCATCGCCGACCCGAAGGGCTTGCCGGCCAGCTCGCCGAGGGCACCGCCGCGGTCGGCCTGCCGCCCGCCGCCGTCACCGCCGAAGGCGATCTGCAGCGCGATCACGCCCACGAGGATGTAGATCAGTCCCCGGGCGGCGAAGCCCGCCCGGGCCGCCACGGCCATCGCCGTGCTGTCGGCCGCCCGGCGGGCCCGGCCCCGCCCCCGCAGTGCCCATGCGTGTGCATCCATACCTCGCCGATGCCCCCGCGCTCCGATACCACACCTGCTCCGCCGCACGGTCCTCTCCGCCCGGACACGGCGCGTCAGGCGGGCCGTTGCGAGGCCGCGGCGGCCGGGCGCAGGTCGGCGAGGCTGAGCGGGTGGGCCGGCGGGTCGGTGAGAGCGGCACGTGAGGTGAGGCGCAGCTCGCGGTCGACATGGAGCAGCTCGCCGGGTTCCACGAGCCGCCAGAGCGGGTTCTCGTCCATGGGTTCGCTCGCCACGACGACGGAAGGACGATCGCCCAGATGCGCCGAGCGCACCCGCAGGTGCCCGTTCCGGCCGGCATGGTCGAGATGCCGTGTCCCGTGATGACCGCCCGCCGGGCGCTCGAGGACGTACAGCTCGTGCGTGGCGGGATAGCGCAGGGCCCACAGTTCGTCGTCGGTGACGAGGATGACGTTGAGGGCGAACAGCGGCAGGTTGGCGGCGACCCAGCGCGCCGCTGTCACGAGGCCGGCGGACACATCGCCGCCGTGCGCCGCGGTCTCCCGGGTGACCAGGGCGAAGAACCGCTCGGAGTCGGTGTCGCCGTGCACCAGTGAGCGGTCGTCACCGAGGTGCTGGTCGAGGAGGTCGAGCCCCTCGATGACGCCGTTGTGGGCGAACAGCCGGCCGTGCTGCTCGAAGGGATGGGTGTTGCGCACCTCCAGGCCTCCGGTCGAGGCGTAGCGGATGTGGGCGAGGAAGGTCGCCGACTCCACCTCCCGTGCCTCCCGGGCGAAGGCGCGGTCCTCGTAGGCGGCGATCGGCGCCTTGTGCACCTGCGGTGTGCCGTCCGCCTCGAAGAACCCGAGCCCGGTGCCGTCGGGTTCACGGTGACTCTGCGCGCTGAGACTGTCGGGAGCGTCCAGCAGCCAGAACGTGGCGTGCGCGCGCAGGGGAGAGCTGATCAGCCCGAACAGACGGCACACGGCGTCCTCCTTCGTCACCGGTCTCCCCTCGGAAACCGTCACAGGTCCGTCCGAAGAGCATGAGTCATCGGCCCTGCGTAAAGGTGGCATGCACAGCGTGTGTCCGGGTACGCGGCGTGTCGTTGACAACGGACGGCACAGACGGACGGATTCGGGAGGGTGACACCATGACACCGCTGACCGTGGCGGACCAGGACACGCGTACGGCCGCCGAGCTGCCCCGGCTCGACGACCCCCGCGCGGTGGCTCCTCAGGACGCCCGAGAGCTCTCGAGGGTGTTCTTCGACCGGTTGGCGGTGATGGAGGAGGGCACGGCCGAGTACCAGTACGCCCGGAACACGCTGATCGAGATGAACATGTCCCTGGTCCGCTTCGCGGCGGCCCGGTTCCGCAGCCGGGGGCCGGAGGAGATGGAGGACATCGTCCAGGTCGGCATGATCGGCCTGATCAAGGCGATCGACCGGTTCGAGATCTCCAGGGAGGTGGAGTTCACCTCCTTCGCCGTGCCCTACATCGTGGGCGAGATCAAGCGGTTCTTCCGTGACACCTCCTGGGCCGTGCACGTCCCCCGGCGCCTGCAGGAGGCCCGGGTCCAGCTGGCGCGGGCCACCGAGGAGCTGCGCAGCCGGCTGGGCCGTACGCCCACGGTCAGGGAGCTGTCGGAGCTGATGTGCCTGTCCGAGGAGGAGGTCGTCGAGGCCCGGCTGGCGTCGAACGGCTACAACTCGTCCTCCCTGGACGCCGCGATCAGCGGCGGCGAGGACGGCGAGGCGGCGCTGCAGGACTTCATCGGGACCGAGGACACGGCCCTGGAACTGGTGGAGGACTTCCACGCGCTGGCCCCGATGATCGCCGAGCTGGACGAGCGGGACCGGCTGATCCTGCATCTCCGCTTCGTCGAGGAACTCACCCAGGCCGACATCGGCGACCGCCTCGGTGTCTCGCAGATGCATGTGTCCCGGCTGCTCTCCCGCACGCTCAAGCGCCTTCGGGAGGGGATGCTGACCACCCGCTGACCGGGGTCCGCCGAGGCCGGGCACACCGCCGGCCACGCGCTTCGGGGCGGGACGCTAGCCTGGTCTCGGCTGTGATCCCGGCGAGTGGAGGCAGCGGTGACAAGGCTGACGGGCAGTGCCCTGCGCGTGACGATCTTCATCGGTGAGAACGACACCTGGCATCGCAAGCCGCTGTACAGCGAGATCGTGCACCGGGCCCGCGACGCCGGGCTGGCGGGCGCCTCCGTGTTCCGGGGCGTGGAGGGTTTCGGCGCCTCCTCGCTGATCCACACGTCCCGGTTGCTGTCCCTCAGCGAGGACCTGCCGGTGGCGATCGTCATCGTGGACACCGCCGAACGGGTACGGGCCTTCCTGCCCCAGCTGGACGAGCTGGTCGGGGAGGGGATGGTCATCCTCGACGACTGCGAGGTCATCCGGTACGTCGGCCGGGAGAAGCAGGCGTGAGCCCGGTGGCCTCCGGTGAGCCGGAGGCGGTGCGCCCGGTGCGCATGGGGCCGTGGCGGTTCGTGGTCTGGTTCGGCACGGTGAGCCTGCTCGCGGACGTCGTGTACGAGGGCGCCCGCTCGATCACCGGCCCGCTGCTGGCCTCGCTGGGCGCGTCCGCGCTGCTGGTCGGCGTGGTCACCGGCGCCGGCGAGGCCGCGGCCCTGGGGCTGCGGCTGGTCTCCGGCCCGCTGGCCGACCGTACGGGCCGGTTCTGGGGCCTGTCGATCGCCGGCTACGCCCTCACCGTGGTGTCCGTCCCGATGCTGGGCGTGGCCGGGGCGCTGTGGGCGGCGTGCGTGCTGGTGATCGCGGAGCGGGTGGGCAAGGCGGTGCGCTCCCCGGCGAAGGACACCCTGCTCTCGCATGCGACGGCGGCCACCGGACGCGGTCGCGGATTCGCCGTGCACGAGGCCATGGACCAGATCGGCGCCCTGGCAGGCCCCCTGCTGGTCGCCGGGATGCTCGCACTGACCGGCGGCGACTACGGCCCGGCACTCGGGGTGCTGGCCGTACCGGGCGTCGCCGTGCTGGGAGTTCTGGTGTGGCTGCGGGCACGGGTACCGGACCCGGAGGCCTACGAACGCGAGCCGGAAGCCGCGGCCCCCGCCCGGCCGGCCACGGGCAACGGGCGCCTGCCGAGGGCTTTTTGGACCTACGCGGGCTTCACCGCGGCCACGACGACGGGCTTCGCCACGTTCGGACTGCTCTCCTACCACCTGGTCGAGCGGCACCTGCTGGCCGCCGCCTGGGTGCCGGTGCTCTACGCGGCGGCGATGGCCGTGGACGCCGTGGCGGCCCTGGTCACCGGCTGGCTGTACGACCGGTACGGTCCCCGGGTGCTGATGGCGCTGCCGGTGCTGACCGCGGCCGTGGCGCCGCTGGCGTTCACCGGCACGACCACGATCGCGGTGGCCGGCTCGCTGGTGTGGGGCGCGGCGATGGGCATCCAGGAGTCCACGCTGCGCGCCACGGTCGCCGACCTCGTGCCCAGCGGACGGCGGGCCACCGCCTACGGTCTGTTCGCGGGGGTCGTCGGCGTGGCGAGCCTGGCCGGCGGCGCACTGACCGGAGGTCTGTACGGCATCTCGATCCCGCTGCTGATCACGGTGGTCGTCGCCGTCCAGATGCTGGCACTGGCGGCGCTGGCGGCCCTGCGGCCCGCCCGGGGCTGAGCCGGTCCCGGATTCCCTCCGCACCGGGGTGAATCGCGCGGGTGGTCCGGGGCGGCGCGACCGGCCCGTGCGACGGGATCGGCATAGTGACGGGGCTGCGTCCCGGACTCGCAGGAGGACATCCCCATGCTCGGCACCGACTTCCGTACCGGATCACCCGTCTGGATCGACCTCGGCACCCCGGACACGGACGCGGCCGCCGCCTTCTACGGCGCCGTCTTCGGCTGGCGCCTGGTGTCAGCGGGACCCGACGCGGGCGGGTACGGCTTCTTCCAGAAGGACGGCAGGACGGTCGCCGCGCTCGGACCGCTCACCGAGGAAGGGGCCCGGCCGGCCTGGACGGCGTACTTCCGTGCCGACGACGTCGAGGCCACGGCCCGGGAGGTGGCGGACGGCGGCGGCAGCGTGCGCGTCCGGCCGATCAGTGTGGGCGAGGGCCGGCTGGCCCAGTTCACCGACCCCCAGGGCGCCCGGTTCGCCGTACTGCAGTCCGCGATGGGGCTGGAGCGGGCCTCCGAGGACGACACGCTGGTGTGGGTGGAGCTGCACGTCCCGGACCCCGAGGCGGCGATCCGGTTCTACCAGGACCTGTTCGGCTGGCGCTTCGAGGAGATGCAGGCACCCGGCATGACCTACCGGGTGCTCAGCATCGGCGAAGGCGACCAGCAGCAGGGCGCGTTCGGCGGTGTGGCCCAGCTGCAGGGCGAGCAGGAGGAGGCGCGCTGGGTGCCGTACTTCGCCGTCGCGGACGCGGACGCGTTCGTCGCGGCGGTGCGGGACAACGGCGGGACCGTGCTGATGCCGGCCGCGGACGTACCCGACGTCGGACGCATCGCATGGCTGGCGGACCCGGCCGACGCGGTCTTCGCCGTACTGAAGCCCGACCCGCGCCAGGGCTGATCACCGCGGGACCGGCACACCCCGCTCCGCCCGGCGGTACGCGCGCAGCGCCCTGGCCCGCCCGACGAGGTCCACGGCGGCCTCCGGCCACTGGGGATGCACGAAGTCGAACCCGGCCGCGCGCAGCCGGCCGGGCACCACCCGGCGGCTCTTCAGCAGCAACTCCGTGTCCGAGCGCAGCGCGAACGCCCCGATCTCCGCCATCCACCGCGTCGCCGGCAGCCCCACCGGCATGCCCTGGGCCGCGCGCAGCGCCCGCATGAACTCCCGCTGCGGGAGCGGGCCGGGTGAGGCGAGGTTCACCGGCCCTTCGATGTCGTCCCGGTCGATCAGCAACTCCACCGCCCGCACGAAGTCCTCGTCGTGGATCCAGGACACGTACTGCGCGCCGCCGGCCACCGGCCCGCCCAGCCCCAGCCGCGCCAGCCACAGCAGGACGTCGAAGACCCCGCCCCGGTCCGGACTCATCACCATGGCCGACCGCAGTGCGACCTTCCGGGTCGCCGGTGTGCGCGCCTCGGCCTGCGCGCGCTCCCAGTTCTTCGCGATCTCGACGCTGTACGCCCAGTAGCCGGGCACCCCCGGCTCCGAGCCGCCGATCACTCCGGTCGCCTCGTCGTGCGGCGCGTCGAAGCGGTGGGCGTAGACCGTGGCCGTACTCATCTGCAGCCAGACGCGCGGCGGTCGGGCCGCGGCGGCGATGGCCTCGCCGACCACCCTCGCCGAGTCGACCCGGGACTGCATCATGGCCCGCAGGTTCTCGGGGGTGTAGCGGCACGAGACGCTGCGCCCGGCCAGGTTGACGACGACGTCACTGCCGTCGACGGCCTCGGCCCAGCGGCCGAGCGTGGCGCCGTCCCACCCGATGTCACGCTCCCGCGCCGGGCGTCGGGTCAGCACCGCGACCTCATGACCGGCGGCCGTCAGCGCACGGTCCAGGATCCTGCCCACCTGTCCGGTTCCCCCGGGCAGTACTACCTTCATCGAGCCCCCTCGGCTTGGTGGGCACAGCCTAGCCCTCGTTTTGAACGCGTTCAAATACGGGTCACCCGGTTGGTAGAAGGGCTGCGGTATGGTACGAGCTGTTTGGTTTAATTTTCAGCTTGAGGAGGGTCCATGGCTCAGCAGGAGCGAGCTGTCCGGACCCGACGTGCTGTTCTGGAGGCCGCCGCCGCGGTCTTCGCCGAACGCGGCTACGCGGCGGCGACCATCGCCGAGATCCTCACCCGGGCCGGCGTGACCAAGGGCGCCCTGTACTTCCACTTCGACTCCAAAGCGGCCCTCGCCCAAGGTGTGTTGCAGGAACAGATGACGACCGCCTACCACCTGCCCCGGGAACTGAAGCTGCAGGAGTGGGTGGACGCGGGCATGACCCTGGCCGAGCGGCTGCCGCGGGAACCGTTGCTGCTCGCCGGCGTCCGGCTCTCGGCCGACCTGCAGGGGCGCGAGGTGTTCGGCAGCGCCTGGCCGGCCTGGGCCGAACTGACCACGTCCGTACTGGCGGAGGCCAAGGAGCGCGGTGAGGTCCTCCAGCACGTGGTGCCCCGGGAGACCGCGCAGGTCTTCCTCGGGGCCTGGATCGGCGTGCAGTTCGTCTCGCAGGCGGTCGCCGGGTGGGCCGACCTCGACGACCGGCTGTCGGCGCTGTTCAACCACATCCTCCCCGCGATAGCCGCACCCTCGGTCCTCGTCCGGCTCGACACCGCGCCGGACCGGGGAGCCCGAGTGATCGCCGAGGCGGAGCGGCAGGCGGCGGCGGACCTCGTCGGCGCCGACGGCTGACGCCGGGGCCGGCCCGGCCCCGCCGCCGGTGGCACTTATCAAACCGCTGAGTCGGTTTGCCGATCTCGAGCGACGACGCTCCACCGCGGGGAACGCACCGGGACGACCGGCCGTTTCCTCGGGAGCGGGCGCGGGAGCGGTAATCCGGTGGACACGGCGGGGCCCGGCCGCCAGCGTGGACGGAATGCAGCAGGAGGACATCTGGGGCGCCGAGACCGCCCGGCGCTACGACACACCCGGTACCGGCATGTTCGCGCCCGAGGTTCTGGAGCCGGCGGTGGAACGGCTCGCCGAACTGGCGAACGGCGGCGCGGCGCTGGAGTTCGCCATCGGCACGGGACGGGTCGGCCTACCCCTCGCCGAGCGTGGAGTCCCCGTCACCGGGATCGAGTTGTCACCGCCGATGGTGCAACAGCTGCGCACCAAGGCGGACGAGGCGACCCTCCCGGTGATCGTCGGCGACATGGCGACGACGGTCGTCCCGGGCCGGTTCAGCCTCGTCTACCTCGTCTACAACACGATCTCCAACCTGCTCACCCAGTCCGAGCAGGTCGAGTGCTTCCGCAACGCGGCCCGCCATCTCGCCCCCGGCGGCCGGTTCGTGATCGAGCTGTGGGTGCCCGAACTGCGCACCCTCCCACCGGGCCGGCGGGCCACCGTCTGGCGCACCGACGCCGACTACATCGGCCTGGACACCTACGACATCCTGCGCCAGCACGTCGTCTCGCACCACTTCCGCTTCGACGACACCGAGCAGGCCCGGCTGTACCGCAGCCCCCACCGCTACATCTGGCCGGCCGAGCTCGACCTCATGGCCCAACTGGCCGGATTCGAGCTGGAGTCCAGGAACGCGGACTGGTCCGGCGCCGAATTCACCGCAGAGTCGCGCTCCCATGTGTCCGTCTACCGGCTGCCGCCGACGCGGTAGAGGGGCGTCTCAGAGCCGGGGGATCAGAGCGGGGTCCACACCGATCCCCGCGACGTCGCCCCGCACGGCCGAGGCGAACCGCTCGATCTCGGCCACCAGCACGTCCCACGCGACCGGCGAGGTCCAGTCGTCCGGCTGGGAGACGGAGCCGACCCGCCACCCCTCGGCCGACCCCGCGATGCGCACCTCGCCCACGTCCGCGTAGGACATCGAGTCGAACGCGAAGTCACCGCGCTCACCGTCGGGCAGCCCGACCCACCCGACCAGGGCGCACGCCAGCTCGGCCACCGGGAACAACCCCTCGGCGAACAGCACCCGCTCCCCGTCCCCGACGACCAGATCGGCCTCGATGTCCACGAGCAGCACATGCCGCGGCGCCGTCGCAGGCTCCAGCCCCCGCCGGTCCAGGTCCGGCGCACCCAGATTGCGGTACGCGAACCGCACCGACATCCGCCCCCCTCAGGGATCAGGGCCCGGGGATCGACGGGCCGCACGGAGGTGAACCTATCAACGGGGTCGGCCCGCTTCTCCACGGGGCAACAGCCGCAGCGCGTACAGGGCCGCGCCCAGGTCGGCGAGGTCGGACGGGTCCGAGAGGGAGCGGGCGGTCAGCTCCTCGATGCGGCGCAGCCGGTAGCGGACGGTGTTCGGGTGGACGAAGAGCCGCTCCGCGGCCTCCGCGGCGACGCCGCCCGCGGTGAACCACAGTCCCAGCGTCTGCAGCAGCCGTGCGCGCTCCGGCGCGGGCAGTTCCAGCACCGGCCCCAGGGAGAGCTCCACCAGACGGCTCGCCTCCGCCGGGGCGGCCGCGACCAGCATGGCCAGCGGGCTGTCGTCGAAGCGGGTGACACCCGGGCCCTCGCCGGGCAGCCCGGCCAGCGCCAGCCGGGCGAACCGCAGAGCCTGCGGGGTGTCCCGGAGCGTGTCGAACGTGGGGCTGATCCCGACGCGGGCGCGCCGCCGGCGCAACGCCCGCAGGCCCACTGTCTCCGCGTCATGGTGGGCGAGGGAGACCAGGCCGATCTGCTGGTCGGGCAGCAGCCGCCAGACCGACGGCACCCCGGCCCGGCGCAGCGCCGTCTCGATCCCGGGCAGCGGCTCCTGGCCGGGATCCGGCACGGCCGCGGCCACGACCGCGTACGGGCCGCGCTCGGGCAGGCCCAGCTGCCGGGCCGCCTCCCACGGTGTCGTCCGGTCCGCGAGGGCGCCCGTGAACAGCGCCTCGGCCAGCGCCGACCGGCGTGCCTCACGCTGCAGCGCCAGCTCCGCACTCGCTTCCCGGTAGGCGGCTGCCACCGCCTCGGCGTACCGGCCGAACAGGGCCCAGATCTCCGACGACCCGGCCACCAGTTCCGCGTCCGTCACGTCCGGGTGCCGGCGGGCCTCGTCGACCAGCTCCGACCACAGGAACTCGAAACCCACCCGGTAGGCGTGCAGCGTGTCCGCCAGCGGCACACCCTGTTCGGCGCGCAGCCGTCCGGTCTGCTGCGCCGCCCCCACGTCCGGCCCGGCGCCGAACGCGAACCGCCCGAGGAGCAGATCGGCGTTGCCCTCGCAGGACTCCCGGAGCGAGTCGAACGGGATCAGCGCGTCGTCCGCGTACGACTCCACCTCCGCCCGGATCCGCTCGGCCATCTGCTCACCCAGCTCCGGCATCCGTGTCCGCAGCGCCGCACCCACATTCGACAGACCCATACGGCCAGCGTACGGCCGCCTGTTTGTCCCCAGGAACAAGTAGAGGGCGGGTGAGCTGTCCGCGTGCCCATGGACGCCCGCGATCGCACGGGCCAGCATGCCGGGAGCGTTGACGGCGGGGACTCCGTGAGCGCCGGGAGCTGCGTGCGAGGAGGCATCATGGCCAATCTGGCGGACTTTCTGGTGGAGACGGCACGCCGTCTGCCCGACCGGCCGGCTCTGCGGCTGGGGACGGCGACCCTCAGCTACGCCGAGCTGGACCGGCTGAGCGCGCAGGCCGCCACGCTGCTGCGCACCGAGGGCCTGCGCACCGGCGACCGGGTCGCCTTGATGCTGCCGAACGTCCCCGAGTTCGTCGTCCTGTACTACGCCGTCCTCCGCGCCGGCGGCATCGTCGTACCGATCAACCCGCTGCTGAAGGAGCGCGAGACGGAGTACCACCTGCGCGACTCCGGCGCCGTGCTGCTCTTCGAGTGGCACCAGGCGCCCGGCGAGGGCGCCGCGGGCGCGGCCGCCGCCGGGGTGCGGCACCTGGCGGTCGAGCCCGCCGCCCTCGCCGCCGAACTGGCGCCGCTGGAGCCGCGGTTCGAGGTGACCACCACCGCCGGGGACGACATCGCCGTACTGCTGTACACCTCCGGCACCACCGGCCGCCCCAAGGGCGCCGCCCTCACCCACGCCGGGCTCCGCCACAACACCGACGTCAGCGTCAGCGAGGTCCAGCGGCTGACCTCCGACGACGTGATCGTCGGTTGCCTGCCGCTGTTCCACATCTTCGGGCAGACCTGCACGATGAACGTCGCCGTCCGCAGCGGGGCCTCGCTCACCCTCGTGCCCCGCTTCGACCCGCAGACGGTGCTCGACGCCGTAGCCCGCGACCGGGCCACCGTCTTCGCGGGCGTGCCCACGATGTACGCCGCGCTGCTCCAGCATCCGGGCGCCGCCGCGTCCGACGTGACCAGCCTGCGCATGTGCGTCTCGGGCGGCGCCTCCCTGCCGGTGGAGGTCCTGCACGGCTTCGAACGGCGCTTCGGCTGCATGGTGCTGGAGGGCTTCGGGATGTCGGAGACCAGCCCGGTCGTCACCTTCAACCACTCCGACCGTCCCCGCAAGGCCGGGTCCATCGGCACCCCCATCCGTGACGTCGAGGTGCGGCTGCTGGACGACACCGGCCGTGACGTCGCCCCGGGAGACGTCGGCGAGCTGGCCGTCCGCGGACCGAACCTGATGAAGGAGTACTGGAACCGCCCCGAGGAGACCGCCGCCACCGTCCCCGACGGCTGGCTGCGCACCGGCGACCTGGCCCGCCGGGACGAGGACGGATACCTGTACATCGTCGACCGGAAGAAGGACCTCATCATCCGCGGCGGCTACAACGTCTACCCCCGCGAGATCGAGGAGGTGCTGCACGAGCACCCCGCCGTGGCCCTCGCCGCGGTCCTCGGCGTGCCGGACGAGCGGCTCGGCGAGGAGATCGCGGCGGCGGTCGTCCTGCGCCCCGGAGCACAGGCCGACCCCGAGGAGCTCCAGCGGTTCGTCCGCGAGCGGGTCGCCGCCTACAAGTACCCGCGCCGGATCTGGCTGACGGACGCCCTGCCGATGGGCCCCAGCGGCAAGATCCTCAAGCGGGAGATCGCCGCCCCGCTCGTGTGACGGACCGGGTCCGGACCCGGCGCGTGCCCGCGGTGGTTGCCGACCGGGATCGCTGCGGTGCGGCAGACGAGACGACTCGAACGCGGAGCCCTGGTCGTGGTCGGCCTGTTCGGCTGCACCGCCGTCAGCGGGCAGAGAGGATCACGGAGTTGCGTCGGGCTCCGCGAGGAAGCGAGCGATCTCCTCGGCCGCGCCGCGGGGCAGACCGGCGAGAGCTGTCTCCGGCAGCGTCGTGAGCACGGCACGCAGCCGGTCGGCGAGGTCCGGCAGCAGGGCCCAGGCCGCAGCGGGGGCGCCGACGACGGCGAGCAGCAGATCGCCCTCGTGGAAGTACGCGTCGAGCAGCGGCTCCTCGAGCAGCGGGCGCACCGCGAGGGGAAGGACGTACGGCAGCGCCACCTGCTGCGACACGAGGGTGCGCAGATCCGCCGGACCCATCTCGCCCAGCGGAACGCGCCGCAACGCATGCACCTTGCGTACCAGACGGGTCGCGTCACCGGCAGGAGGCGTCCAGCAGGGCGGGTCCAGCTCGTCGAGTGTGCGGTCGAGGTGCAGCAGACGGTCCATGGGAGTGTCCCGCTCGGCTCAGGAGAGGGAGTCGAGGCCGAGCTCGTGGTTCTTGACCGCCTCGCGGACGGCGCTCACGAAACCGGTCCAGAAGTGGTCGGCGCTGGGGCTGTCGGTGCTCGGCACCCCGGCCGTCGCCCTGCGCCTGGCCGCGCCGGAGAAGTCACCGAACATCGCGCTGCGCAGCGCCGTGGACAGCTCCAGCTGGGCGCCGGCGCCGGTACGGGTGCGGTTGACGATGTTGGTCGGGTCGTCGCCGTTGATGGGGTCGTCGGCGGCCGCGAAGACCACGGTCACGTCCCAGTCGGGGTTGCTCGTGGAAGAGGTCAGACCGTACTTCTTGAAGGCCGCCATCAGGTTGCGCTTGAGCCGCTCGTCCCGGCCGCCGATGTTGATCTTCTTCACGGTCGTGTCGTCGAAGCCGTGCAGCGAGACGGCGTACAGGTTGTCGGCGCAGACGGCGAGGGCGGCCGGGTCGTCGCAGTGAGTGGCGGTGACGTGCTGCGAGGACGAGTTGGCCAGGGCCTCGAACATCCAGTAGTCCCGCTGCGTCTCTCCCGGCACCGCCACGGTCGACGGGTCGATGCCCACGTCGAAGGGCGTGTAACCGGCGACGGCCATGCACAGCTCGCTCGTGCCCGCCTCTATCCCGCCGCCGTGCGGTGCGAGCACCGCCGTGCTGCCGACGGGGCTGCTCGTGCTGCGGGCATTGTCCGTGATCTGCGCCGGAGTGCCGATCCGGAACCGACGCTGCCAGTCGGTCCCCTCCTTGGCCGCGGTCTTGGTGTACAGCTCGGTGTTGGACCCGTACAGGTCGGCCGCCGCGGCCGGAGTGGCGCCCTTGCCCACCACGGCGTTGACGGTGGGCAGAGCCGCGGCGACGGCGGCGACGGAGGCGAGGACGGTGCGTCTGCTGGTGTTCGTCATGGACTGATCTTGCATCACGGCCCGCCGGCTTCCTCGCCGGGGGCCCCGGGCGGTTCCGATGGATCCCGGTCAAGGTGTGCCGTGGCGCGGCGACTTGGGGCACCGGTGGCAGAATGCGGCGTCATGCGTGCTGCGTACATCGAGGAGTTGGGCCCCCCACAGGTCATCCGCTACGGCGAGATCACCGCCCCGCGGCCCGGACCCACCGACGTCCTGGTGAACGTCCACGCCACCACGGTCAACCCGGTGGACACCTTCGTCCGGTCCGGCGCCTTCACCACCCAGCTGGATTTTCCCTTCGTCATCGGCCGTGACCTGGTCGGGACGGTCGCCGAGACGGGCCCAGGCGTGACCGGCTTCCGCCCCGGGGACCGGGTGTGGTGCAACAGCCTCGGGCACGGCGGCCGGCAGGGCGCGGCGGCGGAGCAGGCGGTGGTGGCGGCCGACCGGCTCTACCACCTGCCCGCGGGCGTCGACCCGTACGCCGCGGTGGCGGCGTTCCATCCCGCGGCGACCGCCTACCTCGCGCTGTTCGTGCACGGACGGTTCCGCGTGGGCGAGACGGTGCTGGTCGCGGGCGCCGCGGGCAACGTCGGCAGCGCGCTGGTGACGATGGCGGTCCGGGCCGGTGCCCGCGTCCTCGCGACCGCCGGCGCCCGGGACGAGGCGTACTGCGCGGAACTGGGTGCCGAGCACGTCTTCGACTACCGGCACCCCGACCTGACCCGGAAGATCCGCGAGGCGGCGCCGTCGGGCATCGACGTCCTGGTGGACACGGCGGGCGTCAACGACCTGGAGAACACGGTCGATCTGCTCGCCCGCCGGGGCCGCGTGGTGCTGCTGGCCGGTGCTCGCAGCCGCCCCGTGCTGCCCGCGGGCGCGCTGTACATGAACGACCGGTCCGTCGTGGGGTTCGTCATCTCCCACGCCACCTCCCACGAACTGGCCGAGGCCGCCGCGTACGTCAACGACCTGCTCGCCCGGGGTGACCTGCGCCCGCGGACCGTCGAGGTCTTCCCGCTGCGGGCGGCGACCGACGTGCACGCTCGGACGGAGGAGGGCGGACTGCACGGCGTCCGCCCGGTCCTGCGCACGGACCTCCCGGTCACCGGCTGACACGGACCCGCCGGCTCAGGCCTGCGGCACCGTGACCGGGAGCTTCTTGATCCCGCTCACCGGCCGCGCAGTTCCCACAGCCCCGCACCAGCGTGGTCAGCCCGCCCGCCAGGGACAGCAGCATCACCGCTCGCCGGATCCACGCCTGCGGCACCCGCCGTACCAGGGTCTCGCCGAGGGCGGTCCCCGCGGCAAGGCCGGCCGCCGTCGTCAGCCAGGCCGCGGCGGACAGACGGGGGAGGCCGTTGGCGGTCACGGAGAAGAGGTTCAGCAGCACGCCGTAGAACAAGGGGTTCGGCACGAACTGCCGCACCGGCCAGCCGGCGTTCGCCGCGTACAGCGACAGCGCCGGACCGCCGACGCCCGCCGCGGCGTTCATGAACCCGCTCGTCCCGCCGGCGACCACCGCGCCGGCTGTGCCCCGCAGCGCCGCCACCCGGGCCCCGGCCGGCACCACAGGACCGCACCGGTCACCATCGCCCCCAGGAACACCAGCAGCACCGGCGCCCGGCTGCTCCTCCTGCTCGACCGGCCGACCTCCACCACGGAACTCGCCCGCCGCCTCGACGTGACCCCCTCGGCCGTCAGCCACCACCTGGGTGTCCTGCACGAGGCCGGCCTGACGCGGCGAACCCGGCAGGGGCGGAGCGTTCTGTCAGCCGGACCCAGCTCGCCGACGACCTCTGCGGCGGGGCAGGTGCCGGCCGCGCTCGGTGAGAGGCACGGACCGGGGACGCGTACCTCTCCCGTACGACCTCAGCCGAGCACGAGCGGCAGGCGCGCGGCGAGTTCGCCCAGGGCGGTCCTCTCCTCGTCGGTCGGCGAACGGCGTCCGGTGCCGACCAGCAGCGCGTCCCGGTCGGAGAACGAGAAGGGGAACGGGCTGCCGGCGATCGTCTCCAGCGCCGCGCGTGCCGCCGCCAGGGTCTCGGCGGGCGGCTCCGCGGCCGCCGGCAGATGGGCGATCAGGTCCAGATGGTGCAGCGTGCACTCGAGCACGTACGCCGACAGGTAGTCGCCGACGGTCAGCACCTCGCCCCGGGTGCCGACGCGGGCGGCGGGATCGGCGAGCCCGGCGGCGCGGCCCGCTGCGGACCCCACGTCGTCGAGGTGGAACTTGAGCAACTCCGGCTCGCCGTACGCGGCGGCCAGCCGGGGGACCAGCGCATCGAGCGGGTCCTCCCCGGTCGGCGGCTCGACCAGCTTCCAGTAGCCTGCCGCGTCCACGGTCGGCTCCGTACCAGCGGGCGTGACCAGGGTGATCAGGACGTCCTGAGCGTCGATGACCAGGTGGCACACCAGGTCCCGCACCAGCCAGCCGGCACAGCCCGACGGCTGCTCGAAGTCCGCGTCCGGTACGGCGGCGACCGCCTCCAGCAACGCCGTCCACGAGCGTGAGAAGAGATCCACCGCGGCACCGTACGGCCAGGGCGGAACAGCGGACAACCCCGTTCCGCCGAGCGGAGCGAGCGCCTGCCGCCCAGCGCGGGAGACGGCCGCCGAACGCCCCCGGGAAGGCGATCGGGACAGGTGCAAGCATCGGCCCCGCCGCTGCCCTCGCCCACGGCCCCGTCCTTCCGCTCGTGCACACCGGGCCGGTCTCTCCCCGGGACCCTGGGCGACGCCGGCCACCGCCCACCTCATCGCCCACCTCGCCGGCGCCTGCTCGGCATCGCCGCGCCCGCCCCCGCGTCCGCCGCCGTCCGGGTCCGCCGCTCTCTGCGTCCGTTTCCCGTGTCACCCCGCCGTCGCGGCCCCGGCGGCCCGGTGCCCGTGCCTCCCGCCCTCGTCTGCGGTGATCAGGCGGGGCTGAGCCCCAGGGATGTGATCGCCGCGGCGAGTTCCCGGCGGGCGGGGTCAGGGGGTGGCGTGCGGGTTGTGGGCACGGACCGCTGCCGCCACCGCGGCGTCGTCGGACCGGCCGCGCGCCTCGAGACCCGCGACGACACCCGCGACGTTCTCCTGCGGCTGGTTCTGGCTGAGCTTGAACTTCGCCTCGACCCGGCTGATGACCAGCTCGACGCCGACGACCGCCCGCAGCCGGCCCTCGATGAACTTCGCCGGGGCCTGGTCGACCGACCACGGCTCGGCCTGTGCTGCTTCGTGCCGGTCGGTGAGCCGGCGCATCTGCGCTTCTGTCCACGCCGGGTCGTCGTGCACGACCAGCTTCCCGTACACATGGGCGATCAGGTAGTTCCAGGTCGGCACCACACGGTGGTGCTCGCGCTTGGTCGCGTACCACGACGGCGAGACGTACGCCTCCGGGCCACGGACGATCACCATGGCCTCGCCCTGCACCGGCTCGCGCCACTGGTGGTTGGCGCGGGCCATGTGACCGGTCAGGGAGCCGTGCTCACCGGCGTCGGGGTCGTACTCGAACGGCAGCAGGGTCGCCAGGAGACCCTGCGGGGTCATGGTGATCAGATCCGCCGCTCCGTGGTGGGTCAGCAGGTCACGGACCGCCTCTTCGGGGGGTACGAAGTGCCGGGGGGGGGGTACACGGTCGTCCTTTCGGTGCGAGGCGCAGTGGGGAGCAGTCCTGCAGCGGGCCAAGGCCCGCGGGGGAGCTCTACAGGGGGTTCTCGCGCAGCCAGGTCAGGACCTGCTGGGCGTGTTCGTCCGGCGGGAAGACCGGATGGAAGACGTGCTCGATCACGCCGTCGCGGACGACGAGGGTCAGCCGGGTGAACAGCCGCTTCCCGTCGACCTCGAACGTGGGCAGGCCGAGGGCGTCGGCGAGGCCGAGGGCGGGGTCGGAGAGCATGTCGAAGGGCAGTCCCAGCCGTTCCACGACCTCGTTCTGGTAGTCGGTGTCCTGGCTGGACAGCCCGTAGACGCGGCCGGCGCCGGCTTCGAGGAGATCCTGGAAGTGGTCGCGGAAGCCGCAGGTCTCGGGGGTGCAGCCGCGGGCGCCGGGGATGGAGTTCCAGCCCTCCGGCAGATCGGTGCCGGGGCGGCCGGTGAGCGGGTAGATGTAGATCACCGTACGGCGCGGCCCGAGGGCGTCCAGCCGGACCTCCCGGCCCGCCGTGTCGGGCAGGGCGATCCGCGGCGCCTTCGTACCGGGCAGGTGGTCCGCGGCGCCGTCGGCCTCGGGGGCGGGCAGGTCCGCGGGCAGTGTCAGGTAGTCCTCACCGCCCTTCCCGGGCTTCGCGTGCGGTACGACGCCGCTGCCCCGATGGGCGGCGGTGTTCAGGTTCCTGATCAGTACCGAGCGGCGGGCGGTCAGTGCCTCGATGCGCTCGGTCAGCTCGTCGATGGCCTCGCGGTAGCTCGCCAGCGAGGCCGGGCAGTCGTCGGCGTGCAGCCGCCCGGCGGCCAGGCACTCGAGGAAGGGCCGGGTGCGCTCGACGGAGATCCCGAGCCGCTGCAGGGCCCTGATCTCCCTGACGAGGCGCACGTCGTCCTCGCCGTAGTCCCGGTAGCCGTTGGCGAGGCGCTCGGGTGTGATCAACCCCAGGCTTTCGTAGTACCGCACTGCCTTGGCCGTCACGCCCGCCCGACGCGCGAGCTCACTGATCCTCATGCCGTTCACCTCGCTCACACGCTAAACCCTGCCCTCAAGGGCAAGGTCAAGCGTGGTGGGGGCGTCGCGAGGGCGATGCAACTGCGCGCCGACCTCGGTGATCCACCCTCGTGACTCCTCCCGCGGTGAACCCGGTCAGGCGTCCCGCATGCGGTCGAGCAGCGACCGCGCTTCGACCGTGCGGCGATGGTCCGGGCCGAAGGCGGCGCGGCAGGCGTCATGGGCGGCCGAGGCGCGGGCCCGGGCCTCGGCGGCGCGGCCCAGCCCCAGCAGGGCGGTGGCCGTGGCCAGCTCCACGGCGCCGTTCTCCGCGCGGTGGTCCTCATCGGGCAGGGTGCGGTACAACCCGCCGGCCCGCTCCGCCTCGGCGAGTGCCTCCTCGTGGCGGCCCTGACCGTTGAGGCTGCGCGCCAGGCCCAGCTGCAGAACCAGGGCGAACCGGTCCGGCGTGCGGTGGGCGGCGAGCGCCTCACGGGCGAGTGTCTCGGCCTCGGTGTGGCGGCCCTGTGCGTTGAGGGCGAAGACCAGCCCGTTGCGCGCGGCCATCGCTATGACCGGCATGTGCGGTCCCGTGCCGCGGTCGGCGATCCGGGCGACGGCCGCGCACTCCGCCTCGCACTCGGCGTGCCGGGCGAGCGCACTCAGCGCCTGGGCACGGTCCGAGCGTATTTTCAGGGTCTGCGCGTGTTCGGCGCCGAAGATCCTGCCGAACACCGGCAGCAGAGCGTCGTACGCGGCGACGGAGTCCGCGTGGCGTCCCTGGGCGCCCATCGCGAGCGCGGCGACGGTCATCGCCAGCGGTCCGTGGGGATCGTCGCGCAGCGCTGACCGTGCCTCGGCCACGGCGCGCGCGGCGGCCTCCGCCTCGGCATAGCGCCCGGCGTGATACAGGGCCGCGGCCTGGGCCGAGGGGGACGTCGTGGACTGCCCGGCGTCGCCGCGGCCACGGGACCGGAAGAGTTTCATGGCTGGAGCATACGGACGTCACGCGTACGAGCCGGAGGCGGTGGTCGCGTCTGTCACACCGGAGGCAGTGGTGCGTCTGTCGCATCGGAAGCCCCCTCCGGTTTCCCGCACGAAAACGCTCCGACGGATCGCGCGGATCGTGCCACTCTGAGGCGTGACGAAGATCGAGAACGGAAGGCTGTACGCCTATCGGGTGCGCGGACTCGGCCGCAGCGCGGTGGTTCTCTGGCTCGGTGGCCCGGGTGACGCACCCGATCAGGTCGTGGCGTTGCCGGAAGGGGCCGGTCGCCGTCGGGTGCCGCTGTTCATGACGGTCCGGCAGGCCCGGGCGTACGCGGCCCGGCGCGGGCGACGGCTCGCCACCTCCGGGGCCGAGATCCTGGAACTCGCCCGCGTCGAGCGCTGGCTGGCGGATCCCGGACGTCGCCGGGTCCCGCCGGGCCCTGTGCTGGACGCGTGGAACTTCTTCGACGACCTGGCGCGCGGGCTCGACGCGACCGGCCGACTGCCCCGGCAGACAGCGGTGCACGACAGCGCGTACGAGAAGCTGTTCGCGGCCGAGGGCGCCGCATGGACGCCCGACGAGGAACGCGCGGTACGGGACTTGCTCGGGGCCGGAGTGACCCTGTGGAACTCCGGCCCGGTGATCCCGAATCCGCGCTGCCCGTCCCGCCGACCCACCCGGGGTGGCGCGGGCGGACCCGTCGCCCTTCCGTCCGCCGGCGACGACGCCGTCGGCCCACCTGCCGCCTGCCGGGCGCCGAGCGATGCGTGAGCGGTTCGCGCGGACCGAGACGGGAGCGCAGCGTCGTACCGGTGTACCCGGTGCCGTACGCCCCGCGTTCCTGCCGTTCGGGGACGGGCGGGTCGACGATGTCGTCCAGGTCGTGGTCCGACGTCACGTCCGTATCTGATCCCGCACTGCACCGGTCACGCACCGTGCGGCCCGGCTGCCGGTGACGGACACCGGCTGACGGTTGTCACATTCGCGGGTCCCGCGGTGTCTTCATGCCGAACGGCCCGTCAGACCGATGTACAAGGAGACGACGATGGCGCTTCGCGTGCCGAAGGCTGAGCTGCCCGCCGAGCTCAGCGCGAACATGATCAAGCAGCTCGGTGCCGTGCCCGTGCCCGTCGAGGTGGCGTTCCACGTCCCCGACGTGGCCACGGCCACCCTGGAGTTCCCGGCCGGGGTGGCCGAGTGGAACGCGGCTGACGCGAGCCTCACGTCGTTCGCGCACATGGCTGTCGCGGCGCAGGTCGGCTGCGGTTGGGGCCTGGACATCGGCTACTTCCAGGCGCTGAACCAGAACGTGGACCCGGGCAAGGCGAGCCGGGTGCCGCGGTGGCGGGAGTCGGAGGTGTTCTCGCCGCTGGAGCGGGACGTGATGGGGTACGCCGAGGCCATGACGGACACGCCGACCACCGTCACCGACGAGATGTCGGCGGGCCTGCTGGAGCGGCTCGGCCCGGCGGCGCTGGTCGAGCTGACCGTCTTCATCGGCTTCGTCAATCCGGCGACCAGGACGAACACGGCGCACGGCATCACGTCACAGGGTTACTCCGACACGTGCGAGATTCCGCCGGCCGCGCGTCCGCAGACGTCCGGGGTGGCGTCCACCGTATGACCGAGGACCCGTTCGTCGCCCATCGCAGCCTGCTGTTCACGGTCGCCTACGAGTTGCTCGGCTCGGCGGCCGACGCCGAGGACGTGCTCCAGGAGTCCTGGCTGCGCTGGGCCGGCGTGGACCACACGCAGGTGCGCGACCCGAGGGCGTACCTGGTGAGGACCGTGACACGGCAAGCGCTCAACCGCCTGCGCACGCTGTCGCGCAGCCGCGAGGACTATGTCGGCGAGTGGCTGCCGGAACCCTTGCTGACCAGTCCTGATGTGGCCGAGGACGTCGAACTCGCGGAGAGTGTCTCGATGGCGATGCTGACCGTCCTGGAAACGCTCGGCCCGACCGAGCGGGCGGTGTTCGTGCTCCGGGAGGTGTTCGAGCTGCCGTACGGTGAGATCGCCGAGGCCACGGGCAAGTCCGCCGCCACGGTGCGGCAGATCGCCCGTCGGGCACGCGAGCACGTGACGGCCCGCCGGCCGCGGGTGCGGGTGAGCCGGGCGGAGCAGCGTGCCGTGGTGGAACGGTTCCTGTTCGCCCTGCGTACCGGGCGGCTGCAGGAGCTGCTGGAGATCATGGCGCCGGACGTCGTCCTGATCGCCGACGGCGGCGGGGTCGTGGCCGCCGTGACGGCCCCGATCCACGGTGCCGGGCCGGTGGCGGAGCTGCTCGCGCGCGCGAACCAGTCGGTTGCCACCTTGGAGACGACGACCGTGTGGCTCAACGGCGCCCCCGCGGGCCGGATCGAGTTCGACGGAGAACCGGCGGCGGTGAGTCTCGCGGTGGAGGACGGACGGATCACCCGTGTCTACGTGGTGAGGAACCCGCACAAGCTGACACGGCTCGACGCACCTGCCCAACTCACCAGGTGACCCGGGTCGCCGCTCGGGCCTCGGCTCCGACGCCTTCGGCCGCTCCCGGGCGGCCGGTCCGACCTCCTCGGCCGTTCTCGCCCGGGGCCTCGCCGCGGCCGAGGGCCGGGGTCGGTGGCCGGGGTGGGGGCAGCCCCCCCCGCGGAGGTGTGGGGACAGCCCCCGCGCGTTCCGGTGCCTGGCAGGCTGTTTTGCCGGGACCGGCCTGACCAGGATCGACGGTATGACGACTTCCACCCACGCCTCCATCGCGACCGGCGTGCCTGCCGCCCGTTCCCGCCCGTCCCGTACCGGAGCCGGCAGCGACTTCGCCCGGCTGTCCCGGCGTATCACCGAAGCGGGACTGCTGGAGCGGCGCCCCGGCTACTACGCGGTGCGGCTCGGCCTGGTGACTGGGCTGCTGGCAGCCGGCTGGGGAACCTTCTTCGCACTCGGCGACACCTGGTGGCAGCTGGCGGTGGCAGGCTTCCTGGCGTTGGTCTTCGGGCAGGTCGCCCTGGTGGCCCATGACCTGGCGCACCGGCAGGTGTTCCGGCGCGCCCGGCCGAGCGAGACCTGGGGCCGGCTCTTCGGCAACCTCGGGATCGGGATGAGCTACGGCTGGTGGATGAACAAGCACACCCGCCACCACGCCAACCCCAACCACGAGGAGCTCGACCCCGACGTCGCCCCGGACATCCTGGTCTGGTCCACCGCGCAGGCCCGGGACAGCCGCGGATTGGCCCGACTCATCGGCGGCCACCAGGCGTTGCTGTTCTTCCCGCTGCTGACCCTGGAGGGATTCAACCTGCACGTCGCGAGCGTACGGGCGCTGCGCTCGCCGTTCATGAAGCACCGGCTGCCGGAGACGGCCCTGCTCTTCGTGCACATCGCCGGCTATCTCTCGGCGCTGTTCCTGGTGCTGTCGCCCGGCAAGGCGGTGGCGTTCCTCGCCGTGCACCAGTGTCTCTTCGGCGTCTACCTCGGCTGCACCTTCGCACCGAACCACAAGGGCATGCCCACGTTCAGCGGTGACGAGCGCCCCGACTTCCTGCGACGCCAGGTGCTCACCTCCCGCAACGTGCGCGGCGGCCGTCTCACCGACGTGCTGCTGGGCGGCCTGAACTACCAGATCGAGCACCACCTGTTCCCGAGCATGCCCACGCCCCATCTGCGACGGGCCCAGGCCGTCGTGCGGCAGTACTGCGCGGAGATCGGCGTGCCGTATCACGAGACGGGACTGCTCCGGTCCTACCGCGAGGCCCTGACCCATCTGCACCGGGTGGGTGAGCCGATCCGGAACCGGCGCGAGCAGAAGGTCACCACTTCTCACACGCCGTGACGTCCGAGGTGGTGCCGGCGGCAGGGATGCCCTGGGCGACCCCTGGGGCAACAATGTCTCCCAGGGGCAGACCCGGCCGCGGGAGGCGTCATGAGCACTTCAGCAGAGCCAAGAGTGTCCGGACTTGAGGTCCGGTCGATCGACTACGTCCCGCTGAACGAGCGGCACGGAAAACTCTGGCATCTCGGTCCCCTGTGGTTCATGTCCAACGCCCAGATCGCCACCCTGGCCGTGGGTCTGATCAGCATCACCCAGGGCGGCAACCTGATCTGGTCGCTGCTGGCCATCGTCGCCGGCACCGTCATCGGCACCTTCTTCATGGCCTTCCACTCGGCGCAGGGCCCCCAGTTGGGGCTGCCGCAGATGATCCAGTCCCGGCCGCAGTTCGGCTACGTCGGCGCCCTCCTGGTGTGGCTCTTCGCGTATGTGCAGTACGCGGGATTCAACGTCTTCAACAGCATCCTGGCCGCCGACTCGCTGCACACCACCCTGCACGGCAGCGTCAAGCTGTGGGTGATCGTGGTCACCGTGATCGCGCTCCTCATCGCGCTGGTCGGATACGACATCATCCACAAGGCCGAGCGGTTCCTGACGTACACCTTCCTCGTCATCTTCGGGGTCTTCACCGTCGGCGTCCTCGTCACCCTGCACTACCCGGCGGGCTCCTTCGACCTGGGCGCCTTCGCGTGGACGCCGTTCCTGGCGCAGTTCGGCGTGGTCGCCGGCTACCAGATCAGCTGGGCGATCTACGTCTCGGACTACTCCCGCTACCTCCCGCCCGACGTCACCGTCCGCAAGACCTTCTACTGGACGTACTTCGGCTCCGCCCTCGGCGGCATCTGGCTGATGGTGCTCGGCTCCCTGCTGGCCGCGTGGGCCGGCAAGGACTTCGAGACGATCAAGTCGATCAACGCGGCAGGCGACAAGGTGTTCGACGGCTTCGGCGCGATCGTGCTGCTGTTCTCCGCCCTGGGCCTGGTGTCCGTCACCGCGCTGAACATGTACGGCGGTTCGCTGACCCTCATCAGCGGCATCGACTCGTTCAAACGGGTCCGGCCGACCCTGGCCGTACGGCTGCTCACCCTCGGCCTCACCGCGGCCCTCTCCCTGGTCGGCGCCCTGGCCGCCACCGCCAACTTCCTCGCGAACTTCAACAACTTCCTGCTGCTGGTGCTCTACCTGTTCATCCCGTGGACCGCGGTGAACCTCATGGACTACTACGTGGTGCGCCGCGGGCACTACGCCATCGCGGAGATCTTCAACCCAAGCGGCATCTACGGCCGTTGGGGCTGGCACGGCATCATCGCGTACCTGGTCGGCTTCGCCGTGATGATCCCGTTCTTCTCCGTCGGCACCCTGTACGTCGGCCCCGCCGCCAGGGCGCTCGGCGGGGCCGACATCTCGCTGTTCATCGGCCTTCCGGTCTCCGCGCTGCTGTACTGGTGGCTGACCCGCTCGATCGACGTGGCGGCGGAGACCCGCATCGCCCAGGCGGAGGCGGAGGCGCTGGAGCAGGCGGCCCACGAGCACCGCGAGCCGTGACCCGCCGGACGCCGGGAAAGCCGAACGCTAATAAATACGACAAATGGGTACTTCGTGTACAGACAGACGCCGACGGCACACGAGTGTCGTCAGCCCGCCTCGGGGCTCTGACCAGCGAGTTCGTGGGCTCGGGGAGCGTCGGCCTCTGGTCCTGCTCTGGTCGAAGGGATACCGGACATGAACGAGGACACGAGGAGCCTGCACGAACAGCCGGTCCAGGGAAGTCCGCCCCCGGTGGTCGCGGGTGATCCCGCCCCGCTGGGTCTGGCCGGCTTCGCGCTGACCATGCTGCTGCTGTCGATCGTCAACACGAGTCTGCTGAAGGAGCCCGCCGCCATCCTGCCGGTCCTGGCACTGGCCGCGTTCTACGGCGGTGCCGCCCAGTTCGCCGCGGGGCTGTTCGAGTTCCGCCGCGGCAACACGTTCGGCGCGACGGTGTTCGTCTCGTACGGCGCCTTCTGGCTGTCCTACTGGTGGCTCACGCCGCGCCTGGCGCTCGCCGGTGGCGCGCACAGCGCGCTCGGTCTCTTCCTGCTCGGGTGGTGCGTCTTCACCGCCTTCATGGCCATCGCGGCGCTGCGCGTCAACGTCGCCGTGCTGGCGGTGCTGGTGCTGCTGACGCTCACCTACCTCTTCCTGGCCATCGGGGCCTTCCAGGGCGGGCCGGAGCCACACGCCATGACCCAGGTGGGCGGCTGGTTCGGCATCGCGACCGGCCTCGTCGCCTGGTACGCCGCCGCGGCGACCGTCATCAACGCGACGCACGGCCGTCCGATGATGCCCGTGGGCACGCGCGGGCCCGCGCCGAGCCGGCCACGCGCGACGAGCGTCCCGCCCGAGGTGTGACCGACCCGTCGCGCGCGGGGACCGGCGCACCGGGGACACGGCAGTCGTACGCCACCCGCCGCTCAGGCCCCTGGGCAGGTGTCGGGCGGCGGGCTGAACCCTCCGCGAACCGGCCGGACGGCAGCCGGGACAATCCCCGTCATGAGCGACGACACGGATGACGCCGGGACCCGTCTGGCCAGGATCGAACGTCTGGTGGCGAGCGGTGAGCGGGAACTGGTGCCTGCCTGGCGCCGGGCGACCCGGGGGGAGCCGCGCTGGGTGGTGACCGTCGTCATCGTCGCGGCGGTCGCCCTGCAGCTGAGCCTGCCGCACCGGCTCGTCCTCCTCCGTCCGGTGTGGGTCCTGCCCGCACTGGAACTGGCGCTGCTCGCCGGTCTGATCGCCGGCAACCCCCGCCGCGTGGAGCCCCGGACCCGGAAGCTGCGCATGCTGGGCCTGGCCCTGACCAGTGTCATCACCGTGGCCAACGGCTGGGCGGCGGTCCGGCTCGTGGGGGACCTGGTGAACGGCGGCGCGGGTGATGCGGCGGTACCGCTGCTGCTGACCGGCGGCGTCATCTGGGTCACGAACGTCATCGTGTTCGCCCTGTGGTACTGGGAGTGGGACCGGGGCGGCCCGATGGCCCGGGTCCGGGGCCGGCACCAGTACGCCGACTTCCTCTTCGTGCAGATGCAGAGTCCCGAACTCGCGCCCCCGGACTGGGAACCGGCGTTCCTCGACTACCTGTACCTCTCCTTCACCAACGCCACCGCCTTCAGCCCGACCGACGTCATGCCGCTGACCCGGTGGTCGAAGATGCTGATGATGCTGCAGTCCTCGGTGTCCCTCGTGACGGTGGTCCTGGTGGTCGCCCGGGCCGTCAACATCCTGAAGTAGCCCACACCGTCCGGCGGCACGGTCCGCTACGCCGCCCCGTTCGGCATACGGTCCCGCGCACGTCCTCGGGGGCCGGGCGGCCGTACAGTCTCCCGTCACCGGCCGTACGCCTCGACGCGGCAGTGTGGCCCCATGACGTACGACCGCATCACCTCCGTGGACGCGCTGATGGCGCTGCTGGCCGACTGCGAGGACGTCTGGGACACCCCGGACAGGTCCGGGGACCCGGTGGACATCCTCGACCACGGCCTCCAGGTCGCCGCCCTGCTGGCCGAGAGCCACCCGGACGACGAGGAACTGCACCTTGCCGGGCTCGTCCACGACATCGGCCACCACCTGGTGCCCGCCGACGAAGCCGGCCACGGCCGGCACGCCGCGGCGGCGGTCGAGGATCTGCTGGGAGCGCGGGTCGCCCGCCTGGTCGCCGCGCACATCCCGGCCAAACGCTATCTCGCCGCGGCCGACCCGCGGCTCGTGCTGTCCCCGGAGAGCGCCCGCACCCTCGGCTGCCAGGGTGGCCCGATGACTTCGCGAGAGGCGGCGGCCTTCGAGGCGGAGCCCGACTTCCCGGCGGTGATCGCACTGCGCCGTGCCGACGACGCGGGCAAGGTGGTGGGGCTGCGGGTGGCGCCACTGGAGTCCTGGCGCCCCGTCGTGCACCGAGTCGCCGCCGATGTGCGCACAAGGAGCTGACCGGTGACACTGCGGCGACCGATGAATCGACGCCTTGTCGGATCGTTCAACAATCGGCTACGTTCGGAACGTGATCGACCTCAACGCGGACCTCGGTGAGGGCTTCGGCCGCTGGACCCTCACCGACGACGACGCCCTGCTCTCCGTCGTGACCAGCGCCAACGTCGCCTGCGGCTTCCACGCCGGCGACCCCTCGGTGATGCGCCGCGTCTGCGACCTCGCCGCCGAACGGGGCGTACGGATCGGGGCACAGGTGTCCTACCGCGACCTGGCCGGCTTCGGCCGGCGCGCCATGGACGTGCCGGCCGGGGAACTCACCGCCGAGACGGCCTACCAGATCGGGGCCTTGCGGGTCTTCGCCCAGGCCGCCGGAGCCGAGGTGGCCTACGTCAAGCCGCACGGCGCGCTCTACAACCGCACCGTCCACGACGCCGAGCAGGCCGCGGCCGTGGTGGCCGGTGTGCACCTGGCGGGCGGGGCGCTGCCGGTGCTGGGCCTGCCCGGCTCGCGGCTCCTCACCGCCGCCGCGGAGGCCGGACTCACCGGCGTACCGGAGGCCTTCGCCGACCGCGCCTACACCTCGGTGGGCACGCTGGTCCCGCGCCGTGAGCCCGACGCCGTCATCACCGACGGCGACGCGGTGGTACGGCGGTCGGTGGTGATGGCCGTCGACGGCCAGGTCGAAGCCGTGGACGGCACGACCGTCACGGTGGCCGCCCGCTCGCTGTGCGTGCACGGCGACACACCCGGCGCCGCCCGGATCGCCGCACGCGTGCGTGCGGCCCTCGAGGCGGCCGGAGTCGAGGTCAGGGCATTCGCATGACGGCGAACCGGCTCCTGGACGTGCGCCCCGCCGGGCGTCACGCGCTGCTCGTCGAGCTGCCGGACGCCGAGCGCACCGGAGCCTTCCACGCCGAACTCCTGCGGCGCCGCGCGGCGGGGACCCTGCCACCGGTCGAGGAGATCGTGCCGGGAGCCCGCACCGTGCTCCTGGACGGCGTGCCGGACCCCGACGCACTGGCGCGCCGGATCGCCGAGTGGGACGTGCCGCCCCGGCCCGCCGACGCCGGAGGAGCCGTGGAGCTCCCCGTACGCTACGACGGCCCGGACCTGGCCCAGGTGGCCGCCCTGTGGGGCGTCGGCGTCGACGAGGTCGCCGCACGGCACTCCTCGTACACCTACCGCGTCGCCTTCTGCGGATTCGCCCCCGGGTTCGGCTACCTCACCGGCCTGCCCGCGGCACTGCACGTCCCGCGCCGCGACACCCCCCGCACCCGGGTGCCGGCCGGCGCGGTGGCGCTCGCCGGCCCCTACAGCGCGGTCTACCCACGTGCCACCCCGGGCGGCTGGCAGCTGATCGGCACCATGCCGGACCCGGCAGCGCTGTGGGACCTCGGCCGGGACGAACCGGCGCTCCTCACCCCGGGGACCCGGGTGCGGTTCGTGGCCGAGGACGGTGCGGCATGACCGGCGAGCTCACCGTCGTACGCGCCGGCGCCCTCACCACCGTCCAGGACACCGGCCGGCGGGGCCGTGCCCACCTGGGCGTCCCCCGCTCCGGCGCCCTCGACGCCCCCGCCATGGGCCTGGCCAACCGGCTCCTCGGCAACGCCCCCGACGCCGCCGTGCTGGAGACCACGCTCACCGGATGCGCCCTGCGTGCAGACCGCGCGACGACCGTCGTGGTCGGCGGCGCACCTTGCCCGGTGACGGTCGACGGGCGCCCGGCGGCCTGGGGAGCGCCGGTACGGGTGCCCGCAGGTGCCGTCCTGGACGCGGGCGGCGTGAGCGCGGGCGTGCGCTCGTACGTTGCCGTCGCCGGCGGGATCGCCGTCGATCCGGTCCTCGGCAGCCGGTCGACGGACCTGCTGTCCGGCCTCGGCCCGGCTCTCCTGCGCGACGGGGACGTCCTGCCGCTGGGCGACCCCGTGCGACGGACGGTGCCCGCCGACACCGCTCCCTGGCCGGCACCCCCGGCCACGCTGACCCTGCCGCTGCGGCCCGGCCCCCGCGCCGACTGGTTCACCCCCGCCGCGCTGCGCACCCTCACCTCGGCGACGTACCGCGTCTCGCAGCACAGCAACCGCATCGGGCTGCGGACCGAAGGACCGCCCCTGGAACGCGCGTCGGAGGGTGAGCTGCCCAGCGAGGGCATGGTGCTCGGCGCCGTCCAGGTGCCACCGGACGGGCGTCCGGTGGTGTTCCTGCACGACCATCCCACCACCGGCGGCTACCCGGTGATCGGCGTCGTGCCGGAAGCTGCCCTGGCGGGGGCGGCCCAGGCCGCTGCGGGGACCCCGCTGCGGTTCACGCTCGGGTGACGTGCCCGGCCGTGGTGCGCGACCAGGCCCGGTGGGCGGCGGTGGTCGGCCGCCGGGCGGGAGTCACCCGCCGGCCGGCCGCTGCCGTGCCGGGTGCCCGGTGGTGGGCGATTCTGGAGAGGTGCGCCGTCTCGAGGGCCGCCGGATCCCGGCGGACTACGCCGCCTCGGGCCGACGGGCGGTACGCGTGACGCTGGTCGCCGCGGCCGGGTTCTACCTCTTCCGCTACGGCCTCGACCGCCCCGTCGCGGCCACCTACGCCCTGTTCGCCGCCGTGGCCCTGGGCGGACTCTCCAGAATCCCGGGCACGGGACGCCAGCGCGCCGCGCTGGTGCTGCGCCTGGTCCCGGTGTGCTGGGTGCTGGTCGTCGTCGGCACGTACCTGTCGGTGCGGACCTGGACCGCCGTCGTCGGCATGCTGGTCGTCGGCTTCACCCTGGCCTTCGCCGCCGTGGGCGGCCCCAGACCGGCCGGTGCCGCACCCGGCCTGCAACTCCTCTACATCCTCCCGTCCTTCCCGCCGTACGCTCCCGCCACGCTCGGCGACCGGCTGATCGGGACGACCACCGGACTGGCCCTCTTCATCGCCGTGGAGGCGCTGGTCTTCCCCGAGCCCGGCCCGCAGCCGTACCGGGAGCGGGCCGCCCGCGCCGCGGGGACCGCCGCCCACTGCGCGACGCGCCTGGCCGCACCGCCGTACGCCCTGACCGAGGCGGAGATCCGGGGCGCCCAGGAGACCAGCACGTCGCTCCGGTCCCTGATGGTGCCGGAGGCCGAGCGGCCGGCCGGACCCGGAGTGCGCGACCGTGCCCTCGCCCACACCGGGCTCGCCACCCGCGCCCTCCTCGGCCGCCTCGCACAGCTGACCGCCGCGCCGGACGGGCGTTCCGGACCCGAGGTGACGGCCGTACTGGCCGCGGTCGCCCGGCTGGCCACGGCGACCGCGGACTGCCTGCGGGCGGGGCCGGCGCCGGTGGCACCGGAGAGGGAACTGCTCGAGGCGCGCGCCCACCTGTCGGCCGCGTCCGCGGGCCCGAACGCGTCGGCCCCGCTCGCTGCGGCCTTCCCGCCCGCCGTACTGCGCAGGCACGCCGCCGTGCTGGAGATCGCCGACGCCGCGCTCGCCATGGGCGCGGCGGCTGATCTGGCGGTACGCGGCCGGCACGCCGCGGTCGAGGTCCCCCTGGGCCGGTTCTGGTACGCCACGGCGTGGGCCCCGACCCTGTGGTGGCACCGGGTGCGCGGCCACACCGAGCGCCGGTCGGTGCTGTTCCAGAACGCGGTGCGCCTCGCCCTGGCCCTGACCGCGGCCCGGCTCGTGGCCGGGGTGGACACGCTGCCCCACGGCTTCTGGGCCACGCTGGCGACGCTCACCCTCACCCGGACCACCGTGGACGAGACCTGGAGCACCGTCCGCCGGGCGCTCACGGGCACCCTGGCCGGGGCCCTGGTCACCGCCGCGGTACTGATCCTGGTCGGGCCCCACACCAACGTGTACGCCGTCGTACTGCCGCTGTGGATGCTGTTCGCCTTCACCGTCGGCCCGGTCAGGGGCGTCGGCTGGGCCCAGGGCATGTTCACCGTCCTCGTGGCCCTGGTCTTCGCCCAGCTGGCGCCGCCGACCTGGCGGCTGGCCGAGGTCAGGATGCTGGACGTGCTGGTCGGCAGTGCGATCGGCGCCGTCTTCGGCCTGCTGGCCTGGCCCCGCGGGGCCCATGACGAGCTGCGCCATGCGGCGGCTGAGCTCCTGCGCAGGGCCGCGGAGATCGTGGTGGCGACCGGCGCCTCGGTGGCGGGAGGCGGTGCGGTCGTCGTCTCGTCCGGCGCGCCCCGCCACCGGTCGCTGCAGCATGCGGTCCTGCTCGCCGAGTCCGCCTACGCGCAGTTCCAGAGCGAGCCGCATTCCTTCGGCGACCCGGCGCGCGGGGCCGCCCTGCGCGCCGTGGACTGGCAGGCCACGCTGATGGCCGGACACCACACCCTGTGGGGATCCGATCGGCTGCTGAAACCGCCGCTCACCGGGATGAACCCGGTCGCGGCCGAGTCCGTCAACGAGCTGGGGGAGCGGGTGGCCGGGCGGATGCTGCTGGTCTCGGCGGCGCTGGATCCCTTGGGCGACACCCCCACCGGGCAGGTCCCGCTGATCGATCCGACCCTCGACGGCTTCGGCACCGAACCGCCCGGCGCACCCCGGCTGTACTACGCGACCGTGTCGTGGCTGGACGCGCTGATGGTCGATATGACCCGGATCGCCCGAGGTGGCCCCGGTCCGGACGGTGCCCCGAAGACGCCGCAGCCGCCCCACGCCTGACCGCACCTCCTCACTGTCCGCCATCGGTGCAACATCCCTCGATTCCCTGTGAGTTGAGGGATTTCGGCTATCGGCGCGGCGGTTTCGGGCCGTCTTCCGTTCCGTAAGCGTTCAACTGACAGCCCCTGCTGGTGTGATGTGCGATCCCTAGGGTCCTTGAGGTTTTTCGAAAGAAGGGGCTCATGGACTCACTCCTCGCGATCCGGGCTCGTGGCGTCACCAAGTGCTTCGGCGAGGTCGTCGCGCTCGACGGCATCGATCTGGATGTGACGCAGGGTCAGATCCACGGTCTGGTGGGACCGAACGGCGCGGGCAAGACGACACTGCTCGGCCTCCTGCTCGGCCTGGCCGTCGCCGACAGCGGCAGCCTGGAGATCCTCGGAGCACCGGTGGGGCGGACGTTCGCCGCTCCCGACGGCGTCGCGGGGTTCGTGGACGGCCCCGGTCTCTACCCGTCGCTCACCGCCCGGCAGAATCTCGCCGCCCTGGCCGGGCTCCGCGGCCACGACACGCGAACCGCCGGGATCGACGACGTACTCGACCAGGTCGGGCTCACCGAGGTCGCCGACGACCGGACCCGCGGCTTCTCCCTGGGCATGCGTCAGCGGCTCGGACTCGCCGCCGCCCTGCTCACCCGGCCCCGCCTGCTCGTTCTGGACGAACCGTCCAACGGCCTCGACCCGGCCGGCAAGAAGCACGTGCACGGCGTCCTCACCCGGCTCGCGGCGGAGGGAACCGCCGTCGTGCTCTCCAGCCACCGCATGGACGACCTCGAGGCGCTGTGCTCCGAGGTCACCATCGTCGCCACCGGACGGGTCGTGTTCTCCGGACCGCCGGCCAAGCTGGCCGCCGAGAACCGCGAACTCGACTACCGGCTCGTCACCTCCGACCCGCAGGCCGCCCGCCGGCTGGCCGGCGAGACGCCCGGGACCCATGTGGTCGACGGCGCGGGAGGGCGCCACGGCGGCGAGGCGCTCGTCGTCCGCGCGCTGATGCCCGCCCTCGACGAACTGGTGGTGCGGCTCGTGCGGTCGGGTGTCGCCCTGCGTGAACTCGCCCCCGTGGTCTCCCCGTTGGAGGCCGCGTTCCTGGCCCTCACCGAACAGCGGAAGCCCGGCGCCCAGCAGAAGCCCGGCGCCCAGCAGATACAGGAGGCCGGCAGATGACCGTGACCGCGACCGTCGCCGCCCCCGAGGCCGCTCCTGCCGCCCGGGTCTCGGTTGCCCGCGGCTACCGCTTCGAGCTGGTCAAGCTCGTCTCCCAGTGGCGGATCCGCCTGCTGGTGCTCGCCTGCTGGATCGCGCCGGGACTCTTCGTCGCCGGAGTGAGTCAGCAGAGCACGCTCCCCGCCGACACGCTCTTCGGCCGCTGGATGCTCGCCACGGGATGGGCCGGGCCGCTGGTGATCCTCGGCTTCTCGGGCACCTGGGCGCTGCCGCTGCTGACCTCCGTGGTCGCCGGCGACGTGTTCGCCTCCGAGGACCGGCTCGGCACCTGGCGCCATCTGCTCGTGGCCGTCCGCTCACCCCGCCGGATCTTCGCGGCGAAGGCACTGGCCAGTCTCACCGTGATCCTGCTGCTCGTGGCCGGGCTCGCCGCGTCGAGCACGGTCGGCGGGCTCGTCGCGGTCGGCAACCAGCCGCTGGTCGGCCTCGACGGTCACTCGCTGTCCCCGGGGGACGCCGCCGGACGGGTCCTGCTCGCCTGGGCCTGCGTCCTCGCCCCGACCCTGGCCCTCGCCGGGATCGGCCTCCTCGGATCCGTCGCGCTGGGCCGGTCCCCGATGGGGCTGCTGCTCCCGGCGGTCGTCGCGCTGGCGATGCAGCTCGCCCAGATGCTGCCGCTGCCCGTCGCCGTACGACTCGCCCTGCCCAGCTGGGCGTTCATCGCCTGGAACGGCCTGTTCACCGGCCCCGCACAGCTCGGGCCGCTTTTGATCGGCATCGTTGTCAGCCTGGTGTGGGCCGTGACCGCCACCGCGCTGGCCCATGTGCTCTTCCTGCGGCGCGACTTCACCAACCTGACCGACGACGGTTCGGGGCGCCGCGCGGTCACCGCCGGACTGCTCCCGCTCGCCGGGCTGGTCGCCGTGACGATCGCCGTCGTGGCGGCGACGACCGGGGCCACGGGCTCCGGGATCTCGCAGGACAAGGTGCAGCGCTCGCTCGCCACGGAGTTCGCCCACCTGTACCGCTTGCAGACCGAGCGGCTCAACCGCCCCGCCGTCACCGAAGCCCGGCTGAAGGCCGCCGCGACGTGCGACAAGGGCAGCGTCAAGGTAGCCGCCGAGGGGCCCGGCAACGACTGGCGCTGCGTCGTCTCGTGGCATCTCCCCGGCGTCGAGGCGACCGGGACGGCCGTCTATCAGCTCGACGTCACCTCCGACGGGCGGTTCGTCGCCGACGGCGACGGACCGAAGGAAGTGAACGGCTACTTCCTGGTGCGGACCCCGACCGGGGACGCACCGAACCCCCTGTGGCAGTTCGACGGCAATGTCGAACTTCTTCGTTCTTCGAAGGGATGACTCCATGCAGGTAACCCGCAACCGCCGACCCGTCGAGAGGGAGTTCCTCGGCAGACGCCTCGGCCGTCGGAGCACCCTCACGGCCGGTGCCACCGCGGTCGTCCTCGCGGTCACCGCCGGCATCGGCTACGCCCAGACCCGTCAGTTCGGCACCGACCAGGTCGGCCAGGTGACCGACCACGGCCAGGTCATCTCCAGCGACCAGTACATCGCCCCCTACGGCGACCGCCTCGTCATCAACAACGGCAAGATCATGTCGTCCTCGCCCAGCCCGGACGGCACCCACCTCGCGGCCTCCGTCACCGACGGCGGGAGCGCGCTGGCCATCGTCGACGTCAAGAGCTGGAAGGTGCAGCAGGTCGTCGGCACCGCCGCCTCGTCGACCCCGCGCCTGAGCAGCAACTCCGTGGGCCAGGAAGGCCCCACCTACTCGCCCGACGGCACGCAGCTGTGGCTCGGCCAGACCGACGGCTACACCAGGTTCACGGTGAACCCGGACGGCACCGTCGCCAACCCGACGTCGGTGAAGATCCCGGCGGACGGAGCCAAGCACGCGCTGGTCGGCCAGGCGGTGTTCTCGTCCGACGGCTCCACCGTGTACTCCGCGGTCAACGGCCAGAACCGGGTGGTCGCCATCGACGCGGCGACCGGCTCCGTCAAGCAGAGCTGGTCCGTGGGCAACGCGCCGCGCGACCTGGTCGTCGTCGGCAGCAAGCTGTACGTCAGCAACGAGGGCGGACGCCCGGCGCAGTCCGGCGACACGACCATGAACTCGTACGGCACGGACGTGCCGGCCGACCCCAAGACCGGTGCCACCACCACCGGCACGGTCAGCGTCATCGATCTGGCGAACCCGTCCGCGGCCCCGTCGAGCATCGCCGTCGGTCTGCACCCGACCGCCCTGTACGCCAAGGGCAAGGCGCTGTTCGTCACCAACACGGCCTCCAACAACGTGTCGGTCATCGACACCGGCCGCGACAAGGTCGTCCAGACCATCTCCGCCCAGCCGTGGCCCGAGGCGTCGGTCGGGTACGAGCCCAACGCCGTGACGCTGACCGACGACGGCCACCTGCTGGTGACGCTCGGCCGTGCCGACGCCGTCGCCGTCTACCGGTTCCGGAGCCCGCTGGAGCCGGTGAGCTACGTCGGCCTGCTGCCCACGGACTACTTCCCGGCCGAGATCACGACCGTCGGAGACCAGGTGCTGGTCTCCAACACCCGTGGCATCGACGCCCGCCGCCCCACCACCGCCGCCGGGCACGGCACGCACGACACGACGTCGAGCGTGCAGCGGTTCACGCTGCCCGACGACAGCGTCATCAGATCCCAGACGGCGAAGGTCTTCAAGCAGAACGGCTGGACGCCCGGCTCGGTCTCGCTGGCCAGGGGCAGGAGCCACGCCAGGGCGGTGCCGGTCCCGACGCGGCTCGGCGACCCCTCGACGATCAAGCACGTCTTCCTGATCGTCAAGGAGAACCGGACCTACGACCAGGTCTTCGGTGACGTGCCGGAGGGCGACGGCGATCCGTCGGTGACGCAGTTCGGCGAGAACGTGACGCCGAACCAGCACGCACTGGCCGAGCAGTTCGGCCTGTACGACAACACGTACGACATCGGCACCAACTCCGCCGAGGGCCACAACTGGCTGATGCAGGCCGACGACCCGGAGTACACCGAGTCCTCGGCCGGTGAGTACGCGCGCAGCTACGACACCGAGAACGACGCCCTCGGCCACCAGAGGACCGGCTTCATCTGGACCGGTGCGCAGGCGGCCGGGAAGACCGTGCGGGACTTCGGCGAGTTCCAGTCGATCGAGAGCAAGCCGGCCGGCGCGACCTGGCAGAACCTGTACTGCGACGCCAAGGACATGGACGCGACCGGCCGGCCGACCGCGTACCCCATACAGACGGGCTCGGCGATCCCGTCGCTCAACTCCGTGTCGGCGCCCGGCTTCCCGATGTTCGACCTCGACGTCCCGGACGTCTACAAGTACCAGATCTGGAAGCAGGACTTCGAGAAGAACGGCCCGGCGAACCTGAACATGTTCTGGCTCTCCAACGACCACACCGGTGGTCCGGCGAGCGCCTCGGCCCAGGTGGCGGACAACGACCTCGCGGTCGGCAAGATGGTCGACGAGATCTCCCACAGCAAGTACTGGAAGGACTCGGCGGTCTTCGTCGTCGAGGACGACTCGCAGGCCGGCCTCGACCACGTCGACGGCCACCGCGCGCCGATCCAGATCATCAGCCCCTGGGCCCAGCACGGCGCCGTCGACAGCCACTACTACTCCCAGATCACGATGATCCGGACGATCGAGCAGATCCTCGGTGTCCACCCGATGAACCAGAAGGACAGCGCGGCCACTCCGATGGCCGGCGCCTTCACCCGGCGTCCGGACTACACGCCGTTCACCGCGCTGCCCAACCGGACCTCGCTGACCGACGGCCTGAAGACCCCGCCCTCCTGTGGCGTGGACACCCCGGCCCCGCAGGACCCGAAGGCGGCGGCCGTGCCGTCGTCCGAGGTGCCGGCGGACAAGCGGACGCTCGCGGCCCAGTGGGACAAGTGGAAGTCCAAGCAGCACCTGACCGGGACCCACGCCATCCCGGACTTCGCCAACCCCGCGCAGATGAACCACTTCACCTGGTACCAGACGCACAACTGGACGAAGCCGTACCCGGGCGAGCACACGATCTACGCGCCGAACGACGTGCCGGGCGCCTACATCCCGTCGTCGGAGTCCGACGGCTGACCTGCCCCGCTCACACGGAGGGCCCCGGCCGGCGTCACCGCCGGCCGGGGCCCGGCCTTTTGCCCGGAATGCCCATGTTCACCCGTACGGCGCCGGTTGCGGCCGCCCGATCTGGAAACCCGATCCCTGCCTGGACGAGTTCCTCCTGCTCGGCCCAGGGTCCTGGGGTGTGCCGCGGCCGGTCCCCGAGCCGGCCGCGGCACCATGACCCCGTCCGGTGCCGGGCGCGCCTACCCTGGTCACCGTGCCGTCCTCCCGCTTGCGCCGTGTCGCCGTCCTGGTGCTCGAAGGGGCCAAGCCGCTCGATGTCGGCATCCCGGCCCAGGTGTTCACTACGCGCGCGAGCATGCCGTACGAGGTGCGGGTGTGCGGCGCGACGGCCGGTCTCGTCACGGGCGGCGACGGGCTGTCGTACTCCGTCGCCCACGGCCTCGACGCGCTGGAGTGGGCCGACATCGTCTTCGTGCCCGGATACCGGTTCCCGGACCGCGACGACCCGCCCCGGACCGTGGTCGACGCCCTGCGCGCGGCCCACGACCGGGGCGCGCGCCTCGCCGCGATCTCCACGGGGGCCTTCGCGCTGGCCGCCACCGGACTGCTCGACGGCAGACGCGCGACGACGCACTGGCACTACACGCGGGCGCTCGCGGCGAAGCACCCACTCGTCCGGGTCGACGAGAACGTCCTGTTCGTCGACGAGGGCAGCGTGCTGACGTCGGCCGGCGCGGCCTCGGGCATCGACCTGTGCCTGCACGTCCTGCGCGGCGACCTCGGGGTGGCCGCGTCGAACCACGCGGCCCGGCGCCTGGTCGCGGCTCCCTACCGCAGCGGCGGCCAGGCGCAGTACGTACCGCGCAGCGTGCCCGAGCCGCTCGGCGAGCGGTTCGCCGCGACCCGCGAGTGGGCGCTCCACCGGCTCGGCGAGCACCTCACGCTGGAGGCCCTCGCCCGGCACGCCGGGGTCTCGGCGCGTACCTTCTCCCGGCGTTTCGCGGAGGACACCGGCTACACACCCATGCAGTGGGTCATGCGCGCCCGCATCGACATGGCCCGCGAGCTGCTGGAGCGTTCGGCGCGCGGCATCGAGCAGATCGCCGCCGACGTCGGTCTCGGCACCGGTGCCAATCTGCGGCTGCACTTCCAGCGCATCCTCGGCACCACCCCGACCGAGTACCGGCGCACCTTCGCCCGGGGCGAGTAGCCCGCGGGCGCCGTGGCGCGATCCTTGCGAACCATGGCGATCACGCCGCTGTCACGGCCGGATGCCGCACGCGAACCTGGTGGCGAACGGAAGGGACACCACTCATGACGCGTATCGCCATCAACGGATTCGGCCGCATCGGACGCAATGTGCTGCGCGCCCTGCTCGAACGCCACAGCACCCTCGACGTCGTCGCCGTCAACGACCTCACGGAGCCCGCCACCCTCGCCCGGCTGCTCGCCTACGACACGACGGCCGGCCGGCTCGGCCGCCCGGTGACCGCCGACGGCGACGCCCTCGTCGTGGACGGCCGGCGCATCAGGGTGCTCGCCGAACGCGAACCCGCCCGGCTGCCGTGGGGCGAGCTGGGGGTGGACATCGTCCTCGAGGCGACCGGCCGCTTCACCTCGGCCGAGGCGGCCCGCGCCCACCTGGACGCCGGCGCGAAGAAGGTGCTCGTCGGCGCGCCGTCGGACGGCGCCGATGTCACCCTCGCGTTCGGGGTCAACACCGACGCCTACGATCCGGCCGTGCACACGCTCGTCTCGAACGCGTCGTGCACCACCAACGCGCTGGCGCCCCTCGCCGCCGTGCTGGACGAACTCGCCGGTATCGAGCACGGGTTCATGACGACCGTGCACGCCTATACGCAGGAGCAGAACCTGCAGGACGGTCCGCACCGCGACGCCCGCCGCGCCCGCGCCGCGGCGGTCAACATCGTGCCGACCACGACGGGCGCCGCCAAGGCGATCGGCCTGGTCCTGCCCGGCCTCGACGGCAAGCTGTCGGGCGACTCGATCCGTGTGCCGGTGCCGGTCGGCTCGATCGTCGAACTCAACACGACGGTCACGCGCGCGGTGACGCGCGACGAGGTGCTGGAGGCGTACCGCGCCGCGGCCCGGGGCCCGCTCGCCGGGATCCTGGAGTACTCCGAGGACCCGCTCGTGTCGTCCGACATCACGGGCAACCCGGCCTCGTCGATCTTCGACTCGGCCCTGACCCGCGTCGACGGCCGGCACGTCAAGGTGGTCGCCTGGTACGACAACGAGTGGGGCTTCTCCAACCGGGTGATCGACACCCTCGAACTCCTCGCCCGCTGACCGGACACCGCTCGGTGCCGTGAGCCGGGCGCGTCCCCTACAGACGCTGCCCGGCGGCGATCGAGAAGCCGAGGACGAGGCCGTCGTCGGCCGCCCGCGCCGAGGTCAGGGCGACGCCGCGGGGGAGTCCGGTGACGGCCACGGTCCGGGGCCGGAGCCTGCTGCGCAGCCCGGAGGCGGCCGGCAGGGAGGCGAGGTCGTCGACCGCCACGCTGCGGCCGAGCACGTCCACCGTCGTCGGCGTGACGGTGAACGCGTGCGCGGTCGCGGACACCCTGGCCCGGACCGTGAACGGCAGCCCGAGACGCCCGGCGTTCCCGCTCAGCAGCAGGTCGCCGTCCTGGCCGGCGGCTGTCAGGCCGTCACCGAGGGCGCCCAGACGCCGGGTCACCTGGTCGTACCCGACGGTGGCGGTCCCGGTGCCGCCGGCGCTGTCGCCGTCCGTGGTGACGTCCTTCAGACGGATGTCGACGTCCATCACGGTGTGCTGGCGGTGTACGCCCCGCGCGCTCACCTCGACGTCGCCGACGTCCCCGGCGAGGGTGCGCAGCCCCGCGAGCGGCGTGGTCAGATCGGCGTGCACCGGGCCGTGCGGCTCCAGCCGGTGGGACGCCCGGGCGGCGATCCGTCCCTCGGTCCTGTGCTCGACGAGGAGATCGGTCACGCAGGTCAGGGCGGCCAGGGCCGCGGTCGACGCGACCAGGACGAGGATCCTGTTCCGGCGGTTCGAGGTCATGGGGTCACTGCTCCGGTTCGGTCGGGTCGGGGGCGGGACAGCGGTCACGCGTGCACCTGCGGAAGAACCCGGTCGAGCCGCCGGGGTATCCACCAGTTCGCCCGGCCCATGAGGAACATGGCCGACGGCACCAGGACCAGACGCACCACCGTGGCGTCGACGACCACGCTGATCGCCAGCCCCAGGGCGAGCATCTTCACGACCACGGTCGGCGAGGCCGTGAAGGACAGGAACACCGCGGTCATGATGAAGGCCGCGGCGGAGATGACACGCGCCGTCGCCGACAGACCCTCGCCGACGGACAGCCGGTTGTCCCCGGTACGACGCCACGCCTCGGCGATCCGCGACAGCAGGAAGATCTCGTAGTCCATGGACAGCCCGAAGACGATCGCGAACATCATCATCGGGACGTACGACTCGATCGGCACCGCCTCGGACAGTCCCAACAGCGAGTCGCCCCAGCCCCATTGGAAGACCGCGACGAGCACGCCGTACGAGGCGGCGGTGGTGAGCAGATTGAGCAGCACGGCCTTGAGCGGGATCACCACGCTGCGGAACACGGTCATCAGCAGCAGGAAGGCGAGCACCAGCACGATGCCGATGACGATCGGGAGCCGCTGCCCGACCGTGTCACGGAAGTCGGCCTGGCCGGCCACGCTGCCGGTGAGATAGGCCCGGGCGCCCGTGCCGTCGAGGGCCTCGGGCAGCGACTGCCCGGACAGGGTGCCGAGCAGGGATCCGGTGGCGGCGTCCTGGGGACCCGTGGCCGGTGTGACCGTGGTGACGAGGATCCTTCCGTCGTCGCTCGCCTTGACCGGGGTGAAGGACGCCACGCCGGTGGTGTCCCGCAGAGCCGCGGTCACGTCGGCGGAGATCCGGTCGACGGACGTGTCCGCCGCGCGCACGTCGACCACGGCGACGACCGGACCGTTCGCCCCCGCGCCGAAGCCGGGCCCGTCCGCGTGCGCGATCCAGTCGTAGGCGGTGCGGGTGCTGCTGCCGGGCCGGTCGGCACCTGCGTCGACGTGGCCGAGGCGCATCGCGAACAGCGGCACGGAGCACAGGCCGAGAACGGCGAGCCCGACGACCAGGAATGTCCAGGGGCGCCGGGAGACGAGCTGCGCATAGCGGTGCCAGCCGTCGCCCGCTCCCGTGCTCTCGGCGACGGGGCGCCGCACCCGGAGACGGTCGATGCGCCGCCCGACCAGCCCCAGCGCCGCGGGAACCAGGGTGAGCGCGGCTGCCGCGGTGACGACGACGGCGAGGGTGGCCGCCAGGCCGATCTTGCCGATGAAGCTCAGCCCGCACGCGTACAGGCTCAGCATCGCCACCGCGACGGTCACAGCGGCGATGAGGACGGCGCGTCCGCTGGTGCGCACCGTACGGGCCGCCGCCTCGACCGGATCGTGCCCGTCGACGAGGTCCTGGCGGAAGCGCGTCGTCAGGAACAGGGCGTAGTCGATGCCCACACCCAACCCGATCATGCCGGCCAGGGTGGTGGCGGACGTCGCGAAGGAGAGGGTGGCCGCGACGATGCCCACGAGGCCGAGCCCCACGCCGACGCTGATCAGCGCGGTGACCAGGGGCAGCAGCGCGGCGAGGACGCTGCCGAAGGCCAGCAGCAGGATCACCAGGGCGGTGATCACGCCCACGCCCTCGCTCAGCTTGTCGTCGGCGGGTTCCCGGACCACCTGGTCGAGATCGCCGCCGTAACCGACGTCGAGCCCCGCCGCCCGGGCGGGCGCCGTCGCCGTGTCGAGTCGTGCGGTGTAGTCGTGTCCGAGGCTCTTGAGCTGTTCGTCGAAGGACACGGTGGTGTACGCCGTACGGCCGTCCGTGCTGGTCACGAGCGCGGACACGGCGGTGACGTGCGGCAGACCGCGCAGGTCGGCCACGGTCCGGTCGACCGCGGACTGCCGGTGGGCCACCGTGCCCGAGCCGGCGTGGAGGACGACCTTGCCGCTGGGCCTGCCCGCCTGCGGCATCGAGCCGGCGAGGAGGTCGGCACCGGTCGCCGAGGCGGTGCCCGGCAGGCTGACCTGGTCGCTGAAGGTGGGAGCGGCGAAGTGCCGTCCGGCCAGAGCGACGAGGAGCACCAGCAGCCATACGGCGACGACCGCGGCCGGATGCCGTGCGCAGAACCGGCCGAGGCCGCCGAGCCCGCCGCGCACAGGGTCGGGGTCCGTCGGCGTGAGCGCCGCGGTGGGCGCGGGGGCGTGCTGAGTGGGTCGGGGCACCGGATCTCCAATGGAACGTGGCACGAGTGACACGAACTCTAGAGTCAAACTGGCACGCGTGACAATTGGCATGCATGACAGAATTCGGGGTGGATCGTGTCCCGGTTCGACGTGACAGGCGTGCCGATTGACAGTCGCGACCCCTTGGCGGAGGCTCGGCCCATGCAGAGTGAGATCGCCGGTGGACTGCGCGAACGCAAAAAGGAGGAGACGCGGCGCCTGCTGCTGGAGGGGGCCGCGCGCCTGTTCGGGGAGCGCGGTTTCGAGGGTGCCACCGTCGCGGACATCGCCGCATACGCGAACGTCTCCGTGCGCACCTTCTTCCGGTACTTCGAGAGCAAGGAAGCGCTGCTGCTGCCGGACGGCGTCGAGATCTTCGCCTACGTGGAGCACGCGCTGTCCCGTCGCCCGGCCGACGAGGGGCCGCTGGACGCCGTGTGCAACGCGCTGCTGGAGGCCGCCGAACCGTTCGCGGCCTCCACCCTCACCGCGCTCAGTCACCCGCTCGAGGACATCGAGAACGTCGTCACGACCCGCCTCGTCCAGGCGTTCTCCGACTTCGAGGAGCGGCTCACCGTCCTGGTCCAGCGCAGGCTGCCCCCGGACACGCCCGACGCCGACCTCGAGGCGGCCGTGATCGCGTGCGCGGCCCTCTCCGCGGTGCGCGCGGTCCTGCGCACCCGCCGGGCGCGCCGGGCCTCCGGCGTCACGGACACCGGTAGCGCACCGCTGTTGCGGGCCTTCGGCATCCTGCGTGCCATCGGCTCGTCCGAGCAGCCCTGACGGCGGGTCACGCCGTCGGCAGGGGAGGAAACGGCGGATGCGCTCGCCGGGGGGCGGGACGCCATGTGGTGACCAGTGCGGCGGCCAGCAGCAGTTCGGCGATGTCGCCGCCGTAGTACATGATCTCCGCGCCGCCCTGGACCTGCTCGACCGGGGCGTGGACGGCGACCCCGAAACCGCCGTACATGAGCTGGGACATCACGGCGTGCGCGGCGATCGCGACACCCAGGTAGACCAGGCGGGTCCGTACGCCCGGCCGGGCGGGCGCGGGATCGGGACCGGCGATGACGTACGCGAACAGGCACCCCGACAGCAGGAAGTGGGCGTGCAGGAGCCAGTGGGCCGCCATGTGACCGCTCATCACGTCGTACAGCGGGGTGAAGTAGAGCACGGCCAGGCTGCCGGTGGACAGGAGCAGTGCCGAGGCGGGGTGAGCGAGCGCGCGGGCGGGCAGGCTGTGCAGTACGGCCGTCAGCCGCCGGCCCCGTGCGGCGGGCAGGGTGCGCAGCAGCAGGGTGACGGGGGCGCCGAGCACGAGGGCCGGCGGCGCGTACATGCCGATGAGCAGATGCTGGACCGTGTGGCCGCGGAAGTCGGCGTGCGCGAACGGGGCGAGCGGCGGCAGCAGGGCCACGCCGAGCAGCGCGAGGCCGGCCAGGAAGGAGACCGTCCGCCACCGTCCCCACCCGAGAACCGGGTTCTTGCGCCGGGCCCGACGGGCCAGGTACACGTACAGGCCGGCGGCGATCAGCAGCGCCACCGCGGGGCCTGCCACAGCCGACGCGCCGACGGTCGTGCCGTGACCGTGCATGGGCATGTCGTGATGCCCCATCAGGCGCTCCGCGCTCGACGGCCGGCGTCGGCCGGTGCGCCGGGATCGAAGGGCCGGCCGCCGCCTTGCAGGAGGTACCCGCCGATCAGCAGCAGGACACCCAGTGCGAGGAAGCCCATGTCCCACCAGATCTGGTGCGGGCCGCCGTGCACGTGGTGGATGCCGAGGATCTGGTGGTCCAGGAGCCCTTCGACGACGTTGAACAGGCCCCAGCCCGCGAGGATCCAGCCCCACAGCACGCGTGAGGTCCACACCCGGCGCCGGTCGTGGGTGACGCGGGAGTACAGGACGGCCAGACCGGTCAGGACGGCCAGCCAGCAGACGACGTGGAAGACGCCGTCCCACACGGTGTTCATCTCCAGACCGGACACGGTGTGGGGGTCGTAGTACTTCACCCCGATGCGGTCGTGGTTCGTACTGGAGAGCATGTGGTGCCATTGCAGGAGCTGGTGCAGCAGGATGCCGTCGAGGAAGCCGCCCAGTCCCACACCCAGGACGATGCCCGGCAGCTGAAGGCTTGCGGGAGCGGTGCCCTGAGCCCTGCCGGTGGGAGTGGTCATGGTCTTCCTCCATCCAGTGACGCGCCTGGCGCTGCCGGGTCCCGGATGAAGACGCCTTCCCCACGAAGCAGTCGGAACCACCCCGCGGACCGGCATCGGCCCGAAACGGCTGCGCTCACCCGAGCCGCCGTCGCTGCTTCGGGACAGGTGGGGCGGGCTGCCGCGTACCGCTCGTCGACCTCACGCCGACGGTGAGGTGTTGACGGATATTCGATGACTGCCGAGGTGTCCCTCACGGTCAACACGATCGCTCTCAGCGGGACTTGTGCGGCGCTGTGCCCAGCGGACGGCGGGGGGCGCTGCCATGCCCGTCAGGGCGAACGCGGCGCCCAGGACGTACCAGCCGGGGCGGCCCCAGGTGATGCAGAGCGAGATGAGCAGACCGGGCCCGAAGGCCTCGGCCAGTCCGGCGCCCAGACCGAACACGCCCAGATACTGGCCGGTGGCGTGCCGGGGAGCCAGGGCGAAGGACAGCTCGAAGCCGGCGGCCGAGTGCCACAGCTCGCCGACCGTGTGGATCACCACCGCGGTGAGGAGCAGCACCGCGGCGGCCCACGCCGGTGTCCCCGCGGACAGCGAGATCACCGAGCAGGAGACGAGGAAGGCCACACCCGCGCGCCGGTAGGCGTGTCCGCCGGCTTCGGGGGAGTCGACGCTGCGTCCCGCCCGCACCTGGAACAGCACGACCATGACCGTGCCGGTGAGCATGGTGCCCGAGATGAGCCAGTGCGGGGCGGCCGTGGCGCCGACCAGCCAGAGCGGGACGGCCACGGTGAGCACCTTGAACTGGATGGCGATGATGCCGTCGAGGGCGGTGAGCAGCAGGTAGGGGCGGTCGCGCAGGGCGATCCGGCGCGGGCCGCCGGTGACGGGGACGGGCGCCACCGGCGGAAGGAGGGCCAGGAGCGCCGCGGAGAGCACGAAGGCGACCGCGTTGCCGACGGCCATGAGCTGATAGGCGGTGAGGGTGCCCACCTGCACCACCCAGCCCGCCCCCACCGCACCGAGGGAGACGCCGACGTTGGTCACCGCGCGGAGATAGGCCCGGAACTCCTGCGGCCGGTCTCCTCCGTAGTGCCGGACGAGGGGACTGCGAGCGGCTGTACCGGCTGCCTTCGCCCCGGCGGCCGCACAGACCGCGAGCACGAACGGCCAGAAGCCGTCGACCAGGACGAAGCCGGCGGTGGCCAGCGCCTGGACGGCGAGGGTGGCCGCGTAGACGCCGCGTGCTCCGCATCGGTCCGCCAGATGACCGACCGCGACGCCCAGGACCAACGCGACGAGACCGGCGATGCCGAGCCCGAGCCCCACCTGTCCGGCCGGCAGGTGGACCGCCTCGGTGAAGTACAGCACTCCGGCGGTCAGGTAGAGGCCGCTGCCGACGGTGTAGACGAAGTTCGAGGCCGCGAGGACGCGCTGGGGTCCGGTGTCCGGCATCAGGCGGGGCATGGCTGGGCTCCATGTCGCAGAGGGGGTAAGGACCCGACCAGCTTGTTGCATCTTACTTGCAAGAGCAATCTATTCGCAGTAATTGCCGGGCCGGAGCGCGGCCGGGAGACGAACCGTCTTCGACTCCGACAGAACGCGCTCCGAACGGAAGGAATCCTCATGCCCGTCATCCGAGTCCGCCGCCGGCCGACCGCGACACGGCTCATGGCCGTGGCCGTGGCCGCCGTGACCCTGCTCGGACTTGTCGGCTGGTACCTGTTCTCCGGCCGGGGTGCCGGGCTGCTGCCGCAGGACAGCTGGGGACCGTGGCGGCAGAAGCAGGTGCACGGCTGGTCGGTGTGGGTGCGGGTCAACTCCTGGAGCGACGCCGCCGAGGCGAACGGTGCCTACGGCAAGGCGGACGACTTCAGCCTGAAGGCCTACGGCACCCCGGCCACGGCCGCCACCGTGATGGACGGCACCCGGTTCACGCTGGCACCCGACGGCCGGCTCACCGTCGACGGGCCACGCGCGAGATGACCCGCGGACGCACCAGGCGGGCGATGTGCACTCGGCCCCCGGCCGCTGCCCTAGCGTGGAGGTGTGGGCGGTGGTGTGGTGACGCTGTTCCTGTGCGGTGACGTGATGCTCGGACGCGGCGTCGACCAGATCCTCGCGCACCCCGGAAGCCCGGTGCTGCGCGAGGACTACGTCGTGGACGCACGCTCGTACGTGGAACTCGCCGAGGCGGTCAACGGGCCGATCCCCGCCCCCGTCGACCCTGCCTGGCCGTGGGGCGCGGCCCTGCCGGTGCTGGAGCGGACCGCCCCGGACGTCCGCATCGTGAACCTCGAGACCGCCGTCACCAGCAGCGCTACGTTCGCACCGGGCAAGGCGATCCACTACCGGATGCATCCGGCCAACCTGCCGGCCCTGGCGGTGGCCCGGCCCGACGTGTGCGTCCTGGCCAACAACCATGTGCTGGACTTCGGCCGGCCGGGCCTGGCGGAGACGCTGGACTCGCTGGCCGGCGTGGGGCTGCGGACGGCGGGAGCGGGACGCAGTGCCGACGAGGCCCGCGCCCCGGTGGCCGTCCCGGTCGGTTCCGGACGCCGCGTGCTGGTCTTCGGCCTCGGCGCGCTGTCCAGCGGAATCCCGCCGGACTGGGCGGCGACCGCGGGCCGGTCCGGCGTCGCCTACCTCCGTGAGCTGTCGGTCGCGGCCGCCGAGGCCGTCGTCCGGCGAGTGCGGCTTGCGAAGCGTCCGGGCGACATCGCGGTCGTGTCCGTCCACTGGGGCTCCAACTGGGGCTATCACGTCCCCCGCCACCAGATCCGCTTCGCGCATGCCCTGGTCGACGGCGGCGTGGACGTCGTCCACGGGCACTCCTCGCACCATCCCCGCCCCGTCGAGGTGTACCGCGACCGGCTGATCCTGCACGGCTGCGGCGACTTCATCGACGACTACGAGGGCATCTCCGGCTACGAGGAGTACCGCGACGACCTCCGCGTCGGCCACCTGGTCTCGGTGGAGGCGGACACCGGGCGGCTGGCCGGCGTACGGATGATGTGCCTGCGAGCGCGGCGGATGCGGCTGGAACCCGCCGCGGACGCGGAGCGCGCCTGGCTGCGCGCGACCCTCGAGCGGATCAGCGAAGGCGTCGGCATCGGCGCGGGGCGCGACGGCATGCTCACCCTCGTACCGGCCGCGGCCCCCGGGCCGGAGCGCGGCCGGTGAGCCGCTGAACGTGGCTGGGTACCCGTGAGCTGCCACATCTTTCGTCCGATGGGGAGATGACTCGAATGATCTTTCTCGGACTGCTTCTCCTGGTGGGCACCGGCGCGTTCACCGCCCTGGCGATCGCCGGCAACCTCGCCGGCGGACCCGAGTACACCGTGTCCGTCCTCCATCACACCATCGCCACCGTGAACGGGCTCGCGCTCTTCAGCGCCGGCCTCACGCTGGCGCTCCTCTTCTGCCTGGGCCTGGCGATGACGACCAGGGCGGCCGTACATCGCCATCGTCATCACGGCCCCGTGATCCACGGGGGCGCGGGACGCGGGACACCACCGCGGTCGGCGGGATGACCGGACCACACGGGCGGTCGAACAGCGGGAAGGGCGGCCGGGCACGGCCAGGGCCTGTCCCTGCGACGCAGGGCCTGCCCCTAGGACGCCGGCCTCGCGCGCAGACACTCCCTGCACCACTGACGGACCGTCTCCGCGACCTGCTCCAGGGCGCCGGGTTCCTCGAAGAGGTGGGTGGCACCCGGGACCACGTGCACCTCGGCGGTGACGCGGAGGCGCCGCGCCGCCTCCTCGTTGAGCCGCAGCACCTCGTGGTCCCGGCCGCCGACGACGAGCAGGACCGGCGCGCGTACGGCGGGCAGCACGTCCCCGGCCAGGTCCGGCCGGCCGCCGCGGGAGACCACGGTCAGGACGCGGTCGGGGTGCTCGGCGGCGGCTCGCAGCGCAGCGGCGGCACCCGTGCTCGCGCCGAAGAGGACGACGGGCAGGTCACGGGTACGGGGCTGCGTGCCGAGCCACTCCATGGCGGCCACGAGGCGACGCCCCAGCAACGGGATGTCGAAGCGGTGCTCGGCCGTGACGACGTCCCGGCGTTCCTCCTCCTCGGTCAGCAGATCGATCAGGAGGGTGCCCAGCCCGGCCTCCCGCAGCGCGGCGGCGACCGCCCGGTTGCGCGGACTGTGCCGGGAACTGCCGCTGCCGTGCGCGAACAGCACCACGGCCCGCGCGGACTCGGGCACCACGAGATCACCCGGGAGCACGCCGCCGCCGGCGGGCACCACAACCGTCTCGGTGTTCATGGCGATCAACTTCTCCGGAAGACTGTGCGGCTCGGAGCGCGTGCGTTGCTCCATACGCCAGGTACCCCGGTGCCGGTCCGGCTACCGACGCGAGGCCCGGCACGGCGGCGCGGCGCGGTGCACGGTTGTTCACCCGACGGCCGGCCAGCAGCACCGTGCAGGCTCCGGCGGTCAGCAGCCCGCCCGCGAGGAAGGCGCCCCGCACGCCGGCGTAGCGCAGGACCAGTGCGCCGAGTGCCGCGCCCGCCGCGATACCGGCGTTGTAGGCACCGGAGTTCGCCGCGAGCGCGATGTCCGTGCGGCCCGGCGCGCACCCCAGCATCCCGTGCTGGGTGATCATGAACACCGGCCCGAGTGCCTGTCTGCGCCAGGAACACCACCACGGCCACCTGGTCGGCGCCGGCCGCGCACAGGCCGAGCATGCCCACCGCCTGCGTGGCCACGGCAGCGGTCAGCGCGGAGCGTGGACGACGGTCCACAAGCGCCCCCGTGAGGGTCACACCGGCCAGCCACGCACCGCCGAACGCCACCAGCAGGACGCTGACGCCGTTCGGGGAGAACCCGCTCACGTCGCCCAGACACCTCCGACGTAGGTGTAGCCCGCGAACGCCCCCGTGGCCGACAGCGTCCCGGCCGCCAGGACGATCCCGAACCGGCGGACGTCGGGACCGGTGCCGTAGGCCGCCGGCTCCTCGTCCGGACGCGAGGCCGGCAGCGAGACGGCGATCGTCACGAGCGAGACCAGGCCCAGCCCGGCCGGCAGGGCGGCCGGCACCTGCCACTCGCTCCGCCGGCCCAGCCAGGTCCCGGCGGGCACCCCGAGCACCAGGGCGAGTGAACCGGCGACGGACAGCGCCGCCGTCACACGCCCGCGGACCTCGGGTGCGAACAGGCCCACCGCCACCGGCCCCATCACGGCCCAGAACAGCGCCTGGGCGAGCGCAGTCAGCAGCCGCGCCCCGAGGAGCAGCCAGTAGGAGGTGGCCGGAGCCGCGGCCAGACTGGACACCACGAGCGTGGCGAGCAGCCCCGTGAGCACATGACGCCGGGGCACGGCCCGCGTGACATGGGCGAGCGGCAGGGACACCAGGGCCACGGTCACGCCGTACCCGGTGACCAGCAGGCCGACCGCCGACACCGAGACCCGCAGGCTCGCGGAGATGAGCTCCAGGAGGCCGATCGGCAGGTTCGGAGGCCGATCGGCAGGTTCTCCGCCGTGTTGAAGGTGAAGGCGGCCGGCATGAGGGCCGCGAGCACCGCCGGCCCCCGCCGGGGAGCCGGTCGCCCCGTACGCGTACGAACCGGTGCCGCCCTCGTCCGACGCGCCTGGTCCGTGGCACCGTCCGTGGATCCAGCTCACCGGGATCGCAGGCCTGACCGCAACCGAATTCGTCGACGCCCGGTGGGGGAGCGCGAGGACCGAGACCGATGGCTGTCCGCCTGACGGAGATGCGAACTGGTGGGCGCGGGGCGGAGGTTCGGCCGTATGTTGTGCGGTGAATGATCCATGCCTCGGTTGGAAGACGGACACGAACTCATGACTGATCCCGCGACGACGCCGGAGCCGGCGGAGCACCGGAAGATCGACACGTCGGTACCGCACTCGGCCCGCATCTGGAACTACTGGCTGGGCGGCAAGGACAACTACCCCGTCGACGAGGAGGCCGGCGACGCGTACAGCGCCGTCTTCCCCGGCATCGTCACCATCGCCCGCAGCAGCCGTGCCTTCCTGCGCCGCAACATCACCTACCTGGTCCGCGAGGCCGGCATCCGGCAGTTCCTGGACGTCGGCACCGGCCTGCCGACCGCCGAGAACACCCACGAGGTCGCCCAGCGGCTCGCTGCGGAGGCCCGGATCGTGTACGTCGACAACGACCCGATGGTGCTGGCGCACGCCCGTGCCCTGCTCTACTCCTCCGCTGAAGGCGCGACCGCGTACGTCGACGCCGACGTGACGGATCCCGAGCGGATCCTCGCGGCGGCCGCCGAGACACTGGACCTCAGCCGCCCGACCGGGCTCATCCTGAGCAACATCCTCGGCCACGTCGCCGACTACGCACAGGCCCGCGGCATCGTGGACCGGCTGATGGACGCGCTGCCCGCGGGCAGTCACCTGTCCGTCAACGACGGGTCACGGGGGATCGACCCGGTCTTCGAGGAGGCTCAGGACTCCTACAACAGCAGCGGCGCCGTCCCGTACAACCTGCGCAGCGTCGAGGAGATCACCGGGTTCTTCGACGGCCTGAAACTCATCGAGCCCGGCGTCGTCCCGGTCACGCAGTGGCGTCCGGAGCCCGGCTCGCCGGCTCCGGAGATCGTCGCCGAGCACGGCGGCCTCGCCCTGAAGCCGTAACCGCGGCACGGCAGAAGCCGTAACCCGCAGCACGGGCCGTCCGCCACCGTTGCCCGCGGTGGCGGACCGGGCCCCCTCCCACGCCGAGCACCGCGCAGAAAAAGTCTGTCTTTTTCGAACAAGTGTTATCCGGGGCGCATCGAACTGTCTCCCAAGTATCGGACACAATCGTTCGGCGTCGAGGACAGGAAGCATTTGATGAGCGCACAGCACGCCGTGGAGACGGCGGCACTGGTGACCGCTGCCCGGGAGGGTGACATACGGGCCCAGGACGCCCTGGTCAACGCATACCTCCCCCTGGTCTACAACATCGTGGGCCGTGCCCTGAACGGCTCGGTGGATGTGGACGACGTGGTGCAGGAGACCATGCTGCGCGCTCTCGACGGTCTCGGCGGTCTGCGTACTCCCGAACGTTTCCGCTCCTGGCTGGTCGCGATCGCGATGAACCAGGTCCGCACGCACTGGCAGGACCGGCAGTCCGCCCCGGCCGGCGTGGAGGAGGCCGAGGACCTGGCCGATCCGGGCGCCGACTTCGTCGATCTGACGGTGATGCAGTTGCAGCTCTCCGGGCAGCGCCAGGAGACCGCGCGCGCGACGCGCTGGCTGGAGCCGGACGACCGCGGACTGCTCTCACTGTGGTGGCTGGAGTGCGCCGGCGAGCTGACCCGGGCCGAGGTCGCCGCGGCCCTGGACCTGTCGCCCCAGCACACGGCTGTCCGCGTGCAGCGGATGAAGGCGCAGCTGGAGGCCGCCCGCGTGGTGGTACGCGCGCTCGACGCACGCCCGCTGTGCGAGGAACTCCGCGTCGTGCTCGCCCCCTGGGACGGCAGGCCCTCGGCGTTGTGGCGCAAGCGAATAGCCCGGCATGCCCGCGGCTGCGTCCGCTGCTCCGGTCTGTGGAGCGGACTGATGCCCGCCGAGGGGCTGCTGGCCGGTCTGGCGCTGGTCGCGGCGTCCGCCGTGCTCGTCGAGGGCGTGCGCTCCGCCACCGGCGGGACGGCAGCGGCCGGCTTCGCCACCCCGCTCGGCACCTCCGGGAGCCGGACGGGTCCGGGAACCGGACCACGTGCCGCACAGGGCCGGACGGCCTCCCGCAGCGAGTCCCGCCGACGCCGGCGCTACCGGCGTCGCACCCTGACCGGTGCCGTCGTCGCCGCGTGCGTCGCGGGAGGCGGCCTCTGGTACTTCGGCACGGGCCCCGGAACCGGATCCGAGGGGACGACCGCCGACCGAGCCGCGGACGTCCCCGCCGTGGACCTCTCCGCACCCAGCGCCGCCGAGACCACGCCGTCGGCGTCGCCCTCCCCGTCGCCGTCCGCCTCGAAGTCGAAGAAGCCGCGCCCCTCCAAGACGCCGAAGCCCGCCACGAAGAGCCAGTCGGCGCCGCGGCGCTCCACGCCGCCGGCCGCGCCGTCGGCCAGTGCACCGCAGGCACAGTCGGCTCCGGCAGGCACCGTCGGCCAAGTGGTCGCGCTGGTCAACAAGGAGCGTGCGGCCGCCGGCTGCGGTCCGCTCACCGAGGATCCGCAACTGGAGAAGGCGGCACAGGGCCACTCCGACGACATGGCCGCCCGCCACTTCTTCGACCACACCAATCCGGACGGAGCCGACCCGGGGCAGCGCATCACCGCGGCCGGCTACCGCTGGTCCACCGAAGGGGAGAACATCGCCCAGGGCCAGCAGACCGCCGACTCCGTGATGCAGGCCTGGATGAACAGCCCCGGCCACCGCGCGAACATCCTCAACTGCTCCTTCAAGGACATCGGCGTGGGCGTCCACCAGGGCCCGGGCGGCCCCTGGTGGACCCAGGACTTCGGCGCCGAGCTGTGACGCCACCCCCGGCGAGACGGGGGGCCTTCGGTGGCGGGTTCTGTCCGCAGTGAACTTTTCCCGCGCTGTGCTCATCACACCTGAGGGAAGGCGAAACAGAGAGCCGAACGAGAGGGAGAACGCTCACCATGACGCAGAAGCACCACAGCCACGAGTCCCAGGGCGCTCCGGCCGCGCGCTCCGACCGCGGCCGGCGCCTCGCACGAGCGACGCTCGCCGCGACGACCGTCGTCGGGCTGGGGATCACCGGAGCCGGTGTCGCGCAGGCCGGACAGGCGGGTGCCACGACCGGGGCGCCGACCTGCGCCGTGTCCGGCCTGAAGGCGTCGTTCGGCAAGGGCCTGGCCGGCGGTATGAACCATCAGGGCGTTGTGATCAAACTGAAGAACACGAGCGCCCACGCCTGCCTGTTGCGGGGCTACCCGGGCCTCGGCCTGGAGGACTCCGCTCACCGGACGCTCCCTTCGACGACTCACTGGGGAGACACCTGGTACGCGAAGAGCCCCGCCAAGGCCACCCTGACCCTCGGGACGGGGCAGAGCGTCGAGGCCGTCATGGCCTGGACGCATGCCAACACCGGCACGTCCGACGCCGTCCACGCCGCCTACCTCGAGGTCACGCCGCCGGCGGCGACCAGCCACAAGACGCTCAAGTTCCCGCAGTGGGTCGACCACGGCGACCTCCGGGTCACCGCACTCGCGTACCGGATCCCCGTCGAGGACTGACAGTCGACGCCCGGATTCCGGCCCGGACGTGGAAGAGGCAGGAACGGCCGGGCGAGGCCGGCGGCCGCTGGGCCGCCGGCCATCCTCCTGTCCCTGCCGTTCCTGCCTGCGGTCGTCCCCTAGAAGACGATCACCACGAAGCCGCCGCCGACGAAGCCGTTGCGGAAGCCGTTGTTGAAGCCGTTGTTGAAGCCGTTGTTGAAGAAGCCGCCGCGGCCGCCGAAACCGTCACAGCCACCGTAGAAGCCACCGTTGAAGCAGTTGTGGCTGAAGTGGGCGGGGACGTTCGTCGGGGTGGCTGCCGAGGCCGTACCTGCGGCGCCTACTGCGGCGCCGCCGGCCATGAGAACGCCGGCTGCAGACATTGCGAGGCGACGCCTCGCTCGCTGTCCAATCATGGGCCTACCTTCTTTCCACCCCTCGCGGGCCATCGCAGGACGAGGGGGACGGTCGCTGTCGCGTGGGAACCCACGGTGCGACCACGGGTGTCGCCACGTACGGAGGAAACACTGTCTTGCACGTCATCGGCTGACGGCCCCGATGATGAGGATCATCACCGATGGCGGGCGTACCTCCGGCACGCGGCCCTTTCTCATCACGCTAGCCGCACCGCGCCGACCCGGCATCTCGCGCCGTCACGCATCGTGCATTTCCGCAGGTCAGAGGCCATGAAGTTCACTTTTTGACGCCCAGCCCGGCCCCCGCCGACCCGAGGGCGTCATGGTCCGTCTCGGGCAGCCAGTGCCGCGCCGGGTCGTAGCTCAGCCAGCCGTCTTCGCGTGCGCGGTGGGCGAAGGCGTCGAGCAGGCGGGGCAGATGGGGGTGCCCGACGTCGGTGCGCCACACGAGGTGCCAGGCGTAGAGCGGGGTGGGGTCGGCCACGGGCAGCTCCCGCAGACCGGCGTGCGGCGGGATGTCCACGTCGGCGGGGAGCAGGGAGAAGGCCTCGGGGTGGTCGCGGAGGTGGTCGAAGAACGCGTCGAGCCCGAGGTTGACGCCGCCGAAGTCGCCCGGCACACCGAACCGTTCGGCGAACCGGCCGAGGAAGGTGACCTGGTGCGCCGACGCCGGGAACCACAGCCGACCGCCGCGCGCCTCGGCCGGCCGGAGCGGGCTGACCGACGCCAACGGGCTGTCCCCGGCCATGACGGCTTTGACGGGTTCCAGGCGCACCAGCCGACTGGTCAGTCCGGTCGGCCACGGCTCGTCGAGGGCGTGGACGCGGCCGAGCGCCACGTCGATGCGGCCGTCGCGCAGGGCGTCCAGGGCGGCGGGGAAACCCGGATGAGGACTCACCTCGAGGTCGACCTCGGGCGCCTCGGCCAGGACGGCCCTGATCGTGCGCAGGGGCGCGAACATATGGCCCCACACGCTCATCCGCAGTCGGCGCGGCCGTTCCTCGCGGGCGGCGGCGACCGCCTCGTCCCCGGTGCGCAGCGCCTCCGCCGCCGGGTCGAGGAAACGGCGTCCCGCAGCGGTGAGTTCCACGCCTCCTCCGACGCGTTCGAACAGCTTGACGCCGAGCGTCTCCTCGAGGCGGGCGATCCGCTTGGACAACGCCTGCTGGGTGAGGTGGAGTTGGGCCGCCGCCTGGCCGAAGTGCAGCCGCCGGGCCGCCGCGACGAACGCCCTGACCTGTGCCAGGTCGAGATCCACTGCCTTGACCTCCTGCGACAACCGGCGGTTGTCGAGTCCGCCGAACGGCTGTTGGACACCCCCTCCCACCAGGGGTTTTCCTGGATCCGGCCGGTCACGGAGCTGACGGACACCGGCCCCCTGGCAACCCACCGCTGATCAAGGAGTGTGTCATGCCTGCCCATCTGCAGCCGAGACGGGGGACCCGGTGAAGGCGCTGCTGCCCACGGGACGGGCCGAGGAGCCGGTCGGGTTCGGTGAGGTCGATCAGCCCAGGCCCGCGGCGGGGGAAGCCGTGGTCAAGGTCGAGGCGTTCTCCGTCAACCGGGGCGAGATGCTCCAGCTCGACGGGGTGCTGGCGGGCGGTGAACGGCCCGGCAAGGACATCGCCGGACTCGTCGTCCAGGCCGCCGCGGACGGCACCGGCCCCCAGGTCGGTCAGCGGGTCGTGGGACATCCGCCGGCCGGCGGGTGGGCCGAGTACGTGGCCGTGCCCACCGATGCGCTCGCCGTGCTGCCGCAGGTCGTCTCGACGGTCACGGCGGCGGCGCTGCCGCTGGCGGGACTGGCCGCGCTGCGGCTGCTGCGTGCGGCCGGGTGCGTCTCCGGGCACCGCGTGCTGATCACCGGGGCCTCCGGGGGAGTGGGGCACTACTTCACCGAGCTGGCCGTGGGCGCCGGTACGAAGGTCACCGCCGTCACCGCGACGCCGGAGCGCGGCAGGCGCCTCGCCGAGCTGGGCGCCGAGGTGATCCACCACCTCGACGACGCGTGCGGGCCGTACCACGTGGTCCTCGAGTCCATCGGCGGGCCGTCGACCGCCCAGGCGCTGTCGCTGCTGCGGCCGCGCGGCCGGATGATCTGGTTCGGCCAGGCCTCGGGCGAGCCCGCCTGCTTGAACTTCTTCGACTTCTTCGCCGGTCCGCGGTCGGCGACCGTCCAGCACTTCCACTACCTGGACGCCGACGAGCCGTTCGGCACCGACCTCGACGCCCTGGTCCGCCTGGTGGCCGAGGGACGCCTGCACCCGGAGATCGGCCGGACCGAGGACTGGGGCGGCACCGCCGAGGTCCTGGCCGACCTGCGCGACCGCCGTATCCGCGGCAACGCCGTGCTCACGCTCGGCTGACACGTCCACGGCCCTCAGCCGGCCACCGGGCCGACCACCACCGGCCCTTCCCGACTCACGAGGAGTTCACCATGCGCACCACCGACCCGAAGGCCGTCGTCACCCGCTACGTCGAGGCCGTGATCGCCGGAGACGTCGACGCGATCCGCGACAGCTTCGCCGAGGACGCCACCTGGACCTACCCGGGCGACGTCCCGGTGCTGTCCGGCACCTGGACCGGACGCGACACCATCGTCGACGACTTCCTCGGCGCGGCGGGCGGCCGGCTGTTCGTCCCCGGCAGTGTGGCGATCGAGCTCACCTGGATCATCGCCGAGGGCGACCGGGTGGTCGCCGAATGGACGTCGAAGGCGGAGGCGGCCACCGGCGGCGGGACGTACGACAACCGCAACGTCGGCGTCTTCACCGTGCGCGGCGGACGCATCGCCGCGGTCCGGGAGTTCACCGACACCCTCCACGCCGCCACGGTGCTCTTTCCCGAGCGCACCCCGGACACGGCGGCCTGACCTGGCCACCGAGGATCCGCTCACGGCGGCCTGACCTGGCCAACGAGGATCCGCTCGCGGCGGTCTGACCTGGCCACCGAGGATCCGCTCGCGGCGGTCTGACCTGGCCACCGAGGATCCGCTCACGGCGGTCTGACCTGGCCACCGAGGATCCGCCCTCGACCACCGGACGCCCACGACGACCACCGGCCGACCACGACCACGACCACCACGACGACCACGACGACCACGACGACCAGGAATGACGATGGCTGACGACACGACCACCCCCTTCCTCGAACTGCCCGACGTGCTGCCGCAGTTCATCGCCTCCCACCACTCCCGTGCCACGGGCGCCGGGCTCGATCCGCACGAGTACGCCCGGGTCACCGCACAGCTGACCGCCCTCCAGGACTGGCCGGAGGCCTTCCGCACGGCGGCGCGCGGCCACCTCGAAGCCGCCGAACGAAGCGAGGCCGCGGGCCACGGCATCTCGGCCGGCGAGGCGTTCCGCACGGCGGCCCGCTGGTTCCACTACGCCGTCCTGCTCCCTCATCCGGACCGGGAGACAGCGGCGCTCGCCGCCACGGAGGCCGACCAGGCCATGGGCCGGGCCCTGGCCCACCTCGACCCGGACGCGGTACGGCTCGCGGGCCCGTCGTTCGCCGGATGGCTCAGGCGCCCCGCGCGGGCCGCGACGCCCCGGCCCCCCGTGGTGATCGTGGTGCCCGGGCTCGACTCGGGCAAGGAGGAGTTCCACGACGTCACCGACGCACTGCTGCGGCGCGGCGTGGCGACGTTCACCATGGACGGCCCGGGACAAGGGGTGCTGGCGGCGACGACCACACCCCGTGCGGACTACCACCACGTCATCGGCGAGGTGATCGACGCCCTGGAGGCGCACGGCGACGTCGACGCCACCGCGACCGGGGTCATCGGCCTGAGCCTGGGCGGCTTCTACGCCGCCGTCTGCGCCGCGTACGAGCCGCGGATCCGGGCCACCGCGACCGTCTCGGGGCCGTACCGACTGCGCTGGGAGGAGGCACCGCCGTTCGTCACCGACACGCTCTCCCAGCGCACCGGCGGCCGGCTGCAGGCCGAGGAGTTCGCCGGGCGCGTCGATCTGCGTGGCATCGCCGCACGCATCGGCTGCCCGCTGCGCGTCGTGGACGGCGGAGCGGACGTCATCCCGGGCGTCACCAACGGCGAGCCGCTGGCCCGCGAGGCACCGCGGGGCGAGTACCTGCTCGTGCCGCACGGTGACCATCTGCTCGGCAACGCCCGGGCCGACTGGCTGCCGTCCACGTGCGACTGGCTCGTCGGCGCGCTCAGGTGACTGCCGGTTCGACGGCCTCCACCGGGGCGGTGCCGGTCCGGCCCGGCAGCGTGAGCACCGCCAGGAAGCCGGCGACGGCCACGGCGGCGAAGAAGTAGAAGCCCCACGGGTGCCCGATCCCGGCTGTGACCAGGGAGCCCGTGATCGACGGGCCGACGATCGAGCGGATGCGGCCGATACCGGAGGCCGAGCCGAGGGCCGTGCCGCGGATCGCCGACCGGCCGGGCGGCGCCGGGCGAACGACCAGCGCGCCTCCTCGGAGGTGAGCACCTCACCCTGCGGATGCGTCGGCAGCGCCGCGCACCCGAAGCACTCGCCCGGGGCCAGCTGCACCCCGAAACCGGCCTTGGCCCGCACCGAGCCCGCCTCGCGCCCCAGCCAGTCCTCGATCTCGGCGGCGTGCTCGGTGAACAGCTCGCCCGCGCGCCGCAGTACGGCCGACCGCTGCTGCGGGGTCGCGGCCCAGGCCCGCTGCGCCTCGGCGGCCCGTGCGGCGGCGCGGCCCACGTCCTCGGCCGTGGCCAGGCCCACGGTGCGAGCTGGGCCGCCGTCGCCGGCTCGGTCACCGGCTGCTCGAGGGCGGCGGCCTGCCGGCCGTCGCTGTAGCACTTCTTGCTCCAGACGTCGCTGTCCAGGAGTGTCATCGGTTTCCGTTCCGTCGCCCCGTGGCGGATGAACTCGGGTGAGTGGGGGAGCCCGCTCAGGAGGGCTCGGTGAGCGCCGTGTCGACCTGCACCAGCCGGGGGCCGTCCGGGCGTTCGGAGAGCACGGCCCGCAGCTCGTCCACGCCGTCGACGTGCCGGGCGTCCACCCCGCAGCCCTCCGCGATGCGGGTGAAGTCGATCCCCGGGACGTCCGTGCCCGGCGCGTCCGGCACCCTCGCCGAGCTCACGGCCGAGCACCACGCGACGGTGTACGGCCCGAGCGGTCATGTCGTCCCGCGGTCCACGGCGGCCACCCACGGGCTCCTCGACCGCGTGGCCGTGGACGCCACCCGCTTCACGATGCTGCCCTACCTGCTCGAGCGGACCGACCTCATCGCGAGCGTCCCCGAGTACGTCCGCGAGGTCTTCACCGCCTCCCACCGGCTTCGCCTGGTACGGCTCCCCTTCGAGACCGAGCCGATCGAGGTCGCGCTCTACGCCCGGCACGAAGCCTCTCGCAGCCCCTCGCAGCGCTGGCTGGTCCAGTTCATGGCCGAGGTCCTGGGCGAGCTGGTCAGTCCTGCACAGCTGCCACCGACGGCCGGCTGAGCAGGGGCCGGACGGACCTTGCCACGGCCGAGTGCCTGCGCGCACGCTGGTCCCATGTCCAGTGACAACGGCCCGACGCTCATCACGTCCGTCCAGCGGGCCCTGCGATTGCTGGAAGCGGTGAGCACGCACCAGAACGGCGCGCCGGCGAAGCAGCTGGCACGCGAGACGGACCTGCCCCTGGCCACCGCCTACCACCTGCTGCGGACGCTGGTCCACGACGGATACGTGCGCAAGCTGGACGACGGCGGCTTCGTGCTGGGTGACAAACTGCAGGCCCTGCACACCGCCGGGCGTGACCAGGTGCTGCTGAGCCGCGTCCGCCCCGCCCTCGCCGCTCTGCGCGACCAGCTGGGCGCCCCCGCCTACCTCACGTTCTACGAGGAGGGCGAGATCAGGGTCGCCGAGATCGTCGACGGCCCCCGGGCTCCCCGGGTCGACCTCTGGGTGGGATTCGAGGACGCGGGGCACGCCACCGCACTCGGCAAGTCCGTGCTGCGCGAACTGGACGACGACGCCCGCCGGGACTACCTGGCCAGGCACCACCTCGCCGACCTCACCCCGAGGACCGCCACCAGCCTCCCGGAACTGCTCCGCAGGCTCGACTGCGCGCCCGCGGATCCGGCCGTCACCGACCTCGAGGAGTATGCGCTGGGCACGGTGTGCGTCGCCGTACCCGTCCACTGCGGGGACATCCTCGGCTCGCTCGGTGTCTCCCTCCCGAAGGAGCAGCAGTCACGGCTCGCGGAGATCCGCTCACGACTGGTCCCGGTCGCGGACCGCGTGACCAGGAGCCTGTCGCTCACTATCTGAAAAGCCGCTCCTTGTGACCGCCTGACCGGAACCCGTTTCCTGGAAACACCGGTATTCCAGGGTGCCCCGACAGGTGAGGACTGCGGACACAGATGAGCGAGACCCGCGACCATGGTCACGACCACCGCCCCAGGCGGCCGTCCAGCAACCATGTGAGCGCTCTGCGTACGTCGGCCCTGGGGCGTGCCGCCAACCCGCTGGCGGCCGGCACGCCCGTGCTGCCGACCGTGCTCATCGCCTTCATCGTGCTCGTCGACGTCGTCGGCGGGGCCGGACTGATCTGGCTGCCGCTGCTGGCGGCCGGGCCCGCACTGGCCGCCGCCACCAACGGGCCGCGGGGCGTGCTCTGCGTCGGTCTGCTCGCCGTCGTGGTGGGCGCGGTGATGGGCAGGGACGGGGTTCCGCACCGCGGGCTGCCGGCCGTACTGGCGGCGCTGGTGGCCGTCACCCTGGCCAGCGGCCTGGCCAGCGCGCTGCGTGGCCGCAAGGAACGGGTGCTCGCCGCCGTCCGTTCGGTGGCGGAGGCCGCCCAGCAGGCCCTGCTGAAGCCCGTACCGGAGACCGTCGGCCCGTTCCGGGTGGCGGTCCGCTACAGCGCCGCGGCGGCGGAAGCCCGGATCGGCGGCGATCTCTACGCCCTGGTGCCCACCCCGCACGGGGTCCGGCTGATCGTCGGTGACGTGCGCGGCAAGGGGTTGCCGGCGGTCAGTACCGCCGCGCTCGTGCTCGGTGTCTTCCGCGAGGCCGCCTACGACGAGCCCGACCTCCTCGCCGTCGTCAACAGGATCGAACGGAGCCTGGCGCGCAATCTCGGCCCCGACGACTTCGTCACCGCCGTGGTCGCCGGACATCCGCGGCCGGGGCACCTGGAGATGGTCAACTGCGGTCACGGGCCTCCGCTGCTCATCTCCGCATCGGGAGACGTCGAGGTCGTGGAGCCCGTCCGTCCGGCTCCGCCCCTCGGGCTGCGCGCCCTCTCCGGGGAGACCCCCCATCTGCAGCGCCTGCCGTTCGCCGACGGCGACCAGCTGCTGCTCTACACCGACGGCGTCACCGAGGCCCGTGATCACGCCCGCGCCTTCTATCCGCTCGCCGAAGCGGTGGCCCGGCACGTCAGCGACGAGCCGGCCCGCACCCTCACCGCGGTGCACGACGAACTGCTGGCACACGTGGGTGGCCGGCTGCACGACGACGCGGCCCTGCTGCTGCTCCGCAAGCAGCCCGTGCCGGAACCGGCACTCGCCTCCTAGCCCAGCCCGCGACTCCTGGCTCAGACCGCGACGAGATCGGCCCAGCGGGTGACACCGCCCGCATGGGTACGCGACCCATGGCGAGTCGCCAGCGCGCGCACGATCTCCTGACCGCGACCGCACTCGTCGGGGTCGATCCCCAACCGCGACTGCCCCGGCGGAAGCGCGGGTCCCGCGTCGGTGACCTCGATGTGCAACGTGCCCGTGCCGCCGGCACGGACCCACGACAGCCGCAGCATGGCCGGCGGTGCCGCGTGGATCACCGCATTGGTGACCAGCTCCGACACCACGAGCAGAGAGTCCTCGACGATCTCCGGGGACACGCGCCAGTCGGCGAGGACCGCGCCCACGCGGCGGCGGACGGCCGAGACGGCCCCGGCGACGGGCGGCAGCGGACACATGTGTTCGCAAGCCTCCCGAACCAGCGTATTGAGCTGCATCGCCATCTTGTCTCCTGGGTGATCATCGCCCCCGCCGGGGCACCGGCCGCAGGTTGCCGACCTCCAAGCACGCTAGGGAGTGGGTCGGAGGCGGTCAATGAACGAGGGTCGGCATTACCGAACGCCGCAGCTCGGCAGAGCCGAAGCCGGTACCCGCACGACCAGCGAACCGTCCCCGGCGGTAATAGGCTCGCCTCATGGCCGGCCCAGTCCAGTCGATCGAACGGGCGGCGGCGATCCTGCGTCTGCTCGCCGGCGGCCCCCGCCGACTCGGGCTCGGCGAGGTGGCCGCCTCGCTGGGACTGGCGAAGGGCACCGCCTACGGCATTCTGCGCACGCTCCAGCACGTGGACTTCGTGGAACGCGACGCGGCGACCGGGAAGTACCAGCTCGGAGCCGCGCTGCTGCACCTCGGAACGAGCTACCTGGACGTCAACGAGCTGCGCTCACGCTCGATCAACTGGGCCGACGCGCTGGCCGCCCGCAGCGGCGAAGCCGTCCGCCTGGGCACGCCCCTGGAGGGCCAGGTCCTCGTCATCCACCACGTCTTCCGGCCGGACGACACGCTGCAGACCCTGGACGTCGGCTCGCTGCTGCCGCTGCACGCCTCCTCGCTGGGCAAGGTCCTGCTGGCCTACGGGACCGCGTCCCTGGAGTCGGCCACGGAAACGGGACTGGACGCCTACACGCGGCACACCCTGATCACCCTGGAGCAGCTCGACCGGGCGCTCGCCGAGGTCCGGGAACACGGGTGGGCCACCGAGGTCCAGGAGATGAGCATGGGGGACGCCGGGCTCGCCGCCCCGATCCGAGGACAAGGCGGCCTCGTCGTGGGTGCCATCGGTGTCTCCGGCCCCGTGGAGAGGATCTGTGACAGCCAGGGGCGCCCGCGGCCGACTCTGCTCACCCTGCTCCGCGAGGCCGCGCGGGCGATCTCCAGAGACCTGGGCGCCGCGCGCTGGTAGGGCCGGCCCGGTCTTCCTCAACCGTCGGAAGGCACAGCGATCATGGTGGAACGGTACGTACTGTCCATCGACCAGGGCACCAATTCCACCCGATGCATCCTGTTCGACCACCGCGGTCGGCTCGTCTCGGTCGCCCAGCGGGAGCACCAACAGCATTTCCCCCGGCCCGGATGGGTCGAGCACGACGCCGTCGAGATCTGGCAGAACCTGCAGCGCGTCGTCCCCGAGGCACTGTCCGTCGCCGCCGTCGACGCAGACCGGATCGCCGCCGTCGGGCTGGCCAACCAGCGGGAGACGACGGTGGTCTGGGACCGGCGGACGGGCGCCCCCATCGGCAGGGCGATCGTCTGGCAGGACACCCGCACGGCGTCGCTGGTGGAGGAACTCAGACGACAACCGGGAGACGAGTTCTTCCAGGAACGCTGCAGCCTCGTACCCTCCACCTATTTCTCGGCACTGCGGCTGCGCTGGCTGTTCGACCACGTCAAAGGACTGCGGCAGCGCGCGCAGGACGGCGAGGTGCTGTTCGGGACGATGGAGAGCTGGCTGATCTGGAACCTCACCGGAGGCGCCGACGGCGGCCTGCACATCACCGACGTCACCAATGCCAGCCGCACCATGCTCATGAACATCCGCACCCTCACCTGGGACGACGAGCTGCTGGCCCTCTTCGGCGTCCCCCGGCCCATGCTGCCCGAGATCAGGCCCTCCGCCGAGCCGTACGCCGAGGCCGGCGCACTGCTCCCCGGCGTCCGTATCACCGCAGCCCTCGGCGACCAGCAGGCCGCCCTCTTCGGCCAGACCTGCTTCTCCCCGGGGGAGGCGAAGTGCACGTACGGAACGGGCAGCTTCCTGCTGCTCAACACGGGCACCGATCTCGTACGGTCGCGTCACGGGCTGCTGACGACCGTGGCCTACAAGATCGGGGACCAGCCGCCGGTCTACGCCCTGGAGGGTTCGATCGCCGTCACCGGCTCGCTCGTCCAGTGGTTCCGTGACCGTCTGGGGCTGATCAGCAGCGCGCCCGAGATCGAGACCCTGGCACGGACGGTCGAGGACAACGGCGGTTGCTACATCGTCCCGGCCTTCTCCGGTCTGTTCGCACCCCGGTGGCGCAGCGACGCCCGCGGGGTCATCGTCGGCCTCACCTCCTACATCACCAAAGGGCACCTGGCCCGTGCCGTGCTGGAGGCCACCGGCTGGCAGACACGCGAGGTCGTCGACGCCATGAACGCCGACTCCTCCGTCCCCCTGAAGCAGCTCAAGGTGGACGGCGGCATGACGGCGGACAACCTCCTCATGCAGTTCGTCGCCGACGTGCTCGACGTCCCCGTGGTACGACCGATGGTCGCGGAGACGGTCTCGCTCGGCGCCGCCTACGCCGCCGGTCTCGCCGCGGGCTACTGGCCGGACCTGGAGGTCCTGCGCCGCAACTGGCACCGGGCCGCCGAATGGCTGCCCATGATGGACCCCGGCCGCCGGGAGGCGGAGTACGAGGACTGGCAACGAGCCGTGGAACGTTCCCTGGGCTGGGCCAGGCCGTCAGGACCCACCTGACCGGTCCGACACCCACGCCGTCAGGCCACCGCGCTCAGCCGGTCCAGTTCTCCGCCGATCGCCGCCCGCAGCGGGTCGTGCCGCGGCCCCAGTCGGTACTGCTCGTCGCTCCACCGCTCGGGCGGATACAGCCACACGGGCTTGCCCGCCACCTCGTCCGGCTCCCACGCGAACCGCGGCCAGACGTGGGCGTGCAGGAAGGGGTCCGTGTTTCCCAGGATCTCCAGATTGACCCGGCGGAAGTCGCCGTCCAGACGCTGGCAGGCCCGCTCGACCGCTTCACCGAGCCGGTCCATGTCGGACAGGAACGCCAGCCGCTTGGCCCTCGGCAGGTCGGACAGCCGCTGCACCCCCGGTTCGTCGACGAGGAGAACCGAGTAGCCGGGCAGGAACTGGACATCTCCGATCACCGCGAACCCCGACGCGAGCCGCCGCAGCACCGTCGGGTTCTCGCCCCGCAGCGCGGCCCCGATCCGGTCCGTCCGCCAGTCTGTCGTCATGATCGCAACCTACCGTCGCCGGGCGGCCGTGCCGACGCCAGGTAGGCGGCGCGGTACTCGCTGGGCGTCATGCCCATGGTCGCCCGGAAGGCGCGGGTGAAGTCGGACGCCCGGGGGAAGCCCCAGCGGGCGCCGATGGCGTGGATGGGGACGTTCTGCCGGGCCGGGTCGGCGAGTTCCCGGCGGCACTGCGCGAGACGCTGCCGCCGGACGAAGGCGCAGACGGTGGTGCCCTGGTCGTGGAAGACGCGGTGCAGATAGCGCGTCGAGACGAAGTGTGCGGCGGCGATGGAGGCCGGGGTCAGGTCGGGGTCGTTCAGGTGCGCGTCGATGAAGTCACCGATCTGCTCGAACAGGACGCGCTGCCTGGACTCGGCCGGCAGCGCGCTCTGCGCTCCGCCGTGATGCGCGAGCAGGGCCGCCACGAGCTCGATCGCCGTGGCGCCGATCCGGGAGCCGTCCTGGAGGGTGAGGTCGGCATGCGTCTCGGCCAGTCCGGTCAGCATCTGGCACAGCAGCCGCCCGAGGCCGGACCGCCCGGAGAACGCTCTGCCGCACTGGGGCGCCACGATCTGCTCGCGCAGGGGCAGCAGACGCCTGGGGAACTGCAGGACGAGGCTGCGCGCGTCGTCGCCGTCCGGTCGCGGGCCCACCATGGCTTCGAAGGGCCGTGAACTGTCGTAGAACACCAGGTCGTCCGGGCCGAGTGCGGTGCGGTGTCCGGCCTGTTCCATGCCCTGGCCACCTGAGACGATCCATGCGAGCTGGTACAGCTCGGGGTCGCCCCTGCGGATGAGGCGGGGCGTGCGCCGGGAGGTGAGCGGCGTGTACGACAGCTCCGAGAGCTGGACGGGGCCGCAGGTCATGGTCTGGATCCGCGCCCTCATTCCGCTGCCGTCGGCAAAGCTGGTCCGGGTCGGCATGAGGGCCGCTTCCGTGGTCTCGCTCCAGGCCGCTCTCCTCTCCGCGGGCGGCAGTTGAGCTGTGTCCAGCACCGTGGTCGGCATGGCGTTCCCCCAACAGGTCGTGCGGTCACCCTCGATGATCCGCGGTGCCGCGCAGCGGGCGGAAGTGCGTTGCGAGCCAAGCCGAGTGCGCTCACCGCTGACGACCGGACGCATGCCTCGTCCGCATGATGAAGCCACCGATACACACACGGAGGAAAAGGAGCGAGTTCATGCGCTCGATGCGCACGGGGGTGATGGCGGTCGCCGCGGCGGCCGTGGCGGTCGTCGTGGCCGCTCCGGGTACGGCCACCGCGGCACCGAAGGCGGCGGTCAAGGACAGCTGTCCCAGCGGCTTCGTCTGCTTCTACCGCTACAAGGACTGGAAGGGCACGCCGTGCAAGTGGGACGTGCAGGATCCGGACTGGACGTCCGGCACGTACAAGTGCTCCTGGGCGACGAAGAACAACGTGATGTCGGTGTGGAACGCCGGCACCGACCCGTCGCTCACCGGCGTCGCGTACTACCTGAAGAAGAACTACGGCGACCGCGTCGGCTGCACCCGGCAGGGGCACGGCGGGAACCTGCAGGGGTCGTACAAGGTGCTCTCACACCGGTGGGTGGACGGTTCCTGCGGCTGATCCGCACCGATGGCCGGGGCCGTACGGCTGTCCCTCCGGACGGGGTGCGGTGCGGAAGCTCATCGGCTCTGCGGTGAGCTCCGGGAAGACGTCGCGGACGCGGGGACGGTCCTGCTGAACGGGGGGAGGGTCGTGCTCACCAGCCGCTGATGCGGTTCCACCGTGCCTGTACGGCCGGGGCCTTCGTCGCCGGCTGCGCGCTGTCGATCACGTGGTAACCGCGGTGCTGTGCCGCGGTGGCGCAGGCGTGGTTGGGCAGGACGCGCAGCCGGGTGCCCACGGGCAGATCGGGCAGGTGGGCGCCGTCGCGGGCGGTGAGGGTGCCGTGTTCCTGGCTGGCGGCGGTCATGACCAGGCCGGGGATCAGACGGCCGTCCAGGTCGGTGACGAGGCCGTAGCCCTGGTCCTGGGCCTGCGCGGCGGTGCCGCGGTCGCGGGACAGGGCCATCCAGCCGCCGTCGGTGATGATCCATCCGTATTCGGGGCGGTGGCCGATGACGGTGACGACGACGGACAGGGCGAGGTCGTCGAGACCGCAGACGCCGAGGCCGGCCATCACCAGGTCGAAGAAGACGTAGTTGCCCGCGCGCAGTTCGGTGACTCCGGTGAGGTCCTCGGCGGCGTGGGCGGTGGGGGTGGAGCCGACGCTGACCGTGGTCACGGGCAGGCCGGCCGCGCGCAGCCGTGCGGCGGCGGCGACGGCGCTGTCCCGTTCGTTCTTCGCCGCCAGGCGCCGGTCCTCGGCGGTGCAGGCGTGGTAGGACTCGCCCGCGTGCGTGAGCACGCCGTCCAGGCAGCCCGCCTCGTGCAGGACGCGGCCGATCTCCGGGAGCCCGGGGGCGTCGGGCTTGAGGCCGCCGCGGTGGCCGTCGCAGTCGATCTCGATCTGGGCCGGGATCGGAAGACCGGCCCGGCGGGCGGCTTCGGCGACGAACGCCGCCTGTTCGGAGCTGTCCAGCAGGATGCGCAGTCGGACACCACGGCGCAGTAGGGCGAGGACGCGGGGGAGCTTGTGGGGGTCGATGCCGACGGCGTAGGTGATGTCGGTGTAGCCGGCGTCGGCGAACGCCTCGGCCTCGGCCAGGGTGGAGACGGTCACGGGGCAGGGCGTGCCGTGCCCCAGGAGGGCGGCGACGTCGAGGCTCTTGGCCGTCTTCACATGGGGACGCAACGCGACGCCGAGCCGGCCGGCCCTGGCGGCCAGGCGTTCGATGTTCCGCCTGGCCCGGTGGAGGTCGACGACGGCGAACGGGGTGTCGGGGTCGGCCAGGGTCAGGGCGGCCTCGGGGAGGGTGGTGCTCGCGGGCGTGTTCACAGGAAGGTGTCCGCTCCTTCGCCTGACTGGACTGGTTATCTAGATCTGGACAATCAGCCTAAGGATCTTCCCTGTGGCTGTCCACCCTCCACGGTGTCGCTCAAGGTCGGTCCGGCTGCTGCACCACCTTCGACGCCCCACGGCGGGTCTGCGTGAGATGAATGTCGATGTACCGGGCGAGGGCCGGTCCGTCCAGCGGGTTGTCCGCCTGGAACGTGATACGGCGGAGCAGGCCGACCGCGTCCAGCGCGACGCCCTCGCGAGCCAGCACGAACACGAGGACGAGGAAGGCGGACCGGGCGTTGCCGTCGTCGAAGGGGTGGAAGAAGCAGACGTCGAGACAGGCACGTGCGGCGCGTGCGGTCAGTGGGAGGGGCCGTTCTGCGTCCTTCGCGCTCTCGGCCAGGCAGGCGTCGAGACGGACGCGGGTGTCCGGGCCGATGCCGTAGCGCTCCCGGCCGCGCTTGGCGAAGGCGGGCAGCTCGCGCAACGGCGGGGGTTGCGGTGTGCCCAGCACGTGCTGCTGCCAGCCGCGGAGCAGCTCGAAGTCGAGCAGGGCGTCGCCGGCCGCGGCGGAGCGCACGAGTTCCAGGGCGGCGAGCAGGCCTTCGGCGCGGGCGGGGTCCACGGCGTGGTCGAACACGCGGATGTCCTCGGCGGCGCCGTCGCGCACGGGGGTCACCGGTCCGGCTCCGCCGTCCTGCGGGCAGTCCTGCCAGGGCACGGCGTCGCGTATCGCCAGCCAGCGCTGCAGGTGGTCGGGCGTCGGCTCGGCGGGTGCTGCCGCGGCATCCGGCCGCAGTGACAGCGCGAGCCGTTCCGCGACATCGTCGACCAGCGCGTCGTCGGGGCCGGTCCAGCTCAGGAACCGGCCGCCGACGGCCTCGTCGACCAGGTCGCCCGCCACATCGGGTGCGACACCCCAGCGGCTGAGGAACCACCTGAGGACCTGCTTGCAGTGCCCGTACCAGCCGCTGCCGCAACCAGTGCGGTCGGTCACCTGCAGGATCAGGTTCCGGGCGGCGCGTTCCCACAGGATCCGCTGGTCCTCGATGTCGCCCAGATCCAGCGGGTGGGCCTCGAACCGCCAGGCGAGGCGCTCCAGCCACTCGCGCCACTCGCAGAGCGCCGCGACGGCACGGTCGAGCGTCTCCTCCGGGGTGGTGATCGAGTCCCGCGGGCAGCACCAGTGGCCGACCGGCCCTCCGTCGAAGTCCCCTTCGTCGTGCGACCAGCGCCAGCCGACGGTCCAGCGGCCGTAGTGTTCCACGAGGGCGTGCGACATGGCGTCGGCCCAGGGCTCGCCCTTCTCCCGGCACCAGGCGTACAAGGCCGGATCGACGATGGCGACGTCGGGGCGGCGTGGCACACGCCGGGCCGGCGCGAGAGAGCGCACCACCCGCGCCGCCGCCGCACTGTCGAAAGGAAGCCGGGCGGGGTCCACCTCGTCCCAGCTCAGACTGCCGGGAGAATGAGCGAGAATCACCGCCCAAGGCTGCCGGGTCGACCGGGTTCCCGTGCAAGCGAATTTCCGCGGGTCCGGAAGACGGGCAACGCCAGGTCGGCGAGCCGGCTAGCGGTCCGCCGCGGACGAGCCGGGCTCCGGGTCCGCGGCCCGGCCTTCGGCGCGTTCCTCCCGCTTGGGCTCGGCGGTGCGCGACGGCTTCTCCTTGCCGGCCTGCGCCTGCTCCTTCTCGAGGTGCTCGCGCACCTCCTCCGGCTTGTCACCCAGCTGTTCCATGGTCTGTCTCCGATCCCTCGGTGCCGGTGCCGGTGCCGGTGCTGCCCGGGACGGCGCCGGTGTCGCCGTTCTCGCACAGCCTGTCACGCGGCCCTGCCGACGGCTCGTCGAGCCCAGCGCACGTCGTGGGCCCCGCCCGGTCCGCCGGTCACCGGCGAGCTGCCGGGGGTTTGGCCCGGCAGCTCGCCGTGCAGGTTCTCAGCCGGAGGGGACCGCCACCGAGGGGAGGTCACATGAGGGTCGTCATCACGGGCGCGTTCGGTTTCCTGGGGCGCCGGCTCGCCGACGCGCTGCTGCGCACACGGAGCTTCGGCGGCACGCCGATCGAACAGTTGGTCCTCGCCGACCGGATCGTACGGCCCGGCTCCCCGGCGGCGACCGACCCTGTGGTGGACGTCGTGCACGGCGACCTGGCCGACCGCCTCGACGACGTGTTCGCGCGCCCGGTCGACGTCCTGTTCCATCTCGCCGGCGCCGTCTCGGCCGAGTGCGAGGCCGACCTGGACCTCGGCCTGCGCGCCAACGTGGACACCACCCGGGCCCTGCTCGACGCCGCCCGGGCCCAGACGGCCGATGGCGGGCCGAGGGCGCGGGTGGTGTTCTCCAGCAGCCTCGCCGTCTACGGCTCCCACCCGGCGCTGCCCCTGCCACCGGCGATCAGCGAGTCGACGCTGCCGCTGCCGCAGTCGAGTTACGGAATCCAGAAGCTGATCTGCGAGCACCTGATCGCCGACTACACCCGCCGCGGCTTCCTCGACGGACGTGTCGCCCGCCTGATGACCGTCGCGGTCAGGCCGGGCCGGCCGAACGCGGCCGCCTCCGGCTTCCTGTCCGGCATCATCCGCGAACCCCTCGCGGGGCGCCCGGCGACCTGCCCGGTCGACCCAGGCCTGCGTGTGGCACTGGCCTCACCGCGCCGCACGGTCCAGGCGATCCTCCGGCTCGCGGAGGCCGAGCGCGGGGCCGGGCCCGGACAGCTCGACGGGCCGCTGCCGGTCAACCTTCCGGCCCTCACGATCTCGGTCGCCGAGATGCTGGCCACGCTGCGACAGGTGGCCGGAGACGCCGTCGCCGATCTGGTGACCGTCACGCCCGACCCTGCCGTGGAGGCCGTCGTGGGCTCGTGGCCCGCCGTGTTCGACAACGCACGCGCCGGCGCCCTCGGCCTCGAACCCGACCCGGACTTCCTGTCGGTGGTGCGGGACCACCTCGCCGAGCAGACGGACGCGTCCTGAACGGCCGCCTCAGAACGCGTCGAATTCCTCGAAGGGCGGCTCGAACGAGGGATCCGGCAGGCGAAGAGCCCGGAATCGAGTCCTCGGCCCGGCCGGGGGACCGGCACCCTCCACCGTCACCGCTTCGAGGGGAAAGGCGTCGGCGATCACCGACCATCCCAGGTTCCGCTCGAAGTAGCGCACAGCGGTGCGCACCGACGGCGCCCAGTCGTCGTCGACCACGATCAGCCCGCCCGGCCGGACGATCTTGCGCAGGAAGTAGAGATCGACGAAGACCTCATGGAACCGGTGGCTGCCGTCCACGAACGCCGCGTCGGCCACGAGACCCTCGACGAGGAGCTGGGGGAGCGCGATCGACGACGGAGCGAGGACGAGCGAGGCGATCGCGTCCAGCCCGGCGGAACACAGCAGATCCCAGCCGACGTTGCACCAGTCACGTGCCTGGAACGGGTCGATGACGACATGCCGGGGGCGCGGCGCGTCGACAGTGATCAGTGCCTCACCGATGGCGAGCGCCGAACTGGCGTACGCGAGACCGACCTCCACCACCGTCTGCACACCCTCGGCGACCAGCAGGTCGCGCAGCTGGTCGCAGTGGCGTCCGGGCACGGTCACGGTCTCGAAGTCCGCCTCACGGTCCCGCGTCCACCCGGGCCCCTCGCGCGCGAGCCGACGCCGCACCTCGCGGACCCGCTCCCTGCGCTCATCCATGTCCACCGTCCCGGCCGTCCTTCCCACCGACAGAGCATCTTCCTCCGAAGGACGGCGTGGCGCGGCCGTTCTGCGCGACAGGCAGGGCCGCCGCATAGTCCTCGAGGGTTCGGCCGGCCGCCCACCCCCGGGACTCGGCCTTCGACACGTCCAGGACCACGCCATGGGCCAACTGGTCGACCGCGTACCGGGTCAGGAACGGCTCCGCGTGCGGACGCAGCCGGGCCAGCGTCTGAGCCGCGCTCGCCACGCTGCGGGCGGCCGTCGCCGGAACGTGGCGGATCCGCGCCCGTACGCCATGGGCCCGCAGAACCTGCCGCACCGCCTCGTCCCGCTCGTACGGTTCCGGGTCGGCGATGTTGTACGCGCCGGGCGGCCAGTCGGCGGCGGCGAGGCACGCTTCGGCGAGGTTCTCGACGGCCGTCAGGCTGAGGCGGACACTGGGCCCCGGCAGCAGGAGCAGGCCGCGACGGACGCGGGACAGCAGCCGCGGCACCAGATGGGGGTCCCCGGCGCCGTAGACCGCACGGGGGCGCAGCACCACGGCGCCGGCGGCGAGCGCGAGAGCCTCACCCGCGGCCTTGGTACGGCCGTACGCGTTGAGCTGGCCGCGCACCGGATGGTCCTCGGTGATCAGGGCACGGCCTGGCCCGGGCGCGTACACGCTGGCGCTGCTCACCCACACCACCGGCCGGCCTGCGGCCGCCCGCAGCAGCCGCGCGGTGCCGTCGACGTTGACGGCCCGCATCGCCGCCTCGGCCCCGGAGCCGGGCACGGGGTCGCCGACCGCCGCCGCGCAGTGCACGACGACGTCGGCGCCGGACAGGTCCGGCACCTCGCGTGCGGCGTCCCACGCACGGTGCCGGCCGACCGGACCGGGGCGGCGCCCGACGCACAGCACGTCCGCGCCGCGGGCGGCGGCCGTCGCGGCGACGTGGGAGCCGCAGAAGCCGCTCGCCCCGGTGACGGCGACCGTGGTCATCGTTCCTCCCCAGCGCCGGTCGTGCCACGGACGGTGAGGGAGCGCCAGCCGGGCAGGGCCGCGCCCCGGTCGACCCGGGCACGCACCACGGTGGGCCGGTACGGGACGAGCGCGGCGAGGGTGTCGTCCAGCTGCGCGCGGGCCAGCCGTGCCCCGGGGCAGGCATGGTTGCCGGCACCGAAGACGAGCTGGGCCACGGCGGGCGGCGCGGGGTGGTGGGCGTCCGGGGGATCGGTGTGGGCGCGTGCGGCGTGCCGCGCGACCAGGATCAGACGGTCCCCGGCCCGCACCGGGCATCCGTCGAGGACGGCGTCGGCTGCCGCCACTCGCGGCAGCAGCGGGGACGGGGCGATCACCCGCAGCAGTTCGCCCACCAGGACCGGCCGCAGCCGGTCGTCGGCCGCCTGGTCCCACAACTGCGCGTCGGCGCACCAGGCGACGGCACGCGGCAGGGCCGCCACGGTGGTGTTGACGGCGGCGACCGCGAGCATCGCCCGCAACGCCGATTCCCCGCTCCCGCCGGTCGCGTCCCCGGCGAGCAGGTCCTCCAGCCGGGCCGTCGCCGCGGCCACGGCCCGGACCGCGCCGGCCGGGCGGGGACCGGGCAGGTGCTCGCGTACGGCGGCGGCCGCGACACGGGCGGCCGCCTCGGCGAGGCGCTCCGGGTCTCCGGAGGCGTCGAGGAGTCCGCGGACGGTGGCCCCGGCCAACTCGCGGGCCAGCGGCACGAGATCGACGGTGCCGCCCGTGCCGAGCGGGACGAGCCGGCGGGCCAGCACCTCCCGCCACACCGGACGCAGCCGCTCCACACCGGATGCCCCGAGGGACGCCGCGACCGCGCGCCGGGTGTCGCGGTGGCCGGTGCCCTCCTGGTCGAAGAGGGTCCCGCCGACGGACACGTCCCGGGCGGCGCCGCCGGTCGTCCCGGCCGCCGTACGGTCCAGCGGGACACGGGTGAGGGCACGGCGGTACGCATCGCTGCCGTGCACCAGCAGCGCCCCACCGATCCGTGTCACGGTGCGGCGGCGGCCGGCGGCGAGCAGGGCGAACAGCACCGGGTGGGAACGGGTGTACACGCGCCGGTCCCGGCGGCGTGCCGCTTGCACAGGGGCAGGTCTCATCGCACGTGCACCTCGTTCAGGTCGGCGGGGCGGTACCGGCGGTCCCAGCACCACGGCAGGGTCCGGCGGGCGCCCCGGGCACGCAGCCGACGCAGGCTGGTGTGCACCACCATCCGCTCGGCCCGCGCGATCCGGCCGCTGTGCTCGCGCGCCCGGAAGGCGACGTCCTCGGGCGGCCCTTCGAGCGGCTCGCTGGGAGTGCCTCCGCAGCGCAGGTGGAAGGCGGCCGTGACGGCGGGATTGTGGCCGTGACACAGCACGTGGGGCGCGCGGCAGCGCAGGTGGCGGTGCTCCCCGCGGTACCGGCCGTACAGGGCCGCCGCCCGGATCGCCGCCGGCAGCGCATACCGCTCGGCGAGCGCGGGACGCTCGTCCCGGCGCGGCACACTCCGGCCGCAGGCCGGTTCCGTCCCGCGCCCGAACTCCGCGCGGGCCGCGGCGATCCGGTCCGCCGCGGGCACGCAGTCGGCGTCCGTGGGCACCAGCAGCGCTGCACCCGGCCCGATGCCGTACCGGAATCCGGTGTCCGCGGCGGCTGCGGTGCCCGGCCGGTCCTCGTGGACGAGGTGCACGGGGAAGGGCGCGCCGGCGGCGAAACGGCGTACCCCGGCGGCGGTGGCGTCGGTGGAGGCGTTGTCGACGACGCCCGGAGCGAAGCGGGTGTCGCTCTGGCAGGCCGGCGCGGCGAGCGTGGCCCCGATTCCGGCCTCTTCGTCGCAGGCCGGCACCACGACCCACAGGGGCCCCTGACCCGGCGCGGTCATCCCCGGTCCCCGTCCGTGAGCCGGGCGGCGGCGAGCCGCGCGGTGGCGCCGCGATCCGGCTTTCGGGAACGGCCGGACAGCGGGACGTCCGCCAGCAGTACGGCGTCCGGCCGGGCGGACCCCATCCGCTCCAGCGGACCGGCCAGCGAGGCGCGCAACGACTCACGGTCGGTGTCCGGGCGCGGCTGCACCACGGCGACCAGGCGCTCGTCGCCGTCACCGGCCGGCACGCCGACCAGCAGCGCCAACTCCACGCCGGGTACGTGCAACGCGGGCTCGTACAGCCCTGGGTAGATGTTCTCCGCCTTCCGCAGCACCATGTCCTTGCAGCGGCCCTCCAGCACGATCCGGCCGCCGTCGAGGTGGGCCCGGTCGCCGGTGGCGACCCACGGGTCCGGCTCCTCGCCCAGACAGCGGTCGCGGACGGCGGGACCGCACAGCAGCAGCTCACCGGAGGCGTCCGTCTTCGCCGTCACCCCCGGAAGCGGGGCGCCCACCAGGTCGCCGCGCCCGGTGAACGCGGCCTTGTCGGCCTGCTCCACCGCAGCGGCGGGAAACAGTTCGGTCAGCGCGTACACCCCCCATGCCTCCTCGGCTCCCGCCTGCTTGACGCGCGTCAGCAGGTCGGCGCTCGCCGGCGCCGATCCCGTCCACGCCCGCCCGGTGAACCGGGCCCCGGCCGCCAGCGCCGACCGCAACTGAGGTGGCGTCAGATACGTTGCCTGCGGGCGGAGTCGGCTCATCTGCCGGGCCAGGACACGCGGCGAGCGGGCGGGCAGCGCGACCGGCGCGCCGCTCGCGAGGGACGGCACGAGGACGAAGAACGTGCCACCGAGGACCGGCCGCCCGGCCGTCGGTCCGACGAGCCCGGTCACCGCGGTCATCCCGGCGGCGAGTGAGGAACGGGTGTGCACCACGGCGCGGGGCCGCGCGGTGGTGCCCGAGGTGAAGACGATGACGGCGTCACCGTCCTCGTCCACCGGACGCGGCAGCGTCCCGGCCCGTGCTCCGGTGTCGAGGGAAGCGGCACAGCCGGGAGTTCGGGGCCCGACCGTGGCGACCGGACCCAGCTCCGCGAGATCCGGCAGGGCCAGGCGCGCCCGGTGGGCGAGCGGGCGTGCCCACCCGGCGACCGCCTGGGCGGTGGCGTCGGCGAGGACGACATCGGGGCGGGCCAGGGCGAGCCGGGCGCGCAGCACGTCAGGTCCGGCGCCGGGGTCGAGGACCGCGACCCGCGCACCGAGCCGGTGGACGGCGAGCATCACGGCCAGCGCCCGGGGGCCGGGCCGTACGGCGACGCCGACGGTGCCGCCGCGTGCGATGCCGCGTGCGTGCAGGGCGGCGGCGTAACGGTCGGCGAGGCCGGCCAGGTCCCCGCGGGTGGTCTTGACACGGACGGCCCCGGCCCGGGTCGTACCGAGGACGGCCGGCCGGTCCGGGTGCGCACGAAGGGAGTGGGCGAGAGCGTCGAGCATCAGCGCGGGTCCTCCTGATGACGGCCCGGACCCCTGTCCAGGTACCAGCGGGCGGTGCCGACCGGCCCGTACGCGCGCAGCCGCCGGGTGGAGTTCTCCACGACCATCGCGCGGGCGTGGACGATGGCGGTGGTGCGGCGCCGGACCCGGTTCAGGAACAGCCGGTCGGTCGGGGAGGGGCGGCGCGGCATGCCGCCGACGGCCTCGTACAGGGCGGCCGTGATGGCCATGTTGTTGCCGGCGTGCATCCGGTACGGGGTGAGGTAGCCGTGCCGGCGCCAGTGGGCCGGGCGCACCCGGCCGAAGAACGCGGCGACGCGCACCAGGGCCCGGAAGACGGCACGCCCGAGCGGCCCGTGCTCGTCACGACGCGCGTCGAGCCGTCCGCACACCAGGCCCGCGCCCTGCCGGAGGGCACCGCGGGCGGCGGCCGTCCAGCCCGGGCGAGGCAGGCAGTCGGCGTCGGTACGGGCGAGCAGCGTCGCGCCGTTGCGGATCGCGTACCGGAAGCCGGTGTCCACCGCGCAGCCCACCCCCTTCTCCGGCTCGCCGAGGACATGTACTGGGAAGGGGGCCCAGCGGGCGAAGTCGTGCGCGACGGCCGCGGTGCCGTCGGTGGAGGCGTTGTCCACGACGACGAGCGTGAAGTCGCGGTCCCGCTGGGCCGCGAGAGCGTCCAGCGTCGCGCCGATCCGCGTGGCCTCCTGGTGCGCGGGCACCACCACCCACAGGGCACTCATGCCTTCTCCCACACCATCGTCATGATGCTCACGCCGCCGCCCAGTCCCACGAACAGCACCCGGTCGCCGGGCAGCAGCCCCTCGTGGACGCGGTCGAGCTGTACCCCCAGCGTGGCGCCGGCCATGTTGCCGAGCTCGGGGACCGTGACGACGAGCCGGTCCCGCGGCACGCCGGTGACTTCCACGAACCGCTCCAGGTACGGCACGGTGACCTGGTGCACCAGGATGTGCCGGAAGTCGCCCCAGGCCAGGCCGGTGCGCTCCCTCATACGGTCCAGCACGGACGTGCCGACCTTCTCGAACACCTCGCGCAGCTCGGCTCCGTCGCCGCGGAAGTACGTGTGCTCGTCACCGCGGGGGTGGCGCGAACCGCCGCCGAAGATGCCGCCGACGTGCCAGTGCTCGGAGTGCGTCTCGGTGTCGACGTCGAGGATGCCGCCCCGGTCCACCGCCTCCAGCACCACCGCCGCCCCCGCGTCACCGAAGGTGTAGCCCGCGAAGCCGTCCCGGAGCTGGTCGGGGCCGGAAGGGGCGCGCCGTACCGCCCGGCTCGGGGTCTCCCCGGTGACCACCAGGGCCCGGCGGGCCCGGCCGGCGAGGATCATCGCCCGAGCCGTGTCGATGCCGTTGACAAAGCTGTTGCAGGCGTTCGTGACATCCAGGGCATGTGCCCGGCACCCCAGCTCGGCCTGCACCACATGGGCGGTCGCCGGTTCGGCCATGTCCCGCGTGGCGGAGGCGAAGACCAGCAGGTCGACGTCGTACGGGGTCAGCCCGGCCCGGGCCAGCGCCGTGCGCGCCGCCCGTACCGCGAGCGTCGAGGCGTACTCGCCCTCCGTCACGGCACGGCGCGAGACGATCCCGGTGACCCGTTCGAGCATCCGCGCGGGCAGGCGCAGCCCGGACGCCGTGGTGATCTGCTCCTGCAGTTCCTGGGACGTCACTTCGAGCCGGGGCAGGCAGGAACCCACCGCCGTGATGCCCACCCGGGGCGCCCGACCGTGACCAGCGTGGTCTATGTGCATGGGGTCGACGCTACGAGCGGATCCGGACGGCCGGCCTGAGCACGCGTACTCAACCGGCATGGGTACACGGTCCTTCGCGGAGGCCGACGGCCGAGCCGCGGGAGTGGGCCGAAGACCGGCGGGGCCCGCACGCGCCGAGCGGGATGCAAGCCCCTCGCAGCGGCGGAAGGACTACCGGCCGAACAGCTCGAAGGCCACCGCCGGCGTCCCACCGAAGCGCGCGGCGACGGCTGTCGTCCGAGCGGTCAGGAAGTCGCGGACGTAGGTCTCCGGATCCTTGTCCGTCAACGCCTCTATGTACGTGCGGTGTTCGAGGAGTGAACGCACGGCACGCTCCAGACCCGGGGTGGCGTCGACGGCGTGCGTGGGGCTGACGGAACCGGCGACGGCCACCCAGCGAACGCCGTTCCAGGGTCCCAGGCCCTGCTCGGCGAGTTCGGGGAAGATCCAGCGGTTGCCGGCGTCCGCGGCGGCGTCCAGGGTCGCCCGGCCGACGGCCACGTGGTCCGGGGTGGTCCAGGCGGCGCCGCCCCAGGTGTCGCGATGGTTGAGGGTGATGACGAGTTCGGGGCGGTGGCGGCGGATCGCGGCGGCGATGTCCCGGCGCAGCGCGGGACCGTACTCGATCACGCCGTCCCGGTGGTCGAGGAACTCCACACGGGTGACGCCGACGACGGCCGCGCTCGCCCGTTGCTCGCGCTCGCGCAGCGGGCCGCAGACAGCCGGGTCGAGGGTGTCGATACCCGCCTCGCCGCGGGTCGCCAGCACATAGGCGACCTCACGGCCGGCGTCGGTCCAGGCGGCGACGGCCGCCGAGCAGCCGTACTCCAGGTCGTCGGGGTGTGCCACCACGGCGAGGGCCCGCTGCCAGTCGCCGGGCATCGGCTGCAACTCGGTAACCTTCGGTTCGGTCATGGACCGGAAGACTACTTCGACCGCGCACCCGGCCCATCGAAGGAGAGAATCTCGTGACCCCGGCCGAACCGTTCGCCCGCATCAAGATCCGTGTCGCCGCGGCACTGTTCGACGGCGACGAGGTCGCCCTCATCCACCGCACCAGGAGCGGCCAGGACCACTACACCTTGCCGGGCGGCAACGTCGAATCCGGCGAACCCGTTCTCGGGGCACTCGCACGCGAACTCGACGAGGAACTGGGCCTGGACCTCACGGAGGCGAGCGGCGCGCCGCGACTGACCTGGATCCGGGACGCCATGGTCACCCGCCCCGGCGCAACCCCACCGCGCAAGCTCCACCTGGTCTTCCGCGTCCACATCGCCCACCACGTCCGCACCCGCCTGCGGACCGTCGAATACGACGGCACCGTCGGCGCCGGCCACCTCACGTGGAGCCATTACAAGGACACGGCCGCCAAGGCACTCTTCCCCCCGGTCCCGCTCGCCGAACTCCCCGCCCCCACCGCACCGCTGGACGCCGCCCAGGCCTTCCTGCCGACCCTGGACGACACCAACTTCGAATGGATCTGACTCGGCCTCGACCCACACCGCCGAGGCCCCCTCCAGGTGTCCCGTCCTCCCACCGAACCGGCATGATGATCGGCATGACGTCGATCGCCCAGACCCCGATCACCGGCCTGGACCTCACCGGGTTCACCGAGCGCGAACCCGGCTCGTGGACCGACGAGGCGGGGCTCGTCCTGTCGGTCCACTTCTTCCCCCTCGTCCCTGACCTGCCGGCCCCGCTGCACGAACCGGAGCGCCTGAGGTACGGCTGTGCCGAGGGGACGGCGGAGGCCGGTGGCGGCCTCGTCGAGGCGACCGTGGGAACGGTGGACGGGCTCCCGGCACTGTGCCAGCTGCTCAAGATGCCACTGCAGAGCAGGCCGGGGCAGGCCTTCATCGGCAGTTGGACGCTGCCCAAGGACCGTTGCAGCACGGTGGTGAAGGTGCAGGCCGCAGAGGGCGCGACCACCGGTCTGCGGGAAGCCGTGGTGATGAATCAGGTCGGACCGGCCGACTACTTCAAGCCTCATCCCTACGCAGGCGGCGGCCAGTTCGGCGGCCTGCCGTACCACGTGGCCGACCTGGAGCAGTGGGACGCCCAGTTCCCCGACCACCCCCTCACCCTGGTACGCGCCGCGTTGCACCGCATCACACCCACGATCACTCTCCACGACCAGTTCAAGACCCTGCCGCCGTTCACCGGCCCCACGCCGTCCCCAGCCCCGACCGCCGCCCCTCCCGCGCCGCGCCGCGGGTGGTCCCGGCGGAAGGGGGTCTAGACCGCGTATGTCCGAGGTGCTGCGGTACGACGTGTCCGGGCTTCGTCGGGCCGGCCCACGGCGAGCGCACACCCGGCGGTGAGCGTGGCGACCACGGAATCGGCCCGCGGCGAGTCCGGACTGATGCCCGAGGCCACGGCCGTTTCGACGACGCCCCGGGTGACGGCGACGACGTCCGGGCGTGGCGGCCCGGCGGCGTCCTCGCGCAGATCCGCCAGACACTCTTCGACGAGGAACTCGTCGATCAAGCGGCGCCTCTCCGCTTCGCCCATCATGGCGAGCTGCCTCAGGTCTCCCGCTGAGGGAAAGTCAAGTCTTCGTCGACGCCGGGTGTTTCAGGACACCGCACCCTTCCCGTCCCTCAGCCGCTCGGCGAATGCCCGTGCGGCGGCCAGATCCGCGGCGTTCGGGCGCTGCTTGTTGATGCCGCCGACGAGCCTGAAGGGCGCCCAGGTGTCGAACGCCCGGCAGGAGAAGCTCCCGTTCACCGCGAAGCCCTTGCTTTCGAGGAGCCGGACCAGCGACCGGGTGAAGGGCGTCGGCGGCAGTTCGGGGAGCCCGCTGGTGGCGAATACGAACGCCTGGCCACGGCTGGGCGGAAGCGACTTGACGAACTCGCTCAGGCCGGGATGGAGCCTGCCGTGGAAGACGCCCGAGCCGAAGCCCACGAGATCGGCCCCGGCCAGCTGGGCCGGATCTGCTTCCCCGGGTCGGACGGCCTGCGCGTCCAGTACCCGGGCCATGGTGTCGGCGACCCGGCGCGTATTGCCGTGCGACACGGAGGCACACACGATGACGACCTTCATCCTGACGATCCCCTCTCCGGCTTGTGCAGGGAGGACCACGCAGCCGCGCCGGATGTGACACCTCCGGACGGATGGAGTGGTCCGGCGTCAGGAGCACTGCTCCAGTGTCATGGTGCCCGGGCCGGCCTTCGAAGGAGAGTCGTGCCTGTCCCGAGCTTCCCCAAGTCCTCCACGGCGCCCCGGAACACACCGTGGTGGGCGGGATGACCGGGGCCGACCCTGTCCTCCCGCCCGGCCGGGCCGGTCTCAGCGAGGTGCGATCGAGCGGACGAGGTCGATACCCCGGCCGAGATTGTCCAGACGTGCCTGCAGGGTGTCGCCGGCCGGGTACAGGCGTACGGTGTCCACGCCCGCCCGCTGCCAGACCTCGAGGCGCTCGCGGACCATGCGCTCGGTGCCGATCAGAGTCGTGGCCAGGACCATGTCGTCGGTGACCAGTGCGGCGGCGCCGTCGCGGTCACCGGCCTGCCAGCGGTCCCGTACCCGGGCGGCGACGTCCGCCCATCCCTGGCGGCTGTACGCGTTGTTGTAGAAGTTGGTGGAACCGGAGCCCATGCCGCCGAGCGAGAAGGCGAGTTCCTTCTTGCGGCTGCCCACGATGCCGGCGAGGTCGTCTTCGTCGGCGACGATGTTGATCTCGGCCCCCTGGCACACGTCGAGCTGGGCCCGGGTGCGGCCGGCACGGGCGAGCCCCGTGTCGAGAGGGGTGAAGTAGGCGCCGGCGCCCTCGGGGACGAAGCTCGTGCCGAGCCAGCCGTCGGCGATCTCACCGGTGAGCTCCAGCATCTTCGGGGAGAGCGTGGCGAGGTACACGGGTACCGGCACCGGCGCCAGACTCAGCCGCATGGAGCGGCCCTCGCCGCCGGGCAGCGGGATGGTGAACTGGCGCCCCTGGTAGGCGATCCTGTCCCCGGCGAAGGCGCTGCGGATGATCTCGACGGTCTCCCGCATCCGGGCCAGAGGACGCGCGAACGGGATGCCGTGCAGGCCCTCGATGACCTGGGGGCCGGACGCGCCGAGACCGAGCAGGAAGCGGCCCTCGGACAACTCGGCGAGGGTCATCGCCGTCTGCGCGATGGTCACCGGGGAGCGGGTGGCGAGCTGGATGACGCCGGAGCCCAGCAGCATCCGGTCGGTGCGGGCGGCCAGATATCCCAGCGGTGAGGGAGCGTCGCTGCCCCAGGCCTCGGCCACCCAGCAGATGTCCAGCCCCAGCTTCTCGGCCTCCAGGACGAAGTCGGCGGTCTCGCGCCAGGCGCCGCCCGAGGCCTCGATGGTGGTCGCGGTGCGCATCACTTCTCCTCGTCCGCGAGATCCTTCTCCGCGAGATCCTTGAGGGCTGCGAGGTTGGCCTTCATGCCGCTCTCGAACTCGCGGAGCCTGACGAAAACGATCTTCTGTTCCTTGTCGGGCATCGCCTCGATGGCGAAGCTCAGCCCGGAGGGCGCCGGGCCCATCTGCGCCCACTGCTCCAGCACGGTCCCCGAACCCCGCCGGGTCAGCGTGAAGCGCCACACGCTGGAGGGACGGTCGGGGTCGCCCACCGCCCAGCCGAAGCACCGGGGGGCCGCGCACTCCACGACGGTGCTGATCGTCTCCCAGCTGCCGAGGTCGGGGTGGGCGCTACGGCCGAGGAAGCGGCTGCCCGGCTGCGGCACGGCCGTCCCGTCCAGCCACTCGACCTCCTGAAGCTCGGAACTCAGCCTCGGCATCAGGCGAATGTCGCTCACCAGCGTCCACACCCGTTCCACCGGTGCGTCGATGTACGTGCTCGCGGACACCGTCGGGGTGTCCGCGTAGACCTGTCCCGTCCATTCCATGGGCGCGTGACTCCTCTTCGCAGATGACGTGCATAGTTGCGTATTAAGACTGACTGCCGCAAGGTCTGGGACAGGCATTGGCCTGCTGAGTTTCGGTGAGAGACTCGTATCATCGGCTCATGAGGCGCACGACGTTCGCGAACTGGCCCTGCTCGGTGGCCAGGAGCATGGATCTGCTCGGCGACTGGTGGACCCCCCTCGTGCTGAGGGAGGCGTTCTACGGCATCCGCAGGTTCGACGACTTCCAGCAGGAACTGGGCATCGCCCGCAACACCCTGACCGAACGCCTTCGCCGGCTGGTCGACGCGGGCCTGATGGAGAAGCGCGTCTACGAGACCCAGCCGACCCGGCACGAGTACCTGCTCACCGAGTCGGGCCGCGACTTCTTCCCCGTGCTCCTGGCCATCAGCGCCTGGGGCGACCGCTGGCTCGCCGAGGAGACGGGAGCGCCGGTCGCCGCCCGCCACGAGCCGTGCGGCCACGACACCCGCGCCGAAGTCGTCTGCTCGCACTGCAAACAGCCCCTGGCCTGGGAGGATGTCACCCCACGACCGGGCCCGGGATACCCGCCCAAACTGCTCGACCGCCCGGACGTCCGACGGAGGTTCAAGCTCGACGCCCCGGGAGATCCGAAGCCCGTCGTCGGCTGACCTGCTCGACCCCGGCTCGCCGGCGTTCAAGGACCGCACGAGCCGGGCGGCACGCCCTCTCAGGCGGTGCGGGCAGCGAGGCGGGCGAACTCCCACGGGTCGTGTGCGCTGAAGACAGTGACCTCGTCCCCGTGATCGCGGTGGAGGCCGCGCAGCCGGTCGCGGGCGGTGACGCGGGCCGTCGCGTCGATCTGCGCTCCGTGCTGGACCGGCTCGAGGACGGGGTGGGCGAGGGGCGGCGTGCGCGCCAGCTCGCCGTGATACATGTACGCGTCCCCGGCGTGCAGCAGCCACCGCCCGTCACCGTCGCGCACGGCGACACCCGCATGCCCCGCCGAGTGGCCGGCCAGCGGGACCAGCAGCACCTCGCTCGTCAGACCCTCCGGTCGCGCCACGTCGGGGAAGCCGAACCACTCCGTGCCCTTCGCCACGGGTGCGGGCGTCAGCAGTGGGCCGTGCGCCCGGTGCGCCGGCATGAAGCGGTCGAGGCTGTGCCGGTGATGTGCTGCCGCGGGGTCGGTGACGGCCCGGTACTCGTCGGGGTGCACATGCACCCGCGCCCCAGGGAAGTCCGGCAGCCCACCCGTGTGATCGCGGTGCAGATGGGTGAGCACGACGTGCCGTACGTCCTCGGGCGCGTATCCCAGACGGACGACCTGGCGCAGCGCAGTCTCCTCCGGGTCCAGCGCGGGCTGGGCGTACGCCACCCAGTCCGCGCCCAGCGACCGGTCAGGGTGCCGTACATCGCCGGTGCCGATGCCGGAGTCGACCAGGATCAGCCCGTCCGAGTCCGTCTCGATGAGCAGGCAATGGCAGACGGCGGCCAGTTCGCGATGCGCGGCGCCCGCCGTGGGCTCGTCGCCGAGCGGTGGAATCTTCCGGAGAGAACCGCAGTTGAGGTGGTGGACACGCACAAGGCCCCCTGAGGACGCGCTGGGTGGGCGGGCTGGTCAGGACGGACGTTAGGGGGCGTTTTCGTGACTCACCAAACGGTTGGACACGTGTCGGGGGGCGAGGTCGGTCCGTTGGCGGACTGTCCGGACAGCGCCCTCGTCCCACCCGCGCACGAACCGCGCTGCCCCGTCGACATCACCCTCGCCGTGGTGGCCGGCCGGTGGACACCGCTGGTGCTCCGCGAGTTCCTCCGCCGTGGCCAGGCCACGTACTCCGAGCTGTCCGCCGCCCTGCCCGCCCTCTCGGACAAGGTGCTGTCCGATCGGCTGGCCCAGCTGACCGGTGCGGGGGTGATCGAGCGCCACGCACCCCGGGCTGGCCGCCCCGGGTCCGCTACGTACTGACCAGCCAGGGCCGTGCCCTGGAGCCCGTGGTGCACAGCATGTGGGAGTGGGGCCTGGCACGCCGGAACACTCTCGGCTGATTCCGGAGATGTGCGGGCGGGGGCGCTGTCGGACCCGTGCGACACGATCCGCCGCGTGGATCGTGCCGCCGCGTTCGCCGACTTCGCCCCGGTCGCCCGGCCGCCTGTACCACGCGTTCACCCCCGCCCGACGCGACAGCGTGCGGACCTCGGGCCCCGAGCGATGCCCGATGTGTCAGTCCGCACGAAGGGGCCGCACCCATGGACACCACGGGTGCGGCCCCTTCCCGCTCACCACTCGGTGGGTCAGACGGCCGCGCCGCCGCCGGCGCTCTTGCGACGGCGTACGACGAACACGGCGCCCGCGCCGACCGCGACCGCGGCACCGCCCGCGAGGCCGATCAGAGGCAGCGCGGAGTCGGAGCCGGTCTCGGCGAGGTGACCCTGCGGCTCGATCTTGTTGTTGCCGGTGGGCTGCTTCTTCGGCAGGGGCTTCTTGCCACCCTGCGGCTTGGCGTCACCGGGGTCGCCCGGGGTCGATCCCGCCTTGAGGATGTCGAACTCGTAGAAGCTGTCGTCACCGGAGTAGACACAGTTGCCCTCGTCGTCGGCGTACATGCCGATGCTGACGGCGTAGCCGAGCCCCGCCGGGGCGGACTTGTCGACGCTCAGGCGCATGTCGATCGAGAAGGACTCGTGGGCCTTGACCTCGGTGTAGCCGACGTAGCCCGCGCCCTCGTCGTTCTCGTCCAGGGAGATGTTCTCCCAGGTGCCGGACGAGGGGTCCTTGAACTGCAGCGTGAGGTGGCTGGTGTCGTCGAAGAAGTCGTCCTCGTTCACCTGCGTGGCGAACACGCCGAGGTCCACGCGCTGGTAGGCGTGGTCACCGGTGTTGTTCACGTTCAGCGTGAAGCCGTGGAAGCCGCTGCCGGCGACGATCTTCGACGGCAGACCGGAGAGGCTGGTGTGCAGCTCCTTGTCGAACTTCGGCTCGTCACTGTCCGCACATTCCGTCGGGAACCCGGAGGGGGAGGGCGAAGCGGAGACCGAGGCCGAGGCCGAGGGGGAGGTCACGGCACTGGGCGACGCCGACCCGGAGGCCGCCGGGCTGGAACCAGCGGCCGCCGGCGTGCTGTCGTCCGCCGCAGGCGTGGATTCCTGACCGGCCGGCGTCGTGTCGTCGGTGGACGGAGTGGTGTCGTCGGCAGCGGGCGTGGACTCGTCCACGGACGGCGCCGTCTCGGTGACGGCGGACGTCGGACCCTCCTCGTCCGCGTACGCGATCGGGGCCGTGAGCAACACGGCCGGGGTGATGGCGGCCGTAGCGGCGGCGAGGGCCAGGGAACGGCGAAGCTTCATGTGAACCTCGGGCGGGAGTGATCAATGTATTCGCAGTCATGACCCGAGGAGACCGTCAAGAGTTGCACGATCTCTCACACTTTCTTTATGTGAGTCACGTCACACATGGCTGAAAGTGTGCTGTGGAGCGCGCGAGAGCAGGCCTCGCGCACCCGCTTCCCGTGCGGCGATGACGGCCACCCCCGTCCTGCCCCCGTCGACGTCCACCACCGTGCCGTGCACGAAGGCCGCTTCGTCACTGGCCGGCCGGACCGCGGCATGCGCGACGGCGTCCGGCGTGCCGACGCCGCCGGCCGGGGTGCCCTTCATCATGGTCTCGCCGGGATGGGGCTCACTGCCCTCCGGGGCCGGGGGCAGGATGACGCCCGGCGAGACGGCGTTCACCCGCACGCCCAGCGGGCCGAACTCCGCGGCCCACGCCCGCGTGAGCGTCTCCACGGCTCCCTTGGTGGAGCTGTGGAGCGCGCCGAGGGGCACGCCCAGGCGTGCGATCCATGAGCCGAGGTTGATGATCGCCCCGCCACCGGACGGCGGGGTGGACGCCGGCGTTGTTCACCAGGATGTCGATCCGCCCGCCCAGGGCCTTCCGGGCCCGATCGGCCAGGTCCTGCGACGCCTCCGCGCTGCCGTCGAGGTCCCTTGGGATCACTGTTCATGCAGGTCGTTAGGTCCCGCCCCGGTGCCCGGGCCGTCGTGACGGAGCTGATGCGTCAATGGCAGCAGCAACTCGCCCACGGCATACGTGCCTTGCAGGCGAACGGCCTGGTGTCGGCGGCCCTCGAGGTGGACCGGACGGCCGCCGCGCTGCTGGCGGGCATCCGGGGAGGCGTGGCCATCATGATGTCCACGGCCGACTCCACCCACCTCGAAGCGGCTCTCGACACGGGCATCGAGCACTTCCGTGCGGCCGCGGCGACGACCGGCGAGCCGGATCGCACCTGACAGCCCGGGGCCGTGTCGTCCGGTGAATCCGCCGCGCAGCCGTACAACCCTGAAGCCGCCTGGCGGGTCTGCATCACCGTACGAACCAAACCGGCCTTTCGGTACAACTCGTTCGAACGGGGGACCCCATGAGCATCGTCCGCACCCACGTCCGCGGCGTCGCGACCGCCGCCTGCGCTCTCCTCATGGCGATCGGCCTCGGTGCCGCCGAGGCCGGGGCGTCCGGCGCCGGCACCGCGGCACCGAGGACCCGGCTGATCGCCTCCTCCGCACTCGGGAGCGACTACAAGGTCACGCTGACCGCGCTGCGGTCGGCGCAGGATCCGTACGCCGCGTCCGTGCGGCTGCAGGTCTACACGCACACCAAGGGGGCGTGGAAGGAGTCCGACCGGGTCACCGTGGGCGAGGCCGACGGGTGGTTCTGGTACCCGCTCACGGGCAGCGGAGCCGTCTGCGAGTTCTCGACCGCGAGCACGGAGCCCGCACCGCTGAGCGTGAGCCTGCTGATCACACCGTCGATCGGCTGCTCCCGGCCGACCCACTACGTCGTCAAGCAGGGCAAGGTCTTCGCCGGCTGACGCGCGAGGCGGGTGAGGCAGGTGAGGGGCGGGGCGGTCGGATTCGAACCGACGTCCTCCGAGATGCTGTCGCGGCGCACTACCTCTGTGCTACGACCCCGCCTTGCCGTTGATCATAACCCGGAACTCGGTGGGCACGGCGGGGGACTGCCGTCGACCGGGCACCAGGGGGAGGGCACGGAACCAGCCACTGCACCCGATGTCAGCCACCGTCCTGAGAGGTCGTTTCATCCCGGTGTTTTATCCCGTGATGCGGGTTTGTTCCGGTGATGTCGGGTCGCGCCAGGAGATGGTGTTCTCGCCGGTGAGGCG
>NZ_JBIUBE010000012.1:238313-244102 GCF_044593395.1 Streptomyces sp. NPDC052301 | reverse complement strand
GCGGCGCCCGCCGCGCGCGCCGCCGCGCCCCGCCCCCCGCCCCCCCCCCCCCCCCCCCCCCCCCCCCCCCCCCCCCCCCCCCCCCCCCCCCCCCCCCCCCCCCCGTCGTGCTGCGCCTAGCTGCGGCGCCCCGCGGGATCGTGGGCGACGGAGCCCCGCTCGTCGCCGGAGGTCCATCCGGCGCCGTCGGTTCCGGTGCCCGTCCCGGCTCCCGTGTTCTCGCTGCGGTCCCCGTGCCCCGGCCACCATGCGGCGTGGCCGATGAGGGCGGTGAGGCTCGGCGTGAAGAACATCGCCATCACGAAGGCGGCGACGGCGATGCCGAAGGAGACCGCGAAACCCATCTCCGTGAGCAGCGAGTTGCCCGCCAGCATCATCGTGGCGAAGGTCGCCGCCAGGATGAAGCCGGCCGCGGCCACGGTCGGCCCGGCGTGCCGCAGCGCCATACCGGCCGCCTCGCGCGGCTCCCGGCCCTCGCGGGCCTCCTCACGGAGTCGGGCGATCATGAGGATGTTGTAGTCGGTGCCGATGGCGACCACGAAGAGATACATGATCACCGGGAGCATGAACATCAGGCCCGAGTGGCCCTGGCCCTTCTGGAAGATCCACACGGTTGCGCCGAGGGTCGCGCCGAAGCCGAGGCCCACCGACGCCATCAGGTACCAGGGGGCGACCACGCTGCGCAGCAGCAGGCCCAGGATGATCATGATGAGGACGGCCGCGACCGGGAAGACGGTGCGGTAGTCGTGGTTGACCGCGGTGTTGATGTCCTTGTAGATCGAGGACATGCCGCCTACGACGGCGTGTGTGCCGTCGGGTGCGTCGGAGTGGGCGACGTCGCGCACCCGCCCCACGGTGTCGATGGCCTTGTCCGTCGAGGCCTCGTACTTGAGCGTGACGGTGAAGTCCGCCGTGGTGCCGGCCTGGTTCACCTGGGTCATACGGGCGCTCGCCACACCGTCCACGGCGCCCAGCTTCTGCGCGTACGCGTCGAAGCCGGCCTTGTCCAGCGGCTTGCCGTCGGTGCTGGACAGGTAGACGTCGGTGGGTGCCGCGGCGCCCGCCGAGTAGGCCTTCTGCATCTGGTCCTGGACGACCATGGACTCCTTGGTCTTGGGCATGGAGCCCGACGCCAGGTCGAACGTGGCCTTGTACCCGATCGTGCCGAGCGCCAGCACGATCAGGACGAGGCCGGACACCGCGGCCGTCAGGGCCGGGCGGCGCTGCACACCGCGGCCGAGCGCGGCGAAGCGGGCGTTGTCCGGTTCCCGCTGCCAGGACTTGGAGGGCCAGAAGACCTTCGGCCCGATCAGCGAGACCACGGCCGGGATCAGGGTCAGGCCCGCGATCAGCGTGGCGGCGACCGCGATGGCGAGCGCCGGGCCCATCTGCTTGAGGAAGCCCAGCGTGGACAGCACCAGTGCGAGGAAGGCGATGATGACCGCACCGGCGGCCGAGGCGATGGCCTCGCCGACCCGGTCGACCGCGTTGACCATGGCCTGCTTGGGCTCGTCACCGGCTCGCAGGCGTTCGCGGTAACGGAACATCAGGAACAGGAAGTAGTCCGTTCCCACGCCGAACAGCACGACGATCAGGATCGAGGAGATCGAGCTGTTGGCCTGCAGGTCGAACAGCTTGGTGGCGTAGGCGATCAGGCCGTTGGCGACGGCCGACACCAGGCCGATCAGGACCAGGGGCAGTACGGCCAGGATCGGTGCCCGGAAGATGATCAGCAGCGTCACCAGGATGATCGCGAAGGTGCCGATGCCGATCAGCGCCTGACCACGCTTGGACGAGTCCTGCTGGTCGAGGGCCTGTGCGGCCGAACCGCCGAGCTTGACGTCGAGATGGGTGCCCTTGGCCAGTTGCTTGACGTCGTCACGCAACACCTTGGCCGCGTCGGCCTGTTTGGGCTGGCCGGCGTTCTTGCTGTCCATCTGGACCAGGGTGAGGTCATACCTGCCGTCCTTGGACGGCTGGCCGGGGACGACCTTCTGCACCTGGTCGATGTGCTTCTTGCCCAGTTCTGCGGTGATCCGGGCCACGTCCTGCTTGTCGGCGGCGGTGAGCTTGCCGCCGTCCGTGCGCTGGTACAGCGCGATCGCGGACGGGGTGAAGGCGCTGGGGAACGCCTTCTCCTGGAGATCCGCCGCCTTGATGGACTCGTAACTCTTGGGTAGGAAGCTGCTCTCGTCACTGTTCGAGGGCAGACTCGGCGCGGTGGCGACGATCGCCACCGCGGCTATCAGCCATGCCACGATCGTCCACACGGGATGTCGGACGACTGTGCTGCCAATACGTCGGAACATGCGGAAGGTCCTCCTGGACAGGAAGATCACCGCAGCCCGGGGAGCGGTCCCTGGCATCGGCGACCCCGACCGGCACGCGTCCAACGGGCCGGTCGAATGGTTGTCTTGGGTCCATATCGTAGTGACCCGAGACGAAGATCATCTCATCAGGTGGCCACCCGTGCGAGCGGATTACGACCGTCCCCGGCCGTTCACCGCACGGACGACAGCCGATAGGAGCCGGCCAGCTCTCTCACCTCCACCGACAGGGCCACCTCCCGCACTCCGTCCGCCCGCAGGTGCCGGTCGAGCAGGGCCAGCACCCTCTCGGACAGCCGTGCCCGCTGCTCCTCGGGGCGGCCGGGCATGAGGCCCACCTCCACGTGCACGAAGCCGGCTTCCCCGCTGAACACGTCCCCGACGTACGTCTCCGCGGCACGGACCAGCGTCTTGCAGACGCCCGCCGTACCGGACTCCTCGACCACGAGCGGATGGAGCTCCTTCACGAAGGCGCCGGTGTCGAAGACTCCGGCCAGCCGGGAGGAGTGGTCGATGGTGAGGTGCGGCATGCGGGACCTTCCGGAGTCCTAGTTACTCAGGGCAACTATTTTCCCTCATGGTCGACCGTGGTGTTGCATCCGTCGGCGCGGCTCAGCCGGGCGCGTCCATGCGCTGGGTGCCGACGACCGACAGCAGACGCAGCGCCTCCTCGGACCGGGAGCCCGGCACGGCGGTGTAGATCACCACCTGCTGGTCCCGGTCGGCGACGCCGAGGGCGTCACAGCCGACGGTGACCGGCCCGACCAGCGGGTGCTGGAACGTCTTGCACGGTGCGGGTCCCGCGTCCACGTCGTGGGCGGCCCAGAGCCGGGCGAACTCCTCGCTGCCGTCCCGGAGTTCCCGGATGAGCCCGGCCACCTCGGGATCCCCCGGGTAGCGGGCGGCGGCCCTGCGCAGCCGCCCGGTCGCGTGGCGGGCGAACGCGTCGGCGTCCGACACCCCGTACAGCCGGCGCCCGTCGGGGTACGGCCCGAGGAAGACCCGGCGGGCCAGGTTGCGGTCGCGGCGCGGCAGGGCCGAGAAGTCCTCCATGAGGGCCGCCGCCAGCTCGTTCCACGCGAGCACCTCCAGCATGGCCGAGGTCACGAAGACCGCGGACCGCGGCAGCCGGTGCACCAGGTCGAGGATGCTCTGCCGCACCTCGCGCGGGGGGCCGGGCGGAGGGTCCGGTGGGGTGCCGGCCAGGAGGTGGAGGTGATCGCGTTCGGCGTCCGACAGCCGCAGCGCCCGGGCCAGCCCGGCCAGCACCTCGCGCGACGGGCGCGGGCCGCGGGCCTGCTCCAGCCGCGTGTAGTACTCGGTCGAGATGAACGCGAGGAGCGCCACCTCCTCGCGCCGCAGCCCCGGTGTGCGCCGGCGCGGACCGGCCCGCAGGCCGACGTCGGCGGGGGCGATCCGCTCCCGCCTGCTGCGCAGGAAGGCCGCCAGTTCTGCTCTGTCCACCTGTCCAGTGTGCGGGTGTCCCGTGGGGCCCATCCAGGTACTGCCGGTGCCTGGATGGGCCCCGCGCGCAGGAGCAGGCTCGCTGCCATGGACGACACACGGAACGACATCTCGCGGGTTCCGCACACCGCCCGGACCACCGGGACACCTCCGGGTCTGCTGGCCGGCAAGGTCGCCTTCGTCACCGGTGCCGGGCGTGGCATCGGCGCCGCCGCGGCACGGCTGTTCGCCCGGGAGGGAGCGCGGGTCCTGCTCGCGGCCCGTACGGAGGGCCAGCTCAGGGCCGTGGCCGAGGAGGTGCGGGCAGCGGGCGGGACCGCCGACCACGTCGTGTGCGACCTCGCCGACGCCGTGAGTGTGCGCGCCGCCGTGGACCGGGCCGTGGAGCTGTACGGGCGGCTCGACATCGCCTTCAACAACGGGGCGACGATCCAGCCGCCAGGGCCCCTGGACGAGCTCCGGGAGGCGGAGTTCGACCGCGTCTACACGGTGAACCTGAAGGGTGTCTGGCTGGCGACGGTCGCCGAGGTCGCCGCGATCCGGGCCACGGCCGGGAAGGGCGCCATCGTCAACAACTCGTCCGTCGGCAGCCTGAGGGGCAACCCGGAGCTGCCCGCGTACGGGGCGATGAAGCGGGCGGTGAACAGCCTGACGGAGTCGGCGGCCGTCACCTACGGCCCCGAGGGCATCCGCGTGAACGCGATCGCTCCCGGCAACACCCTGACGGAGATGATCCGGACCTGGGAGTCGGCGTCACCCGGCCTGCAGGACCGGCTCACGGCACTCACCCCGCTGCGCCGCGCGGCCGACCCCGAGGAGATCGCCCAGGCCGCGGCGTGGCTGCTGAGCGACCGGTCCTCCTTCGTGACCGGCACGGTGCTGCGCGTGGACGGCGGCGCACGGGCCTGAGCGTTCACCGGGCCTGACCGGTTCACCAATGGAGAGTAAATCCACAGCGGAACGACAGTGACTTGACCGATTCATAGGTGATCAGTGATCATTTCGTGTCCTGAGACGATCTAGGGTCATGATCGGTCCGTGATCTCCCGGGCCTGCCGCCCGGCTCCCCGGCGCACCCGCGTACGCGAAGGTGCGCACGGTCCCACCCCCCATCCGGCGTGGCACCGTGCGACCTTTCCGACAAGGAATCCGATGCGTCTCCCCTCCCGTGCCCTGAAGGTGCTCGCCGTCGCGGCGCTCCCGCTGGCCCTGGCCGCCTGCTCCTCCGGTTCCGGCGACTCCGGCAAAGACACGGCCGCATCCACCAAGGCCAAGGACCCCGACGCGGGCCTGCCGACCGGCACTCAGCTGAAGAAGGCCCTGGCGCCCGCGTCGTCCTTCCCCTCGTCGTTCGCCCTCGACGCGAGCATGAGCCGGGACACCGGGGACTCGTACCAGACGCAGACCACCAAGAGCGCCGCCAAGCCGCAGTGCGCGAACCTCGGCTCCACGGGGTGGATCGGTCTGACCGGGATCGACGGGGTGTCGTTCGCGCAGAACTCGCACGCCGACAGCAAGATCCCCGCCGAGCTCGACCAGGAGATCGACGTCTACCGCGGCTCGACGTCGGCCGAGGTGATGAAGGGCCTGACCAAGGTCGTCGCCGCCTGCCCCGGCTACACGGACTCCGACACCAACAGCAAGGTGAAGGTCACCGGCGTCCCGACCCCCGGCCTCGGGGACCAGGCGTACACCATCACGCTCACCGACCCGACCTGGACGAACGGCACCACGCTGATCGCCGCCCGGGTGGGCACCGCCGTCGTCAGCGTGCTGTCCACGGACGGCAGCGACAACGGCGCCGCGAGCGCGAAGAAGCTCGCCGCCGAGGTCGTGACGTCGGTCAAGGGCCTGAAGACCCAGCAGGGCTGACCCCCGGCCCGGGGGGGGCGCGCCCCCCCCCCCCCCCCCCGCCCCCGCCCCCACCCCCCCCCCCCCCCCAACCACGATCTCGAGGGCCAGCCCGACGCGGCGCGCCTGCCGCCGGCCCGCCTACAC
>NZ_JBIUBE010000012.1:174274-238303 GCF_044593395.1 Streptomyces sp. NPDC052301 | reverse complement strand
CGGGGGCGGCTCGGGCGCGGGCCCCCCCCCCCCCCCACCCCCCCCCGGCCCCCCCCCCCCGCGGGCGGCCCCCCCCCCCCCCCCCCCCCCCCCCCCCCCCGGCGGCCACCGCGCGGCCACCCCTTACCGAGTGATGACGTGCTCGTCGCGTCCCGTGGCGGACGGCTCGTCCCCGTCTAGCGTGGCCGTATGCGCGTACTGGTCACCGGCGGTGCCGGTTTCATCGGGTCCCACGTCGTCACGGCGCTGCGGGAGAGCGGGCACGAGCCGCTCGTGTACGACGTCGCCGCGGACCCCCGCGCGGACGTCCGCGACGCGGAGGCGGTCGCACGGGCGCTGGGCGGTGTGGATGCCGTCTGCCACCAGGCGGCGATGGTGGGGCTCGGCGACGGTGTCGCCGATGCGCCGGAGTACGTCTCCCGCAACGACCTGGGCACGGCCGTCCTGCTCGCCGCCCTGGCGGAGGCGGGGGTACGGCGCCTGGTGCTGGCCGGCTCGATGGTGGTCTACGGCGAGGGCCGGTACACGTGCCCGCGTCACGGTGTCGTACGCCCGGGCCCGCGGGCCGTGGCCGACCTGGACGCGGGACGGTTCGAACCGCGCTGCCCGGAGTGCGGGGAGCAGCTCTCGCCCGGACTGGTCGGTGAGGACGCGCCGGCCGACCCCCGCAACGTGTACGCCACGACCAAGCTCGCCCAGGAACACCTGGCCGCCGCCTGGGCCCGTTGTACGGGCGGGGCGGCGGTGTCGCTGCGCTACCACAACGTGTACGGGCCCGGGATGCCCAAGGACACCCCGTACGCCGGGGTCGCCTCCTTCTTCCGCTCGGCGCTCGCCCGGGGCGAGGCACCGCGCGTGTTCGAGGACGGGCGGCAGCGGCGGGACTTCGTGCACGTCGGGGACGTGGCGGCGGCCAACGTGGCGGCCCTGGAGGCCGAGGCGGCGCCGGGTGCCCTCACCGCGTACAACACCGGCAGCGGTGAGCCCCGGACCGTCGGCGAGATGGCGCGGGCGCTGGCCGACGCCTGCGGCGGCCCGGAGCCCGTGGTCACCGGGGAGTACCGGCTGGGGGACGTACGGCACATCACCGCCGACTCGTCCCGGCTGCGGGCCGAGCTGGGCTGGAAGCCGCGGGTCGGCTTCGCCGAGGGCATGCGGGAGTTCGCCCGGGCCGGCCTGCGGGGCGCGTGAGCGCGGCTAGGGTGCCGCCGGCAGGGTGACCTCGAAGCGGCAGCCGCCCGGGATGTTGCGGACCTCGGCCCGGCCCCGGTGGGCCTCCACGATGCCCCGGACGATGGCGAGGCCCAGGCCCGCTCCCGCCGGGGGCGTGCGGGCGTCGGTGCCTCTCCAGCCGGTGTCGAAGACGCGCGCGAGGTCCTCCTCGGGGATGCCGCCGCAGCCGTCGCTGACGGACAGCACCACGCCCTCGTCGGTCCGCTCCGCGGCGACCGCGACCGTGCCGTCGGGCGGGGTGCGGCGGATGGCGTTGACCAGGAGGTTGCCCAGCACGCGGCTCATCTCCTTGCCGTCCACCTCCACCGGCACCGGCTCGACACGGTCGCCGACGAGCCGCACCCCGTGTTCCCGGGCCAGCGGGTCGGCTCCCGCGAGGGCGTCGCCGATCAGGTCGTACAGGGAGATCCGGGACGGGCTCAGGGGCAGGGTGCCCGCGTGGATGCGGGAGAGCTCGAAGAGATCGCCGACCATGTCGTTGAGCCGTTCCACCTCGGTGCGGATCTGCTTGAGGTAGCGGTCGGGGTCGGCGGCCACCCCGTCCTCCAGCGCCTCGGACATCGCCCGGAGCCCGGCCAGCGGGGTGCGCAGGTCGTGCGAGATCCAGGCGACCAGTTCCCGCCTGGAGGTCTCCAGCGCCCGCTCCCGCTCCCGCGACGCGGCGAGCTTGGCACTGGTCGCGGCCAACTGACGGCTGAGCGCCTCGAGTTCGGCGGTGGCCGGCTGGTGCGGCGCCGCGAAGGCCCCGCCGTCGCCGAACGACCGGGCGGCGTCGGCGAGTTCCCGGCTGCGCGCGACCACCCAGCGGCCCAGCAGCAGCGCGGTGACCAGGGAGACCACGGCCGCCATGGCGACGACCGTGGTGACGACGCTCAGGTCGTGCGGGGACAGGAACATCGCCCACGCGACGGCGAGCGTGCCGGCCAGCATGGCGACCACGCCGACCGCCGCCACCACGGCGAGCGAGGCGGTGAGCGAACGGCGCCGGATCAGGCGCAGCGCACCGGCTCCTACGAGGCCGGTGGCGGCGGCGCCGGCGAAGGCGTACAGGGCGATGAGGAGGGTGTCCCGCACGGTCAGCTCACCGCCGTACCGGGCTCGAAGCGGTAGCCGACGCCCCACACCGTCTGGATCAGACGGGGCCGCGCCGGGTCGTCCTCCACCTTGCCGCGCAGCCGGCGGACGTGCACGGTGACGGTCGACAGATCACCGAAGTCCCAGCCCCACACCTCGCGCATCAGGTCCTCGCGGCTGTACGCGCGTCCCGGGTGCCGCAGGAAGAAGGCGAGCAGGTCGAACTCCCTCAGAGTGAGGGCGAGTTCACCGCCGTCCTTGGTCGCCCTGCGGGCGTCGGGGTCGATCGCCAGTCCGGCCGCCGCCAGCCGGTGGCCGCCGGTGGCTGGGCGGCTGCGGCGCAGCACCGACTCGACGCGCAGGACGAGCTCGCGGGGGCTGAAGGGCTTGGTGACGTAGTCGTCGGCGCCGACCTCCAGACCCAGGATGCGGTCGTCCTCGTCGCCGCGGGCGGTGAGCATGATGACCGGCACCGGACCCCGGTCCCGCATCCGCCGGCACACCTCCAGGCCGTCCATGCCGGGCAGCATCAGGTCCAGGACCACCAGGTCGGGCCGGTGCGCGGCGGCGCGGGTCAGGGCCGTCGGGCCGTCCTCGGCGCGGTCGACCAGGTATCCGGCTCGGTCCAGGTAGCCGGCGACGACCTCGGCGACGGTCGGGTCGTCGTCGACGACCAGGACCCGGGCCGCCGTGTCGGCGGCTTCGGCCCGCTGGGGCTCGTAGGGCGGTTGCATGCCTCCAGCCTCGCACCGGGCGCCGGCAGTCTGCGTCCCGGTGTGTACGGCGTCCGCGTTTCGTAAGGACCACCAGTCCGTTATGTCTGATTCGCGTTCGTAGGGTGAAACCCGTGACGACCCCTTCATCGGACGTCGACGTGGTGCTGCCCTGCCTGAACGAGGCCGAGGCCCTGCCCTGGGTACTCGCCCGGATCCCGGCCGGCTGGCGCGCCATCGTCGTCGACAACGGTTCCACCGACGGCTCCTCCGAGGTGGCGCGTGCCCTGGGCGCGACCGTGGTGCACGAGCCGCGGCGCGGCTTCGGCGCCGCCTGCCACGCCGGGCTGGCCGCGGCCACCGGCGCCGTGGTGTGCTTCTGCGACTGCGACGCCTCCCTCGACCCCGCGCTCCTCGTGCCGTTCGCCGCCGAGGTCCGCGCGGGCGAGGCCGACCTGGTGCTCGGCCGGCGCCGCCCGCAGGGCCGGGGCGCCTGGCCCGCGCACGCCCGGGCCGGCAATCTCGCGCTCGCGCGGATGCTGCGCCGGCGCACCGGGCTGCGTCTGCACGACCTCGGTCCGCTGCGCGCCGCCCGCCGCGAGCCGCTGCTCGCGCTCGGTCTCACCGACCGGCGCAGCGGCTACCCGCTGCAGATGGTGGTCCGCGCCGCCGACGCCGGCTGGCGCGTCACCGAGCACGACGTGCCGTATCTGCCGCGCACCGGTGCGTCCAAGGTGACCGGCACCTGGCGCGGCACCTGGCAGGCGGTGCGGGACATGCGCCGCGTCCTGGCCGAACCGCCGGCCGTCGAGGTCCGGGCAGCCGGGAGGGCCGTACGGTGACCACACTCCTCGTCATCGCCAAGGAGCCGCGCCCGGGACGGGTCAAGACGCGGCTCACCCCGCCGTTCAGCCCGGAGCAGGCCGCGCAGCTGGCGGCGGCGGCGCTCGCCGACACCCTGCACGCCGTGGCGGCCAGCCCCGCGTCCCGCCGCGTCCTCGTCCTCGACGGTGCCGTCGGCCCCTGGCTGCCGCCCGGCTTCGAGGTGCTGCCGCAGTGCGCGGGCGGGCTGGACGAGCGGCTCGCGGACGCCTTCGCGCACTGCTCCGGGCCCGCGCTGCTCATCGGTATGGACACCCCGCAGGTGACGCCGGGGCTGCTCACCGTGGACTTCGCGGACTGCGACGCGTACCTGGGTCCGGCGCAGGACGGCGGCTTCTGGGCCCTGGGTCTGGCCGCGCCCGACCCGGCGCTGCTGCGGGGCGTGCCCATGTCGACGCCGGTGACGGGGGCCGTGCAGCGGCAGCGGCTGGTGTCCGCCGGGCTGCGGGTGCGCGATCTGCCCCGGCTGCGGGACGTGGACACGGCCGCCGACGCCCATGCCGTCGCCGCGCTGGCCCCGCACGGCCGGTTCGCGGCCCGGCTGGCGCGCTGTGCGCCGGTCAGCCCGCGATGAGCACCGCGCCTGCCGCCCGCCCGGCGTGGGCCGCCGCCGACCCCTACTCCGCCGCGCTGCGGACCGGCCGGGGCCCGCTGTTCCTGCGCCGCAGCGACGGCTGGCTGCTGCCGCTGGAGGTGGAGCGTTGGTGCGCACGGGCCGACGCCGTCGACCGGGCGGTGCTGGACCGGTGCGAGGGCGCCGTCCTGGACGTCGGCTGCGGGCCCGGACGGCTGGTGGCGGAACTCGCCGCCCGGGGCCGTACGGCGCTCGGCATCGACGTCAGCGAGGCCGCCGTCGAGCAGACGGCACGGCTCGGCTGCCCGGCGCTGTGCCGCTCCGTGTTCGAGCCGCTGCCCGGCGAGGGCCGCTGGGGCACGGTGCTGCTCATGGACGGCAACGTCGGGATCGGCGGGGACCCCCGGGCCCTGCTCCGGCGCACCGCCCGGCTCCTGCGCCCCGGCGGCCTGTTGCTCGCCGAGACGGCGCCCGTCGACATCGAGGAACGCACCCTGGTGCAGGTCGTCGACGTCGCCCACCACCGGGCCGCGCCGGCCGACCCGTTCCCGTGGGCGCGGATCGGCACCCCGGCCCTGCTGCGGCTCGCGTGCCGGGCCGGGTGGCGTCCGGCCGGTCAGTGGACGGCCGGCGACCGGCGCTTCGTGGCCCTGCGCACCCGGACCGCGAGCAGGAGCGCCGAACCGCCGAAGAGGGCGGCGGTGATCAGCAGCCAGCGCGCGAGGAAGCCGTCCGGGGACAGTCCGGTGGCCGCCCGGTAGCGCCGGTCCACCATGCCACTGATCAGCGGGAACCAGACCAGCAGGAGCAGTCCGGACAGGGCGGCCGGCACCCTCGCGTACGGCGTCCAGGTGCGCCGGCCGGCCGCCCCGAGACCGCGCACGACCGCCCGGTCCGCCACCGCGTACAGCGGCAGCAGGACGAGGTCGTGCAGCAGGGCGGCACCCACGATCCACAGCGCCACACCGGACCAGTCACCGGCCGACAACCGGACGCCGGCGTAGTCGGCGAGGGCGAACGAGCAGATGAACAGCAGCAGTGGGAAGGGACTGCCGGCCGGGACGCGACGCTTCATCACAACTCTCCGAAGGTCAGCCGGGCCACCCACTTGGTGTTGAGCACACCGGGGGCCGCGGGCACGACGACCCGCGCCGGGTGGCCGTGGTCGGGGGACAGGGGCTCGCCGTTGACGTAGAGGGCGAGCAGGGAGCGCGGGTCGGCCACCTGGTTGGCGCGCAGGGCCGCGTGCCGGAAGGCGCCGTGCCGTTGCAGGGACTCCACGAACACGTCCGGCGGATCACCGTCGTACCCGACGAGCGCGGCGAGGTCCCGCAGCCGCACCCCCCGCCACCACTGGTCGGCGGTCGACCAGCCCTCCACGCAGGCGATCGGCAACGACGCGCTGTGCAGCGGGAGGCGGAGCAGTTCGGCGCGGCCGAGCCGGACGGTGCCGGTGCGGCCGGTCACGACGAGCCGCCAGGCGTCCTCGTGGGTGTCGGCCGGGGTGATCCCGGCGTAGGCGGCGGTCTTGTTGATCTGGAAGCCGTTCGGGCCGCGGCCGGGATCGGCCGTCCCGTGCGGCGCGAGCAGGGCGGTACGGCGGAAGGGGCCGCCCAGGCTCTGCCCGATGGTGGTCAGGAACAGCAGCAGCGAGCCGCCGCCGACCAGGCCCAGCGCGCCCCTCCGGGAGACGGTCGGCGGGTCGGGCCGCGGGGAGATGAGGAGGTCGGGTTCCCGGGCGGTGTGTTCCTGCCGGCGCCGCCGTACGGTGCGCAGGGCCGCCGGCGTCTTCAGCGCGGCGTGGGCCACGAACGCGGCGAAGAACACCCATGCCCCGTAGAAGTGCAGCGGGTAGAAGGAGCCCGGGAAGACGTAGTCCAGCTGGACGTTGAGCACCCCGGTCGTGAACTCGAACAACCCGCCGCCGACCAGCAGCAGCAGCGAGATCCGCTCCAGCGCACGGGTGACCGAGCGGGCCGGTGGCAGGACGAACAGCTTCGGCACCACCGACCACAGCTTGGCGAGCAGGACGGGGACCAGGGTGATGCCGAGGGTGACGTGCACGCCCTGGGTGAACCGGTACAGCCACACCGGGTGGGTCGGCCAGGCGAACAGGTAGAAGCCGAGCAGGCCCTTGTCCGGAGTCTTGTCGTTCACCGGGGACAGGCCCGGGTTGTAGGCGGCGTACGACACCAGACCGGTCACGAAGAGCACGGTGATGCCGACGAGGAGGACGAGGCCGAGCACCGAGGTGAGCCAGGGGCCGCGCAGCGGGCTGCGCCAGAAGCCGGGTGACGTGGGGAGCCGGGAATGGTCGCGCATGCCCCGACCGTAGGGCGCGCGCGGCCCGGAAATCGGTGCCCGACCCATGACGAAACGCTGACGTCCGGCCCGGACTTCGGCCTGACGCGGCCCCGTCGGCCTAGCGTTCCGCTGTGACCCGATCCCTCCGCCGCGACCTCGTCGCCGTCGGCGCCGCCGCCCTCCTCGTGACGGTGGCCGTCCTCGTCGGCCGCCACATCCAGGACACCCGCCACACGCTGTTCGTGCACTGGCCACCGGTGCTGGCCGAGTGGGATCCGCACGTCGGCCCCGGCACCCCGGCGGCCCTGGCGGTGGCGGCGGCCACCGTGGCGTACGGTCCCGCCGTCGCGGCCCGCCTCCCCTGGCGGGCGCTGCTCCCGGCCGCCTGGGCGGCCGCGCTGGCGTGGATCCTCTCCCTCGCGCTGATCGACGGCTGGCACCGGGGCATCGCGGGCAGGCTGACCACCCGCAACGAGTACCTCCGGGTCATCGACCGCTTCCACGACATCCCGGCCACCCTGCGGGACTTCACCCACCACATCGTCAGCGGCACGCCCGCCCCCTGGCCCGCCCACATCGCCGGCCATCCCCCGGCCGCCACCCTGACCTTCGTCCTGCTCGACCGGATCGGGCTGCGCGGCGGCGGCTGGGCCGGGATGTGGTGCATCACCGTCGGCGCGACGGGCTGCGTGGCGGTCCTGATCGCGGTCCGTGCGCTGGCCGGCGAGAGCCTCGCCCGGCGGGCCGCCCCCTTCGTGGTCCTGGCTCCGGCCGCGGTGTGGCAGGGCACGTCGGCCGACGGCTACTTCGCGGCCGTCGCCGCCTGGTCCGTGGCCCTGCTCGCGCTGGCCGTCACGCGGGGCTCCTGGTGCTGGGCGGCGGCCTCGGGCCTGCTGTTCGGTCTGACCTGCTATCTCTCCTACGGCCTCACGCTCTTCGCCCTGATCGGCGCGGCGGTCCTCGTGCTCGGCGGGCAGGGACCCAGAGCCCGCCCCACGCTGCTGCTGCCCCTGTTCGCCGGGCTGGCCGTGCTCCCTGCGCTGTTCACGCTCGCCGGCTTCGACTGGTGGCACGCGTACCGCCTCCTGGTCGTCCGCTACGACCAGGGAGTGGGCGGTATCCGCCCCTACGGCTACTGGGTGTGGGCCAACCTCGCCTGCACCGTGCTCATCACCGGCCCGGCCACGGCGGCGGGCCTGGGACGCACGGCGGCGGAGCTGGTCCGGCCACGCGGCACGGCAGGGAACCCGATCCGGCTCCGCGGCGTTTCCGACCCGGGTCCCGCCGCCGCGTCCGCCCGCCTCGCGGTCCTGGTCCTCACGGCCCTGCTCGCCCTGCTGATCGCCGACCTGTCCGGTATGAGCAAGGCGGAGACCGAACGCATCTGGCTCCCGTTCGCCCTGTGGCTGCTCCCGGCCTGTGCCCTGCTCCCCCGCCCCCGCGCCTGGCTCGCCGCGCAGGCCGTGCTCGCCCTCCTCCTCAACCACCTGCTGTTCACGGGCTGGTGACAACGGCCGGCCGGGCAGCCCGCACGGCCCGAACTTTTCCCCCGACGCTCCGAGCGTGCATGATCAAGGCTCGCACGCCGGTCGTGCACATGATCAATTCAGGGGAACGGGGATACCGGTAATGAGACGTCGCTGGGTCAAGGTGCTGGCCATCACGGTGGTGGTGCTGGCCGTGCTCTTCACGGTCGCCGACCGTGTCGCCGTGCACTACGCGGACAAGGAGGTCACGCAGCTCGCGAGGGAGAAGTACGACTACGGCAACACCACCGACGGACACCTGGACGTGTCGATCGAGGGCTTCCCCTTCCTCACCCAGGCGTTCGCGCAGGACTTCGACGACGTCAAGCTGTCGGCCGGGAAGTTCACCGTGGACACCACGAGCAACGCCCAGGGCGGCTACCTGACCGTCGAGAAGCTCTCCCTCGACCTGCAGCACGTGCACGTGACCTCGCTGACCGCCCGCAACGCCGAGGCGGACCTGGCCACCGGCTCGCTGTTCCTGACCTACGACCAGCTGTCCGGCGTGCTGTCGCGCCTGGCGGGCACCGGGGGCCCCGTCAAGGTGTCGCAGGCCCCGGGGTCGCAGGGTCAGGCCGCCCGTGTCGAGATCACCGGCCCGGTCGCCGGGACCCGGGTGAACGGCACGGGCACGTTCCTCGCCCAGGGCGACGAGATCTCCCTGACCGTCCCCGGAAGCCAACAGGCCGCGGCCAGCTGGCGGGTGAGCCTTCCGGAGAACGTCGGCTTCACCTCGGCCCGGTCCACGCCGGACGGCGTGGAGGTCGAGATGGTGGGGCACCTGGTCAATCTGGGAGCCTCACGCTTCGTGAGGTGAGGGGAATCGTGAGGTGAGTGGGCCCCGTGCGGGGTCCACTCGTTCGCTCCGCTCCCGTCGGCGTGCGACGGGAGCGGGGGCCGGGCGACATCGGTGCAGGCGGGCCGTACGACAGCGAGGTCACCAGTAGTGCCGACGGCCTGCGACGGCGTGTCCCATGGAACCCAGCAGCCAGAGAACGGCTCCGACCACGAGCAGGATGATGCCGATGGTCCAGAGGATGGATATGCCCGTGATGAATCCGACCACGAGCAGAATGATGCCGAGGGCGATCATGGTGTGCCTCCTGCGGATATCAATGCTCCTGTCCTCCGGGTGCCCCCAACCGCCCGGTAAGTGCATCCGCGGGGGCAAATCCTTTTCGTGACCGCTTCGGCACGCTCTGTGAGTGCCACCGGCCCGGGGACCGGAGACGCCCGAAGTGCTCTCCCCCGGTTCGGGCCCTCGTATCCGGGGCATGATCGCCCGATGAGTCGGAGCCCGGTGACACTGCGCAGGATCGCCGCGGAGGACTGGCCGGCCGTGCACGCGTGGGCGGGGCTCGCCGAGGCCTGCCGGTTCCAGCCGTGGGGACCGAACACCCGGGAGCAGACGCGGGACTTCGTCGCTACGGCGGCCAAGGCCTGGTCCGACCACCCGCGCCACCGGCACGCCTTCGCGGCCGTCCGCGGGCAGGACGTCGTGGGCATGGGCGAACTGTGGGTGCGCAGTACCCGCGACCGCCAGGGCGAGATCGCCTACGTCGTGCATCCGCGCCTCTGGGGGCAGGGCATCGCGACGTGGATCGGGCGGGAGCTTCTGGCCCGTGGATTCTGCGCGTTGGCGCTCCACCGGATCCGTGCCACCTGTGACCCGCGGAATACGGGTTCGTCACGGGTGCTGACCAAGCTGGGCATGACCTGTGAAGGGCACCTGCGTCACACCCAGTTGATCCGGGACGGCTGGCGGGACTCCCTCGTGTTCAGCATTCTCGAAGAGGAATGGCGCACCCGGTCGCGGAACGGAGAGATGGATGACTGAAGTCAGCGCACCAGTCACCGAGTTGACCTCGCAGTACGTCAGCCAGGTGGCCGACGACCTCGAGCACAACGTGAAGGAACAGCAACGCGTCACAGGCGAGATCACGGAGCTGAAGGAACAGTTGGCGACCCTGCAGCACGATCACAGCATTCTGGTGGGCATGCAGCAGGCCCTCGGAGTCGCGGCCACGGCCGGTGTCCCGGCCCCCGCCGGAGGAACCGAGCGCAGGAAGCGGGCCGCGGGAAAGCCCACGGCCGAGAAGGCGGTGAGCAAGAGGACGGGGAGCAGGAAGGCCGCGAGCAGGACGGCGGCGGACAAGACGGCGGTGAGCAGGGCAGCCGTGGGCACCACGGCTCAGCCCACCCTCATCGACCTCGTCCGCCTGCACCTGACCGGGCAGAACGAACCCCGCTCCGCCGCCGAAGTCGCCGATGCTCTCGGCCGGGCCCACCCGGACCGCGGGATCCAGGTCAAGGTCGTACGCACCACCCTGGAAAACCTGGTGGCCAGGAACAGTGCACAGCGCACCAAGCAGGGCACGTCCGTCTTCTACACGGCCTCCCCCGCCTCCGATGCCCCCGCGGCAGGCGGCGACGAGACTCGCCCCACCGCCGCCGAGGACGCGGGCGCGGACGAGTAGGGAACTCACAGGCCGGTCGCCTTCCGCTGCGCCTGTTCGAACTCGCTCAGCGGCTCACCGCCGACCTGCCAGGGCCACGCGGTGGCCACGCCGCCGATCGCCTCGAACACCGGCCGCGCCTCGCTGCGCCGGTCGGCGGCCATCAGCGCGTAGGCGAGGAGGTTGAGGTCGGCGAGCGCCTTGGCGTGACGCAGGAAGCCCGGCTGCCCCCAGGTGTGCGCCACGCGGTCGAGGGCCTGGGCCGCCATCGGCCGCGACCAGTGGTTGCGGGCCACCAGCGCCTCGAAGCCGCCGCGGCCGAGGATGGAGTGGTACTGGAAGACCTGTGCGGTGAGTTCGACGGCCGCGCACGGCGCGTTGGCGGGCATGCGCGCGCACAGCGCGTCCACGAACTCCAGGACCTGGATGCGCGAGCCCGCCTCCTCCGGGGTGAGATAGGAGAGCATGCTCAGGTAGGCCTCACGGTTCCAGCGGTCGCGGGCGAGCACCTCGTTCCAGACGCCGAACACGCGCGGCTGCTCCCAGTGGTCCAGGCGCGCCACCTCCAGCAGGGCGACCCACGGGGTGGGGTCCTCCGGCGTGAGGTCGGCCGCCTTCAGACAGCACTGGGCGGCACCGGCGGCGTCCTCCAACCGTCCCTCGGTGCGCGCCTGCGCGACCTGTGACCAGGCGTGCAACAGCAGCGCGCTCGCATTGCGCGGCTCACGCGTGGCCCAGGAGCGCGGCAGATGGGACCCGGCGAGGTACTCCGCCACGACACCGATGCGGTGCCCACGGCGGTCCCAGTCGCCCGGGTCCTGGTCCAGGAGACGGGATATCTGCGCCACGCACAGGTCGGTGGTGGCGATGGTCCCGGTCCTGGTGGTCGCCAAGAGAGTCTTCAAGAGCCGGCCCAGGTCCTGGTCGTCGAGTTCCGGGGCGACGCGTGTTCTTCTGCGGCGGCTTGAAAGAAATGGCATGGCCGGAGGCTAGAACGGATCACTCCGCAAACAAGGGCCGAGCCGAGATCGTTATGGATCTCATGTCTTACCGTCACTCCGAGTGACGCCGAGCCGGGAATGTCACAGAACACGCATCGACTCACCGGCCCCTGAGAGCAGCGCCGAGCGCGGGACACCCGATCGACACGGCCTCCGCTACGACTTCGACTGCGCATGGGATATGCCTGGAGAACGGCGACCCTGCCGGGGGCGCCCTCACGGGAGGGAGCGCTGCCATCACCGACTGGTACGTCGACGACCGCTGCACCAACTGCGACGTCGCCCGACAGTTCGCACCCGGACTGATCGGCGAGTCGCGAGGAAGGCCCCGGATCCTGCGACCGCCGAGCGACGAGGCAAAGACGCGGCGCCCACACGCCGCCGTGTTCGTCTGCCCCACCCGCTCGATCCGTCCGGTGTCCGGGCAGCCGGACCAGGCGCTGGACCCCTTCCCGATGGCCCTGGACGACGGCGTGCTGATCTGCGGACCCAACTCCCGGCACACCACGGGAGCAAACTCCTGTCTGCTGCTGCGGGCGTCCGGTACGGCGATGATGATCGACACACCGCGCTGGAGCCCCACGCTCGCCGAGCGGTACACCGCCCGGGGTCCCGTCACCGATGTACTCGTCACCCATCGCGACCATGCCGCGCACGGCCGCCGCTACGCGGACCACTTCGGCGCCCGGCTGTGGATCCACGAGGGCGACCTCGACGCGGCGCCGGACGCGGACCGGGTGATCCGGGGGCTCGAGGCCACCTAGATCGACGAGGGGGTCACCGCCCACCCGCTGCCCGGCCACACCCGGGGCAGCGTGCTCTACCTGGCGGACGACCGGTACTGCTTCAGCGGCGACAGCTTCTACCGGTCGCGCACGACCGGCGATCTGGAGGTCGCGGAGAGCGTGACCTGGTACTCCGTCGAAGAGCTGGCCGCCTCCCTGGCCCGGACGGCCGGGCGGCTGCGCTTCGAGTGGGTCCTGCCGGGTCACGGCGACCGCCGACGTCTGGCCGCCGAGGAGATGTCCCGGAGGCTGCGAGCGCTCACGGAACGCACCCGCCTGCTCAGGCCCCGGCCCGTCGACTTCACCACCGTCCGCCGGTGAGCCGGTGCCCCGACCGGCTCGCCCGGGCTGCCGGACCACGTCAGCCACAGAGTGCCGGGACGCGCCGGATCGAGCGGGGCGGCGCATCGGGGTGCCCCGGCGCTCAGCCCCGCCCGGAACCGCCCGGCCGGCCCGGCGGGAAGGGTGCGCCCTGCTCCGGCCACGGCGGGGGCACCGGAGCTCCTGGGAGCAGCCCGTACCCGGAGGGCGGCACAGCGGGCGTGGGCTGCGGCGGTGCCGGGGCCGTGCGGTCCAGGGTGCGGCGGCGCAGCAGCCACGCCACCGCCGCCGTGTACAGGGCGATGCTCACCACGTCGAGGGCGACCAGCTGCCAGGCCGCGTCGGCCGCGGTGTCGTCGGTGTCGAGCCCGCCGACGACGGCGGCCGAGATGCCGAAGGCGAACAGGTTGGTGACTGCGTGCAGGGCGACGGACGCCTCGAGGCCGCCCGTCCGCCAGGTCAGCCAGCCCCCCGCCGCGCCGAACACCACAAGGTCGGCGAAGCCCCAGGGCGTGCCCCAGCCGTGGGCGGCGGCGAACAGGACGGCCTGCGGCAGGAACGCGCACCACGGGGAGCGCAGGTAGGCGCCGAACGTCTGGGTCAGCCAGCCCCGGAAGACGTACTCCTCGGCGGCCGTCTGCAGCGGGACCAGCACGACGAGCATCGCCAGCGCCGGCCCGAAGACCGCCCACCCCGCCCAGCGGTCGCCCTGGTCGGCGCCATCGGGCAGCAGGAACCCGGCGCCGGACATCAGGGCGAAGACCGGCGCCGCCGTCAGCAGGCACAGCGCCAGCCAGCGCCATCTGAGCCGTCCGGTCACGGAGGAGACCGAGCCTGCCGGGCGGCGCCCGATCCAGCGCACGACCAGCAGGACCACGGGTATCGCCACCGCGATGAAGAGCAGGTCGAGGGCGGTGCCGGACACGGGGCCGAAGTCCACCGAGCCGTCGGGGTTCTTCGGGTATCCCCTTCGGGTGCCCAGTGCCGAGGTCACCGCGTCGAGCAGACCTGTGGCTGCCACGTACAGCACGACGAAGACCAGGGTCCCGACCAGCGGGCGCCACCATCGGTAGCGCGGCGAGAGGCGAGCCAGGCGGTGGTGAGGCAGTGGTGCGCACGGCGACGGATGTGTCATGCCGTCAGCCTGGCCGAGCCGACCGGGTCCTGACATCGTCTCGCGGCACGACCGGGACCTCTGCCCCGGGTCGGGGCGCCCCCGGCGCCTCTGTCTCTGGTTGGGGACGCACCTCGTCCTCAGGTCGGGCGCCGGCACCCGAGCCGCCCCTTACGCTCGTCGGCGATGGAGACGATACGCAACTGGTGCCTGCCGCTGCTGCTTGCGGCCACGCAAGGTGCCCTGCTGTGGTCCGGGGCGGGCTCGGACGACCCACCCGGCCTGATGGGTGCGGCCGGCGTCGTGTGCGCCCTGGCCGTGGAGACGGTCGCGCTGGGGCGGCGCAGGGACGCCCCGGTCCGGGCGTTGGCCTGGACGCTGGGCACGCTCGTCCTGGGCACGGTCGCCTGGCCGGACGGCTGGCTCGGCATCGGCCCGTCGATCGCTCTGTACTCCGTCGCCGTCCACTGCCCGGTGCCCGTGACGGTGCGGGCCGTCGCCGCCGTGGTGGGTGTCGAGTGGGTCATCGCCGCCGTACAGGAGGGGCTGCGGGTCTCGTTGCTGTCGCAGTTGGGGCTGTCGCTCGGCGTGTACGTCCTGTGCGCGGGGCTCGGTGAGGCGCGGCGTCACTGGCGCGCGGGCCGGCTGACCGCGGCCCGGCGGCTGGCCGGGGCGGAGCACGCGCGCCGGCTGGCGGGCGACCAGGAGCGCCGTCGGCTCGCCCGCGAACTGCATGATGTCAGTGCCCATCATCTCACCTCGGTCGTCGTCACCGTCGATGCCGCGCGCCGGCTCGAGGACAGCAGGCCCGACCTGGCCGCCGAGGCGCTGTCGTTCGCCGAACGGACCGGCACCGAGACCCTCACCACGCTGCAACGGCTCGTCGGTCTGCTGCGCGACGCGGACGCCGGCCTGACGGACCGGCGGCCGATGAGCGGCCGGATCGAGGAACTGGTCGCCGGATTCGGCCGGTTGGGCCCTCCGGTCGAGACGTGGATCCCCGGCGATCTGGCCGGACCGGCCGCCGAGGCCGTCCACGGCATCGTCCGTGAAGCCCTCACGAACGTCCTGCGGTACGCGCCCGGTGCCACGGCCCGCGTGGTGGTCCGGCGGGAGGACGGCCTGCTCCGGCTGACGGTGGAGAACGGCCCGTCGCGCACGGCCGCGCAGCCTGGTGCGAAGGGCCTCGGTGCGGGGCGCGGGGTGTCCGGGATGCGGGAACGCGCCGCCTCAGTCGGGGGTGAGCTGACCGCCGGTCCGACGGGCGACGGTGGCTGGCGGGTCCGCGCGACCCTGCCCGACGGCGTGGTGCAGCAGCCGCCGACGGATCAGGCGTGGCGGCGTGACGTGCTGCGGGAACAACGGTTCACGGATCCCGCGCTGGCCTTCACCGGCATGATCCTGCCGGTCTCCTTCACCCTGGCGATCATGGAGGACTGGTCGGCTCGGGCGCGGCACGCCGCGGTGCCCGGCCTGCTGGTGGTCACGGTGCTGCTGGCCCTGCACGCGCTGCCCCTGCTGTGGCGCAGGCGTGCCCCGTGGGCCGTTCTCCTCGCCGTGCTGGGCACGACGTGGCTCGGTTCGGCGGCCGTCGTCGCCGTACCGCTGCCGTCCCAGGTGGCGCAGTTCCTCACCGGCGGAGTGCTCGTGGAGACGCTCGCCGTCTACGCGGTCGCCGCCTTCGGGCAGGGGCCCGCGCGCACCTGGCCCGCGACGGCCGCGGCGGCACTCGGGGTGGGCTGTTCGGTGACGGTCATGTCGTGCGCCGACGGGTCGGTCGCGGGCGAGGCGATCGGCCGGGGCGAGAGCGTCTTCCTCGCCCTCCTGCTGTCCGTCCTGCTGGCTCCCTTGTTCGCCACCGTCTGGGGCGCCGGTCTCGTCGTACGGCGGCGCCGGCTGCGCGCGCTCGCCAACGACGACTTCGCGTTGGCCACCTCGCTGTGGCACGCGGACCGGGCCGCCGAGGCCGAACGGGTGCGGCTGGCGGGCACCTTGCGGGACGCCGTCCTGCGGCACACCGCGTCGCTCGTGGACGCGGCACGGCGGGGCGAGACGGCGGACGTGGCCGGGGCCGCCCGGGCGGCCCTCGCCGCCATGCGGGACATGCTGCACGGTCTCGGTGACGGCGAGGACTCCGTCGGCCGGCTCACCCCCTCACCGACGGCTGCCGACCTCGACGCGCTGTGCCGGGCGTGGGGCACGAACGGCCGTGAGGTGCAGTTGCGGGGCCTGCCCGAGGCGGCCCGGGACGTGCCGTCGGCGGTGCAGGTCTCGGTGTACCGGATCGTGGAGGCGGCGCTCGGCGCGGGCGACCACGGCCCGGCCCGGGTGACCCTGCGGCGGCGGCGCGCCACCCTGCTCCTGACGGTGACGGGTGTCCGGCTCGCGATCGCGGGCCCGGTCGCCGAACGCCTGCGGGTGCAGGTCGCCGCGGGCGAGGGACGGATCGTGTGCGAACCAGCCGGTAGGCTACTGGTGTCGTTGCCGGTCGGGCCCGTTCCGGCCCCGGTTCAGGAGGTTTCCCCGTCGCCGTACGCGTGATCGTCGTCGACGACCAGGCCGTGGTCCGCGCCGGGTTCGCCGCCATCGTGGACGCCGAACCCGATCTGACCGTGGTGGCCGAGGCCGGCGACGGAGCCACGGCGGTGTCGCTCGCGTCCGGTGAGGGAGCCGACGTCGTCCTGATGGACATCCGGATGCCCGGCATGGACGGGCTCACCGCGACCCGGCTGGTCACGGCTCAGGAGCGCGGACCGCGGGTGCTGGTGCTCACCACCTTCGACCTGGACGAGTACGTGTACGAGGCGCTGCGCGCCGGAGCGTCCGGGTTCCTGCTGAAGGACGCCCGGCCCGAGGAACTGCTGTCGGCCATTCGCGTGGTCGCCGCCGGCGACGGCATCCTCGCCCCCGCCGTGACCCGCCGTCTCATCGACACCTTCGCCCGGAGCGCCCCGACGCCGCCCGCGGCCGCCGGCGAACTCGGCCGGCTCACGCTGCGGGAACACGAAGTGCTGCTGAAGATCGCCTCCGGGCTGACCAACGCCGAGATCGGAGCGGAACTCGGCGTGACGACAGGGACCGTCAAGAGCCATGTCAACGCCCTGTTGTCCAAACTCGGACTGCGTGACCGGGTCCAGGCGACCATCCTCGCCTACGAGACCGGGCTGATCGAGCCCCGCCGCAGCCACCCGGCCTGACGAACGTCAGACGTCGTCCAGCCGCCGTAGGTCCTCCTCGTCCCACTTCGTGGTGTCACGCGGCCGGGTGTACGGCTCGGCCGTGGGGGGATGGCCGCCGGCGATGGCCCGCTGCCGTACGGTCTCCGCGTCGAACTCCAGGCCCAGCAGGATCGCCAGGTTGCTGATCCACAGCCAGATCAGGAAGACGATGACGCCGGCCATCGCGCCGTACGTCTTGTTGTAGGAGGCGAAGTTCGCGACGTACACCGCGAAGGCGGCCGAGGCGATCATCCAGATCAGGAGGGCGAGGACACTGCCGGGGGTGATCCACCTGAAGCCCTTGACCTTGGCGTTCGGTGTCGCCCAGTACAGGATGGCGATCATCACGGTGACCAGCAGGACCAGGACGGGCCACTTCGCGATCGACCACACCGTCAGGGCCGTGTCGCCCATGCCCAGCGCCTGCCCGGCACGGCGGGCCAGGCCCCCGGTGAAGACGACGATGAGCGCGCTGGCCACGGCGAGCACCATCAGCACGACCGTCACCCCGACCCGCACCGGCAGGATCTTCCACACCGGACGGCCCTCCGGCATGTCGTAGACGGCGTTGGCGGCGCGGATGAAGGCGGCCACGTACCCGGACGCCGACCACACGGCGAGCACGAGGCCGATCACGGCCACGACCGAGCCGGTGCCGGCGCCGTTCTGCAGCTGCTCGACCGCCCGGGTGATGATGTCGCGCGCGGGGCCGGGCGCGAGGTTCTTGAGGTTGGCCAGCACCCGGTCGGTGACCGACCTGCCCCCGATCGCCAGCAGGGAGACCAGCACCAGCAGGGCCGGGAACAGGGCCAGCACCCCGTAGTAGGTCAGCGCCGCGGCCCGGTCGGTCAGCTCGTCGTCCTGGAACTCGCGCAGGGAGCCCTTGAGCACCGCGCCCCATGCCCGCTTGGGCAGCTTCGTGGGGGTGTCGGGCGCCGCCCGCTCGACCTCCTGGTCGGGGCCGACCTCGTCCGGCGCGGGTGTCCGCGGTGCCGGGGCCGCCTCGGCGTCCTGTCGGTGGTGGTCTCGCCCTGGAAGATGCAGCTTCGCCATGCCAACCGGGTACCCTGCCGTGCCGCCTCAAGCCCCGGGTGCCCCTATGAGCTCGGACCCAGGGGCTCGACACGGCCGCTGCGACCACGGGTCTCTGTGCGGCTCCGGTGCGGCTGGCCGGCGTCCGCAGCCGGTGTGCCGGCGGCCGGGGCGTGGCCGAGGGCGCCGAGTCCCGCGGCGACCACGACGTCGTTCCCCGAGATCCACTGGGCGTCGCGGTTCGCCCTCATCGTGGCGGTCACAGAGCCGATCGCGCGCACCACCCGTGCACGCCGTTCCTCGTCGGTCCAGATCCGCGGATCGAACGCCTTCAGCAGCGTGTGCTGGGCTCCCGGGAGCCGCTCCATGGTCTCCGGCTCACGGGTGAGCCAGAAAGCACCCATGATCAGCGCACCCGCGCCGGGCCACTCCTGGATCAGCTCGACGAGCGCACCGAGCAGCGCAGCGCCGCGGCCCGACCGGCAGCCCCTCGGCCGCGGCCACGACCCCCGCGGTGTGTTCCTCGGCACGGGCGACCACGGCAGCCTGGATCCGTTCCTTCGAACCCAGCCGCTTCAGCACGGCCGCCTTCGAGTAACCGGCCGCGTCGGCTGTGGCCTGCACGGGTCCCTGGGCGACTCCGTGCCGGACGGCCCTCCTCGTCGGCCTCGCCGCCGGTGCCCTCGGCACCCGCGCCGACGACCGCAGGGGCCTGGTGCGGCGCCACACCTCACCCTCTGCACGATCGCCCGCCACGGCCGCCCCGGCGTGACGACTTCCTCCACGGCAACGTCGAAGGGGGCCCTTCCGGGCCCCCTTCGGCATCAGCACTGCGGCCGACGCCCGTGGTTCGCGGCGTGCTTGCGGCGGGACTTCTTCTTCCGGCGTCGCTTCGAGGACATGGACACCTCCTTGTCACGGCCACGATATCCGCCATGCCCGGGACGGGCATGTCTGCGCGGCGTCAGGGTGAAACGCCGGCCCGGCCGGTGTCCGCGGCGCCCTTGCGTACCGAGCAGTGCAGGGAGTCGTGCTGCACGTCGGCGACGATCGTGTCCCCGGGCTCGGCCTCGCCGCCGAGCAGGAGGGTGGCGATGCGGTTGTCGAGTTCCGCCTGGATCGTGCGGCGCAGCGGACGGGCGCCGAACTCCGGCTGGTGGCCGTGCGCGATGAGCAGCTTCTTCGCGGCCTCGGTGACCTCGAGGTGCAGCCCCTGGGCGTGCACCCGGTGCTTGCTCCGGTCGAGCAGGTGGTCCACGATCCGCCCGAGGTCGTCCTCGGTCAGAGCGTGGAAGATGATGATGTCGTCGATGCGGTTGAGGAACTCCGGCAGGAACCGGCCCCGCAGGTCGTCCATCAACTCGTCCTTCAGCTCGGACACATCGCCCTGGTGGTCGAGGATGCGGTGGGCGCCGATGTTGGACGTCATGATGACGACGCAGTGCCGGAAGTCGACCGTACGGCCCTGGGCGTCGGTCAGCCGCCCGTCGTCGAGGATCTGCAGCAGCGTGTTGAAGACGTCGGGGTGCGCCTTCTCCACCTCGTCGAACAGCACCACGCTGTACGGCTGTCGGCGCACCTTCTCGGTCAGCTGACCCGCTTCCTCGTAGCCGACGTATCCGGGAGGGGCGCCGACCAGGCGGGCGACGGTGTGCTTCTCCTGGAACTCGCTCATGTCGAAGCGGATCATGCGGTCCTCCTCGCCGAACAGCAGGGCGGCGAGGGTCTTGGCGAGTTCGGTCTTGCCGACGCCGGTGGGGCCGAGGAAGAGGAAGGACCCCACGGGCCGGTTCGGGTCACCCATCCCCGCCCGGTTGCGCCGTACGGCCTGGGAGACCGCTGTCACGGCCTCGTCCTGGCCGACGATCCTCGCGTGCATCTCCTCCTCGAGCCGGAGGAGCTTCTCCTTCTCGCTCGCGGTGAGCTGCGAGACCGGGATCCCGGTCCGGCGGGAGACGACGTCCGCGATGTCGGCGGCCGTGACCGAGACGACGCCCTCCCGGCGCTCCTCGATCCCGGCGAGTTCGCCCTCCTCCTCGGCGATCTGCCGCTTCAGCTCCGAGGCCTTCTCGAAGTCCTCGGCGGACACGGCCTGTTCGAGCTCCCGGCGCAGCTTGGCGATACGGTCCTCACGGCTGACGACCTCGGTGGAACGGCCCGCGCTGCGCAGGCGCACCCGGGCACCGGCCTGGTCCATCACGTCGATGGCCTTGTCGGGCAGGAACCGGTCGGTGATGTAGCGGTCGGACATCTCCGCGGCGGCGGCCAGCGCGGCGTCGTCGAAGCGGACCTGGTGGTGTGCCTCGTAGGAGTCGCGCAGCCCCTCGAGGATCTGCACGGTCTCCTCGACGGTGGGCTCCGGGACCAGCACCGGCTGGAACCGGCGTTCCAGGGCGGCGTCCTTCTCCACGTACTTGCGGTACTCGTCGATGGTCGTGGCGCCCACCACGTGGAGCTCACCGCGGGCGAGTGCGGGCTTGAGCATGTTGCCCGCGTCCATAGAGCCCTCGCCCGTCGCGCCGGCGCCGACCACCGTGTGCAGTTCGTCGATGAACAGGATGATGTCGCCGCCGACCGTCTGCACGTCCTCGATGACCTTCTTCAGCCGCTCCTCGAACTGGCCCCGGTACTGCGCGCCCGCCACCATCCCCGACAGGTCGAGGCTCACGACCCGCTTGTCCTTCAGCGTGTGCGGGACCTCCCCGGCAACGATGCGCTGCGCCAGCCCCTCCACGATCGCGGTCTTGCCGACGCCGGGTTCGCCGATGAGCACGGGGTTGTTCTTGGAACGCCGGGACAGGATCTCGACGGTCTGCTCGATCTCCTCGGACCGTCCCACCACCGGGTCGAGCCTGCCGGCCCTGGCCTCTTCGGTCAGGTCCCGGCCGAACTCGTCCAGCGTGGTGGACGGCTTTTTCCGCTCGGCGGACGACCCCTCGCTGCGGGCGGCCTGTTCCGCCACGCCCGCCAGTTTCTCGGTGTCCATCCCCTCGGCCCGCAGCAGCCGCGCGGCACTGTTCTCGCTGTCGCCCAGCAGTGCGCCGAGGATGTGCTCGGGACCGATGTAGGACACACCGGCCGCCTGCGACTGGGCGTAGGCGGCGCCGAGCGTGCGCTTGGCCGCGGGGGTGAGGCCCGGCTGTGCGGAGGGCTCGCGGGACTCGCGCGGCAGGACCTTGGCGATCTCCACCGCGAGCGAGTCGGGATCCACGCCCACCTGCAGCAGCAGCCTGCGCGAGGGCTCCACCTTCGTGGCCGCCCAGAGCAGGTGCTCGGTGTCGAGGTCGGAGGTGCCGTCCTCGACCGCCCGCTGTGCGGCCAGGGCGAGCAGTTGCGTCGACGATTCGGTCAGCAGCCGTCCGATGGGCACGCGCTGCACCGCGGGCGGCGACGACGCCGGTGACATCCCGAAGAACCGGTTGAACAGCTCACTGAACGGATCCGACGAACCGAACGGAGCACCGAACGACATCGACATGACAGCTCCTGGACGCGAGGGGTCAGTAATCACTGAACCCCGGCGTCCACCGCCCCGCAAACGGAGCACACGGGTGACGACAAGGGCCGTTCTCGGAGTCTCATGTCCCGGAGGCGGACGACCCCGTTGACCCGGGCCTCAATACGCTCGCGTCGGCCCGGAACGGCATGGCGGGGGACGCTCATGACGACGGACGAAATCTTGATCATCGGCAGCGGTGTCGTGGCGGCCTCGGTCGCCTTCCACCTCACCCGGCTGGGGCACGACCGGTGACCGTGCCGGACCTTCTGGGGATCGCCACCGCGCCCGCCCGCCTGGAGCGGGTCCACCGGGATGTCGAGCACTCGGAATCCCCGGGTGGCGTGCGGGTCCATGTCCGGGCGCCGGTGCCGGCCTTCGTCGGGGGCCGCGAGCCGCAGGCGGGTCCCGTCCTCGAGCACGTGCGGCGGCGTGTCGACCTGGACGTGCGTCGCCCGCCACAGGGCGGTCCGCACCGCGGTGCCGTCCGGCGTCCGGCCGGGTTCGTCTGCCCTGGCGTGCCTCTCGACGGCGCGCTGCGCCACCTGCCTGACCTGCCTGCTCGGCCCGGTCGCCCGATCGGCAGGTACACGCTGAACGATAGGGTGAGGGCATGCGCCACGAGGTGACCGAAGCCGACACCGCGGAGCGGGTGGGCAGTGGTGACGTGCCCGTGCTCGCCACCCCGCGGCTGATCGCATGGCTGGAAGCGGCGACCGTACGGGCCGCGGCCCCCTTCACCGAACCGGGCCGGACCACTGTCGGCACCGGGATCCGCGTCCAGCACCTGCAGGCCACGCGGGTGGGCGGCCAGGTGGACGTGACCGCCGGACCTCCGTCCACCGTCGCGGGCCGGCGGCTCACCTTCCCCGTGCGGGCGGTCGACGGCGCGGGCCGGCTGGTCGCGACGGGCGAGATCGACCGGGTCGTCGTCGACCGGGAGCGGTTCCTGAAGGAGACGCCCGACCCGGCGGAGGGCTGACGTCTCACACGGGCGTGTGCCCCCGCAGATACGCGAGCACCGCTTCCGGCAGTGCCGCGTCGCCGACCTCCGCCGGCGACGCCCAGCGCAGCTGATCCGGGGTGAGACGGCCACCGTCGGAGGGGGACTCGCTGAGGAGTTGGCACACCACCGCCGACGCCCCGCTCTCCCGGGCCGCACCCTGCCGCCCCAGTTCCTCGGTGCCGTCGACGAGGTATCCGGTGAGTTCGTAGACGACACGTGCCGCGGTGGCCTCCGCCGTCTCGGCCGGCTGGGGGGTCCCCGACGGCAGTGTCCAGCCGCCGTCCTGCGCCACCAGCAGCAGCCGCCCGTCGTACAGGACGACCGCCTGCACCACGCCCTCGGCAGCGTCCAGCACCATGTCCGACCGCCCCTCCCCCGGCACGCTCAGCCGGGTTCCCCTCCCTTACCCATGGCCGGGCGGTGCTGCACCTCGCGGGCCCCCGGTCACACAAACTGCCGGCGATCCGCGCCGGTTCACCACTTCTGCGCCGCACACACGCCGGGTCAGTACAGCACCGACAGGTCGCCGGGGCGGACCCGCACCGTCACCGGCAGGGTGGTCTCGACCTCGCCGTCGGCGCCGTAGGGCACGGGCCGGTCGGCCTCGATGCGCAGTTCACGGCCCCGCAGGACGCGTACTTCCGGACGGCGCACGTGCGCGCCCGTCTTCAGTTCGTTCATGAGGGCGAAGAACAGCCGGCGGGGTGCCTCGCGGATCATCACGACGTCCAGCAGCCCGTCGTCGACCCGGGCGTCCGGGGCGATGAGACGGCCCGAGCCGTAGTAGGGGGAGTTGGCCGCGACGACGGTGTAGCCGCGGTGGGTGTGTTCCTCGCCGTCGACCGTGACCCGGTAGTCGGCCGCCCGCCAGGTGGTCACGGCGCGCAGGCCGCCCGCGTAGTAGGAGGCGGCGCCGCGCAGCAGACGGGCGTGGTTGGCGTGCCGGTTGGCGAGGGCGTCGACCCCTGCGTACACACTGCCCAGGACCACGGTGCTCCGGTGGAACGCCGACTCCACCTCTATGGTGTCGACGGGTCGGGGCTCGGCGTGCAGCAGGACGCCGGCCAGCGCGGCGGGGTCGGCGGGCAGGTGCAGGGCGCGGGCGAAGTCGTTGCCGCGTCCGGCGGGCACGAGGCCGAGGACGGTTCCGGTGCCGCTGAGCGCGCCGCCGATGCCGCCGGCGATGCCGTCGCCGCCGACGGCCAGGACGATGCGGCCGCGCTCGCCGGCGGCGCGGGCGATGTCCTGGGCGTGGGCGAGGCTCTGGCTGTACTCGGTCTCCAGGCCTGCCCCGGCCTCCCGGAGCAGGCGCGCCACCTGGAGCAGCGTGGCCGCCGCGGTGGAGCCGCCCGCGGTCGGGTTGACGACGGCGGTGAACTGTCGCATCGGTGTGCCTCCGGGCAGGCGGGGTCGGCGAGGATCGGTCGGTGCTCTGGCAGGACGACCAGTCGTGGGCTGGTCGGTGCTTCAGTCGGTCGGCAGCAGGACGCCGGGGTTGAGCAGGCCCTCGGGGTCCAGGCTGCGCTTGACGGCGCGCAGGGCCGCGATGCCGAGCGGGCCGGCCTCGCGGACGTACCAGTCGCGGTGGTCGGTGCCGACCCCGTGGTGGTGGGAGATGGTACCGCCGGCCGCCAGGACCGCTTCGTTGGCCGCGTGCTTGGCGGGCTCCCAGTGGGCCACCGGGTCGTCGCCCTGGGCGCTGACGACGGTGAAGTACAGCGAGGCGCCGTTCTCGTACACGTGGGAGATGTGGCACATGACCAGCGGCGGGGTGCCTGCCCGGGTGAGGGTGTCGGTCAGCGCGGTGCGGACGGCCGAGTAGAGATCGGGGACGCGGGACCAGAAGGCCGCGGTCTCCAGGGTTTCGGCGAAGGCGCCCACGTCGAGCAGGGCGTCGCGCAGGTAGGGCGCGGAGTAACGGCCGTGCGCCCAGCGTTCGCCGGGCTCGGCGCCGACGAGGGTTCCGCCGCAGGCCGTGAGGACGGCGGCGGCCTGCTCACGGCGGTGCGCGGTGTCCTCGGCGGTGCCCTCGTAGCCGGTGATGGCCAGGCATCCGGCGGTGCTCTGCGCCAGGTCCGCCCCGATGGCGTCGGGCTGGGCGAGCCCGATCAGCGTCTCGGTCTCGTCCGACAGGCGCAGCACGGTCGGGCGGGGACCGTCCTGGGCCAGGGTGCGCAGGGCCGCCGCACCCTCCTCGAACGAGGCGAACCGCCAGCCCTCGTAGATCCGTTCCTGCGGCAGCGGGCGGATCCGTACGGCGACGGAGGTGATGACGCCGAAGGCGCCCTCCGAGCCGAGGATGAGCTGGCGCAGGTCGGGTCCGGCGGCGGAGCGGGGCGCCCGGCCCGTCTCGACGGTGCCCTCGGGAGTGGCGAGGGTCAGCCCGAGGACCATCTCGTCGAAGCGGCCGTACCCGGCGGAGGCCTGCCCGCTGGAGCGGGCCGCGGCGAAGCCACCGATGGTGGCCCACTCGAAGGACTGCGGGAAGTGGCCGAGGGTGAAGCCGTGTCCGGCGAGCAGCGCCTCGGCCTCGGGGGCGCGCAGTCCGGGCTGGAGCACGGCGATCCGCGAGACGGGGTCCAGGTCGACCAGGCGGTTCATGCGGCGCAGGTCCAGCGCGACGAACGCGGCCCGCTGCGGGGCGAGTCCGCCGACGACCGACGTGCCCCCGCCGAAGGGGACGACCGCCAGTGCGTGTGCCGCGCAGACGCGCAGGACGGCGAGGACCTCGTCGTGGGAGGCGGGCAGGACCACGGCCTGCGGGACGTCCGAGAAGTCACCGGCGCGGATGCGCAGCAGGTCGGGGGTGGACTTGCCGCGGGTGTGCCGGACGCGGCTCTCGCCGTCCGTGCGGACGTGCTCCTCGCCGCCGACGGCCTCGGCGAGGTCCTTCAGCGCGGCGGGGTCGGCCGTGGCGGCGGGCAGGCGGATGTCGTCGAGGGCGAGCGCGGGTGTGCTGCGCGGCTTGACGCCGAGCAGGTCGCGCAGCAGCCCGGTCACCGCGTCGGGCAGCGGCGCCGCCTTGGCCGGGTCGCCCCAGCCGTTCCACAGCATGTCCATTGAACGGTCGTCCTCACAGGTCGGTGTGCTCGGTTCGCGCGGTGGCCCGGCGGCCGTGCCCGGGGCGACGGTGTGCCGCTTCCGTCCGGGCCCCGGGGCGTTACACTGTGACACATGACGCCTATTCGTCACAACGGTTCGGACGGCTCGAACGGCTCGGACAGCGATCCCGTGCTCGACGCGGCGCGCGACTGCGTGCTGGCCGTCGGCGTACGCCGCACCACCCTCGCCGACGTGGCCCGCCGCGCCGGGGTCTCCCGTATGACGCTGTACCGGCGCTGGCCCGACCTGCGCACCCTGGTCGGCGATCTGATGACCCGCGAGTGGATCGACGTGGCCACCCGGGCGATCCCCGAACCCGCCCCCGGCACCGGCACGCGCACCCGGATCGTGGACGGGATGGTGACCGGCGTCGAGGCGTTCCGGGCGCACCCGCTCTTCCGCAAGATCATCGACGTGGATCCGGAACTGCTGCTGCCGTACGTGCTCGACCGGCGCGGAGCGAGCCAGGAGGCGCTGCTGGCGCTGCTCGCGGACGCGCTGCGCGAGGGCCACGCGGACGGGTCCGTACGCCTCGGGCACGCCGAACGGCAGGCCCGCGCGCTGCTGTTGACCGTGCAGTCCTTCACCCTGTCCCTGCGCACCATGACCGACGAGGACGATCCGGAGCTGGACTCCGCCGCCTTCCTCGGTGAGTTGCGCACCCTTCTGGAGAGGACCCTGACGCCATGAGCCACACCGAGGCCGTACCGGGCTCGTCCCTCAGCGCACACCGGCGCAGCCGGGAGCTGTCCGAGGCCGCCGACGGCCGGGTGGCCGACGTCCTGGTCGTCGGGCTAGGCGCCACGGGTGCCGGAGCCGCCCTGGACGCGGCGGCCCGCGGCCTGGACGTCGTCGCGGTGGACGCCCACGACCTGGCCTTCGGCACCTCCCGCTGGAGCTCCAAGCTCATCCACGGCGGCCTGCGGTACCTGGCCTCCGCGCAGTTCGACGTGGCGCACGAGAGCGCGGTCGAGCGCGGGGTGCTGATGACCCGCACCGCCCCGCACCTGGTGTCCGCCCAGCCGTTCGTGCTGCCGCTGAGCCCGCTCGTGTCCCGGTCCCAGGCCTCGCTGGCCTGGGCCGGCTTCCGGGCCGGCGACATGCTGCGGCTCGCCGCCCGTACCCCGCGGCAGGTGCTGCCCGCGCCGCGCCGGCTGACGGCGACGGAGGCGCGGCACCTGGCGCCCTCGGTGCGCACGGACGGGCTGCGGGGCGGGCTGCTGTCCTGGGACGGCAAGGTGAGCGACGACGCCCGGCTGGTGACCGCGCTGGCACGGACGGCCGCCGCGCACGGCGCCCGGGTGCTGACCCGGGTCAGGGTGCTGGAGCTGACCGGGACGGGCGCCCGGATACGGGACGAACTCACCGGCGAGGAGGGCGAGATCAGGGCGCGTGCCGTGATCAACGCGGCCGGCGTGTGGGCGGGCGAGCTCGCCGAGGGCATCCGGATCCGGCCGTCCCGCGGCACCCACCTGGTGCTGCGCTCGGAGCGGCTCGGAACCCTGCCGGCCGGCCTGCACATCCCGATCCCCGGGGAGACCAACCGTTTCGTCCTGGTCCTGCCCCAGGGCGACGGCCGGGTCTACGTCGGCCTCACCGACGAGCCGGTCGAGGGCGGGATCCCGGACGTGCCGGAGGTTCCCGAGACCGACATCGGGTTCCTGCTGGATGTGCTCGGCTCGGTCCTGGACGCACCGGTGGGCCGGGACGAGGTGGTCGGCGCGTTCGCCGGCCTGCGCCCGCTGCTCGACACCTCGGCGGGCGGCGGACCCGGCCGCACCTCCGACATCTCCCGTCGGCACGCGGTGCTGACCTCGCCCGACGGTGTCATCACGGTGGTCGGCGGCAAGCTCACCACCTACCGGCGGATGGCCGAGGACGCCGTGGACGCCGCGACCGCGGCCCGGGGCCTGCGCGCGGCTCCCTCCCCCACCGCCGCGCTGCCGCTGGTCGGCGCCGCCGCTCCCGGGCGGCTGAGCACCCTGTCCGCCCCGCGCCGCCTGGTCCGCCGCTACGGCACCGAGGCCGCGGCGATCCACGCGCTCACGGCCGAGGACCCGGCGCTCGCCGCCCCCGTCCTGGCCGGCCACCCGGTCACCCGGGCGGAGCTGCTCTGGGCGGTCCGGCACGAGGGCGCCCTCGACGAGGCGGACCTCCTGGACCGCCGCACCCGCATCGGCCTGGTCCCGCAGGACCGCACCGAGGCACTGCCCACGGCGCGGGAGATCCTGACGGAGGCGTCGGCGGGACGTCCGTGAGCCGAGGGGCTTTCGCAGCAGTGAGAGAGGACGCCGCGTCTCAGGTTCGCAGCTGCGGCGTCCGCGCTATCCCGTCCCCTCGGCGTCCGACGCCGTCAGGCCCCGGTCGCCGACGAGTTGACGCAGGCAGTCGATCGCGAGCGCGGCCGGGGAGCCCTCGCCCGTGACACCGACCTCCGTGTCCGCCCAGGTCTCCAGCGCGATCCGGATCGCGTCCGTGGCCGCCGCCGCGACCAGGCGGACCCGGAGCGCCCCGAGCCGCCCGTCCGCGAGCCGGGCGACGACCGGGACGAGCCGTTCCTCGGACTCCTGGTTCACGCGGTACCAGACCGCCCGCAGGGCGGGATCGTCGGCGGCCGCCCGCAGCAGGCCCCGGGTCCGCAGCAGCGCCCGGGCCGCCTCCTCGTCCGGCGCCGCCAAGGACTGCCGCACCGCGGATTCCAGCGCCTGAGCCAGGCCGGTGCCCGGTTCCGCCGCTTCCAGCAGTGCCCGCCAGCGGTCGGCTCCGTCGGCGAGCAGCGGGCTCACCGCGTCCTGTTTCGAGCGGAAGTAGCGGTAGAAGGTCCGCAGCGCGACCCCGGCGTCCCGGGCGATCTCCTCGGCCGTCGTCGCGTGCGGCCCCTGGGTGGCGAAGAGCTCGGCCGCGGCATGGGCGATCTCCAGCTGGGTCGCCGCCTTGCGGCGCTCGGTCAAGGAGGGAGGCGGCTTCGTGCTCACCCCAGAAAGGGTACGGGTCGGCGACGGGGATCAGCACACAATGCCGTCATGGCAAAGCGTGCCACTTAGGCGTAACGTGGCGGGCCGGAGGTGCCGGGCAGGCAGGAGAACCGGCGCCGAGAAGGTTCCGCCGAGCAGGGGCAGGGCCGGGCAGGAGAAGACATGAACCGCTACGAAGGCCGCCGCGTCCTGATCACCGGGGGCGGCTCGGGCATCGGCCAGGCCACCGTGCTGCGCGTCCTCGGCGAGGGCGGCACCGTGGTGGCCGCCGACGTGAGCGAGCGAGGCCTGAAGGACACCGTGGAGAGGGCCGGGATGCACGCGGACCGGCTCACCACGCTCGTTGTGGACATCGCCGACGAGAGCTCCGTACGCGCGGGGGTCACCGCAGCGGTGGCCGCGCTCGGCGGACTGGACGTGCTGGTCAACGCGGCCGGCATTCTGCGCTCGTCGCACACCCACGCCACGAGCCTTCAGGACTTCACCCGCATCCTCCAGGTCAACCTCGTCGGCACCTTCCTCGTCATCCGCGAGGCGATACCGGCCCTGCTGGAGGGGCGCGACGCCGCGGTCGTCAACTTCAGCTCCACCTCGGCCACGTTCGCGCACCCGTACATGGCGGCGTACGCGGCGAGCAAGGGCGGCATCCAGGCCATGACGCACGCGCTCGCCGCCGAGTACGCACGGCGCGGCATCCGCTTCACCGCCGTCCAGCCGGGCTCCATCTCCTCGGGCATGACCGACGGCAGCGGCGCCAGCGGCCGGAGCGCCGGCCCGGGGCTGCCCGCCGACGCCGACATGACCCTGTTCGCCAAGCTGGCCCCGGCGATCGGCCAGGGGTTCGCCGGGCCGGAGACGGTGGCGTCCGTGGTCGCCATGCTCGGGTCCGAGGACGGCAGGTTCATCACCGGCACCGAGGTCCGCATCGACGGCGGCACCCACTTCTGACCGCCGCTGCGGGCCCGGTGCCCGCGGGCCGCAGCAGCGGTCCGGAGCCGGCGGAACGCCGGGGACCGGGCGAGGGCCACCAGTTCGCGGTACTCCTCGCTCCACAGGTCCTCGTCCGCGTCCGGCACGAGCAGCATGCGGTCCGGGCGGAGGGCGTCGCCGGCGCCCACGGCGTGGGGTGACCATCACGATCGCGCCGGAACTCGCTCGTCATGCCCCGACCCTGGGGGACGGCCACGCCCGGCCCTCGGCCGGCCGGTGCCGAACCGCCGTCAGGTGCCGAGGAGTTCGGTGAACCTGTCGCTGTCGATGTTGCCGCCGGAGGCGATGATGCCGACGCGGGGCGGGAGCCGGTCGACGCGGCCGGCCAGGAGTGCGGCGAGGGCGGTGGCGCCACTGGGTTCGAGGACGATCTTCAGGCGTTCGAAGGCGAACCGCATGGCGTCGACGATCTCCGCGTCGCCGACCAGGGCGATTGCGTCGACGAGGCGCTGGTTGAGGGCGAAGGTGAGCTCGCCGGGGGTGGACAGCGCCTGCCCGTCGGCGATCGTGCGCGGCACGGGCAGGGTGACGCGGGTGCCGCCCTCCAGGGAGCGCTTGGTGTCGTCGCCCGCCTCGGGCTCCACGCCGACGATCCGGATGCCGGGGTGCAGCGCCTTGGCGGCGGTCGCGCTGCCGGCGATGAGCCCGCCGCCTCCGACGGGCACCACGAGCGCGTCCAGCGGACCGGTCTCCTCGAGCAGTTCGAGGGCGGCGGTGCCCTGACCGGCGATGACGTGCGGGTGGTCGTACGGCGGGATGAGGGCCAGGCCGCGGTCCTCGGCCAGGGCCTCACCGAGCGCGGTCCGGTCCTCGGTGTAGCGGTCGTAGGTGACGATCTCGGCGCCGTACCCGGCGGTGGCCTCCCGCTTGGAGCGCGGGGCGTCCTCGGGCATCAGGATGACGGCGCTGGTGCCCAGTTCACGGGCGGCCAGGGCGGTGGCCTGGGCGTGGTTGCCGGAGGAGTAGGCGGCGATGCCCTTGGCGAGTTGTTCCGGGGCGAGCCGGGCCGCGGCGTTGTACGCCCCGCGGAACTTGAAGGCGCCGACACGCTGGAAGTTCTCGCACTTGATGAACACCTGAGCGCCGACACGGGAGTTCAGGGTGCGGGAGGTCAGGACGGGGGTGCGGTGGGCGACGCCTTCGAGGCGTGCGGCGGCCGCACGGACGTCGTCGAACGTTACGGCTGGAACGGCGGCCATGGCGGTGTCCTCTCGGCCCTGCGCGGGCTCTCGGTCCTTCACTTGGCGTAGTTGTAGACGGTCGCCCGGGAGACGCCGAGCAGGTCGGCGATGGTCTGGGCGGCGTCGCGCGAGTCGAAGTAGCCGTCCTGGTACAGCTGCCGTACCAGCGCCTTCTTGTCGTCGCGGCTCAGCGACCGCGGTGTGGCGGCGCGCTGGGCGGAGAGCGCCTCCACGGCCCGGCGCAGTTCGCGCGCGTTGCGGTCCCGCAGGGTCTCCAGGGGCTGGTCGCGGTGCTCGGTCTCCGTGGCCACCAGGTTCGCCAGGGTGAGGGTGACGGGTGACAGGACGGAGACGTCGAGGTTGAGGCAGAGGGCCGCGATGTACTCGCCGGCGGCGTTCTTGATGCCGATGGAGGTGCTCTTGGCGGGGCGGCCGTCGGGGAACCGGTTGGGGTAGTTCTGGATGACGCTCGGATACGCCGGGTCTGCGATCCGGGCGAGCCCCAACTCCGTCGCGGAGTCGCCGACCTGACGGCCCGACAGGTTGTTCTCGATCGCCCGGACGGCGTGCTGCGGATCCCGCAGGTCGTGCAGCACCACCTCGCACAGCCCCGGGAACATCCGCCCCAGCGCGACAGCGATTTTCTCCGCCTCCCCGATGAGGTGCTCGTCCGCTTCCGCCGAAGCTCCGGCCGCTCCGTCGCCCACCGCGCCCCCTTGGACCAATTTTCCAACTCTGGACAGTCAGGCTAAACAGCCGACGGGCATCTGTCCAGGGTCCACCGCGTACGCGTGCGGCCCGGACCCGCGCAGACGCACCGGTCCGGGCCGCACCCCTGGGCGGTCTCAGTGGCCGCTGATGCCCCGGGGCGTGTAGGGCTCCTCGAGCTGCTGGATCTCCTCCTCGGTGAGCTTCAGGTCCAGCGCGGCGAGGGCGTCCGGGATGTGGTGCGGCTTGGTGGCGCCGACGATGGGCGCGGTGACGCCCGGCCGGGAGGCGACCCACGCGAGGGCCACCTGGGCACGCGGCACGCCCCGGCGCCCGGCGATGGCGGCCACGGCGTCGACGATGCGCTTGTCGTCGGGCTGGTAGAGGGTACGGCCGAAGGCGTCGGTCTCGCCGCGGACGCTGGTGGCGTCCCAGTCGCGGGTGAGCCGGCCGCGGGCCAGCGGGCTCCACGGGATCACGCCCACGCCCTGGTCGGCGCAGAGCGGCAGCATCTCGCGCTCCTCCTCGCGGTAGAGGAGGTTGTAGTGGTTCTGCATGCTGACGAACTTCGTCCAGCCGTTCCGCTCGGCGGTGCGCTGCAGCTTGGCGAACTGCCAGGCGTACATGGAACTGGCCCCGATGTAGCGGGCCTTGCCCGCCTTGACCACGTCGTGCAGGGCCTCCATCGTCTCCTCGACCGGGGTGTCCGGGTCGAAGCGGTGGATCTGGTAGAGGTCGACGTAGTCGGTGCCGAGCCGCCGCAGGCTGTGATCGATCTCGGTCATGACGGCCTTGCGGGACAGGCCCGACCGGTTGGGCCGGTCGCTGCGGGCCGCGCCGTCGTCCACGGCGAAGAAGACCTTCGTGGCCAGCACGATCTCCTCGCGCCGGGTCAGCTCCGTGAGCGCCCTGCCGACGATCTCCTCACTGGTGCCGGCGGAGTAGCTGTTGGCCGTGTCGAAGAAGGTGATCCCCGCCTCCACGGCCTGCCGGATCAGTGGGCGTGCGGCCTCCTCGTCCAGGGTCCAGGGGTGCGGACCCCGGTCCGGGACGCCGTAGCTCATGCAGCCCAGGGACAGACGCGACACCTCCAGGCCGCTCGTGCCCAGCTTGACGTACTCCATGGTGCATTTCCCCTCGTTGTACGGTCGCGCCACGTGTGCGGCCGTCCGGTCCGAGGACGGGCCGGGACAGGACAGCCGCCATGATCATGATCGTAACCGGGCACCGCGCCATGAAGGGCACGGTGCCCGGGCCGCCTCACCGGTCCTTGGCGAGGGCCACGAGTTCGGCGAAGAGGCCGCCGGCGTGCACGAGGTCGTCGTAGGAGCCCTGTTCGACGATGCGGCCGCCGCGCATGACGATGATCCTGTCCGCGAGGCGCGTGTTCTCCAGCTGGTGGGTGACCACGATGGTCGTGCGCCGGGCGGCGAGGCGCTTGATCTCGAGGAAGATCCGGTGCTCCCCGCGCGGATCCATCTGCGAGGTCGGCTCGTCCAGGATGAGCAGCGGGGTACGGCGGTACAGGGCGCGTGCGCAGGCCAGGCGCTGCCACTGGCCGCCGGACAGCTCCGCGCCTCCGAAGATCTCGCGTGCGAGCAGGGTGTCGAGCTGCCGGGGCAGCTTCTCCATCACCTCGCGCATGCCGACGGCGTCGACGGCCTCCCACACGGGACCGTCGTCGTAGGTACGGGGCTGGCCGAGGGTGATGTTTTCCCTGGCACGCAGGGGCCAGCAGGCGAAGTTCTGCGGGACGAGGGCGGTACGGCGCCATACGGAGTCGGGCCGGGCCCGTGCCAGGTCGACGCCGTCCCACAGGACGCGGCCCTTGTCCGCGAGGAGGATGCCGGTGATCAGCTTGGTCAGGGTGGACTTGCCCGAGCCGTTCTCGCCCACGATCGCGACGATCTCACCGCGGCGCAGGGTGAGGGAGACACCGCCGACGGCCGGCTCGTCCTTGCCGGGGTACTGGTAGACGACCTCGTCGAGCCGGATCTCGTCGACGACCTCCGGGACGGTCGACTCCCCCCGCCTCGGGGCCCGTTCGGCAGCCAGGTCGAGGAAGGACCGCATGTCGGCGAGGTACAGGGAGGTGTGGAACAGCGCGGCCCCGTTCTGCACGAACTGCGTCAGCGCGGCGAGCGTGGTCTGCACGGCGACGACGGCGGTGGCGGCGACCGGCAGGGCGACCCGCCCCGTCATGGCGAGCCAGGCGAGCGCGGTCCAGGTGACCAGCATGAACAGGCCGCCGAGCGCGGAGGTCGCGAGGACGATGCGGAGCATGCGGGGCGCGGCGGTCAGGGTGCGCCGGTCGATGCGCTCGGACAGGGCGCGGTACCAGTGGACGAGGTAGTCGGTCATCCCGTTGGCGCGGACCTCGTCGCCGTGCCGGGAGTAGGCGGCCCACCAGCGCATCATGCCGCGGACGTTGCGGTCGCCGACGTTGGCGTAGTGCGTCTCGTAGTCGACGCGGGCCGACAGGACGGCTCCCAGTCCTGCGGGCAGGACGGCGAGCAGCAGCAGGGGGAGCATCAGCCAGTGCAGGGCGGTGATGACCCCGCCGGCGGCGATCATGCGGATGAGGGCGGACAGGAACCGCTGGGCGTCCTTGACCATCGTCGTGGTACGGGTGACACCGACCTCGGCGGCCTCCTGCCGGTCGGCGAACCCGTCCTCGCCGTAGGCGGCGGCCTCCACCCGGCAGACGGCGGAGACGAGCGCCACGTCGGCCTCGGTCAGCAGCCTCGGTGTGATCCGCCCGTCGGCGTAGGAGGCGAGGGCGCTGCCGACGCGGCCGACGGCCGCCGCGACGGTCACGACGGCGAGCGCGGGCAGGGCCGCGTGCAGGCGTGCGGAGACCGTCCCGGTACCCAGGAGGTGGGTCATGGCCCGGGCGGTGAAACCGAGGAGGACGGCTGCCGCGGCGCCCGTGAGCAGCTGGCAGCCGAGGAGCAGGACGACCGCCCCGCGGTCCACGGCCCAGGCCATGCGGGTGGTCTGTCCGAGCACGGACGGCAGTCGCCCGCACATCCTGCGGAAACTGGCTTCCTCCAGCGGGTTCTTGCCGTGCTTGCCCTCGTAGCTGATCGTGGCCGGCGGAGGCGGGGGCGGGGGCGGCGTGGGGGAGTCTTCCTTCGAGGCGTCCGTCGCGGTCACCTGTGTCCCTCCTTCGGTTCGGCACCGCACCTGGGTGGTCCGGTGGTGCCCGGCTCAACGAGGGGGTGGGCGAATCGAACGCGCTCGCTTCCGGACGAAGAACGGCCCCGCGATCGCGGGGCCGTCGAACGGGCGGTCGCATGGGCACAGGGCCTCCGCGGCGGCCGGAGGTGGCCGAAACGCCGGTGCTGGGACGGGGGTGACGGATGAGGTTGCGCTGCGCCGCCGGGTGCCGTCCCGTCCCGCGCCTCCGCGTTCCACCGCCCCCACCTACCGGACGGCTTCCCCGGCGGATCGGCCCGTGGTCGGCGGATCGTGGTTCAGGCCGGCGCGGACGGCGCTCGCTCCTGACGCGTCCGAGCATGACCTCACCGTCACCTCACGCGGCGGGCCCCGGCGACCGGAGCACCGGCTCGACCGGTTGCACGTGGCAGCTCACGCCTCCGTCAGCTGCGGGTACAGCGCGGTCAGGTCCCCGGAGAGCCCCGCCTTCACCCGCCGCGACACCTCGTCCGCCAGGACCTCGTACGCCCCGGTCTCGATGCCGTCGACCGCCAGGGCGGCGACGTCCCGCGGGGCCGACTTGGCGGCGTCGACCTGGGCGGCCATGTCGGTGTCGATGTAGCCGACGTGCAGCCCGGTGACTTCGATCCCCCGCGGACGGAGCTCCAGGCGAAGGGAGTTGGTCTGCGACCACAGGGCGGCCTTGGTCGCGCTGTAGGAGCCGGCGATCCCGATCCAGGAGAGCACGGAGTGGACGTTGAGGAGGTGTCCGCCGCCGTTGCGTTCGATGACCGGCACGAAGGCCCGGGCGGTGAGCAGGGGCCCGTAGAAGTTGGTCTCGAACTCCCGGCGGATGTCGTCGAGCGGGCTGTCGAGGAAGGAGGTGGCGCCCACCAGCACCCCCGCGTTGTTGACCAGCACGGTGACGTCCTCGGCCTGCGCCGCCGCGGCCCGCACCGACTCGGGGTCGGTGACCTCCAGGGCCAGCGGCACGGCGTCGGGGTGCGTGACCGCGCGCGGGTCGCGGGCGGTGGCGTAGACCTTGGCGGCCCCCCGCTCGTACAGCTCCTCCACCAGCGCCTTGCCCAGGCCGCGGCTGCCGCCCGTGACCAGAGCGACGGAGTTCTTGATCGAAGTCATGTCCGACTCCCCATTTGAAACCGATCGGTTTCCCTCAATGTAAACCGATCGGTTTCCACGCTGCAAACAGACCTGTCCAACCGATACCGTGACGGTCGTCGAGAGGAGCGCGGCGTGACACAGGACGGCGTCCGGTCCCTGAAGATCGACACGAGCAGACCGCACCCCGCACGGATCTACGACTACCTCCTGGGCGGCACGGAGAACTACGAGGTGGACCGGCGGGCGGCCGACGAACTCGCCGCCGCGGCACCCGAGGTGCGGATCGGGGTGCGGGCGAACCGCGCCTTCCTGCACCGGGCCGTCCGGTACGTCGTCGGCCGGGGCATCCGGCAGATCCTGGACATCGGCGCGGGCCTGCCCACCTCGCCCCACGTGCACGAGGTCGCCCGGGAGGCCGCGCCGGACGTGCGCGTGGCCTACGTCGACAACGACCCGATCGTGGCCGCGCGCGGCAGCGCGCTGCTCAGCGACTCCGGTACGACCGGCATCGCCCTCGGCGACGTGCGCGACCCGCGGTCCGTCCTCGGCCACCCCGACGTCCGCGCGGTGATCGACTTCGACCGCCTGTGCCTCGTCGCCGTCCTCCACTTCGTCGCCGACGCGGAGCAGCCCGCGCGGATCGTCGCCGCCCTGCGCGACGCCCTCCCGGCCGGCAGCTGCCTGGTGCTCTCGCACGCCACGGGCGACTTCGCCGACCGCAGCGCCGCCCAGGCCGTCTACTCCCGGGCCACCGCCGGCCTGCACCTGCGCTCCCGCGCCGAGGTCGAGCGGTTCTTCGACGGGTTCGAGCCGGTCGAACCAGGCCTCGCGCAGGTCCCGTTCTGGCGCCCGGACACCCCGCCGCCGCCCCGGTCGGGTGAGATCGGCTTCTACGGAGGGGTGGCCCGCAAGACCGGCTGAAGCAGCCGCAGCGCGCGTCCGCGGCCCCGAGCGCCGACCGAGCCGGGGCGAGCGGGGCGCCGACCCTTCCCCATCCCTTGACCGTCCCCACCCCTTGACCGACCCCCCGTCAGCGCCCTCATACTGACGGCCAAATCGATTTGGCCAAATCGATTTGGCCGCCGTCCACGGCCGGATCGTCGAGGCCTGAGCCGAGCGAGCCGAACGGAGCCCGCGCGTGTCCAGTCCCGTACACCCCGTCGACGCAAGCCCCTCCCGTCCTGTCGACTCCGGCACCGTCCATCCCGTGGACGAGTCCCGCCCCCTCGGCCGGATCCTGCTCTTCGGCGTCCAGCACGTCCTCGTCATGGCGGCGACACCGATCTCCGCGATCTTCCTGATGAGCGCCACCCTCCGGCTGAGCCCCGGGACCACCGTCGACCTGCTCTCGGCGGCGCTGCTGCTGTCCGGGACCGGATCGCTGATCCAGTCACTCGGACCCTGGAAGTTCGGGCCCCGGCTGCCGTTCGTGATGCTGCCCGGCGGTGCCCCGCTGATCCTGTTCCTGTCCATCGCGCAAGCGCACGGGCTGCGCACAGCCACCGGCGCGGTGATCCTCACCGCCGTCTTCACCTTCCTGGTGCTGCCGCTGTTCGCACGGCTGCTCAGGTTCTTCCCGCCGCTGGTGATCGGCACGATGATCGTGATCGTCGGCGTCAATCTGGTCAAGGTCGGCGCGCTGCTGGTCACCGGCCCGCCCGGGACCCCTGGTTTCGGCGATCCGGCCCGGCTCGGGCTGGCGTTCGCCACCATCGGTCTGATCGTCCTCTTCACCCGGCTGCTGCGCGGGATGCTGCGGCAACTCGCCGTGCTGCTCGGCCTGGCCGCCGGTACGGCCCTCGCCTTCGCCCTCGGGCAGGTCCACCCGGGCGCGGCCCTGACGGGTCAACTGATGGGCGTGCCCCGGCCGTTGCCGTTCGGTGCCCCCGCCTTCGACCTGCTCGCCGCGCTGCCGCTGATGCTGTACAGCCTCGCGTCCATGGCGGAGGCCACCGGGCAGACCGTCATCAACGCGGAGGCGGTCGGCAAGGACATCGACGTCCGCGCGGACGTGCCCCGCACCGTGCGCGGGGACGCGCTGACCTCTCTGCTCGGCGGCTTCTTCGGGCTGCCGTTGATGGTCACCAGCGGCGAGAACATCGGCATCGTCCGGGTCACGGGCGTACGCAGCCGGTACGTCACGGCCGCCGCCGGCGCCGTCCTGGTCGTCCTCGGTTTCGTCACCCCCGTCGCCCGGGCGATCAGCGTGCTGCCGTCGGCCGTGGTCGGGGGCGCCGCGATGGTCGTCTTCGCGGTGATCACCGTGCTGGGCGTGCAGATGCTGGGCCGGGCCCGGTTGGAGGACCACACGTCCACGGTGGTCTGCGCGGTCGCGCTCGCCCTGGGCCTGCTGCCGATCCTGATCCCCGGCGTGTACGCCGGTTTCCCCTCGGGCGTGCGCATCCTGATGGAGAGCGGGGTCGCCGTGGGTGCGCTCGTCGCCGCCGTGCTCAACGTCCTCTTCCACCATCTGGGCCGCCGTGCCGACCACAGCGCCGCCGTGCCCGCCGAGGCACCGCGACCGGCCGCCGGCGCGTGACCCGCTCCCCCGCCCGCACCGGCGCGCGCAGAACCGAACGCCCCCGCCCGATCGAACGCCCTCGTCCGATCGAACGCCCGCGCAGAACCGAACGCCCGCGCAGAACCGAAGGCCCGCGCAGAACCGAAGGCCCGCGCAGAACCGAACAACGGAGAACCATGACCGACCTGACCCCCGACCGGCTCCGCCACGACACGCTGCTGCTGGTCCCCGACGTGACGCTGACCCCCGAGGGTCCGTCGGACCTGCACGCGGTGGTGGTGCGGGACGGCGTCTTCCGCGACGTCGGCCCGGTCGAGCGGATCCTCCGCGACCACCCCGGGCCGACGCCCGTGCGGCTGCCCGGACACGCGCTGATGCCCGGCTTCGTCGACTGCCACCACCATCTGACGCAGAGCTTCGGCGGTGCCCTCGCCTTCGGGGAGCCGTCGGAGATCTTCCGCCGCGTCTGGGTGCCGCTGGAGCGGGCGCTGGACGAGGAATCGGCGTACGTCGCGGCCAAGCTGGCCGCGCTGGAGTCCCTGCGGGGCGGCTTCACCACCGTCGCCGAGGCGGGGACCCGGGCCACGGTGGACGTGGACGTGGTGGCCTCGGCCACCCGGGACGCCGGGCTCCGCTGCGTGCTGGGGCTCGTCTGCAACGACGCCGCCGACGGCACCGGCGAGGACGCCGATCCGCAGACCGTGCTCGCCGCCGCCGAGAAGCATCTGGCCCGCTACGCCGGGGACGACCTGGTGCATCCCTCGCTCGCCGTGTCCGTGCCGGAGGCCGCGACCGCGTCCACCCTGGCCGCCACGGCACGGCTCGCCGCCGATGCGGGCAGCGTCGTACAGATCCACGTCAACGAACACCTCGTCGCCGTCGAGCGCTCCCTCGTCCGGCACGGGCTGCGGCCCCTGGAACATCTGCTTCGCGTGGGCGCCCTCGGCCCGCAGTTGCTGGCCGCGCACGCGACCCTGCTCACCCCTGCCGAGGTGACGCTGCTCGCCGACAGCGGCACCGCGGTGAGCTACAACCCGGTGGCCAGTGCCTGGAAGGGCAACGCGGTCGCGCCGGCCACGGCCTTCGCCGAGCGGGGCGTCCGGTTCGGGCTGGGTACCGACGGGACCCGGGGGGACGGCTTCCGGCTCGCGGATGCGGCGGAGTTCGCGCAGCGGCTCGGCTACGGCCTGGCGAGCGGCGACTCCTCGTGCGGGGCGGGCTGGACCTGGCTGGAGCGGGCCACCGCGGGCGGAGCCGACGCCGTCGGGCTCGGCCGGCTCACGGGCCGTGTCTCGGTGGGCACCGCCGCCGACTTCCTCCTGGTCGACCTCACCGGACCCGAGATGCAGCCCTCCTGGGACCTCCCCTGGGAACTGGTCCGGCGGGGCAACCGCGACCAGCTCACCGCCGTGTTCGTCGCCGGGCGGCTGCGGTTGTGGCAGGGCTGGCCCCCGGACTGGGACGGACCGGCTCTGGTCCGCCGCGCCGCCGAGCTGGGCCGGAGCGTGGTCGGACGCGCGCAGGTGACGCGGACGCATCCGACGTCGGTGACGGCTCGGGACCGGGCCAGGGCGGCGGTTCCGGCGCGGTCTCCGGCGCCGTACGCGGACACCGCCGCGGGCGGACCGACGGGCGGCGGACGGCGATGAGCGGCGGCATGCTGGCGGTGCTGGCGGTGACCGTCGCGGCGGCGGCGTTCGTGCAGGGCACCAGCGGTCTGGGGTTCGCGCTGATCGTGGCACCGGTCGCCGGGCTGCTCGATCCGGGACTGCTGCCCGTGTTCGTGCTGACCGCGATGATCCCGCTCAACCTGTACGTGGCCTGGCGGGAGCGGCGCAGCCTGGATCTGCGCGGCGCTCGATGGATCACGGTGGCGCGGCTGGCGGCGACTCCGGCGGGACTGGCACTGCTGTGGCTGATCCCCGAAGGCGATCTCGGGGCGGTCGTGGGGGCGGCGACGGTGCTGGCGGCCGTGGTGAGCCTCCTGGTGCCGTCCTTCGTGCCCGGACGCGGTGCCTATGTGGGCGCGGGCGTCGTCACCGGGCTCACCGAGACCGCGACCGGCGTGGGCGGCCCGCCCCTGGCGCTCGTCTACCAGCACCGGCCGCCGGGCGAGCTGCGTGCCACGGTCGCCGTCTGCTTCCTCGTGGGCGAAGTCGCCTCCCTGGCCCTGCTGTTCGCCACCGGGCGGGGCCGCGCCGCGGACATGGGCTGGGCGGTCCTGCTGCTTCCCGCGCTGGCGGCCGGGGCCTGGCTGAGCCGCCTGGTGCACCGGCGCGTCGACGCCAAGAGGATGCGCGCGTTCGTCCTCGTCTTCGCGCTGGTGTCGGGGGTGGTTCTGCTGGCCGGGGCCTGAGGGCCGGGGCCGGGGGGCGGAGACCCGGGGTAGCAAGCGCAACGGCGCCGCCGCATCAGCCGCCGGCCGACCCCCGCTCCGCGCCCGCCGCCGCCGCCGTCGTCGTCGTCGAATGGCGCAACGACGAGGCGCGGACGACGAGTCGGGGCTCCGCGGCAGGCATCTCGTCCCCGTTGCCCGTCGGCCCCACGGCACCGGCGCCCGGCCGTGCGCCCAGTCGGGCGAGCAACAGCTCGACCGCGTCCGCGGCGGCCCGGTCCAACCGCAGGTCGACGGCGGTGAGCGGCGGTTCGCAGGTGCGGGCGCGCAGGCCGTCGTACCGGGTGACGACCATGACGTCCTCGGGGACCCGGCGTCCCGCCTCGCGCAGCGCCCGTACGGCTCCGACGGCGAAGACGTCGACGAGCACGCACAGCGCGTCGATGCCCGGGTGCTCCGCGAGCAGCGCGGCGCAGCGGTCGTACCCCGCCCGTTCACCGCCGTCCTCCGGTGCGGTGGCGACGATCGGGGTCCAGCCGTGTGCGGTCGCGGCCCGTTCGTAGGCCGTGCGGGCGTCGACCGAGGAGTGGCGGGTGCCCGCACCGACGACCAGCGCCGGCCGCCGCGCCCCCTGGGCGCGCAGATGCTCCAGGAGCAGGTCCACGACCCGGCCGCCGTGCAGGTCGACGTAGGGGGCGTCGTCGTCGGGCGCGGTGGGACGGCCCAGCGCGACGTACGGCAGCCCGCGCTCCCGCAGCTGGGCCACGGCCGCGTCGTCCGCCTCGGGCTCCACGACGATCGCGCCGTCGATGTCGACGGAGTACAGCGCGGACCCGGACTGCACGGGAGGGATGAGCACCAGGGCGTAGTCGTGGACGAGGGCGCGCTCGGCCGCGGCGGCGGCCACCTCCATGTAGAAGCCGAGCCGCGAGGGGCCGCCGGCCACTGCGAACGGCATCGAGGATGCCAGCGCGATGGCCCTGGCCTGTCCCCGGCGCAGCCGCTGGGCTCGCAGGTTGGGGCGGTACCCCAGTTCGGCGGCGATCTTCTTGATGCGTTCCCGGGTGCGCGGATCGACCTTGCCGATGCCGTTGAGGGCATGGGACACCGTCGTCCGCGACACCGACGCCGCCGCGGCGACGTCGGCGATCGTGGGGCGGCGGGCGCCGGGGGACATGCTCATGGGCCCATCTTCGCAACCCCGGTGGCCGGCAGTCACCACCCCTCCGGGGGGCGGCGGTCCCGCGCGACCACGGCCCCGCTGCTCGACGTTCTTCGGGCGGCGGCCGCCCCTGCCTGCCGTGACGGGCGGGCATCCGCGTGGTGCGGGCCCGGTCATGGTGGGACGCTGGGTGGAGAGGTGTCCGCCGAGGGGAGCCTTGGAGGGCCGATGGGACGTGACGTCCCGGCGCTCGTCTTCACCCGCGAGGACCGCCGCCGGTACCGGATCAAGATGCACGAATGCCTCGACGCGTTGGCCCAGATGCTGCGGGACTCACGGTTCGAGTCCGAGCGGCCGCAGGTCGGCCTGGAGATCGAGCTGAACCTGGTGGACGACAACGCCGAGCCGGCGATGCGGAACAGCGATGTGCTGGAGGCGATCTCCGACCCCGCCTGGTCGACCGAGCTGGGCCGGTTCAACCTGGAGATCAACGTCCCGCCCCGGCGGCTGACGGCGGGCGGTCCGGACGCCTGGGAGTCCGAGATCCGGGCCGCGCTGAACCACGCCGACGAGCGGGCCCGCTCGGTCGGCGCCCGGCTGATCATGGTGGGAATCCTGCCGACGCTGCGGCAGAGCGACATCGAGGAGGGGGCCCTGTCGGAGAACCCCCGCTATCACCTGCTGAACGACCAGATCTTCGCGGCCCGCGGCGAGGACCTGCGCATCGAGATCGACGGCGCCGACCGGCTGCGGACGTATGCCGACACCATCACCCCGGAGGCCGCGTGCACCAGTACGCAGTTCCATCTGCAGGTGTCACCGGAGGAGTTCGCCGGCTACTGGAACGCGGCGCAGGCGATCTCGGGGGTTCAGGTCGCGCTGGCGGCGAACGCGCCGTTCCTGTTCGACAAGGAGCTGTGGCACGAGACGCGCGTCCCGTTGTTCGAACAGGCCACCGACACCCGCCCGGAGGAGATCAAGGTGCAGGGGGTACGGCCCCGGGTGTGGTTCGGCGAACGGTGGATCAACAGCGTCTTCGATCTGTTCGAGGAGAACCTGCGCTACTTCCCGGCCCTCCTGCCGCTGGTCGACGAGGAGGATCCGGTGGAGACGCTGGACCGCGGTGACATCCCGGTACTGGGCGAACTGACCCTGCACAACGGCACGATCTACCGCTGGAACCGCCCGGTGTACGCCGTCGCCCACGACGTGCCGCACATCCGGGTGGAGAACCGGGTGCTGCCCGCCGGCCCGACCGTCGCCGACACCCTCGCCAACGGCGCCTTCTACTACGGGCTCACCCGGGCCCTGGTGGAGGAGGACCGGCCGGTGTGGTCACGGATGTCCTTCTCGGCGGCCGAGGAGAACCTGCACAGCGCCGCGCGGCACGGCATCGACGCGCTGCTGTACTGGCCCGGGATGGGCGAGCTGCCGGTTCCGGAACTGGTCCTGCGGCGGCTGCTGCCGATGGCGCACCAGGGTCTGGAGCGCTCCGGCATGGACGCGGCCTGGCGGGAGCCGCTGCTCGGCATCATCGAACAGCGCTGTGTGACCGCGCGGAACGGCGCCGTGTGGCAGAAGGAGATGTTCCACCACGTCGACGCCTCCACACACGCCGGACGCCATGAGGCGCTGCGGCGGATGACGCAGCTGTACATCGACTACATGCATCTCAACGCGCCGGCCCACACCTGGCCGGTGGACTGAGCCGGTTCAGCGCCCGAGGAGGCGCAGCGCGCGGTCGAAGGCCGAGTCGCGGTTCTCGGCGAACTCCTCCTCGGTGAAGACCGGTTCGGTCAGCTGCGGCGGGATGCCCGTGCCGTCGAAGGTGCGGCCGGTGCGGGTCAGGAACTCCTCATTCGGCAGGCCGAAGAGCAGGCCGTCGGGCAGGGCTCGCACCAGCACGTCCGAGAAGACGCCCTGGGTGGGCTGCCCGATCCGCACGGTCCGCCCGGGCCGGTCCAGCAGTGCCTGGGTGAAGGTCTCGCCCGCGCTGACCGTCGAACCGCCGGTGAGGACGGCGACCGGACCGGTGCAGCGGGGCGCGTCGGCCGGGACGACGGGGACGGGTCCGGGGCGGCTGTGCCGGGTGGGATCGGCCGGGTCGTCGCGGAACCGCTTCGCGTACGCGGTGTACGGCGTGTCGGTGAGCCGCTCGGCGATCCGGATGCCGAGCGCGTCGGAGCCTCCGCCGTTCACGCGCAGGTCGATGACGAGGCCCTTGAGCCGGCGGGTCCGGCCCCGGGTGAGCACGGTGTTCAACGCCCGGTCGAGTTCGGCCTGTTCGGCGGTGAACGGCGCGTTGTCGCCGGCGTATCCGCCGAACCCGGAGATCCGCAGGTAGCCGAGGTCGCCCCACGGGTCGGCGTAGGTGATCCGGCCCGCGGCGAAGTCCCGGCGGTACGGCGCGTCCCGGAGGTCGCGGGCCACGACGAACCTCTTGGCCCTGGCGTCCAGTTCCGGGCCGGCTCTCCTCGGGTCAGCCCTTCCGTTCGCGCGCCCACACGACGTGCGCACCGTCCCACGGCACCTGTGGCAGCGGGAATCCGGTGGGCACGGCGTTCCGCCGGGCGGCTTCGGGGCCACCGGGCGATTTCTCGGTCCGGATGGTCCGGACCCACCGCACCGTGATCTCCACGGTCGCGTGTCCTACCTCGGCGCCGCAGCCGGCCGTTCGGACTCCGCGCCGGGGCACGCGGGCGCGTCCGGCAGGTGGGCCTTCGCCCACTCGGCCAGTTCCCGCAACGCCGGTTCCAGGGCGGCGCCCGCGTCCGTCAGCCGGTACGACACGCGCAGGGGCGGGCCCTCGTCGACCTCGCGGAGGACGAGCCCGGCCGCGCCGAGTTCCGCGAGCCGGTCGGACAGCATGCGCTCGCTGATGCCGGGGACGGCCCGCCGCAGGTCGGCGAAGTGCGCGGCCTGTTCCACCAGGACGGCCACGATCGGGCCGCTCCAGCGCTTTCCGAGCAGCTGGAAGACGCGGGTGATGCCGTCGTCCACCCGCTTGCACGCCTCGCTGTCATGAGTCACGTCCGCCGCCATGTGATCAGGGTACTACCTCGCCGTAGGGGGATGAAAAAAAGTAAGTCCCTGTGTTACAGATAGTCGAGTACGAAAGTTCAGCCCTAGGCGCTTCGCCACCGGCCGCACGTTTCGTTTTCCCTTTTTGCCCGCTTCTGTCCTGTCTGGAGTCATCATGGCCACCCTGCTGCACATCGACTCGTCCGTGTTCCCGTCCGAGGCGTCGGCCTCACGGGCCGTGACGGCGGCCTTCCGCGCGCACTGGCAGGAGCAGCACCCCGACGGCACGGTCGTCTACCGCGACCTGACGGCCGAGCCGGTCCCCCACATCTCCGCCGACGCGCACACCGCCGGCTTCGCCGACCCGGCGTCCCACTCGCCCGCGCAGGCCGCGGCCTTCGCCGAGCGCGTCCGGCTGATCGAGGAGCTGGAGCAGGCCGACGCGGTGCTGATCGGCGCGCCGATGTACAACTTCTCGATCCCCTCGACCCTGAAGGCGTGGCTGGACAACGTCATCCTCATCGGCCGCACCGCGGGTGAGACTCCCTCCGCCAAGGGCACCCCGGTGACGGTGGTCGCCAGCCGGGGCGGCTCGTACGCGCCGGGCACCCCGCGCGAGGGGTACGAGTACGTGCAGAACTACCTCGCGGCCGTCCTCGGCGACGCCCTCGGCCTGGACGTCGACTTCATCGTCCCGGAGCTGACCATGGCCCCGCACAACCCGGCGATGGCCGAGCTGGTCCCGCTGTACGAGGCCTCCCGCGACCGCGCCCTCGAGGAGGCCGCGGTGCAGGCCAAGCAGCTCGCCGAGCGCTTCGCGGCCTGACCGGCCCACGCGGCCCGGGCGGTGCCAGGAGCGCGGCGCCCGGGCCGCCGTCGAGGCCCGCCTCACCGGGGACCCTGCGACATTCGGCATCGGTTCGCCCCGGCCGCACCGTCGAACCGCCGGAGGCGGTCGTCCGCAGCGGCATCGGTTCGCCCCGGCCGCACCGTCGAACCGCCGGAGGCGGTCGTCCGCATCGCTGACCGCCCGGTGGTGCGGGCCCGCGCCCGGCTGCCGACCGAGGTGGCCTCTTTGCTGGGCACTCCCGCTGAACCGATGCCGGAGCACTACTTGCTGATGGCGAAACGCATCAGGGCGTGCTCGTCACCCTGCTTGATCTTCCCCGTCACGTTGATCACTTCGAGCTTCCAGCTCTCGCCCACCCGCATGGCCTTGGCCACCGCGCAGCCGTTGTCCTGGGTGAGCAGGCTGGGCCAGATGTCGGCGACCTGCTGGGAACTTCCGCCGGTGGCGTCGTACACCTTGAAACTGATGTTGCGTGCCTTCTGGAAGGAGCTGCCCCTCTTGAAGGCGGCAGCGACGAACACGATCGAGGTGATGTGGCGCGGGATGCGCGCGAATTCGACCGTCACCGTCTCGTCGTCGCCGTCCCCGCGGCCGGTCTGGTTGTCCCCGCTGTGCACGAGGGAGCCGTTGCCCATGGGGTCGAGAGAATCCAGGCCGGCCAGGCGCACCGGGTCCGAACCCTGCATGGCGACGGCGATGAGGTCCAGGTCGGTGCCGGCCTTGCGGCGGAGCACGCCCATGACTCCGCCACTGGCGCCCCCGGTGGGGTCCCAGGACACCCCGATCGACAGGTGCGTCACTCCGTCCAGATCGGCCGGGCCGTCTTCCTTGGTGAGCGTGATCATGTGTGGTTCATCCTCCTGGTGAAGGGACTGCGACACAGAGAGTGTGCCGGGGGCTTCCGGCGCCCCTCTCGACGGGTCGGGATGCCGGGGCCCGAGCTGTCGTCCACACCGGGGCGGCGCCACCGCTTGGCGTGCTCGCCGAGGAGACGGGCGAGTTCGTGGTGAACTTCGCGCCCGGACCCCGCTTTTCGCAGATCGACGCGATGGCGACCGACTTCCCGTGCGGCGAGGGCGAGTTCGACGCGGTCGACATCGAACGGAAGCCGTCGACGGTGGTGTTCGGCCGGGTGGTGCGCGCCGCCGTCCACGAGGACGTCCTGACGGCCGACGGCCCGGACATCGGCCTGCTGCGCCCGCTGTCCCGGCTCGGCGGCGACGAGTGGGGCACGGTGGGCCAGGTGCACGAGCCGGCCCGGATGCGCTACCGGGACCTCGGCCGCGACCGGGCGTCCCGCGAGCCGCGCCGGGCCGGTCCACGGACGACCGTGGCTCGGGCCTCAGGCCAGCACGAGGACGAGGGGGATGCCCCGGCACGGCACCAGGCGCAGTCCGTCGTACGTGCCGGGCCGCGCCGCGGTGAGCAGTTCGCCGAAGTCCGGGCCCCTGGTCAGGGATCCGGCCAGATGGGCGGGGTCGGCGGAGGCGGCGACCCGGCCGCGGGCGTTGACCAGATGGGCGGGGCGGGCGAGGCGGCGCAGCAGCGGCAGGACGGCCGTCTCGAAGTGCCGCAGGTACACGTCGGCGGCGGCGACCCCGGCGAACCGGCCCTGGAGGTGGACGGGTTCGGACAGGGTGAGGCTGTACTCGTCGGAGCAGAGGTAGTCGACGTACGGCCCGGCGACGGCCCGGCGCCCGGTGTCGCGGGGCAGCGCGAACCAGTCCCAGTGGGTGTAGTCGGAGTACGCCGAGTGGCCCGGATCGAGGTCGAGGAGCAGCGGACGTACGTCGCCGTCGGCGCCCGACTGCCACCACTCCAGCCAGGCCGGTACGTCGGCCAGCAGGCCCGGGGCGGCGACGAAGCCGACGCCGGAGACCAGTTCCTCGCGGGCCAGGCGCAGATGCAGTCCCGGGCGGAGGGCGGCGAGGTCGGCGCTGGCGGGCCCGCGCTCCTCGGCGGCCACCCGGTGCAACAGGGCGGAGGTGTCGGCGCGGGTCGCGGCCACGGCCTCGAAGACGGCCTCCAGCGCGCCCCCCACCTGGGCGGCCACCCAGCTCTCCGCTTCCGTGTCGAGGGTGGCGAGCCCGGGGCTGACGCCCATGGTGTCCTCCAGCGGACGGGAACCGGACGCGGCGCGGTCAGAGGGTGAGGCGTACGGCGACGAGCCGCGCCGTCGACTCCCTGACGCACCGCTCGGCCAGCGTGCCGGCCGTTTCGTGGGCCCCATCTTGCACGGCGGAGATTACGGAGCGGTGACGGTCCGCAACTTCTTCACGGAATGCGTCGTCGGCCAGGACGAGACAGAGCAGAGCGCCCACCTCGCTCTGCAGCGCGACCTGTTCGCGGGTGAGCCGGGCGGACTGGGCGGCCGCCGCGAGTTCCACGTGGAAGCGGCCGTACAGCCGGCTGCGTGCCGGCGCGTCCTCGGCGCACGCCAGCTCCTGAGCCGTTCGCCGGAGTTGACGCAGGTCCTGCGGTTCGGTGCGCTGGGCGGCGAGGCGTGCGGCGGCTCCGGACAGGGCGGCCCAGTGGTCGCCCAGGTCGCGCAGTTCCTCGGTGCTCCAGCCGCGCAGCCGGGCCCTGAGCCGGTCGTCGGCGGGGACTTCCGGCAGGGAGACGAAGCTGCCGCCGCCGCGGCCCCGGCGGGTGGTGACCAGTCCCTGTTGCCGCAGGGCCATGAGCGCCTCGCGCAGGGTGACCGTGGAGACGCCGAGCTGTCCGGCCAGCTCGGTCTCGCCCGGGAGTTGCTCGCCGTCGGCGAAGAGACCCAGTTCGATGGCGTCGCCTATGCGGCGGACGACCGTGTCCACCCGGGCCCGGTTGTCCACCGGGCTGAAGACGGCCCTGCGGGCGCCGCCCTCGGTCTGTTGTTGTCCCACGGTCACCACCTCGTGCGTTGACTCAAGCTTTACCCTAAGGGGACCTTGAGCTTTGAACTATGACTTCATATGTTTACGGCAACGTACAGCGCGCCAGAAAGGTTCCCGTATGGAGGGAATTGCGATCCGGCTGCAGGACCTGCGGAAGTCGTTCGGCGAGACGACCGCTGTGGCCGGGGTCGACCTGGAGATCCGGGACGGGGAGTTCTTCTCGATGCTCGGCCCGTCCGGCTCGGGGAAGACGACGGTCCTCCGGCTCGTCGCCGGGTTCGAGACCCCCGACGCGGGCCGGATCGAGCTCGCCGGGCAGGAAGTCACCGGCCTCGCTCCGTTCGAGCGGGACGTGCACACGGTCTTCCAGGACTACGCCCTGTTCCCGCACATGACGGTCGAGCAGAACGTCGCCTACGGACTGAAGATCCGCAAGGTGCAGAGGGCCGAACGCCTCGTCCGCGCCCGCAAGGCCCTCGCCGAGGTCCGGCTGGAGGGCTACGGCCAACGCCGTCCGGCCCAGCTGTCCGGCGGTCAGCGCCAGCGGGTCGCGCTCGCCCGGGCGCTCGTCGGCCGGCCCCGGGTGCTGCTGCTCGACGAACCGCTCGGCGCCCTCGACCTGAAACTGCGCGAGCAGATGCAGGTCGAACTCAAGGCGATCCAGCGGGAGGTCGGCATCACCTTCGTCTTCGTCACCCACGACCAGGAGGAGGCCCTGACGATGAGCGACCGCATCGCCGTCTTCGACCAGGGCCGCATCGCCCAGGTCGGCACGCCCGCCGAGATCTACGAGCGCCCGGCGACCCCGTTCGTCGCCTCCTTTGTCGGCACCTCCAACCTGCTGGACGGAGAGACGGCCCACCGGATCGTCGGCACGCCGGGCACGTACAACATACGGCCGGAGAAGATCCGCGTCCTGAAGGAGTCCGCCGAGGCGGACGAGCCGGGACACGCCACCGCCACCGGCACGGTCGCCGAGGTGGTCTACCTCGGCGGCGCCACCCGGTTCCTGGTCGATCTCGACGGCGGGGGCCGGCTCACCGCGCTGCAGCAGAACCTGGAGACGTCCTCCGAGGACGTCGCCGCCTACCGCGGCACCCGGGTCCGCCTCCAGTGGCACCGCCGGCACGCGGTCCGGCTGCCCTCCTGACCTCTCCCCCCACCTCTCACGTCTCTGGAGAACGTCGTGCGTCTCACCCGTACCCTGCGCGCCACGTCCTGTGCCGCGGCCCTGCTGCTCGCCGCCGCCTGCGGCTCCTCCTCCGGCTCCGGCGGCTCGTCCGCCACCGGCCTCAACCCGCCCGACCTCAAGGCCCCGACGAAGCTCGGGAAGACGGAGGGCCAGGTCGACCTGGTCGCCTGGGCGGGCTATGTCGAGGACGGCTCCAACGACCCCAAGGCCGACTGGGTCAGCGGCTTCGAGCGGCAGACCGGGTGCCAGGTCCACTCCAAGGTCGCCGCCAGCTCGGACGAGATGGTCAAGCTGATGAAGACCGGCGAGTACGACGCCGTCTCCGCATCCGGCGACGCCTCCCTGCGCCTGATCGCCTCCGGCGACGCCGCCCCGGTCAACACGGCGCTGGTGCCCAACTACAAGGACGTCTTCGCCGGGTTGAAGAACGGCGCCTGGAACTCGGTGCGGGGCCGGATGTACGGCATCCCGCACGGCCGGGGCGCCAACCTGCTGATGTACAACACCGAGAAGGTCTCGCCCGCGCCCACCTCCTGGTCGGCGGTCTTCGACGACGCGGCGGCCCACAAGGGCCATGTCACCGCCTACGACTCCCCGATCTACATCGCCGACGCGGCCCTCTACCTCAAGGCCACCAAGCCGGAACTGAAGATCAAGGACCCGTACGCGCTCGACCAGAAGCAGTTCGACGCGGCCGTGTCCCTGCTGAAGCGGCAGAACACGAACGTGGGCGAGTACTGGAGCGACTACCTCAAGGAGGTCTCCGCCTTCAAGAGCGGCGACTCCGTGGTCGGCACCACCTGGCAGGTCATCGCCAACCTCGCCGCCTCCGAGGGGGCCAAGGTCAGGGCGCTGGTCCCCAAGGAGGGTTCGACCGGCTGGTCCGACACCTGGATGGTCTCCGCCAAGGCCAAGCACCCCAACTGCGCCTACAAGTGGCTGAACTGGATCGTCTCGCCCAAGGTCAACGCCCAGGTCGCGGAGTACTTCGGCGAGGCACCGGCCAACGCCAGGGCGTGCGCCGAGACCAGCGACAAGAACTTCTGCACGGTCTACCACGCGGCCGACGAGAACTACTGGAAGCGGATCGCCTTCTGGAACACGCCCATCGAGCAGTGCCTCGACGGCCGCAAGGACGTGAAGTGCGTGCCGTACGCGAAGTGGGTGCAGGCCTGGACCGAGATCAAGGGCTGAACCGTGACGACCGACGTGACGACCGCCGCCGGCCGGGGAACCGTCCGGCGGCTCGCCGGAATCCTGCACCGCAGGCCCCGGCTGCGGCTGACCCTGCTGCTCACCGCCCCGCTGCTGTGGCTCGCCGTGCTCTACCTCGGCTCGCTGGCGGTGCTGTTCGTCTCCGCGTTCTGGACGACGGACTCCTTCACCTCCCAGGTGGTGAAGGTCTGGTCGACCGACAACTTCCACGAGCTGTTCACGACCCCGGTCTTCCGCCAGGTGATCCTGCGCAGCATCGGCGTGGCGCTCGCGGTGACCGCGCTGTGCGCGGTGATCGCCTTCCCCGTCGCCTTCTACACCGCGCGAGTGGCGGCCCCGCGCCGGCGGCCCCTGCTGGTCGTGGCGATCCTCACCCCGCTGTGGGCGAGTTACCTCGTCAAGGTGTACGCGTGGCGGCTCATCCTGTCCCAGGGCGGGCTCGCCGACTGGATGCTCGCGCCGTTCGGGCTGCACGGCCCCGGGTTCGGCCTGCCGGCCACCGTCCTGACGCTGACGTACCTGTGGCTGCCGTACATGATCCTGCCGATCCACACGGCCCTCGAACAGCTCCCGGCGAGCCTGCTCGACGCCTCGGCCGATCTCGGGGCGCGGGCCGGGCGGACCTTCCGCTCGGTGGTCCTGCCGATGGTGCTGCCCTCGGTCGCCGCCGGCTCGGTGTTCACCTTCTCGCTCAGCCTGGGTGACTACATCACCGTGCAGATCGTCGGCGGCAAGACGCAGCTGATCGGCAACCTCGTGTACTCCAACATCGAACTGAACCTGCCGATGGCCGCCGCGCTCGGCACCGTCCCCGTGGCCGTGATCGTCCTGTACCTGCTGGCGGTCCGCCGTACGGGCGCCCTCAACAGCCTGTAGGACCCGGAGGAAATGAGCGCCATGCATCTCAGCCGCACCGCGCGGATCGCCCTGCGCACCGGCGCCGGGCTCGGTTTCGCGGTGATCTACGTCCCGCTCCTGCTCGTCCTCGTCAACTCCTTCAGTCCGGACCGCAGCGCGAGCTGGCCGCCGCCGGGACTCACCCTGCGCTGGTGGTCGGCGGCCGTGCACAACTCCGGTGCGCGGCAGGCGCTGTGGGTCTCGGTGAAGGCGGGGCTGGGGGCGACGGCGATCGCGCTGGTCCTCGGCACGCTCATCGCGTTCGCCGTGGCCCGGCACCGCTTCTTCGGCCGCGGCACGGTGTCGTTCGTCGTGGTGCTGCCGATCGCGCTGCCCGGCATCGTCACCGGCATCGCCCTCAACTCGGCCTTCAGCACGGTCCTGGAGCCGCTCGGCGTGGGCCTCGGGCTGTTCACGGTGATCGTCGGGCATGCCACGTTCTGCATCGTGGTGGTCTTCAACAACGTGGTGGCCCGGCTGCGCCGCACGGCGGCCTCGTACGAGGAGGCGGCCATGGATCTCGGGGCGACCACCTTCCGCGCCTTCGCGGACGTCATCTTCCCGTTGGTCCGCTCCGCGCTGCTGGCCGGGGCGCTGCTCGCCTTCGCGCTGTCCTTCGACGAGATCGTGGTCACCACGTTCACCGCGGGGCCGGGTATCGAGACCCTCCCCATCTGGATCTTCGACAACATGACCCGCCCCCAGCAGGCGCCGGTGGTCAACGTCGTGGCCGCCGTGCTCGTCCTGCTGTCGGTGGTCCCGATCTACGTCGCCCAGCGCCTGTCCGCCGACACGGCGACCTCGAGCCGGGTGTGACACCCTGTGGGGCGACGAACGGGAGCGCTGGAGCACGGGGGACGCATGAACACGGAGGATGCCACCGGTCCGGAGCGGGCGGTGCGCGCGGCGTACGAGGCGGCCTCGGCGGCCGTCGCGGGACTGGGCGAGGAGGAGTCGTGGCTGCCGACCGGCTGCACCGGCTGGGCGGTCCGCGACCTCGTCTTCCACTGCCTGGGGGACGCCCAGCGCGCACTGGTGGCCCTGCACACGCCGGCGCGTGCGCCCGTGGACCGGGACGCGGTGACGTACTGGCGGGACTGGCGCCCCGACTCCGCCGGTGCGGCGAACGGCCGGCACCGGACGCGGATCGGCGCGAGCATGTTCCTCGACTTCCGTCAGCTGCGGGGCCTGTACCTGGAGACGCTGGCGGCCACCGTGCGGGCGGCGGAGGCGGCTGACCCCGACCGACCCGTCGCCACGCAGGGGCACGTGCTGACGGCCGGGGACCTGCTCACCACCCTCGCCGTGGAGGCGACCGTCCACCACCTCGACCTGACCGTCCGGCTCCCGGACGCACCGGGACCGGCGCCCGCGGGGCTGGCCGCGGTGCGTGCCACCCTGGACGGTCTGCTCGGCCGACCCGGGCTCCCGGGGTGGAGCGACACGCACTACGCGCGCGTGGGCACCGGACGGGCCGCGCTCGGCGACGCGGAGCGTGCCGCCCTGGGTGCGGCGGCGGACCGCTTCCCGCTGTTCGGCTGAGGTCCGCTGCCGCCGGGTCCTGGCGCCGCACGCCCAACCGGGCACACACCGCGGCGACACCTGCGCGGTGCGGGGCGTGCCGGTCCGCTTGATGGAAACCTGCGCCCCATGAACAACCCTCCCAGCATCAACAGTTACGTCGACCGGGTCACCGCCGGGCCCGGCGGAGCGATGACCGACGAGGTCGGCGTCATCACCGGCGATCTCACCGTCGCGACCATCCTCCGGTCCGACGGCCACAGCGTGCGTGTCGCGATCCAGTACTCGGGCAGCGACGTCTGGTACACCCTCGCCGGCAGCCCCGCCCCGGTGCCCACCGGCCAACTCGCCGCCTACCACCGGGATCTGCTGGGCCGTATCCGCCGTGGCGGAGGGACGCGCGCCACCTGAGGCCGAAAGTCGGCGGCGGCTGCGTGAGACGGCGACTCACGGGTAACCCGCGATGTCATGAACGCGTTGACGCAACGGCCGCACCGGCCGCCGAAGAAACGAACGCCGTGGCAGCCGCCGTCCATCACCGCAGTCGCGCCCCCGGGGAGGCAGTCGTGCTCTTCCTGGTCGTAGCCCTGCTCCTGCTCGGCATCGTCGTGGGAGCGGCCTCCTATCTCCCCTGGCCCGTCACGCTGCTGCTGGGCGCGCTCATCGCCGTCTGGCTCCTCGTCTTCGCGGGGCGCGAGCGGCGGCGGCGCCGCAACCGGACGAGGAGGGCCTGACCATGCGGCTGACCGCTCCGCCCTCGGCCCGCACCGGCCGCCGGGACACCGAAGGCATGGCCGTCGCCTCCTTCGTCCTCGGACTGGTCGGGCTGCTCGTCCTCAACCTCGTCCTCGGCCCCATCGCCATCGCGCTGGCCGTCATCGCGCTGCGCCGCGACACGCCACGCCGGTTCCGGGCCCTGCTCGGGCTCGGGCTGGGCATCGCCGACCTGGTGGTGCTCGCGCTCCTCGCCGCCTCCCACTCGGGGGCTTCCTGGTCCGTCTGGGGCGGCTAGCACGGTGACCGCGCGGGTCCGCCGGGTGACCGGGGGCGTCCCGTGTGCGCAGCCGCAGCGGCCGGCCCCGGGTTTCGGCCCGGTCCGCCGGGGGAGTCGGTGCCCGTGGTCTCCTACGGACCGGAGCGGCGCGTGCACGTCCCCGCGCTGCGTGCCGGCTGGCTGACCCAGGCCTTCGTGCACTGGGCCTACCCTCCGGACCAGGTGCAGCGCCTGCTGCCGGAGGGGCTGGTCGTGGACACGTTCGACGGGTCGGCGTGGGTGAGTCTCACGCCGTTCGTCATGGCCGGCGTGCGTCCGCCGGGGTTCCCGGCCGCGCTGCCCGCCTTCGCCGAGACCAATCTGCGGACCTACGTGCGCGACCGGGAGGGGCAGGACGGGCTGTGGTTCCTCTCCGCCGAGGTGGCCTGTCCCGTCATGCTCGCCGCCCGCGCGGTCGGCGTGCCGTACCACATGGGCCGTCTGGGGCTGGCCCGGCGGTCCGGCGCCCTCGCCTACGCCGGTTCCCGGTGGGGCGGTGACCCGTCGTACCGGGTGGTCGTCCGCCCCGGTGAGCCGGTGCGGCCCTCCCGCCGCGACGTGTGGCTGACCTCACGGTGGCGGGCCTTCACGCGTCGGTTCGGCGCTCTCTGGGAGACGACCGTCGAACACGAGCCCTGGCCGCTGCGCGAGGCCGGCATCGAGGCCCTGTCGGAGACCCTCACCCGGGCGGTGGGGCTGCCCCCGCCCGTCAGGGAGCCGCTGGCGCACTTCTCGGACGGGGTGCGCAAGGTACGCCTCGGTCTCTCCCACCCCGTACGCCCGCCTCGCGGTCGGGGTGGCGGGGACGCTCCGTCGGCGTCGCACCGGGGAGCGGGCGGCACGGAGTGAAACCGCTGGCCGTGGCCCTCGCGACGGCGTCCGGTGCGGCCGTCATGCCGTCGGCCGCGCAGGGTTCCACCCGGTTGCGGTTCGACGGGTGGATCGCCGGGGTCGGGACGACGTCCGGGACCCGTCTGGTGCTCGGCCACTGGCCCCGCTCGCCGTTCGGGCCGTTCAGCGACGTGATGCTCGAGCGGGCCGACGGGCACCGTCTGCTGCTGGCGCCCACCCGGCGCACGGCCGAGTTCGTCGCGGGCACCTATGCCTTCGACGAGGTGCGGGTCGTCCCCGTACGGGTCCATGTCGGCGGGAACCGCTGGACCGTCGACGCGGCCCCGGTGCTCGGTCTGAGCCTCACCGTCGGCCGGCGCGGCCCGCTGGGGCTCCTGCTGCGGGCGGTGCCCGGTGCGCTGGCCGCCCGGACCTTCTGGACCGCGCTGGCGGATCCGGTCGCCCGGGTGCTGCTGGGCGTGCGGACCCGGGGCACGGCCGGGGGCGGCCGGCGCGAGTGGTACGCCGCGCGCGACCTGCATCGGATCACGGCGGCGACCGCCGTGCACGAGGGCCGCGACCTCGGCCTGCTGACCGAGGTGGAACCGCCGGTACGGTTCGGTTTCGGCTCGACGCCCCGCAGGCCGTGCCTCGTACGCGTCACGACGACGGTGAGCCTTCCTGACCGTCCGTCAATCCCTTAGCGGACGCCATGCGTTGTTCCCCATGAACACGCAAAGGGCCACTCCCGCACCTTGACCGGCTTATGGTCCAGACCAATCATGGCCTAGACCAATAGCCCCGGCCGGGCTGCACCGTGCGACACCCCGCTCGATCGCCTGTCGTCCGCTTTCCGGGAGTACCCGATGACCCGTCCGAGATCCGTACGCGCGCTGCTGTCCGGCGTGGCCACCCTGGCTGCGTCCGCCGGGCTCGCCCTCGGGACCGGGGGCACCGCGCACGCGGCCACCCCGCTGCCCGCGCACGTCTTCGCGCCCTACTTCGAGTCCTACAACGGCGACAGCCCCGCCGCCCTCGCCCAGTCCTCCGGCGCCACATACCTCACCATGGCCTTCCTCCAGGCCGACAAGAAGGGCTCCTGCACCCCGTACTGGAACGGGGACGGCACGAAGCCCGTGGACAGCTCCGTCTTCGGCGGCGACTTCGCCACCATCCGCTCCCGCGGCGGCGACGTCATCCCCTCGCTCGGCGGATACGCCGCCGACAACGGCGGCACCGAGATCGCCGACAGCTGCACGGACGTGGACTCCGTCGCCGCCGCCTACGAGAAGATCATCACCACCTACGACGTCTCGCGGCTGGACATGGACGTCGAGGACAACTCGCTCACGAACACCGCCGGTATCGACCGCCGCAACCAGGCCATCAAGAAGGTGCAGGACTGGGCCGCCGCCAACGGTCGCGCCGTGCAGTTCTCCTACACCCTGCCCACCACCACGACCGGCCTCGCCGACAGCGGGCTCGCCGTGCTGCGCAGCGCCAAGAACGCGGGCGCCAAGGTGGACGTCGTCAACCTGATGACGTTCGACTACTACGACGGCGCCACCCACCACATGGCCACCGACACCGAGACCGCCGCGAGCGGACTGCACGACCAACTCGCCGGTCTCCACCCGAACCTGTCGGACACCCAGCTGTGGAACATGGTCGGCGTCACCGAGATGCCCGGCGTGGACGACTACGGCCCCGCGGAGACCTTCACCACCGCCGACGCGAGCACCGTGTACGACTGGGCGGTCGCCAAGGGCATCAACACACTCTCCTTCTGGGCCCTGCAGCGGGACAACGGCGGCTGCCCCGGCTCCGGCGCCTCCGACACCTGCTCCGGCATCGCCCAGGACACCTGGTACTTCACGCACACCTTCGCGCCCTTCACCGGCGGTACGACGACCCCGCCGGCCAATGACTTCTCCCTCACCCTCTCCCCCGCCACCGCCTCGGTCGACCCGGGCGGCACCGCGGCAGCGACCGTGAGGACGGCGGTGACCTCGGGCGGCGCGCAGACCGTCGGCCTCACGGTGAGCGGCGCGCCGAGCGGGGCGACCGCCTCCCTGAGCCCGTCGTCGGTCACCGCGGGCGGCACCTCCACGCTCACCGTGAAGACCGGCGCCTCCACCGCACCCGGCACCTACACCCTGACCGTCACCGGCACCGCGGGCTCGACCCGGCACAGCTCCACGCTCACCCTGACGGTCAAGGGAGCCGGCGGCACGGCCGTCCTCGGCAACGGCGACTTCGAGAGCGGCTCGCTCACTCCCTGGACCTGCGACAGCGGGGCCGCGGTGGTCTCCTCGCCCGTGCACGGCGGCTCCCACGCGCTGAAGACCGCGCCGTCCGCCTCGCAGACCGGCCAGTGCGCGCAGACCCTCACCCTGAAGCCCAACGCCTCCTACACGCTGAGCGGCTGGGTGCAGGGCCCGTACGCCTACCTCGGGGTCAGCGGCGGCGCGACCGCCAGCACCTGGGCGTCCTCCTCGTCGTGGACGAAGCTGACGGTGCCGTTCACCACCGGCTCCTCCGGCACGGTCACGGTGTACGTCCACGGCTGGTACGGGCAGGGTGCCGTCGTCGCGGACGACCTGGCCCTCTCCTGATCCGTCCCCGCGGCCGGCCCCGCCCGCAGGTCACCGGCTGGGGCCGGCCGCGCTGATCAGCCCCAGCGTGGACTCGGGGTCGTACTCCACCGCCACGTCCCCCAGGGCGATGATCCCGACCACGCGCCCGTCCTCGACGACCGGCAGCCGGCGCAGCGCCTTGCCCCGCATCAGCTGCACGGCCCGGTCCACGTCGTCGTCCGGTGCCACGGTGACCAGCTCGCCGCTGCACGCCTCCGCCACCGTGCGCCGGGCGACGTCCCCGCCCTCGGCCAGGATCCGCACGGTCAGGTCCCGGTCGGTGACCAGCCCCCGCAGCCGGTGGCCCGCGCAGACCAGGACCGCGCCGATGTCCTCGTCACGCATCCGGGCGGCCACCTCGCAGACCGGGGTCTGAGGTTCCACCGCCACCGGGTTGCAGGTCATGATCTCGCGGACCGCCTGCGCCATGCGCTCCTCCTCGCCCCTGCGTCGACCGCCTCGTCGGGCAGGTACCCCGGAAACGGCCGCTTCCTCCCCGTCGGCGCGATCAGTGTCCGAGCCGTGATCCCGCCCCCCGGCCACATCCGGCACTCCCGTCCCACCTTCCGTAGGCTGAGAAGTCCCGGAGCTCCTCCGGGAGGTCTCCCCGCAGGCAGGAGACGGTCGTGATCGAACTGGCCGCGGTGTTCGCCGTCGCGGGAGCGGCGAGCAACGCCGTGGGTACCGCCTTCCAGCGCAAGGTCGCGTCGACCTCGCAGCGGCGCGGGATCCGGCTGGTCGTGGAGCTGGCCCGGCAGCCGTTCTGGCTGATCGGCATGGCCGGGGTGATCTGTGCCGCGCTGTTCCAGAGCCTGGCACTGGTCAACGGCCCGCTCTCCCTGGTCCAGCCGCTGTTCATCCTGGAGCTGCCCTTCGCGCTGCTCGTCGCCGCCCCTCTGATGCACCGGCGGCTGCCGCACTCGGGCTGGTGGGGTGTCGGCGGATGCGTCGTGGGCCTCGCCGTCCTGCTGGTCGCGGCGGCCCCGCACGGCGCGGTCGACCAGGCCCCGCTCGTGCGCTGGATCCCGGCCCTGTGCCTGTGCGTCGGCGCGATGGCCGGGGCCGTTGTGCTGGCCGGCCGGGGACGCCCGCCGGCCCGGCGCGCCGCACTGCTGGCGGCCGCCTCCGCGATCGGCAACGCCCTCACCGCCGCCCTGCTGAAGTCGGCGACGGGCACCTTCGCCGACCACGGCTTCACCGCGTTCCTGCGGTCCTGGCAGACGTACGGCTTCGCACTGGCCGGCACGGCCGCGGTGATCCTGCTGGAGAACGCGCTCCAGGCCGGTCCCCTGGCCGCCGCGCAGCCCGCGCTGACCATCGGCGACGCGGTGGTGAGCCTGACCCTCGGCATCACCCTGTTCGACGAGCGGATCCGCACCGGCTGGTGGCTGGTACCGGAGGCGTGCGGTGCCCTGCTGATCGTCGTCGGTGTGCTGGTCCTCAGCCGGGCCGTCCAGCGCATCGTCGTGCTGCCGGTCCGGGCCGAGCAGCGCGACCTGGCGACGTGAGACGGTTCAGGGTCGGCGACCCGGCGACAGGGCACGGGTCAGGGGGCGGCGACCCGGCGACAGGGCACGGGTCAGGGGGCGGCGACCAGCGGCGGCTCACCCCGGTCGGCCGTCAGCGCCGCCCACAGGGCACGCACCGGCGCCGGACCGAGACGGTCCGCCAGCACCGACTCGATCACCCCGCTCGTGGCGCGCGCCCGCTCGTGCACCCGCTGTCCCTCGGCGGTCGTCCGGATCAGGCGGCGGCGCGCGGACTCGGGGCCGGCAGCCTGCTCCAGCAGCCCCATGCCGATCAGTCCGTGCACCGCCTGATGAGCCGTCTGCCGGGTGACGCCCCTCCTTCGGGCCAGTTCGGAGACGGTGGTGCCCTCGGCGTCGAGCAGTGCGAAGACGGAGGCCTGCGCCGTGGTCACCGGCTGCTCGCCCGCGGCCTCCATGCTGGCGAACAGGGCGTCCTCGACCCAGCGGCGGGCCTCGGACAGAAGCTGGGGCAGGTCGGCGGCGCGATGACTCATGGCTCCTCGGAGGGTCGGGTACCCGCGGATTATCCTCCGGGTGCCGCCCTGCGGCGGATGCGGCCGCCGCACCCGTCTCAGGCGCAGCGGCGGGCGACGAACGCGGCCGTCAGGGCGAACCACCGCTCGACCTCGTCGTCCGTGAGCCCGACCCACAGACGGTTGCCGCCGGCACCGGCACGTGTTCCACCGCGACGCCCGCCGCGGGCAGGGCCCTGGCCGGCCGTTCGACCTGTGCACAGGGCACGACGGCGTCCCGGGTGCCGTGCAGGACGAGGAAAGGCGGTGCGTCCGGCGTCATCCGCAGGGCGGGGCTGGCGCCCCGGGCCGGGACCGGTGCCTCGGCGGGCGCGGCGCCGAGGAGGAGCGCCTCGACCGAGGCCGGGTCGTACGGGTCGAAACGGCCCGGCGGCAGGTCCTCGGCGAGGCGGGTGAGATCGGTGGGTGCGTACCAGACGGCACATCCACGCACGGTCGCGGTCGCGCCCTGCCGGCCGGTCGTTGACCCGCAGGACCGCGTACAGGACGCCGACCGGCACGCCCGCGAGCAGCGTCTCGACGCTGGGCACGGCGGTCAGCTCCCGGTGCGCCACTGGTGGCCGGGCAGGAAGCGGACGTCGTACTCCTGCGGCACGGTCGCGAACTTCTCCGGTGCGGGCACGAACGGCTGTGCGGGCAGGCCGAGTTCCTCGACCGGTGTGCCCAGGTTCTCGAAGAACCGCTCGAAGGTGCCGCCCGGTCCGGCCGCGACTCCGACGACCTGCGAGTGGTGGCGCTCCATGCGGTAGGCGTGGACGCAGTTCTTCGGGACGAAGCCGAAGTCGCCCGGGATCAGCAGCTTTACAGCGGGCCCAGTCCACCCTCTACGACCTGCAGCTTTCCATGTACCGCCTACTATCGGGGGGCGCCTGGGGGAAGCAGAGCCACGGCGACGGGTCTGCGCAGACAGCTGCAGGCGGATGGGCACCGCTTTAGGAGTTCGATCTAGCCTCGGCCCAGTCGCGCCTCGCCTCGTGTGCCGGTGGCACGCGCCGTCGTGACGCCGATCTCCTGCGGCCGTCCCGTGCTCCTGCGATCGTGCCTACGTCGCTGGAAACCAAGCTGCGACCTGCACCGAAGGTGCTCGAGCCGTCACCAGTCGGGGAGCCATGGCGATCGTCGGAAAAACTCCCCAGGTAGCTTCTGTTGGTCGATACTGGGGTGAGGGGCCGGAGTACTGGCAACCATCGCTGTCGATGAAACGTTCGAGCTGAGATTGGGTGCAAACGGCGTGGTGAGCGAAATTGGACTGGGTGAAGCCATCAGGGCGCTCCGCGAGGAGTTGACCGAGGCCAAGGGGGAGGGGGAGGGTTCATGGATGCGGTTCCAGGTCAGTCCGGTGAACCTGGAGCTTCAACTGGTCGTGACGAAGGATGTAAACGGCAAGATTGGGTGGAAGGTAGTGGAGGCTGGGGCTTCCATCGATTCGGTGAGAACACAGAAGGTCAATTTGACGTTGTCTCCGCAATGGTGGAATCCGTCTGAGGGGGAGTATTCAGCGGATTGGCTGGTGTCGGGTGTCGTGCCAGCGTCGACCGCCTCTCAGGCGGGTTCGGCTCACCAGGGTGTACCCGATGCGGATTCCGACCCTGAGGATGAGAACTAAGCCTCGGCACGCAACGGGGGTGAAGATGTGGCCTTCAAGCGGGTGCCCTTAGAGCGGGTCGTTGCTGTGATCGCCCAATTGCCTGACGGCAGACGCCGATGGGGGTCTGGGTTCCTCATCACAGCGACCAAAGTACTGACAGCCTGGCACTGTACTGCCGAGGATCCAACCACGAGGCTCCGGGTGCCGCTAATGGTGCGGCGCTGGGTGGATAATGAATGGCAGGCTGCACTTGTCACGGACTACGTAGCATCCCGCAGCCACGCGAAAGCACACGGAGCCTGGGGTCTGGACGTAGCGCTTCTTAACCTGTGTGAGCCGCCATGGGCGGGCGTTAGCTGGACACCCCCACCGTTTGCACGTGTCGATCGCAGCCAGTCGGGTGAGCTTGTGGACTGCGTCGCAATGGGATACCCGATGTACGCACTAGAACCGGATGGGTTTGTCGTAGCGGCCGAGTTCCACGGCTTCATCCGCCAGACCGAAGGAGCAGGAGCGGCAGCAAACCATCTTGTGGTGCGTGACGAAAAGCTCGGGGAGATGCAACCAGCGCCACAAGGGCCTCCCCGGCAGATTGTGGAAGGGTCGCCGTGGGGCGGACTATCCGGGGCACTCGTCTTCCACGAGGGGCACGCGCTCGGTCACGTCGTCCAGCACCGTCCGCACCTGGGCAACAACCCGCTCATCGTGGTCCCCATCGACAGGATCGCCCGCTCAACCGCTCGACGCGCCCGCCAGATCGCGAGCGCACTCGGCCTGCCCGGAGTGGATGCGCTACCAGTGGCCGCCGGAGCGGTACAAGAATTGACCGGCCTGGTAGACCAGCTCAGCGCAGACAACGACCTGCCGATTGTCGCTGACCTAACGCCCTACCAACTGGGTGCTGATCCAACAGAGTACGGAGACCGTCACCGACACGGTCACAAGGACCCTTACCTACCGCGCACCGCTCATGACGTCGACAACCGTGTTCGCGAGGCCCTCGGCGTTCCCGGCCGCATGGTGATTTTGGTCGGGCCATCGAAGGCAGGCAAGACCCGCACCGCGTTCGAAGGCCTCCGTGCAGTGTGGCCACATACCCGCCTCGCAAAGCCGGACCCCGCTCGATTCGCGGACCTGATAGCACATCCCCGGATCATAGGCAGCAGCTGGCCACTGGTCGTGTGGCTCGACGATCTTCAGCGCTACCTCGTCGGCGACAAGGCATTGACGCCAGCCCGGCTTGAGGCCCTGACTTCCAGACCAGGGGACACGATCGTGCTCGCAACGCTCCGCCAGGAAGAGCGAGCGCGCTTGAACGAGCACGTCGATCTGGCTCCCGGTACTCGCCAGCTACTCGATGACGCTGCGCCTACCACCATCACGCTGGAGCCCACGAGCGCGGACCTTGACGAGCAGACCGCCGCGCGCGCCATCTACCCCGCCCTGGATCTCACGAAGTACGGGCTTGCCGAGCAGCTGGCCGGCGCACCGGCACTGCTTCGCCAGTACACGGACGCTCCTCCGCTGCTACGCGCCGTGCTTCAGACAGCGATTGACTGGCAGCGCATCACCCTCGAACAGCCCATTGAGGAAGCCCTCCTCAGGGATCTTGCCAAAGAGCGCCTATTGAGCATCGCCGCGTACCTCAATCCCAGCAACACGGAAATTTCCTCCGTCATCGAGCAGGCACGGACCCCGCCCACAGACTCCGACGGGCGCACGACGGGACAGCTCGCCGCGCTCGCCGTCCACAGACTGGACGACAGCACGTGGCACTACACCGCCTACCCCTACCTGGTTGCGCACGACGACGGGCAGGGCGGAGGCGGCCGTCCGATCCCCGACGCATTCTGGACGCGTAGCCTCGCCGACGCCGACGAGCCCACCGCCAACCTGATAGGCACCTCCGCCTACTACCGCGGAAAGCCCGACATCGCCCGCAAGGCTCTTACAATTGCTGCCGTCGCCGGGAACGCACATGCCATGCGCAACCTCGGCTGGCTGTACGTGAACGAGACGTCGCCGCCAGATCTCGAGGCTGGCCAGCGTTGGTACAAACGTGCCGCTTACCTCGGTAACGCCTCAGCCATGCGCAGCCTCGGTCTTCTGTTCGCCGACCGGCTTGATCCGCCGGACCTGGACGCAGCACAGGAGTGGTACCGCAAGGCCATCGAGGCCGGCAACACCGACGCGATGCGCGACCTCGGAATTCTGCTCGCCGACCGGCTTGATCCGCCGGACCTGGACGCAGCACAGGAGTGGTTTTGCAAGGCCATCGAGGCCGGCAACACCGAATGCATGCGCGACCTCGGCATTCTGC
>NZ_JBIUBE010000012.1:123628-174174 GCF_044593395.1 Streptomyces sp. NPDC052301 | reverse complement strand
GCCGGACCTGGACGCAGCACAGGAGTGGTTTTGCAAGGCCATCGAGGCCGGCAACACCGAATGCATGCGCGACCTCGGCATTCTGCTCGCCGACCGGCTTGATCCGCCGGACCTGGACGCAGCACAGGAGTGGTACCGCAAGGCCATCGAGGCCGGCAACACCGATGCCATAGCCAATATCGGAGACCTGCGGTCACGACAGGGTGACAAAGCAGGTGCTGTAGATGCATGGCGTCGGGCCCTGGAGACCCTGGGGGGCTCCCGCCAGTCGATCGCCGCAGCACGCTTCGCACTTGCGGCGCTGGAAGCCCTCGATGGCCGTAAGGACGAAGCCCGCGCACTGTTGGAGGATGTCAAGGCTAGTGGGTTCGTCATTGCAGCCCACTGCGCCGCCCTGCTGAGCACGAACGACGCTACCCGGGCGAAGGCACGGGAATCACTCGCTGCCCACGAGGGGGACACGGATGCATTGAACTTCCTTGGCCTAGCGGCACGCGAGGCCAACGACCTAGCCGCCGCGAGAATCTACTGGAACCAATCCGCTGCTGCTCGTGACACAGTCGCGCCGTTGCTGCTTCACCTGACCAATGGTGACTGACGCCATGGGTGTGTCCCAACCACGGCGTGAGGACGGCTCGTCTCCCCGATCCGGAGAGTACGAGCAAAGCCGTGGAGCCGTCCGGCCGCTATGCCATTCGGCGAGACACCGTCGGACAGCGAGTGGAGCGAGCCGTCTTGATGAAGCAGCGATAGTTACACCGCGCTGGAGCATCGCGACGGTTTTCAAGACCGGCCGGTCAGCTCCAAGCAATGTGGGAGTGACCTGCCGTTTCTCCCTCCCCAAGTGGTGCATGAGTGCCTGTTGGCCACAGGTTGGCCACGGGTCCCCAGCGCACCTCAAACGTCCTCGCTCAAGAGATCGGTAATGGCCTGCTCCGACCAGTGACCGGCGGCGCCGGGGCACGCTGCTACGTAAGAGGCCACTGCCTCCACGTCCCAGGCACCGGCCGACAGGAGACCTGAGGCCAAGAAGCGCACGTAGGCGGCGGAGGGAGGGACCCATTCGATGTCTTGCACGCCCCACGGGGCGGTGAAGGTGAGAACCGGCAACCCGTCGACCTGGCCAGCGCAGACGAGCGTTTCATAGCGGCCCTCGCCTAGCACGGCGCGCCCCTCAGTCAGCACGTCCACCAGCTCCACGCCAGCGCCGGGTTCCCTGTACATTTCCTGAGCCGCTGTCAGAGAACTGGTCGACAGTCACTAGGTGAGCCCTGGCCAGCACACGCCCACTCGCTTGAGGGTCGTAGAAGGCCCTGCCCCCTCCCCACACAGGTGACTCCGTGGCGAAGTACAGAGCACCGGTCAGTTCAACGGGGATGGAACGAGCGGGCATTGTCGGGTTCCGGCACCCCGGATACTCCCTCGCCGCGCCAGGTGGGCGACCGCCCTGGATGTATGCGGCGAGCCGGTCGAGGTGCATGTTCGAGCCGTAGGACGTGTACCAGACCTGTTCCGGGTGATGATCGGTCGGCAACGTCGAGTCGATGCTGTGTAGTGCCTTCACTCTCCCTTGCTCCTGGGAGACGCGCTCAGTCTGCCGAAACCTCGTACCTGATGACATGACGGTCTCCCGGAAGGATCGTGATCATTACTCGTAGAGGCCGGTCGTTCTCGTCGTAACCCGTGCGCATGTGCACGGCGACAGGGGTGGCGGAGGGAAGCGAGAGCTTTTCGACCTCCGCGCGGGTCGGCATCCGCACGGTGAACTCGTCCCGGTAGCGAGCCTGCACAAGGCCAACACTGGCCAGCACGCCACCGGGCGCTGACACGTCTTCAGGCAGCATGAGCGGCGTGCCTCGGACCAGTTCCTCAGGGAAGTAGGAGTCAGCCAGGGCGTACGGATCCTGATCGACTATGCGCACTCGTTCCCGGACGACAGTCAGCGCGGTCTCGGGGTCCAGCTCCAGGCGCTCCGCGATTTCTGCCGACGGACGCCGGATGGAGACGCGGACTTCTTGGCGAGGTTGGCGACCACTTTCGGCCACGATGCTGGCCCACTGGTCACCGCGTTCGTTCGACTGGTGCCGCGTCCGAGACTCCAGTACCGACCAGTCCCAAACGGCCGGCGTCAGGCTGCGGCGAACGAAGCTACCCCGCCCCTGACCAGCGATGATGAGCCCTTCTTCGGTCAAGCGCCGTAGGGCGAGGCGGACCGTGTTGCGGCTCGCTTCGTATCGCTCCACCAACTCGAACTCCGTTGGGAGCTGTTGGCGCGCGGCCCCGGTGCGGGAACACCGGGGCCGCTGTTCGGGCCGTTCCTGTCCGAGAGGAACCAGACCCAATGGACCACATCGTCACTGTTCAGGACACTGTTACCGCGTTCGAGCCCTTCATGGAGCCGACGGACGCCGAGCTGCAGGGGATTGAGCAGGAGATGCCCGTGATCCTCGCGGACGTCGACTTGCTGGACGCGCACATCGTCACCCTGGACCGCACGCCGACCGAGGTGGACGAGCGGCGTATCCGCCGGGCTCACCGCCGCGCGCTGACCGCCCGGGTCGCGCTGGTCAACCGCGCGGCCGACATGAGCCTTCCCGGGGGTGCCGCGTGAGCGCCACCGACCCGAACCTGAGCGGCCGGCACGGCTTCCCCCTGCGGGCCGCGCTCACCCGTGCCCTGCTCATCGTCGCCGCCCTGCTCACGGCAGGGGGTGCCCGATGACCGGCACGAAGCTGACCCGCGTACAAATCGGGGTGCTGGCCGCCGCGTTCGTGCCGATGCTGGCGACGGGCGTGTTCGGCGGGATCGGCACGTACAGCAACATCGGCCACGCCTACGGCAGGGGCACCGCGCTCGGTGCGCTCGGCCGCCGGTGAGGGCGCCGCGGCCGTTCTCGCCCTGGTCCTGCTCGGGCTGACCATGCTGGGCCAGTCGTCCCCGCGCATCGTTCGGCTCGGTCTGTGGTCGCTGCCGGCCGCCGCCGCCGTGATGGGGGCGATGGCCGCACCCGATCCGGGCCGCACCGTGATCTACGCCCTGACCCCGATGGGCATGTCTGTCTCGGCTGAGGGCATGGCGTTCCTGGCCCGGCGGATCGTGGTGCACACCAACGGCCGCGACGCGGAGAACGAACGTCGCACCGCCGATCTGGTGCAAGCCCTGGCCTACCACCGGGCCCGGGCCACCCAGCACCCCAGCGACCGGGTCAAGAAGTGGTCGGAACGGAAGTCGTGGCGGCTGGCCCGCAAGGACGGGGGCGAGGATGTGGCGCTCGGATCGAGGCTGCTGGACGTGCAGCGCGACCGCGTCACCGCCGGCGCGGACGCCGCCCTTGCCTCGATGTTCGGCAGCATCACCCTCGGTCCCACACCGATCACGAATGCGGAAGAATCCGCCAAGACCGATACGAAACGGTCTATGGCTGACCTGCCGAAATCGACGCCGGACCTGGTGGTGACGCTGACCCGGCTGACCGTGCCCGACCCGGTCCCGGTCCACCTGGGCAAGTCGACTCTGCCCCTCAAGCCGCTCCCGCCGGTCGACCCCGCGCCGGTCGCCTCGATCGAGGCGCGCGCGGTGGCGGCGGAGTCGACCCGGCCGCGCCGCGCCACCGGCCGCGTGCCGGACGCGGCCAAACCGGCCCGGCCCAAGCGCACGCCGGAACAGTTGCTCGCTGAAGCACGGGAGGCGACGGCCGATTGGCCGGACGCGAAGGTGACCGCCGAGGGCATCCGCCGGGAGGTGCGCACGTCGCCGGCGAACGCCCGGACGCTGCGGGACACCCCTCTCGCCGAGCGGGCCGCCACGGCTGAGGCGGCGTGATGGGGGCGCTGCCGGTGTTCCGGTGGCGCCTGGCCCCGGACGGCTACGCCACCCGCCGCCAACTCCGCGCACAAGGGTTGCGGCCCGGCTGTCAGGGGGTGGCCGCGACGCTCGAACGGCCGCGCCGCCGCCGGGAACCGCTGGTCGCCTACCTGTACCGCGTCGACCTGGCCAAGCCGGTCCGGCCGATGACGCCGGGTCGGTGGGCAGCGCTCGCGGCGGCGAACCGGGCCCGCCGCATCTGCCCGCAGTGCCGCCGGGATGCGGGCTACGTCATCCCCACCTCACTCGGGACCTGCGTGCCGTGCGCCTACCCCGATCTCTGCGACTCTCCGAGGAGCGTCTGACCATGCGCAACGCCGACATACGCCGCCTGGACCGCGCGATCCAGGCGACCGAGAAGAAGTTGGAAGCGGTCCGCCGGGGTGAGTGGTGGCCGCTGACCGGCAGTGAGCGCCGGGCGATGGCCCGCGCTCTGGCCGTCGGTGGCTACAAGGTGGCCCGGGGCCGTAGCGCGGGCCGTGAAGAGCGGCGCATGGACGTCACCGGCAACGCGGCCGAGATGCGGCCGACCGCGGAACTGACCGCCCTGCACGCCGAACGGCAGCGGCTCACGACAGAGGTCGCCCGTACCAAGGCGGCCAAGAAGTCGTCGGGGTGGTGGTGACCGTGGCCAAGCCGCTGGAGACGCCGCCGGGTGAGTGCCCGCAGTGCTGGCAGCACGCCCACGACCGGCGCATCCACCGCAAACTCAAGCCGCGCGAGGACTGCCCGCAGTGCGTGGACCACATGGTCAACGGCTGCCCCTCCCTCGTGCCGAAGAAGTCCCGTTGGTGGTGACCGCGCCCACCGCGTGACGCTCCCCGCACGTTGCTGCTGCCCCGGGGTGGCCGTCCCTGCCACGGACCCGGCCACCCCGGCTCTCTCTCTTACTCCCGCCCCTGTCGGGGCAGTCAGGAGAACCTCCAGCATGTCTGAGAACGTCGTCCACCTCCACAAGCCCACCGACCCCCCGACCCCCGACACCGCCCCCACCGTGCTCACCGTAGTCCCGGACGCGCCGCCGACGCGGCCGGTGCCGCTGTGGGTCCGCTCCGGCCGTGCCATCAAGACCGGCGTCACGCACGAGCGCACGAAGACGGTCGTCCGCGCAACGGCCCGACACAGCCTCTACACCCTCAACGGCGGCCGGATCGTGGCCCGCCGCACGTGGGACGGCCGTACCGGCTCGCGGTACGAGCGGATGATCCGGGCGGCGGAAGCCGCGGGGAACCTGGAGGCGGCCGAGGAGTGGGAGGAGCGGTTGCAGCGCTTCCGCGCCGCCCGCCACCACCGCCGCATGGACCTGCTCCACTCCCCGGTCGAGGCCGCCAAGGGAGTGGCCGTCGGCGCCGGGATGAGCATCGGCGTGCTGGTCGCCCTCGGCGTGGTCATGGCCATCAACACGGGCCAGGTCGGGGACGTCATCGCCCCCTGTCAGCGACCGTCGACTTCATCGCCCTGCTGATCCGGATCGTACAGATGGTGTGTCCGGCGCTCACCATCGGCCCGTTCCTAGCCCTGCTCGCCCTGTGGTCGGTCGGCCGCAAGCAGCACGCCGCCCCCGCCTGGGCGCTCCCGGCGAACGTCCGCAACGGTGAGGGTGAACCGATCACCCCGTCCATCGTGGTCAAGGCCCTGCGCGACCTCGGAGTGCCCGCCCTGGCGCGGGCCATCAAGGAGATGGGCGACGCCGGCGCCTCCATGCTCGGACCGATCCGCATCGCCGGATGCGGCGTCGAGGTGGACGTGACCCTGCCGTCCGGGGTGGCCACCAACGAGGTGCAGAACAAGCGGCGCAAGCTGGCCGAGAACCTGACCCGGCACGAGCACGAGGTGTTCATCACGATCCCGGAAGCCGCGCGGACGGTGCGGCTGTGGATCGCCGACTCGGGGGCGCTGGACGAGCCGATCGGCCCGTCCCCGCTGGTCACCGACGAGACACTGACCGCGAACTACAAGACGGGTCGGGCCCGGTGGGGGCAGGATCTGCGCGGGGACGCGGCGGAGCTGAGCGTGTATCAGCGTCACCTGCTGGTCACGGGTCTGTCTAACCAGGGCAAGACGGCCGCCCTGCGGGCGCTCGCGCTGTGGCTGGCGCTGGACCGGACGGTGCAGTTCTGGATTGCGGACCTGAAGGGTGTCGGCGACTGGGCACGGGTGGGCGTACAACCGCAACCGCTGGAACGAGGCGCCGCCGGATGACGTTGCCCGCGCCTTGGCTTGGGTCGCCAAGCACTCCATGCCGGAGTCCGCCCTGGAGGATTTCGCGACCGTACGCCTGGCCCTGGACGCCCTCTCGTTGCGGCTGGACGGGAAGGCAGCGTCACCGCGCACCGCGAAGCGGAAGCGTGCGTGCCTGAGTGACGTTCTGGGACTCGCCGTGGAGGAGAAGTACTTCACCGTCCCGGTCAACCCGCTCGCGGCCGTGAAATGGACCGCCCCAAAGCCAGTAGAGGCCTTGGACCCGGAGAGTGTCGCCAATCCGCGTCAGGTGCGCGCGCTTCTGGCGGGCGTCCGCGAGCAGGGGCCCCGCGGTCGGCACCTGGAAGCGTTCTTCGGCTGCCTGTACTACGCGGCCATGCGTCCGGCCGAAGCCGCCGGACTGCGCGCGGATCAGTGCCACCTCCCGGAAACGGGATGGGGCATGCTCACCCTGCGGCAGGGCATCGTCAGCGCCGGACGAAACTGGACGAACGACGGGACGGCTCACGAGATGCGCCACCTCAAGGCCCGTGCCGAGAAGGATTCCCGACCGGTGCCCATTCCTCCGCACTTCGTCCGCATGCTGCGGCAGCACATCGCAGAGCAGGGGACGGCACCTGACGGCCGGCTCTTTCGGACGAACCGCAACGGCTTGCTACAGGAGACCGGCTACGGGGAGGTATGGGCAAAGGCCCGCCGGGACGTACTGAGCGAGGCAGAGACAGCCTCGCTGCTGGCCCGCCGCCCCTACGACCTTCGGCACGCTGGAGTGTCGCTCTGGCTCAGTTCCGGCGTGGACGCGATGGAGTGCGCCCGCCGCGCAGGCCACAGCATCGCAGTGCTGCACAAGGTGTACGCCAAGGTGCTTGACCAGACCCGGGAGCGGGCGAACAGCCGGATCGACGCGGCTCTCCGGGAGTGGAACGAGCCGGAGTGACGCGCTCCCCGGGGGACACCTGGGGGACGCACACTGGTCGACAGTGGGATGCACGCGGTATGAGGTGAGACACGTCCGCGTCCCGTCCGTGACGAATCAAACGAGATCAGCAACGAGAAACCCCCCGACCGGCCATGACGGCCGGTCGGAGGGGGTTTCTCTCAGCGTGGCGGCGCCAGGATTCGAACCTGGGAAGGGCTGAGCCGGCAGCTTCTCGTGCTGCTCGCCCTCCGGGTCCGCCACGAGGAGTCGCACCGCGCCCTGGGTGACGTAGAAGACCTCGTGCGTGTCCGCGTGGGAGTGGGCCGGGATGATGTCACCCCTCGGGCCCTCGACGGTGAAGAGGTTGAATGTGTTCTCGGTCCTCCGGTTCCGTCGCGCCACCTGTCAGGTTACCTGACATAGAGAGGGCGGGGCCGATCCCGGACAACGGATGCCTGCGGGAGCCGCGGTCAGCGGGACCGGGTCAGCCGTACGTCCTCCACGCCCAGCAGACCGAGCAGCGGGACCTTGCCGACCCGCTGCCCGGGGTCGACGACCAGCCCGGCGCCACGGACCAGGTCCAGCAGCAGTTCGGCGAGCGGCATGACCATGTGCCGGCCCCAGCAGCGCTCGGACGAGTGGCCGAAGGGCAGATAGCCGGGGGTGCCGTCCGGGTCGAGGCCGTCCCAGCGCTCCGGGCGGAAGGAGTCGGGGTCGTCCCACAGGGCCGGGTCGCGATGGGAGAGCAGGGGCAGCAGCAGAACGTCGTCACGCTCGCCGATCCGGGCGTCGACGGCGGGGTATTCGGGCGAGGCGTTGCGCAGGATGTTCCACGAGGGCGGCAGCAGCCGCAGGGACTCGAGGATGATGTTCCGGTTGGATGTGCCGGCGTCGAAGGGCGAGCCCAGCCAGAGTGCGTTGGCCACGAGGGTGGAGACGGTGAAGCACACGGGAGCCGCCGCCCGGCGGTACATGCCCATCGCGTACCGGCGTTCCTGGTACCCCTGTGCCCGCGCGGTGCGGGACGCGAGGCCCGTGAGCCGGTCGTCCGGCCGGGGCCAGCCGGGCAGGGCGGCCCCGATCGCGATCACCGACCAGGTGAGCTTGGGGGTGAGTTCGAGGGTGCGGCTCATGAGCATGCGGAGCCGCCGGGGGTCCTGACCGAGGATGAGGTCGCGCAGGAAGAGGTGCCCGGTCAGCGGCCAGGAACCGGTGAGGTCCACGTCCTGGGGGACGGGCGCGGCCAGGGCGTCGCGCACGTCGTTGCCGATGGTGCGGGTGACGGTGGAGGCCTCGGTCCGCGTGATGGAACGTCCGTGCAAGGGCTTGAAGGTGGGGCGCTCGGTCTCCGTCGCCCTGCGCGCGGCGAGGATGCGGTCGGCGACCTCGTGCCCCGCGACGCCGATGGTGTCGGGTTCCAGCCGGAACAGGTCCTGGCCCAGGTGGTCACCGATGAGCGCGGCGAGCCGCGGGGCGAACACGGTGGTGCGCGCACGCGGGGCGGACGACGGCGACATGGGCACTCCGATGCGGGGGACGGGGCGGGACGGTGGCTGCGTGGGCGGGGCGGTACGCCGGCTGCGGTGGGCGGGGCGGTGCGCCGGGGGCACCGCCGTCCGGCCGGGCCTGCCACAGCCCGGCCGGACAACGATGTCGACGCACCCGCGCCGCGGTGGCGCGGAATCAGTACCAGAGGTACCAGGCGTTCGCCTTGAGGCTCTTGGTGGCCGCAACCTTGTTACGGATGGCGAAGAGAAGCTTCATCGGTGCACCTCCTCCCGGGGGTGGACGGTGACACGTGACCACTCCGGGAGGCCGGCGAAGATCTCGTGTCGAGGACGCCGGAAAACTTCCCTGCTTCGATCAGCGGATAATCACCAGACTGTCCAATTGCCCTGCCACCCGGTCGGTTTGAGACTTTCGCCGATCACCGGCGCTCCGCTTTGACTCCACACGGACCGCGAGCGGCGCGGCACATGCCCACCGCACTTCCCGCGCTGATGAGGGGCGGTGCGAGGCGTCCGGATGCCGGACGGCGGGACGGCGTCAGCGGACGACCGCCGGTCCGCCGTCCGCCGTTCCCCCGCCCGGAGATTGGCCGGATGAGGGCACCCCGCCCTCGGCGGCCCGCGACCCTATGCGCCCGCCAGCGAGTCGATCCAGGACTGGAGCCGCTCCCCCTGGGCGGCCATCAGGCCGGGGTCGCGCAGAGTGTGGGTGAGGAGGGCCATGCCCTGGTAGGCGGCGACGAGTTCGACGGCGAGAGCCGCGGCGTCGGCGCGGCCGAGCCGGGCGAACTGGGACTCCACCCAGGCCAGCAGGGTGCGCATGACCTTCGCGGGAGCCTCGCCCAGACCGTCGTCGCGCTTGTCGAGTTCACTGGCGAGGGTGCCGAACGGACAGCCGAAGCGCGCCGCGGTCTCACGCTGGTCGACCCAGCCGGCGACGAGTGCCTTCAGCCGGGCGGCGGGGTCCGGGAGCGTGTCCAACTCGGCGGTGAGCGCATCGATCTGCTCGCAGTGGGCGTCCACCGCGGCCTCGACCAGTTGGTCCTTGGCCTTGAAGTAGTAGTACACGTTGCCCAGCGGCACATCGGCCGCGCGGGCGATGTCGCCGAGGGTGGTCTTCTCCACGCCCTGCTCATGGAAGACCTGGACGGCCGCCTTCACCAGGCGCTCACGCTTGCCACCCCGGCCGGACCGGCCGGGCCGCGAAGCCTCGGCCGCGAGGGCGGATTCTGAGTCAGTCACCTGACTAAAGATAGACAACGACGGGCGCGGCCGCTAACGTCTCGACTTAGTTAGTCAACTAACTCAGTCACGGGGAGACATGATGATCGTTGTCGCGGGCGCCACGGGGAACGTCGGACGGGCGCTGGTCGGCGAGTTGGTCCGGGCCGGGGAGACGGTGACGGCCGTCGCCCGGCGCATCGGCGACGAGCAGGTGCCGCGGGGCGTACGGGCGGTCGCCGCCGATCTCGGCGAACCGGCGAGCCTCGCACCCGCCGTGGCGGGCGCCAAGGCCCTTTTCCTGCTGGTGGCCGGCCAGGACCCGGCCGGCCTTCTGCGCGAGGCCGCCGCGGCCGGGGTCGCGAAGGTGGTGCTGCTGTCCTCGCAGGGCGTGGGCACGCGCCCCGGGACGTACGGGCACGCCGCGGACTTCGAGGCGGCCGTGGCCGGGTCGGGGCTCGCGTTCACCCTCCTGCGCCCGGGCGGGCTGGCCTCCAACGCGCTCGCCTGGGCCGAGCCGATCCGCCGGCACCGCACCGCGGCGGCACCCTTCGCCGACGTGGCCCTGCCGTTCGTCGACCCGGACGACGTCGCCGCGGTGGCCGCGGCCGTCCTGCGCGAGGACGGGCACGACGGCGCCACCTACACGCTGACCGGCCCGGCGGCCACGACACCGCGACAGCGAGCCGCCGCCATCGCCGGGGCACTCGGCGAACCGGTGGCGTTCGTGGAGCAGAGCCGCGAGGAAGCCCGCGCGCAGATGGTCCGGTTCATGCCGCCGGAGGTCGCCGAGGGCACCCTCGCCATCCTCGGCGAACCCACCCCGCAGGAGCAGTCGGTCGGCGAGGACGTGCGGCGCCTGCTCGGCCGGCCCGCGACCCCGTTCGCGGCCTGGGCGGCACGCCACGTCGCAGCCTTCCGCTGAACCGGCGGCGTCCGCCGATGCCGGGAACGGGCCGCCGGACCCGCCACGGCCGGCGGCCCACCGGACGGGCCCGGCACTCCGGTCCGCGCACCCGACAGCCCCTCACCGCCCCCGGTCGCGTACCCGCCGCACCGGCCCCGCTGGTCCGACAGCGACCCTTTTGCGCGCCACGCCGCACGAAATGATCATATTTATATGCTTATCGCCTCTATCGTACGGTGTGTGGGGAGAACCGGCTGAGGGGGCGCACAACGCGTCGTGGCAGGACGCGGGTTGGGATGGGCATGAGTGGAATCAGCCGACGAGGCGTGGCGCGCCTCGGCCTGGGCGCCGGCCTCGGTGTGGTCGCCGCCTCGTCGGCCGCGTGCGGGAGCGTACAGGGGCTTTTCGGCGCCGCAGGGCCGGGAGCGGAGGCGCCCCGGTTGATCGGGGACGGCTCGACGTCGTACACCGGACGGCAGCCGAACCAGCCGGACGCGCCCACCCCCCTGGAACCCGGCGAGACTCCCCCGCAGTTCGTGGTGTTCTCCTGGGACGGCGCCGGCGAGGTGGGAACCGGCCTGTTCCAGCGCTTCCTGGAGCTCGCCCGTGCCCACGACGCGCGCATGACGTTCTTCCTCTCCGGTCTCTATCTGCTGCCGGAGGGGAAGAAGCGGCTGTACCGGCCGCCGAACAACCCGGTCGGCGCCTCCGACATCGGCTACCTCACCGACGAGCACCTCAAGAAGACGCTGAAGTACGTGCGTCAGGCCTGGCTTGACGGTCACGAGATCGGCACGCACTTCAACGGACACTTCTGCGACGGCCCCGGTTCGGTGGCCGACTGGACCGCGGCGCAGTGGCGTTCGGAGTTGGAGCAGGCGCGGTCGTTCGTCAAGTCCTGGCGCACCAACACCGGTTGGCACGACGAGCCGCCGCTGCCCTTCGACTACGACAGGGAACTGATCGGCGGACGCACCCCCTGCCTGCTCGGACAGGAGAACCTGCTGCCGGTCGCGCGCGAGATGGGCTGGCGCTACGACGCGTCCTCACCGGGCGGGCTGCAGCGCTGGCCGAGAAAACGGGAGGGGATCTGGGACCTGCCCCTGCAGAACATCCCCTTCCCCGGGCACTCCTTCGAAGTGCTGTCCATGGACTACAACATGCTGGCGAACCAGTCCGCGAACTCGACACGGGCACCCTCCTACAACTACCCCTACTGGCGCGCGCAGGCGGCGCAGTCCTACATGGCCGGGTTCCAGCGTGCGTACGAGACGAACCGGGCCCCGCTGTTCATCGGCAACCACTTCGAGGAGTGGAACGGCGGCATCTACATGGACGCGGTCGAGGAGGCCCTCAGGCAGATCGCCGGATGGCCGGACGTACGCCTGGTCTCGTTCCGGCAGTTCGTGGACTGGCTCGACGCCCAGGACCCCGGCATCCTCGCGCAACTGCGCACCCTGCAGGTCGGCGAGAAGCCGGAGGGCGGGTGGAGCTTCTTCCTGCACCCCACGAAACAGGTGAAGGAGACGGCAGGGTCGTCCTGACGCGACGGCAGTGCAGGGCCCGGCGCCGGGGCCCGCCGACCCGGCCGCACCGCCGGCCCGTGCACCGGCTCGCCGTGGGGTCAGTCCGTCCTGCGGCGGGCGTACGCCTCTATCTCGATCTTCATGCGGGGGTCGGCGAGGCCGCACTGCAGCATGGTGGCGGCCGGGCGGACCTCGCCGAAGGCACGGCGCAGCACCGGCCAGCAGGGTTCGAAGTCGGCGCGGTCGGGCAGCAGGTAGCGCACCCGCACCACGTCGGCGAGGGAGCACTGCGCCTCGGTGAGCGCGGCCTCGATGGTGCGCAGGCACTGCTCGGCCTGCTCCACCACGTCGTCCGAGATGGTCATGGTGGCGTAGTCGAACCCGGTGGTCCCGGACACGTGCACCCAGTCGCCGTCGACCACGGCACGGGCGTAACCGATCTGCTCCTCGAAGGCCGAGCCACTGAGGATCGCGCGTCGCTCCGTCATGCGACGAACGCTAGGTGACCAGCACTGATACGTCCAATACACGATATGGCATGGACTGATATCACTGGGGATATGACCTGGGACACGGATCGCCCCAAACTCCCCCTGCCGCAACTGCACGCCTTCGTCGTCCTCGCCGAGGAGCTGCACTTCGGTCACGCGGCCGCCCGACTGGGCATCGCCCAGCCCCCGCTCAGCCAGCAGATCCGCCGGCTGGAGGAGAAAGTCGGTCATGCGCTCTTCGACCGCGGGCCAGGACGCGTGACGCTGACCCCGGCCGGCCGTGCCCTCCTGCCGGCCGCCCGGCGGGCACTGACCGGCCTCGCCGACGGGCTGGCCCGGGCGCGGGCCGTCGGCAGCGGCCGGGCCGGACGGCTGCGGATCGGGTTCGCCGCCTCGGTGGCGCTGACCCTCCTGCCGGGTGTGCTGCGCGACTTCCGACAGCGATTTCCCGACGCTCGGCTCGACATCCACGAGATGACCACGGCACCGCAACTCGACGCCCTGCGGGACCGGACGATCGACGTCGGCCTGCTCCGGGAGCCTCCGCCTCCGCCGGACGAGCCCGAGCTGGACTTCAGGACCGTGCTCAGCGAGCCGTTCGTGGCCGTACTGCCGGCCGCGCATCCCCTGGCCGCCCAACGCGCCGTGCGAATCGCCGAGTTGGCCGACGAGCCGTTCGTGCTGCTGCCGCGCGTGGTCGGTCCCCGGCTCCACGACCAGATCACCGGCTTGTGCGAGGCGGCCGGGTTCACGCCCCGGATCGCCCAGCACGCGGTGGAGTGGCAGACCGTGTGCGCCCTGGTGGAAGCCGGGTTGGGGGTGTCCTTGGCACCGGCGAGCATCCGCCGCATCCGCCTCAGGGGCGTCACCTTCCGCCGGATCGACCCCGGCACGGCCCGCACCCGGGTCGCCGTGGCGTGGCGCAGGGACGACCGGAATCCGCTGATCGGAGCGTTGCTGGCGACGCTCGGTCAGGGCGCCGAGGCCGCCGGAGGCGCCGGGCGTGCCGCTGAGACCGCGTCGCTGCCCCAGCCGTCCCTTACGGATACCCCGAGGGGCAGGATGAGGGGTGTCCCCTGATGTGCGGAGGGTCGTCGGGCCGTCACGCTGGATCCATGACGAACCATCAGCCGCGCGTCCGCCGCAGGGGCGTCGAGCGACGAACGCTTGCCGTCTGGGCCGGCGCCGCGCTCTGCACCCTGGCCACCGTCCTCCCTGCCGCCGCCACGCCCGTCCCCAGCCACACGTCCCCTCGCCATCTGGCCCTTCCCGCCCCGACCGGCCCGTACCGGGTCGGTGAGGTGGACCTGCACCTGGTGGACCGCACACGCCCCGACCCCTGGCGGTCCGGGCAGGACCATCGCGAGCTGATGGTCGGCGTGTACTACCCGGCGAAGCACACGGCCGGCCGGCCGGCGGCCCCGTACATGCTGCCCGCGGCAGCGGCCCACTTCGACGACGTCACGGCCGACGACTACCTGGGGATGAACATCCCGAAGGGCCGCGCCGACTGGGCCGGGACCGTCACCCATGTGACCCGCGGCGCGCCCGTGGCCGCCGGGCGCGGCGGGCGCCTGCCGGTGCTGCTCTACTCCCCGGGTCTGGGTGAACCCCGCACCTGGGGCACGGCACTGGTGGCCGACCTGGCCAGCCGGGGTTATGTCGTCGTCACCGTCGACCACACCTACGAGTCACCCGAGGTCCAGTTCCCGGACGGCTCACTGGTCACCATGCTGCCGCCCACCGATCCCGACCCCTATGTGCGCAAGGCGCTGTCCGTCCGGGTCACCGACACCGGATTCGTGCTGGACCGGCTCGAGGCGCTCAACCGGCACCAGAACCCGGACGCCGACGGGCAGCCGCTGCCGGAGGGTCTGGCCGGTGCGCTGGACATGAGCGAGGTGGGCATGTTCGGCCATTCCATGGGCGGCACCGCGGCTGCGCTGGCGATGGACGCCGATCACCGGATCACCGCGGGGATCGACATGGACGGCAATCTGACCAACGTCGACGGCTCGCTCATGCCGGTCGCCCGGCACGGCCTGGACCGTCCCTTCCTGCTGCTGGGCAAGGACGGCGAGACCGACACCGGCCCCGGCTGGCAGGCGTTCCGGGCCCACACCCCGGGGTGGACGCGTCAGCTCACCCTGCGCGGTTCGGAGCACGCCTCGTTCACCGATGCCGAGGCGCTCCTGCCGCAACTGCGCCTGTCACCCTGCGTACAGACCGCCGACATCGGCACCATCGACCCGGCCACAGCGACACGGACCGACGAGGCCTATGTGTCCGCCTACTTCGACCACTGGTTGCGCGGCCGCAGCGGACGGCTGCTGGAGGGCCCGTCCGCGAAGTACCCGGACATGGCCTTCGTGGACTGATCGGCGAGGCCAGGACGGTGGTGGCCGACCTAGTGGGAGGGGGGCGCGAAGCGGACGATCTGGTCCTTGATCCACGGGTCGTAGGCGGCCATGAGGCGCTTGGCCGCGGGGTAGTACTCCGCCAGCTGTCCCTCCACCCAGGGGTCGATGCCCGCGTGGTGGCTGCGGTGCGCGGGTGTGCCGGGGTCGGCGGGTGCCGTCGCGGTACCCGCTGGGGCGCCCGTCGCGGCATGCGTGAGGGGTGCGGCGGTGGCCGCCGCCGCGGAGCCGCCGGTGGTGAGGACGGCGCCTGCGACCAGGGCCGCGACAGCACCGGCCGCGCCTGCGTTCCGTATCGGGTTCTTCATCAGGTTCATCAGGTTCTCCTTCCTGTGGGGGCAGGACGGGTCCTGTGGGAGCAGGACGATCCCTGCATGGCCCGGGACGGGTCGTCCGCCCCGGACGGCCGGTACGGCCGGTCCGGCCGGTACGGGCGCCTACCCCTCGGGCCGCGCCTCATTCGTCCTCCGGGCGCGGGCGTGGAACGCGGCCGGTGTCTCAGCGGCCCGCCCCGCAAGAGCCTGGTGGACACGGTGGCGCCACAGCTCGCCCGCCCCCGCTGTCCGGCACGTGCCGCGGTGCCCGCGCCGCCGCTACCTGTGGCGCGCCAGCGAACCCGCCCGGTGTACCCGGTGCGAGGGCTGTCCCGGCCCGGCCGCGTCCCGGTCCACGGCGTCAGGTGGAGCTGTTCGGGTTCCGGTTGCGCTCGATGAGAGCAGCGAAGGCGTCGAGGATGCGGCGCAGGCCGAAGGCGTAGGTGTGGTCGGGGTCGTAGGCGGTGCCGCGCGCGGTGCCTGCCGCCGTGCCGACGCGGACGGCGGTGGGGTAGGCGTTCGCGTCGAGGACCCGGGCGAGGAGCGGGGCGTTGACCTGCCACCACTGTCGGTCGCTCATGGCGCTGTCGTGGCGGGCGGAGCGGACGTCGGCGGCAGCGCGGGCGGATGCCTGTACGAAGGTGAGCAGGTGGTTCAGGCAGTCGTCCATCTGCAGGTCGCTGAGCCCGAGGCCCTCGAACGCGGAGAGCTCGTGCTCGTACTTCCCCATCAGTCCCGGTCCGAGCGGGGGTCTGGAGGTGGAGACGGCCGCGGCCCAGGGGTGGCGTTCGAAGAGTGCCCTGTTCTCGTCGGCGATGGCGCTGACGCGGTGCTGCCAGGGCAGTCCGGCTGTGTCCGGCCGGGGCATGCGGGCATAGGCGGCATCCAGCATGAGGTCGAGGAGTTCGGCCTTGGCCGGGACATAGGTGTAGAGCGTCATCGGCACCACGGCGAGTTCCTTCGCCACGCGGCGCATCGTCACCGCGTCCAGGCCTTCGGTGTCGGCGATGGCGGTGGCCGCCTCGACCACGGCGTCGATGCTCAGCCCGCGTCGCGGCCCCCGCCCGCCGGCAGGTGCGGTCTCACGCCACAGCAGTTGCAGTGTGCGGGCCGGGTCGCCCGCGCTCGTTCGTTCCGTCGGCACGGGCGCAATTCTCTCGCACCGAATCGTCGTACTGTGTACATTGTACGGCGTACAGAATATCGAGCCGAAGGAGAAGCATCGTGAGGATCACCTCCAGCGCCGTGTCGCTCACCGTCGACGACGTCGGGGCCTCCAGCACCTTTCTGCAGCGGCACTTCGGTTTCCGTGAGGAGATGGCCGCCGACGGCTTCGCCTCCCTCACGCGCGACGACGCCGGGATGAACGTCATCTTCCTGCGGCGGGGGCTGGAGACCCTCCCGGCGGACCAGCGCGACGCACACGCGGGCGGCCTCCTTCTCGCCTTCACCGTCGACCGCCTCGAAGACGAACTGGAGCGCCTGCGCGCCGAAGGTGTCGCGATCACCATGCCGTTGACCGAGGAGGAGTGGGGCGAGCGCGCGTTCCAGGTGCGCGACCCCAACGGGGTGATCGTCCAGTTGGTCGACTGGAACGCCGCCCCACGGACGGGCCGGCACGTGTGACGTCGGGCGAGGTCCCCGCCGCATGAGATGGTCGGCTCAAGATGGACCGTCAGCTGATCCCGTCCCAGGGGAATTCGATGGTGCCTGGGATCGGACTCACGCGATGCGCCGGCGTCTGTGCGGCAACCCTGCTGCTCCGTGCCGGGCTCACCCCGGCGGCCTCCGCCGCGGGCGGTACGGGCGGCCCGAACCCGGTCGCCGTCCGGCTCGCCGCGTACTGGACGCCGGCCCGGATGGCGGCCGCAGTGCCCGCCGGGCCGGCCAAGGGCTCGGGGACCGACACGGTGTCACCCGCCGTGGCCCCTGCGACGGACGGACCCCGGCCGGGCGAGCGCATCCCGCCGAGCAGGAGGCTTCGACGGCGTCCCCCCAGGCCGGCACCTTCTTCTGGACCGATGCCGGCGGGACGGGACGCACCTGCAGCGGGGCCGTCGTCCGCAGCCCCGGACACGACCTGGTCCTGAGCGCCGGCCACTGCCTGAAGGGCTACGCCGGCACCTCGCCCCAGCGGCATCTGGCCTTCGTCCCGCAGTACCACGACACCCGCAAGCCCTTCGGGGTCTTCCCGGTGCGCACCGACGGCGTCTACGTCCCGCAGCAGTACTACGACCTCGGTGAACACGCCGGGGCCGCGTACGACTTCGCCTTCGCGGTCACCGAGCCCGGCCAGGACGGAACCCGGATCCAGGACGCCGTCGGCGGCGTCCGGCTGCTCACCGGGACGGGCTACCGCCACGCCCCGGTACGGATGATCGGCTACCCGGCGGGCACGGAGAGACCGCTGGAGTGCTGGAGCCGGACGACCAGGTGGGACAGTGACGACCCGGCCGACCCCGGGACGTTCTCGCGCAGCGCCTGCGACGCGTTCGTGGGCGGAACAGCGGGGGTCCCATGCTCGTACCCCGGCCCGGCGGCTGGGCCGTCATCGGAGTGATCGGCGGCTACCACACGGGCGGCAACACCCCCCGGATCTCCTACAGCGCCCCCTTCGGCAGCGCCACCAGGGCCCTGCACCGGGCAGCGGTCACCGGCGCCGCGCCCACGGGCTGACGGCCGCGGGCCGCCGAACTCGCGCCCGCACGCTCACCGCCAAGTCCCCTGCGCCGTGGCACGATGGTGAGGAACATCACCCTACCGAGGGGTGTGCACCATGACAGCGTCAGAAACGGCACCCGGTCCCAAGACCCACAAGCCAGGCCTGAGGCGCGAGATCGGCTTCATCGGACTCATCTGGGCCTCGGAAGGATCCATCATCGGATCCGGGTGGCTCTTCGGCGCCCAGGGAGCCCTGGCGGCAGCGGGGCCCGCGGCGATCATCTCCTGGGTCATCGGCGGCCTCGCGATCCTGATCCTGGCTCTGGTGCACGCGGAGCTCGGCGGCATGTACCCGGTCTCGGGCGGCACCGCCCGCTTCCCGCACTACGCCTTCGGCGGCGCCGCCGGCGCGTCGTTCGGCTGGTTCTCCTGGCTGCAGGCAGCTACGGTCGCGCCCATCGAGGTACTGGCGATGATCACCTACGCCCAGCACTACTCCTGGGCGAGCGGCTGGGAGAAGATCAAGGGCGGCGAGCACATCCTGACCCCGCCCGGCATCGCCGTCGCGGTCGGGCTGATGGCGGTCATCACGGCCGTCAACTTCCTCAGCATCCGGCTGCTGGCCCGCACCAACAGCGCCGCGACCTGGTGGAAGGTGGGCATCCCGCTGCTGACGGTCTTCGTGTTCGCCGTCGCCCAGTTCCACACCGCCAACTTCACCGCGGCCGACGGCTTCAGCCCGTACGGGGCGAAGGGCATCCTGTCCGCCGTCTCCACCAGCGGCATCATCTTCGCGCTGCTGGGCTTCGAGCAGGCCGACCAGCTCGCCGGTGAGAGCGCCAACCCCAAGCGGGACATCCCGCGTGCGGTGATCGGATCCATCGTCATCGGCATCCTGATCTACATCATGCTGCAGGTCACCTTCCTCGCCGCACTGCCCGCCGCCCAGATCGGCAGTCACTGGGCCGACTCCGCGTTCACCACCCTGAGCGGTCCCTTCGCCCAAGTGGCCACGCTCCTCAGCCTCGGCTGGCTCGCCACCGTCCTCTATCTCGACGCCGTGATCTCCCCCGCGGGCACCGGCCTGATCTACATCACCGGCTCCTCCCGGGTCTCCTACGGCCTCAGCCGCAACGGTTACGTGCCCACCGTGTTCGAGACCACCAACCGGCGCGGCGTCCCCTGGGTCGGCCTGATCACGGCTTTCGTGATCGGCTGCGTCTGCTTCCTGCCGTTCCCCAGCTGGCGTTCCCTGGTCGGACTCATCACCAGCGCCAGCGTGCTGATGTACGCAGGTGCCCCGCTGTCCTTCGGAGTGTTCCGCGAACGGCTGCCCGACGCGCCCCGTCCCTACCGGCTGCCCGGCGGCCGCTGGATGTCACCGCTCGCCTTCGTCGTCGCCAACCTGCTGATCCTGTGGTCGGGGTGGACCACGGACTGGAAGCTGGGCGTCGCCATCCTCATCGGCTACGTCATCCTGATCGCCAACCGGGTGTTCAAGATGAACCCGATCACCCCGCAACTCGACCTGCGCGCCGCCCAGTGGCTGCCGGCCTACCTGGTCGGCATGGGGCTGATCGTCTACCTCAGCGACTTCGGGCCGCTCGAGCACCCCTGGTTCCCGCTGTGGTGGGACATCGGGGTGACCGCGGCCTTCAGTCTCGTCATCTACTACTGGGCGATGGCGGTCGCCCTGCCCGGCGAACAGATCCAGCGCCTGATCGACCAGGTGGTGGTCCCCGAGGAGGAAGACGTCCTCGGACCGACGGCAGGCCGGCCGCCGGAGCCGTAGGACAGCCGGGAGCGCAGGTCGTCGTCGGCCCGGGCCCGCCCTGGCCGCCGCGGTCCCGAGCCGTCTGACGCGGCTGTTCTCCCACCTGCTGGACCACGCCGCCGAGTTCTCCCGGCCCGGCGGCCCGGTCGCGGTGGCCGTGCACCGGTCACCGGACCGTGACGGGCTGGAGATCACCGTCCGCGACCACGGACCCGGCATCGACTCCGCCGATCTGCCGCACGTGTTCGACCGCTGCAACCGGGCCCGGGCCGCCCGCGCTCTCCCCGGCCCGGGCCTCGGTCCGGCCATGGCCCGGCAGATCGCCCTCACCCACCACGCCGGACCGACCACGCATCAGGCGCCGGGAGAGGGCGCCCTGTTCCGGCTGATGCTGACCGCGGACGCGGACGCGGACGCGGACCGCTGAAGCGTCAGCCCAGCCGGAACTTCTGGGCCGCCGAGCCGTTGCAGTCCCAGATCTGCAGCCGCGTGCCGTCGGCCGTGGCACCGCTGGGCGAGTCCAGGCAGCGGCCCGACTGCGGGTTCAGCAGCGATCCGTCGCTCCGCTGCACCCACTTCTGACCGCCCACACCGTTGCAGTCCCACAGCTCGGCCTTCGTGCCGTTCGCCGTCCCGTTGCCCTCGATGTCCAGGCACCGGCCGAGGGTGGCGAGGGAACCGTCGGAGCGGTGGTACCAGTGCTGGTCGACCGCCCAGGACTGGCAGCCCCACAGCTGTACGGCCGCCCCGTCGCCGCCGGTGTCGTCGGCCGCCACGTCGACGCACGCACCGCCCGGGCCCGCGATCGGGGCGCCTGCGTCGACCGAGAACTTCTGGGCCGCCGAGCCGTTGCAGTCCCAGATCTGCAGCCGCGTGCCGTCGGCCGTGGCACCGCTGGGCGAGTCCAGGCAGCGGCCCGACTGCGGGTTCAGCAGCGATCCGTCGCTCCGCTGCACCCACTTCTGACCGGCCACACCGTTGCAGTCCCACAGCTCGGCCTTCGTGCCGTTCGCCGTCCCGTTGCCCTCGATGTCCAGGCACCGGCCGAGGGTGGCGAGGGAACCGTCGGCGTTGTGGGTCCAGTGCTGGTCCTCGGCGTACGACTGGCAGTCCCACAGCTGTACGGCCGCCCCGTCGGCGCCGGTGTCGTCGGCGGCCACGTCGACGCACGTGCCGCCGGGGCCGGTGACGGTGCCCTGCGGGCCGTTGGGCACGTTGGTCTCACCGGAGTACCCGACGGAGACGATGTTCGCCTGGACCGCGTTCTCGGCCGCGTCGGTGGGGTAGCCGGAGACCATCACGCCCTCGAAGAACGTGCCCATGTTCCAGTTGCTGTTGTCGCCGCCCGTGCCGAGGATGATGCCGCCCTCCTGGTGCATGGGCTGGTAGCCGCCGCGGGTGGGCAGGGCGCCGTCCCACCAGGTGGTGAGCCCGCCGGACCGCGCGTCGCCGCCCTTGAGCGCGTACCGCGTCTGCCCGTTGTTCTTCAGCACCGCGGTGACGTAGGTGCCGGCGTTGCCCCGGTTGGCGGTGTTGGAGCCGTTGTCGCCCTGGAACATGCCGTTCTCCAGGTCGGCCTCGACCCAGGGCCCGGACCCGGTGCACGGCGCGAAATAGCAGGTGGTCGCGAGACTCACCGCGTCCATGTGGCCGTTGCCGGTGTCGGCCGGCGTGCTCTCGGCGTTGCCGTAGTCGAAGCAGCAGGCGGAGCCGACGTGGGTGCCGCTGGCCACCATGTAGGCGCCTTCCGGCTGTCCGTTCACGGCGACGCCGGAGGCGGCTCCGGTGGAGCGGTAGCCGACTCCCGGCGAGATCCACACGCCGTACACCTTGTGTCCGCCGGCCGTGACGGCGATCTCGGAGGCGTCCGCGCCCCGGTCCGCGCCCATGCCGGAGGTGCCCGCCGGTCCCGGGGTGAGGTCGTTGTGCCGGGACGTCTGGTCGTAGATCTCGGTGATGCGGCACGTGGTGTCGGCGCAGAACCTGTCCTGCTGCCCGGCGTCGGCGTAACCGCCCGGGGACAGCAGTCCGATGTCGGCGCCGGCCCCGTCGGTTGCCCGGGTCACCCGGTACAGCGGGCCGGCGTAGGAGGACAGGAGTGCGCGCACCGTGCTGTGCGCGGCGACACAGGGAGTGCCCGCGCCGCCGTAGAGGTCACAGGGCAGCGAACCGGCGGCCTGGGACGGGGTGGGCAGGCCGAGCAGCACGCCCAGGAGCAGGGCGATGACGGCCAGGGCCGATGCGAGTGGCCTTCGGGTTCCGCGCATACGGGGCTCCTCGTAGGGGGTGAATTCCTGTTCGTGACAGACGAGTTGGAGCACTGAGCGGCCGTTGCGGAAGGTACGCACACTGATGGTTGTCGTCAAGATTTGTTGCTTTGACCTTATGAAAAGTTTTGGACGTGAGCCAAGATGTTGATTACGTACCTCATGTGACGCCGCATCAGGCGAACGGCTGGTTCTGCACCACGCGTCCTTGACAGCGGGGGCCGAAGAGGCGAGCTTCGGGACAACGTTGTCGAAGGGACAGGGTCACGATGGTGCCGTTCCGCCTCCCGACCGTGCTGGCCGTCGGCGCACTGCTGGTGGCCGCCGCGCCCGCACCCGGCCGTGCCGCGTCCGCCGCGCCACCTCCGGTCGCCGATCCCGCCTCCCTCGTGAACCCGTTCATCGGAACCTCGCACGCCGCCGACGACTTCCCGGGTGCCGACACCCCGTTCGGGATGGTCCAGTGGAGCCCCGACACCACACCGCACCGGCCGGACGGCGGCGGCTACGAGTACGGCGACTCGTCCATCGGCGGATTCAGCCTGACCCACATCGCGGGGCCGGGCTGCCGGGCCGCCGGTGACATCCCGGTGCTGCCGACCGTCGGCGCGGTCGACACGGACGCCTCGGTGGGCTTCTCGCACGGCCGGGAGTCCGCCGCTCCGGGCTCGTACACGGTGTCGCTCGACAACGGCGTCACGACGGACCTGACCGCGACGACCCGCAGCGGGATGGCACGGTTCGCCTTTCCCGCCACCGACCGGGCCAACCTGCTGTTCAAGATGACAGCCAGTCAGAACGGTGTCTCCGACACCCGGTTCACGGTGGTGGGCGACAGCGAGGTGAGCGGTCAGGTCACCAGCGGCAACTTCTGCGGCATGAAGAACTCCTACACCGTCTACTTCGACATGGTCTTCGACCGGCCGTTCGAGCACAGCGGCACCGCTGCGGCCCGGGCGACACCGTCGGCGTCCAGCACGGAGGTCTCGCCCGACGTGCCCGAGGCACCGAACGAACCGGTGCCGCACGGCACCCCTCCCCGGACACCGCACATCTTCGCCCCCCGGGCGACCGGCACCGACGGCTATGTCACCTTCGACACCACCAGCCGGCGGACCGTGCAGGCCAAGGTCGGGCTCTCGTACGTGTCGGTCGCCGGAGCGGCGGCCAACCGCAGGGCCGAGAACCCCGGCTGGGACTTCGGCGCGGTACGCGACGCGGCGCACCAGGACTGGAACTCGCTGCTCGGCCGGGTGCGGATCAGCGGCGGCACTCCCAGCCGGCAGACCGTCTTCTACACCGCGCTGTACCACACACTGCTCCACCCGAACGTCATCAGTGACGTCGACCGCCGCTACCCCGGCTTCGACGGCAGGCCCCACACGGTGGACCCGGGCCACGAAGCCGCCTACGCCAACTACTCCGGCTGGGACGTCTACCGCTCGCAGGCCCAGCTGGAGGCGCTCGTCGCCCCGGACGTCGCCTCCGACACCGCGCAGTCGATGGTCGACGACCACCGCCAGACCGGGCAGCTGCCCAAGTGGTCGGAGAACAACGGCGAGACCCACGTCATGGTCGGCGACCCGGCGGACGAGATCCTCGCCGGCTACTACGCCTTCGGGGCCAGGCACTTCGACACCGACGCCGCGCTGCGGGCGATGGTCGCGGACGCCACCGGCGCCAACGACAACCGGCCCGGTCTCGACTACCTGCAGCAGCTGGGCTGGCTGCCCAGCAACGGCAAGTACGGCTGCTGCAACTACTACGGCCCGGCCGCCACCACCCTCGAGTACGACGCGGCCGACTTCGCCGTCTCCGCGTTCGCCGGAGCCCTCGGCGACACCGCCGACCAGCGCCGGTTCGTGAACCGGGCGCAGCACTGGCAGAACCTCTTCCACTTCGGCAGCGGATTCGTCCAGCCCCGCACCGCCTCGGGCACGTGGACGGCGGGATTCACACCGACCTCGGGCAAGTACTTCGTCGAGGGCGACTCCTGGCAGTACACCCCGATGGTGCCCTTCAACCTGCACGGCCTGGCCACGGCCATGGGCGGCGACGCGGCCATGGCCCGCTACCTCGACACCGACCTGTCCTCCCTGACCGGCGCCGGCGGCCACACCGACCTGGGCAACGAGCCCAGTCTGAACATCCCCTGGGAGTACGACTACGTCGGCCGCCCGTACCGGACACAGCAGGTCGTCCGGCAGATCCAGGACCAGATCTGGACCGACAGCCCCGCGGGGCTGGCCGGCAACGACGACCTGGGCGAGATGAGTTCCTGGTTCGTGTGGTCCGCCCTCGGCATGTATCCCGAGACGCCCGGCACCGCCGACCTGGCACTCGGCAGCCCGCTCTTCCCCCGTGCGGTGATCACCCTGCCGTCCGGCCACACCCTCACGATCGACGGCGCGGGCGCGGCGGACGACGCTCCGTACGTGCAGTCGGCCACCTGGCAGGGCACGCCCTGGAACAAGGCGTACGCGCCCGCCGGCGCGCTCACCACCGGCGGCACCCTCGGCTGTGAACTGGGCACCTCGGCCAACCCGTCGTGGGCCTCCGACGCCTCCGCCGCGCCCCGCTCGTACCCGGGCACCCCGACCTACACCAATGTCGGCACGTCCGGCGACGCGGCGACCGCCACGGCCGACCTCGACGGCGCGGGCCACAGCTACTCCGCCGACGCGCTGTCGGCCGCAGGGGTCACCCCGGGCTCACGGATCACCGTCGGCGCGACGTCCTTCACCTGGCCGGACGCCGCGCCCACCACGGCGGACAACTACGAGGCCAACGGTCAGACGGTCCGGGTCTCCGGCTCGGGCACCCTGTCCTTCCTGGGCGCCGCCAACAACGGCCCGTCCTCGGGCACCGCACTCGTCACCTACACGGACGGCACGACCCAGCAGGTCGGGGTGGAGTTCTCCGACTGGACGCTCAACGCCGGCGCCGCCGCACCGCTCTCCGACAACACCGTCGCGGTGACCACCCGCTATCGCAACCACGCCGGCACCACGGCCGACGAGGTGAAGACGTACGTGTTCGCCACGGCTCCCGTGTCCCTGGCCCGGGGCAGGACGGTCCGCAGTGTGCGCCTGCCGTCCGACGTCGCCACCGGCGGCCTGCACGTCTTCGCCCTCGGCTTCGGGGCCGCCGCCTCCTAACCGCCGTCCGGCGCGCGGCGGGCCACCCTCTGCGCCCGTCGTGCCCGGGCCAGCAGGCGGTCCCGGCAGCGCGGCCACCAGGCGATGTCGGCGACGAAGAGCACGACCGCCAGCCACGACGCGACGACCTGCCCGGTCGGTGCCGTGAGGGTGTCGTACACGGCGAGCACGACCGCGAGCGCGGTGAGGAGCCACACCACCGGGCGGCGCAGCCGGTCCTCCTCGGCGGCCCGGCGCAGGCCGTCGGCGTACCCGTCGACGGCGGGCGCCAGCCGGGGGTCCCCGATCTCCTCGCCGCGCCGGGTGGCCCGGACCACCGCCGCACGGTCGGCCGCGTCCATGTCCCGCGCACCGGGCCACGCCCTGCCCATCCGGCGTGCGGTCCTGATCCCGTGGAACGGGCTGAGGACCAGGAGGACGACGGCTGCGCCCGGCCACGACCCCGACTCCACGAGGACGAACGCCGCGAAGAAGACACCGGCGGGGAGTCCGGTGCCCAGCGCCCTGCGCACCGGGCCCCCTTGCCACACCCGACCCGGAACCAGGATCACCGGCCCAGAGTGACGATCACCGGCCGACGGCGCAAGCGGAGTCCGCCGGCCGTGTTACGACCCTGTGACGCCGAACGGACCGTTCCAAGATCGGGGCTTGACACGCTGTGCTCACGGACAGAGCGGCAGGCGGTCGCGTGGCCCCCGGCGGGCCCGGGGGGACGGCGCAGCGGCTCTGGTGTCGCCGCATCGCACCACCTGACCATGTTCCTGGGGGATCACCATGACCACACGCACCCGCACCACCGTCGCCGCCATCGCGGTGGCCGCAGCCGTCACCGGCACCGCGCTGCTGGGCGCCTCCGGCGCCGCGTCGGCCGCCGCCCCCGCCTCGCACGGCACGCTGACCGTCAGCAACGGCACCAAGTACGTGCTGATCAACGGCCACCGCGTGAACTTCGGGGTGCCCGTCCGCGACCTCGCCTGGTCCCCGGACGGCGCCAAGGCCGCCTTCATCGACGGTTCCGGCAACCTGGACGTCGCCAGCCCCGACGGCAGCAAGCGCGTCGTCGTCGCCAAGAACCCCGGCGGCCAGAACTGGTCCCACCCGACCTGGCAGGTGACCAAGAAGGACACCCGGTACGGCATCCCCGCCAAGGACAACCTCATCTTCGCCGCCCGCGCCAAGGGCGTCTCCCGGCTGAAGTACGTCTCCGCCAAGGCCGTCCACGGCACCCCGAAGACCCTGCCCCTGAACGGGGCCCCGGACCCGGACGGCGCGGTCCCGCAGACCGGCAACGTCTGGCCGAACGCGGCCGGCCACTACGGCACCTCGGTCTACGCCAATGCCGACACCGGCGCCGTCTACATCCGCGACGACTACCTGCGCCAGCAGGGCGGCAAGCTCACCAAGGGCTCCCAGCCGGCCCTGTCGCCGAACGAGGAGGAGGTCGTCTTCGTGCGCTCGGTCGCGGGCCACGACCACCTGTTCGTCGAGGACTTCATGCACGGCAACCACGTCAAGGACCTCACCCCGCACGCCACCACCGACTACACCGAGCCGGCCTGGTCCCCCGACGGCAAGACGCTCGCGGCCCGCACCCCCGCCGGCACGGTGACCCTGCGGGCCGACGGCACCGGTCGGCCGGCCAAGGCCACGTCGACGGTCGGCCTGGCCGCCTACCGCCCCTGAGCGTCCTCCCCCACCGCATCGGGCCGAGCCCGTCCGAGGCGCGGAGTCACTCCGCCGCCCGGGCGAGCTCGGCCCGCAGTGCGTCCAGGTGCGCGTCGGCCGAGTCGTGCGGCAGGAACTCGACGACATCGAGGAACCGGAACAGCACCTGGCTGCTCGTGACGGCGTACTCGTACTCCCCGAAGCCCACCACCGCGCCCGTCGCGCCCCGGACGGCGCCGCGCACCACGTGTGAGGTCATCTCGTCCGGTTCGGTCGCCGACATCCCGCGCCGCGCGTTGGGCCGGGCCAGATACGGGCACACCATCGCGGCGTACAGCATGCACGCGCGGTGGCCCGGGCCCTCGAGGGTCGGCGCGAGATTGCGGTACGGCCGCCCGGCGGCGAGCGCCTCGCCGATCGCCGCGCTCTCCGCGGCCCCCACCACGCGCCACACCGGCCCCCGCGGCATGCCCCGGTTGCACACCGAGCACAGTCGCTCGCGCGCGCACGCGGCGCTGCGCTCGTAGTCGGTCAGCGCGAACTGCGGCTCGTCCTCCTCCCACGGAGTGATCGCCGGAACCGGATACCCCCGTACGTCCCGTGGCCGCGCCTCGACCCCCGGCGGCATGGGAACACTCTCGAATCGCACCCCCCATGCCTACCAGACCGGCGTGCCCCGGAGGAACCTCCCTCCGTGTCCCCCATGTCCTCCGTGTCTGTCCGTGCGGGCTGTCGGAACATGCCGTTGAGTGGAGCAATCAGCGGAGCACGACGGGAGTCCCTGTGCTGAGACCACATAGGCCGCAGGGCGGCACCGCCACGCGGGCCGGGTTGCCGGCGCCTCCGGCGTGGCTGCGCCTGCTTCCGGTCCTGTACGTCGTGGCCGTGCTGCTGGTGGAGCCCGCCACCCCCGTGGACTGGCCGGTCAGCTTCGTGCTGATCGCCGTGCCGCTGGTCACCGCCTTCGCGCACGGGCCCGTCGTCGTCGGCGCCGCCACCGTGTTCGCCATCGTCCTGGAAGGGGTACTGGCCGGTACCCCGTGCTGCGCGGGGCGGTCCGTCGGCTACCTGTGGGACCGGCACTACGTCGCCTCGTACGTGTGCACCGCACTCGTAGGCGTCCTCGGCACACTCCTGGCGGCCCACCGGATCCGGCGGGAACGCACGCTCGCCGACGTACGGTTCGTGGCCGAGATCGCGCAGCGGGTGCTGCTGCGTCCCGTACCGCACCGGATCGGCAACCTGCTCATGGAGAGCCTGTACCTGTCCGCCGCCGCCGAGGCACGGATCGGCGGCGACCTCTACGAGGCCGTCCCCACCGCGTACGGGGTGCGTCTGCTCATCGGTGACGTGCGCGGCAAGGGACTGCTGGCGGTCGAGACCGCCGCCGCCCTCCTCGGCGCGTTCCGCGAGGCGGCGCACGACGAACCCGATCTGCCCGCTCTGGCCGACCGGGTGGAGACGAGCATGAGCCGCAGGGCGAACCAGCTCGGCGGGCACGAGACGGCCGAACGGTTCGTCACCGCGCTCTTCGCCGAGATCCCCGCCGAGGGCCACGTCGTCCGCGTCGTGAACTGCGGCCACCCTCCCCCGCTCTCCCTGCGGGCCGGCGAGGTGCGCGAGCTGGACAGCGGGCGGTCGGCTCCGCCGCTGAACCTCGGCATGCTGGTCGGGGATCCCTACCGCGTCGACGTCTACCCGTTCCGGCCCGGCGACCAGCTGCTGCTGTACACGGACGGCGTCACGGAGACGCGGGACGCGGCCGGAACCTTCTACCCGCTGCTCCAGCGCCTGCGGTCCTGGGGCTCACTGCCACCCCGCGAGCTGCTGGAACGGCTGCACCAGGATCTGCTGGAATACAGCGGCAACCGCCTGCAGGACGACACCGCCGCGCTGGCCGTCCGTCTGCTGCCCGAGGAGGCTGCCGCCTCGGCGCCGGCCGGATGAAGGGCCGGCGGGTCAGAACGCCGTGAGGGCGAACCACCGGTCGAGGAGCGGGGCCGGTCCCGAGACCTCGAAGGGCGCCTCCCGGTACGACCGCCGGCCGTACAGGAGCAGCAGCAGATCCGCCGCCGGCCCGCGTACGGCCGCGGTGTCCGTGCCGGGCTCCTCGCCCGTCCCGCCCGCCCGCGGCAGCGGGCGGAAGCCGTCCGGGTCGAGCCGGACCCGCCATTCCGCGCCGGCCGTGCCGTCGGGGTCCGTGCACCGGAAGGCGAGGGTCTCACCGTCGCCGCGCAGCTTCGTGACGCCGGGGGCGAACAGGCCCGCGAAGGGCAGGTTGACGAGGAACTCGTCCACGCCGTCCGCCGCCAGCGCGGGGTCGAGGTCCGTGTCGAGGCCGACGGCGCGCTCCGCGTCCACCCGGTGCACCAGCGTCTCGAAGAGCATCCGGCGGGCCCAGAACCGCGCGTGCTGGTCCTCGCCCCAGGCCCACATCGCCGCCCCGGGATCGGTGTCCCGCAGTACGGCCGCCACCGCGGGTACCCCGGCCGCCACCCAGTCGGCGTACTCCCGCACGTCGTCCGGCAGTTCCAGCTCCACGTCGCGGCTGCGGGGAGGCTCCTGCACCAGCCGGGTCAGCAGCGTGCAGAACCAGCGCTGCAGCGAGCCCACGTGCCGGGTGAGGTCGGCCAGCGTCCAGTCGGGGCAGGAGGGGACGGCGGTCGTGGGGTCGGCGCCCCGGACCGCCTCGACGAAGCGCAGGGTCTCGCGCTCGACGGCCTCACGGTAGGTGTCGTACGGCAGAGGGTGCCCCGCCTTGCTGGTCGTCGTCATCAACTGCCGCCGTTTCTGTCCTGGGTACGGATCGCGTCGCGCCCAGTGTGGCTGTTGGAGTCCGCTCGAAGGCAAATCCGCTCAGGAGCCGCCGGGAATCTCCTGTTCGGCCCAGATGATCTTCCCCTCGCCGGTGTGCCGGACGCCCCAGCGGTGGGCGAGCTGGGCGACCAGGAAGAGGCCCCGGCCCCCTTCGTCCGTGCTCCGGGCGTGCCTGAGCCGGGGGGCCGTGCTGCTGGAGTCGGACACCTCGCAGGTCAGGCGGACGTCGCGGAGGAGCCGGAGCCGCAGGGGCGAGGCGCCGTAGCGGATGGCGTTGGTGACGAGTTCGCTCACGATGAGTTCGGTCGTCATGGCCAGTTCGCCGAGACCCCACTGCTGCACCTGGCGGGTGGCCCGGGCGCGCAGCATGCCGACGGCCGCCGGGTCGGCGGGTACGTCCCAGGCGACGACGCGGTCGGCTCCCAGAGCGTGGGTGCGGGTCAGCAGGAGGGCGATGTCGTCGCGTCGCGGCACCGGCACGAGCTGCTGGACGACGGAGGTGCACTGTGCCACCAGGTCCTGCCCGGTACGGGTGAGAGCCTCGCGGAGCCGGCTCATGCCCCGCTCCACGTCCTGGTCGCAGCCTCCGAGGAGGCCGTCGGTGTAGAGCCCGAAGAGGCTGCGCTCGGCCAGTTCGATCTCGGTGGCCTCGAAGGCCATGCCGCCCAGCCCGAGCGGGGGTCCGGCGGGGATCTCCGGGAAGTAGACGTGCCCGTCCGGGGTGACGACGACGGGGGGCGGATGTCCGGCCCGGGCCATCGCGCAGCGCCTGCTGACCGGGTCGTAGACCGCGTAGAGGCAGCTGGCGCCGACGAAGGTGTCGGTGCCGTGGGCGGTCGTGCCGGCGGCGGCCTCCTCGTCGCTGAGCCGCAGCACGAGGTCGTCGAGGTGGGCGAGCAGCTCGTCGGGGGGCAGCTCCATGTCGGCGAGGGTCTGTACGGCGGTGCGCAGACGGCCCATGCTCGCCGCCGCGCCGATGCCGTGGCCCACCACGTCACCGACGACGAGACCGACCCGAGCCCCGGACAGGGGGATGACATCGAACCAGTCGCCTCCGACGCCGTCCGTCGCGTCCGCCGGCAGGTACGAGGAGGCCACCTCCAGCGCGGTCCCGGCGGCGAACGGGGGCGGCAGCAGGCTGCGCTGGAGGGTGACCGCCGCCGTGTGCTCCCGCGTGTAGCGGCGGGCGTTGTCGACGCAGACCGCCGCGCGGGCCATCAGTTCCCCGGCCAGCAGGACGTCGTCGGGCCCGAAGGGGACCGGGTTGACCGACCGGGCGAACGTGGTGACGCCGAGGGCGGTGTTCCGGGCCCGCATCGGGGCGGCGATGAGCGAGTGCAGGCCGAACTCGCGGATCCGGTCGGCCCTCGAGGGCTCCTGGGCGACCCACGGGTCCTCGGCGGGGTCGAGGGCCGGGATGAGCAGCGGCTCGCCGTTGACGAGCAGGTTCACGTCGTGGGGCGGCCGCAGGACTCCGACCCTGTCACCGACCCGGGAGACGGCCTCGGGGCAGCCCTCGCGCACCGAGCGCATGGCGGCGCGGCGCAGCTCGGGGCCGGCGGGTGCCGGGCCGGCGTCGGTCAGCCACGCCCCGTGGCCCTCGCTGCTGAGCACCGGTTCCAGCAGGTCGACGGTGACGTAGTCGGCGAAGCGGGGGACGGCGAAGTCGGCGAGCTCCTGCGCCGTCCGCATCACGTCGAGTGTGGTGCCGATGCTGGTGCCCGCCTCGTTGACGAGCGCCAGCAGCTGCCGGGCGTTCCACCGCTCGGTGACGTCCTGGACCATGTAGCAGACGCCGGTGGTGGTGCCGTCGGCGTCGACGAGGGGGAAGAACGAGGTCGAGTAGGCGTGCTGGCGGTGCGGGTCGGCCCAGCTCCAGCCGACGTACTCGTAGCCGGTGACCGGCAGTCCCGTCGCGAGCACCTTGCGCATCAGCCCCTCGAGGGCCTCCGCCTGCAGGCCGGGCAGCAGCTCGCTCAGGCGCCGTCCGATCCGCTGCTCGCGGGGCACCCCGCCGAAGTGTTCCAGGGTCTCGTTCAGCCAGAGGTAGCGCAGCTGGGGGTCCATGACGGCCATGCCGACCGGGGAGCGGGTCAGGAATCCGGCGAGGACGGACTGGCCCATCGTCCACGGCCGGAGCTCGGGGCGTGCCGAGACGAGGAAGCAGTCCTCCCCGGCCATCCGGAAGGACGCCGAGACCCGCAGCTCGAGGTCGAGGCGGCGGCCGTCGTGGTGCCGTACGGCGATCTGTCCGCTCCAGCCGTTGCCGGCGCGGCACCGTTCGGCGATGGCGGCGAGACGGACGGGGTCCTCGGGCACGGCCAGCAGGCGGGCGACGGAGCGGCCGACGACCTCGTCGGCCGGATGGCCGAGCAGTGCCTCGGCGCCGCGGGTCCAGCCGACCACGACGCCGTCGTTCGACATCACCGCGGCCGCGTCGGTGGACGCGTCGAGGAAATCACCCGGTTCCGCGGACGTGGATGCGGCGGTGCCCTTGCGCGAGGATTCCATCAGTTCCACCCTTACACCACTATGACCCTGTTTGTCCGCGCGATGAGAGTCGCGTGCGGTTGGGGCCCGCGCAGCCCGGAAGGCAGCATGGAAGGACCGGTCGTCGGCGTGCAGGCGGGTCGTCCCGGCCGGTGGAGGTGATTCCGGGATGGCAGTCGACTCCTTCGAAGCCGGCCATGAGGAGCGCCGGCCCGCACCGGCGCGGCCGACCGGGCTGCTGGACGTGCTCAGCGTGGCCGCGGTGGCCCTGGACCCCCAGGGCCGCATCGTCTTCTGGACCCCGCAGGCGGAGGACCTCTTCGGCTACTCGGCCAAGGAGGCCCTGGGCAAGCACGCGGGGCGCCTGCTCGTCGCCCCGGAGCATCTGCAGGCCGTCATACGCCTGTTCACGGACGTGCTGGAGACCGGCCGGGGCTGGGCCGGCGCGTTTCCGGTCCGGCACAAGGACGGCGGCAGCCGGCTGACGGAGTTCCGCACCATGCGGCTGCTGGACGACCTGGGGGACGTCTACGCCCTGGGCATCGCGGCCGACCACACCCTGCTGCAGCGTGTGGAGACCGACCTGGCCCTGTGCGAGCAGCTCATCAACCAGTCGCCCATCGGTCTGGCCCTCCTGGACCCCGATCTTCGGTACCTGCTGGTCAACCCGGCGCTGGAGCGGATCGACGGGATCCGCGCCGAGGACCACATCGGCCGCCATCTGCGGGAGACCCTGCCCTTTCCGGACGTCGACACCGTCGAGTCCGCGCTGCGTCAGGTGCTCACCACCGGCACCCCCCTGCTGGACCAGTACCACGTCGGCCATCCCCCGGCCGATCCCGACCAGGAGCACGCCTGGTCGCTGTCCTTCTACCGCCTGGAGGATCCCGGCGGGCGGATCCTGGGCGCGGCGGCCTCGGTCGTCGACGTCACCGAGCGGCACCGCGCGGCCGGCGAGGCCGACCGGGCGCGGCGGCGCCTGGCGCTCATCGCCGACGCCTCCGTGCGGGTGGGCACCACCCTGGACGTGGAGGAGACCGCCCGTGAACTGGCCGAGATCGCCGTCCCGGCGCTGGCCGACGTGGTCGCTGTGGACGTCCTGGACTCCGCCCTGTCCTGCCGTCGTATGCGCAGACCCGACAACGGTCCCGAGCTCTTCCGGGCGCTCGCGCTGAAGGCGGGCCACCCCACGGACGCGCTGCGCGCCGCCGACCCTCCCGGCGACCTCGCGACCTACGACGGCGACCGCCTGGTCACCCTGTGCGTGCACACCGGCCGGCCGGTCCTGGTGCCCCATGTCGGGGCGCACGATCTGCCGCGCATCGCCCGGGACGCCGAGGCCGGCGCGCTGCTGGCCCAGGCCGGCGTGCACTCCTATCTGGCGGTGCCGCTGATCGCCCACGGCGAGGTCCTGGGCGCCCTCGACCTCAAGCGCACCGACAATCCGGCACCGTTCGACCAGGACGACGTCGTCCTGGCCGGTGAGCTCGCCGGCCGTGCCGCCGTGGCCATCGACAACGCCCGCTGGTTCCAGAGCGTCCGCAACACCGCCCTCACCCTGCAGCGCAGCCTGCTGCCCGAGCACGCGGCGCATCACACGGGTCTGGACCTGGCCTCCCGCTACCAGCCCGCGCAGGCCACCAGCGAGGTCGGCGGCGACTGGTACGACGTCATCCAGCTGGCCGACGACAAGACCGCTCTGGTGGTGGGCGACGTCATGGGCAACGGCATCGACGCCGCCGCCACCATGGGCCGGCTGCGCACGGCCACCTGTGCGTACGCCGATCTGGACCTCGTTCCCGGGGCGGTGCTCCAGCACCTGGACAAGATCACGTGCGATCTGGAGCACTACATCGTCACCTGCGTGTACGCGGTGTACGACCCGCACACCCGGCGGTGCAGCATCGCCAACGCCGGGCACATGCCGCCCGCCCTGGTCCGCCCCGGCGACGCGCCGGTGCTGCTGGAACTGCCCGCCGGGGCTCCGCTGGGCGTGGGCGGCATCCGGTTCGAGACCACCACGGTCGAGCTGCGCCCCGACGACCTGCTGGTCCTGTACACGGACGGCCTGGTGGAGACCCGTCGGCATGCCATCGACGAACGCCTGAACGCCCTGCTGAACCTCCTCGACGAGCCCGGGCGGCCGCTGGAGGAGACCTGCGACCTCCTCCTGCACGGCCTGCGCCACCCCGACGAGCACGACGACGTGGCCCTGCTCGTCGCCCGGGCGCTGTAGGCGAAGGGCCCTAGGGTGCCGACGGCTCGCCGGAAGCAGCCGCGGGAGGCCGGTCGGCCGCCCCCCGTACCAGCAGCAGAAGGGCGTCGACCAGGTCGTCCACGCGGCTGCCTGTGGCCAGGCGCCGCAGTTGCAGGCCCATCACGAGAGCGACCGTCGTGGCCGCCAGGCGTTGCGCGTCCGGGACGCCCAGAGCGGTGAGGATCCGGGCGGCCAGCCGGTCGTAGGCCGAGAACGCCTCCGCCGCCGCCTCGCGCAGTCGTTCGTCCCGCCCCGCGTGCAGGTACAGCTCGAACGGCGCGAGATGGGCGGTGTCGAGTGCCGAGCCGCAGGCGACCTGGCCGGCCAGGGACGCCGCGTCCTCGATGTCGATGTCCTCGGTCTGGCACTGGTCGGCCAGCTCGGTGAAGTGCCGTGCCTCCTCGCGCACGAAGTGCAGCAGGGTCTCCCGCAGCAGTTCGTGCTGGGTCTCGAAGTGGTAGGTGACGGACCCGAGCGACACGCCGGCCTCTTTGGCGATCCGTCTGTTGGTGACCGCCGCGACCCCGTCCTCGCCGATGATCTTCAGAACGGCTGTGATGATGCGTCGGCGCATCGGTACGGAGCGGTCGGCGTGCGGCATGCGGTGCATTCTTCCACTCGTGGTGGACAGGCCCGCCCGGCCTCCCTATTGTTCGTTCGAACGAACAGGAAGGGGAGGTTGATCGTGCACATTGCCGGGGCAACCGTTCTGCTCACCGGCGTCACCGGCGGCATCGGCGGCGCACTCGCTGCCGGGCTGTCCGCCCGGGGCGCCCGTCTCGTCCTCACCGGCCGGCGCCCCGAGGCGCTGGAACCCCTCGCCGACCGGTACGGCGCCCGGACGGTCCTGGCCGATCTCGCCGACCCGGACGACGTGGCGCGGCTCGCCGAGGAGGCCGCGGACGCCGACGTCCTCATCGCCAACGCGGCCCTGCCCTCCAGCGGCGACGTGCTCGACTACACGCCGGCACAGATCGACCGGGCCCTCGCGGTGAACCTGCGGGCGCCCGCGATGCTCGCGCGGCTGCTCGCTCCCGGCATGGTGGCCGCCGGACGCGGGCACATCTGCTTCGTCGGTTCGCTGTCCGGCATGGCGGCCACCAAGTCGTCGTCCCTGTACAACGCGACGAAGTTCGGACTGCGCGGCTTCTCGCTGGCCTTCCGCCAGGATCTGCACGGCACGGGCGTCGGCGTCTCGATCGTCCAGCCGGGCTTCGTACGCGAGGTGGGCATGTTCGCGAACACGGGGTCCGCGACGCCCGGCGGCATGCGGACCGTCGCGCCGCAGAAGGTCGTCGTAGGGGTGCTGCGGGCGATCGAACGCGACGTCGCCGAGATCAATGTGGCGCCGCCCGAACTGCGCCTCCTCACCAAGATCGCCTCCCAGTTCCCGGGGTTCGCGGAGCGGGTGCAGCGGCTCGCCGGGGCGGATTCGACCATGAAGGCGATCGTCGCCGCGCAGCGCCCGAGCCGCTGAGCGTCGGCGCCGGCTCGCGGGACCGCCCGGCAGGACACGCCGGAACCGGGCGTCCCGCCGCTGCTGTTCGGCGGCGGGACGCACCTGCACCCCCGACGTGCTCCGGAGTACCCGGCCTCCGCCCGGGCGCCGGAGCGGACACCCGCGCCTCGACGCACCACCGGCGCATTCCTCCGAACGGCTGTCCCTTCCCACGGGCGCTGTGGCAAGATCCTCCCTGGTTCGACAGCGCATCCGATCACTCGTCATGAAGGACTGAAGGCCATGGCTCCGGCGTCCCCCAGCGGCCGCCGTCGGCACTGAGGCGCCTGCCCGTCGCAGCGCCTGCGGTGCCCCTCGCGTCTCCTCACGGCGGCCCGATGACGCGGTGTCCCGCACACCGCCCACCTCCCTCGCGGAGGTCGTTCCCGCATGCCCGGCCAGGCCGGCCACCGGCCGCCCGCGGCCGCCTTCACCGTGAGGTCCTCATCGTGCACACCGATGTCCAGAGTTTTGCCGTCGCCCATCTCCTGCGCCGCCCTGCGCCGTGCGAGGCGGGCGGCTTCGTCCTGGGGTTCGACCCCGCGACGACCAGCCCCTACGTCAACTACGCGACCCCTCTGCCCGGAGCCGAACCGACCGACCGGGACGTCGCCGACCTGATCGCCGCGTTCCGTGAACGCGGGCTCAAGCCCCGGCTCGAGTTCGCCCCCGACGCCGCCCCCGCCGTGGAACCCGCGCTGCGCCGGGCCGGTTTCCGCACCGAGGCGGTGCACGAATACCTGGTCTGCACCCCGGCCACGCTGACCCTGCCCGGCTCCGGTCCCGGCGCGGCGGGGCCGGTCGAGGTGGCGGCCCCGGTCACCGACGAGGACTACACGGCGATCGACGTGGCCCTGTCCGAGGCGTTCGGCGGCGAGTGGGCCCCGTCCCCGCAGGGCGCGGCACGGTTGCGGCGCACCGAGGAGGGCGGCGGTGCCGTACGGTTCGTCCGCGCTCCGGGTGGCGGCTGCGCCGGCGGAGCGATCTGCTCGGCGCCCGCCGAGGGCACCGCGGAACTGGCGGGCGTGGGCACCCTCCCCGCCCACCGGGGCCGCGGGATCGCCGCCGCCGTCGCCTCGGCCCTGGCCGGAACCCTGTTCGGCCGCGGAGCGCGTTCGGTGTGGCTGGAGTACTCCGGCGAGGGCTCCCGCCGCGTGTACGAGAGGGTCGGCTTCCGCCCCGGGGGCACGCGCCTGTACCTCTCGCTCGACGACTGACCCCTCGGTGCGGTCGGGGACCGGGGCCGTCCCGCCCCCGACCGCACGCGGGGTCAGGCCTCCCCGGGCAGGGGGTGGTCCTTGACGAAGCGGCGGATCTCCTCGGTGAGGGCGGCCGGGTTGTCCAGCGGGACCAGGGTGCGGGCGCCGGGGATCTCCACATGGCGGGCGTTCGGCAGCAGTTCGGCGAGGCGCCGTCCTGTCGCCGGCGGCATCATGCGGTCCTCGGCGCCCCAGGCGACCAGCGCCGGGCGGGTGAACGACGGCAGGTTCCGGGCCGCTTCCAGGTAGCAGTCCTTACGGGTCGTACGCAGGAACTTGGCGAAGTCGCGCCGGATGTGACGATTGGTCAGCAGCGGCCCGTACCAGCGCGCGATCAGCTCTTTGGGCAGCCGTGTGCTCGTCATGCCGCCGAGCGAGGTCTGCATGCGGGCCAGGAAGGGGAAGCGGAAGGACTGCAGGAGGACGAAGAGACCGCCGGGGACCTTGCTCACCGCGTGCAGGGTCCGGCCCTGGATACCCGGCGGGTAGTTGTCCAGCGCCTCGCACGAGGTCAGCACGAGCCGGGCGATGCGGGCGTCGCGGACGCCGACCAGGAGCTGCGCCGTTCCGGTGTCGTTCTGCACGAGCGTGACGTCACGCAGGTCCAGGCCGTCCATGAACTCCGCCAGCAGGCGGGCGACGCCGTGCGCGGAGAGGTCCGCGTCCGGCCGCATCGGGCGCCGGTGGCTGCCGAGGGGCAGGACGGGGACCAGCACGCGGAAGTCGGGGCGCAGGGCTTCCACGACGTCGGCCCAGACCGACTCGTCGAAGCCGAGGCCATGGGCGAGGACCACGGCAGGGCCGTCACCTCCGGTGTCCTGGTAGTCGATGGTTCCCGCGCTCAGCTCGATCTCCGGCATGCCCCGCCTCCGACCCGTCGGCTGTCCGACGTCTCTTGATAGATCGTTCTAGTGACAGAATAGGGGTCGACCGCCCCTCGGCAACAGCGGCTCCCCGGAGGCCACCATGAGCGACGGCAAGGCGATCAGCACCCATGAGACCCGGCGGCGCATCCTGCACGCCGGGACCGAGCTGTTCCGGCGCTCGGGCTACACCGGCACCGGGATGAAGCAGATCGCCCAAGCCGCCGGCGCGCCCTTCGGCTCGATCTACCACTTCTTCCCCGGCGGGAAGGCCCAGTTGGGCGAGGAGGTGATCCGCACCTCGGGCGCCGTCTACCTCGGGCTCATCAGCGCGCTCATGACGCCGTACGAGGACCGGGTGGCGGCCACCGCCGACGCCTTCGCCGCCGCTGCGGGGACCCTCGCCGAGGTGGACTTCGCCGACCCGTGTCCGATCGCGACGGTCGCGATGGAGGTCGCGAGCACCGACGAGACACTGCGGCAGGCCACTTCCGAGGTGTTCGACAGCTGGATCGACCACCTCGCCGCCTACTACGCCGAGGGCGGTGTTCCCGGGTCCGCCGCCCGGGAGACGGCGAGCTCGGTCGTCGCGCTGCTGGAGGGCGCCTTCATGCTGGGCCGGGCCGCGCGCAGTGCCGAACCTGTGCGGGCGGCGGGCACGGCGGCCGCGGCGATCGTGCGGGCGGCACTGGCCGGGGCGTGAACCGGCCACCGCCATCGTGCGGGCGGCACTGGCCGGGGCGTGAACCGGCCACCGCCATCGTGCGGACGGCACCGACCCCGGCGCGGCCCGGGCCCGGCCGTCAGGACCGGCGGCTCGCCCGGTGCAGGTCGCGGAGCAGGGCGATCTCGGCTCCGTGGTGCAGCACTTCCTGGTTGACCCACCACACGATGTCGACGAAGGGCTCCTCCGCGTCGCTGCCGTACGGGTAGGTGCAGTGCCCGACCGTGTCCAGCGCGGCGTCGTCGGCGCTCAGCAGCGCCTTCCGCCAGGCGGCGGCACCGGCCTCGAAGGCGGCGATCGCACCGCCGGCGTCCCCGCTGACGGGGTGGTCCTCCCGGGTCGCCGAGCGGCTGCCTGCGGTGTGGTCGGCGCGCAGGGCCAGCATCTCGGTGAGGTGGCTCAGGCGCCACGCGAGGGTGGTGACGGGCGGCGGCCAGGGGTGGGGGTACGGCGCGGCGTCCCGGCCCCACGCGCCGGCCCCGGCCAGGTGCGTCGCCCGCGGTCCCGGCCCGTCCACCCGCCGCCTGACCGACCAGCAGCCGGGGACGGGCTCCCAGAGGTACTCCTCGTCGCTCAGGGGCTCGACCCGGGTCTCCGTCCCGTCACCGCTGTCCATGGCGGGCCCGGCCAGCCGCCCGAGGAGGCGCTCGCAGGCGAAGTCGAACTGGTCCAGCAGCGGGCGGAGGCGGGCGGGTGGCGTCATCGAGGGCTCCTGAGCGGACGGCCGCCCGATCAGTCCCGGGCGGCAGAACGTTGTGCGGCCAGGACACCCTGACACGTCCGTGCCCGAACCCGCGCGCGTTCTCCGAGCTCTCGGGAACGCGGACGCCGACCACATGGGGAATCATCTCGTCGGTCTCCCCAACGACCGTACCCCCGCTCACAGTTGCCGCCGCACCCCGGCCTCCCGTTCCGCCTGCTCCAGTTGGTGGCCGAGGTCGCCCTGCAGGGACGTACGGGCCCTGCCGCGGCGGCCCAGCGGCAGGACGGTGCGCTGCAGGGAGTCCTCCAGCAGCAGGGCGAAGCCGCCGTACAGGGCGAATACGGCCAGGGCCACGCCGACCCACCCGGCCGCGCTCTGCAGGGTCGCCGCGCCGCCCGCCTCGTACGCACCGGTCAGCACGAAGCGCCCGGCACCGATCAGCAGCAGGACGCCGAACAGCGGCTTCCCGGGGAGCGCGGCGGCGCACAGGAGCAGCATCAGCGGGGCGACGCCGAGCAGGAACACCGCCATCGCCGGACTGCGCTGCCCCACCGGGCCGGACAGGGTGACCAGCGCCGTACCCGCCCAGGTGCAGCCCAGCACGGACAGGCCGCAGGCAGCGCCGCCGTCGCGGGACAGGAACGCGAACACCCCGGAGAGCAGTTGAAGGGGGGACCACGAACACCAGCACCAGCACCATCAGCGGCCGGGTCTGCTCCAGCGGCACCCAGTGCAGCTGCGCCGCCGCCAGCAGGATGCTGCCGATACCGAAGGCGAAGAAGCCCAACGGCAGGCTGCTGGCCAGCGGTCTGAGCGTGATCCTCGTCAGCTGCTCGGGCCGCGGCGGCCCGGTGGCCGTGTCGTACGTCCGCGCTGCTGGAGGCATCCGGATCACCCCGTCCTTCGTGATCCCTCGTGCCCGAGCCGATGTCCGGTCCTGGTCGTGCCACGTCACGGGGTACCCCGAGGCGAGCGCTGTCCCGCTCCGGCGCCCGGCGGAACTGTCGCGGAAGCGCCCCGGAATTGTCCGTGATCGGTAACAGACGGATCCCTTGATCAACCTTGTCCGTCCTGACAGGTGCAGGAGGACCCAGGGACACGGGACGAAACGGGGGCGGACATGGCACGGCATGGCGGGCGGGGATGGTACGGCCGGTTGATGGCTGCGGCGCTCGGGGTCACGGCGGTGGCCGCCGCCACCTCGGTGTGGACCGCGCAGGCAGGCCAGCCGGGCGGCGGGCCGGCCGGTGCGGGAGTCTCCGGCAGGCCCGCCGCGCCGAAGGCTGCGCCCGTGTCCGCCGTCATCGCCCATTCCTCCGACGCGGGCGCACACGCCGTCAACATCACCATCGACGACGGCCCGGACCCGACGTGGACCCCGCAGGTCCTCCAAGTACTGCGCGAGAACGGCGTGAAGGCGACCTTCTGCATGGTCGGCCCCCAGGCCCAGGCGCACCCCGACCTGGTCCGGCAGGTGGTGGCGGCCGGGCACCGGCTGTGCGACCACACGGTGTCGCACGACACCGCCATGGACACCAAGTCCGAGGCCTACCAGGCGCAGCAGATCGTGGACGCCGAGCGGCAGATCACCAAGGCGTCCGGTGGTGTACGGCCGATGTACTACCGGGCGCCGGGCGGCGCGTTCACCCCGTACAGCCGCCGGCTCGCGGCCTCGCACGGGATGCGTCCGCTGGGCTGGAACGTCGACTCCAAGGACTTCGAGCGCCCCGGCACGAACGCCATCGTCTCCACCGTCAAGAGCGAGCTGGCCAACGGCCCCACGATCCTCTTCCACGACGCGGGCGGCGACCGCTCCCAGACCGTGGCGGCGCTGCGCATCGTGCTGCCGTGGCTCAAGCAGCAGGGCTACGCGTTCGGTTACCCCGTGCGCTGAACAGCCTGGGAGGTTTTGGGACAGTCTGTGCCCACACGACGGTGAACCCCGAGGGAAATCTTGGTCATCGAGACCTTGGGACGACTGTTCGGTTCCGTGGCGGTGCCTACCATGGGGCCGCCGCGTACGTCGTCAGGAAAGGCTCGCCATGCCGTTGCCCCGCCTCGGCACGCGGGCCGCTCGTCCCCGGACGGCCCCGGCCGTGTTCGTCGCTCTGGCCGCCGCCCTGGCGGTCGCCGCGACGGCCTTCTCCCCCGGTACCTCGCACCACGGCCGGGCCGGCGGCCCGCCCCGGCGCGTCGTGGTCGAGGTGGCGCCGAGCCGCTGCGGGCACGGCTGGAACCGGCCCGAGCCCGGGGTGCAGACCTTCGATCTGCACAACTCCTCCGACACCGCCACCGAGGTCTACCTCGAGGACCCGGGCGACCGGACGGTGTACGGCGAGGTGGAGGGCGTCGGCCCCGGTGCGACACGGCAGTTGACCGTCCGCCTGGGCAAGGGCACGTACGCCTTCACGTGCGTGCCCGACGACGCCGACGCCGTCACCGGGCCCCGGGTGCGCATCACCTCGGGGCGGCCCGGCCCGGGCGCGGCCCCGGTCGACCAGCACGACCTGATCCCGCCCGCGATCGCCTACCAGAAGTGGGTCGGCGGCGGTCTCGACGAGACCGTCCGGCTGACGACGGGGATGCGGCGGGCCATCGACCGCGGTGACCTCGCCGCGGCCCGCTCGGCCTGGCTGCCGGCCCATCTGGAGTACGAGCGGCTGGGCGCGGCGTACGACGCGTTCGGGGACGCGGACGCGCGGATCGACGGCACCGACGCGGGGCTGCCGGGCGGGGTGCACGACAAGGACTTCGCCGGGTTCCACCGGGTCGAGTACGGGCTGTGGCACGGCGAGCCGGCCGCCGGACTGCGAGCCCCCGCGGCGGCGCTGGTGAAGGCGGTGACCGGGCTGCGGGACAGCTGGTCGCAGGCCCGGATGGACCCCGCCCAGCTGGGGCTGCGGGCGCACGAGATCCTGGAGGACACCGTGCAGTTCGAGCTGACCGGCCGCACCGACTACGGCAGCGGCAGCAACCTCGCCACCGCCCGCGCCAACCTCGACGGCACCCGTGAGGTGCTGTCCCGGCTGCGCCCGCTGCTCACCACCCGGTACGCCGATCTCCCGGGCCTGGACCAGGACATGGAGCATGCGGGGCACGCCCTCGACGGATTCCGGCACGACGGCCGCTGGACCCCGCTCGACCGCCTGAGCCGCGCACAGCGCGAGCAGACCGACGCGGTCCTCGGCGAACTGGTGGAGCGGCTGGCGTCGGTGGCCACCCTGTGCGACCCCCGGAGGACCGTGTGAGCGACGCCGAACGTGCGGACGGACCGGGCCGGCGCCGGTTCCTGCGCGGTGCCGCCCTGGCGGGGGCCGGGCTCGCCATGAGCGCCGCCGCCCCGAACCCCCCGGACGGCACCGCGCAGGCCGTCGCCCCCTTCCACGGTGTCCACCAGGCCTCCGCGATCGCCGCGCCGCGCCGGACCTGCGTGTTCGCCTCCCTCGACGTGACCGCCGGGAACCGCGCCGACCTGACCGACCTGCTGCGCACACTCACCGAACGGGCCCGCTTCCTCACCTCCGGCGGCACCCCCTCCCCGGCAGGCATCACCGGCCCTCCGGCCGACTCCGGCGTCCTCGGCGACCAGCTGCCCTCCGGCCGGCTGGCCGTGACCGTCGGTGTCGGTGCCTCGCTGTTCGACGACCGCTTCGGGCTGGCCGCCCGCAGGCCCCGGCGGCTGACCGCCATGCCCCCGTTCCCCGACGACGACCTGTCGGCCGACTGGTGCCACGGCGACCTCAGTCTGCAACTGCACGCCGACGACCCGGACACCACCCTGCACGCGCTGCGTGACATCGCCCGGCACACCCGCGGCGGGATGCAGATCCGCTGGCGGCTGGACGGCTTCACCAGCCCGCCCCGGCCGTCGGGCACCCCCCGCAACCTGATGGGCTTCAAGGACGGCACCGCCAACCCGGACACCGGCAGCGTCCGCGAGATGGACCGGCTGGTGTGGGTCGGCAAGGACCTCGGCGAGCCGGACTGGGCGGTCGGCGGCAGCTACCAGGTCGTCCGGCTGATCCGCATGCTGGTGGAGTTCTGGGACCGGGTCTCTCTGAGCGAACAGGAGCGCATGTTCGGCCGGGCCCGCTTCACCGGCGCGCCGCTGGACGGCGACCACGAGCACGACACGCCGAAGTACGCCGACGATCCCAAGGGTGACGTCATCCCGCTGGACGCGCACATCCGCCTCGCCAACCCGCGCACGCCCGGCACCGCCGGCCAGCGCCTGCTGCGCCGCGCCTACAACTACGACCGGGGCATGGACGCAGGCGGCAACCTCGACATGGGGCTGCTGTTCTGCGCCTACCAGCAGGACCTTAAGCGGCAGTTCGAGACCGTGCAGCACCGGCTGGCCGGCGAGCCGCTGACGGACTACATCAGCCCGTTCGGCGGCGGCTACTTCTTCGCGCTGCCCGGCGTACGGGACAGCGACGACTGGTACGGCCGCGCCCTGCTCGGATGAAACCTGCTCGACCATGACCTGTCCGGACAACTGATGACCCATCAGAGTCAACAGAGTGTCAAAAATGGCTCCAACATCCCTGACCCGGTGTTCACCCAGGGGTCATGATGGCTCCGCCGGTGCGTCCCACAGCGGGCGCAGCATGCGTGCTCGTACGACGCACAGACGTTCCCGCCCGGAGGGTGAACCAGCATGGTCAGCAGAGGAAGACGAGCAGCGATGCGGAGCCTCGGCGCGCTCGCGGGAGCCGCCGCGCTCACGGTGCTCGGCAGCAACGCGCCCGGATGGGCGGCAGCACCCTCCGCATCGCAGAGCGGACACTCCTCGACCGCGACGCCCATCAAGCACGTCGTCGTGCTCTTCGACGAGAACATCTCCTTCGACCACTACTTCGCCACCTACCCGAAGGCCGCCAACACGGACGGCACGAAGTTCACGGCGTCGAAGAACACCCCGAAGGACATCGACACCCTCGCGCACGCGGGTCTGCTGAAGCACAACCCGAACCAGTACGCGCCCAAGCGGCTGTCCCCGTCCCAGGCGATGACCTGCGACCAGAACCACTCGTACGGCCCGGAGCAGCTGGCCTACAACGGCGGCAAGGCCGACCAGTTCGTCCAGAACACCGAGGTCGACAAGTGCAGCGGCGGCCTGTTCGGCGAGCCCGGCCTGGTGATGGACTACTACGACGGCAACACCGTCACCGCGATGTGGAACTACGCCCAGCACTACTCCCTGAGCGACCGTTCCTTCAGCTCGGTGTACGGCCCGTCCACGCCCGGAGCGATCAACCTGGTCTCCGGTCAGACGCACGGCGTGATCTCGGTGGACCCGACCACCGGCAAGCAGACGGCCACCCCTGACGCCTACACGGTCAAGTCGCCCGACGCGAAGGGCGTCGGCACGATGATCAACGACCCCGACCCGGCCTTCGACGACTGCTCGAACAAGGACCACACGAGCAGCAACGCGCTGGCGGCCATGCAGGGCAGGAACGTCGGTGACCTGCTGAACGCCAAGAACGTGTCCTGGGGCTGGTTCCAGGGCGGCTTCCGGCCGTCGACGGCGTGGAACGGCACGTCCGGCTCGTACGCCAAGTGCGACACCACCCACACCAACGTGGGCGGCGCCGCCGCGACCGACTACAGCCCGCACCACAACCCGTTCGCGTACTACAGGTCGACGGCCAACCCGCACCACCTGGCGCCCAGGAGCGTCTCGGAGATCGGCCACGGCGGCCGGGCCAACCACAACTACGACCTGACCGACTTCTCCGCCGCGCTGAAGGCGGGCAAGCTCCCGGCCGTCAGCTTCGTGAAGGCCGGCGAGTACCAGGACGGCCACGCCGGCTACTCCGACCCGCTCGACGAGCAGCACTTCCTGGTCAAGCAGATCAACGCGATCCAGAGCTCGCCGCAGTGGAAGTCCACGGCCGTCGTCGTGGCCTACGACGACTCCGACGGCTGGTACGACCACGCCTACGTCGTCCCGAAGAACGGCTCCAAGGACACCTCGCTCGGCTCCAACGGCAAGGCGACCGACAGCCCCGCCTGCCAGAAGGGCCCGAGGGCGGCCGGCGGCTACGCGGACCGCTGCGGCCCCGGCACCCGCCAGCCGCTGCTCGTGATCTCGCCGTACAGCAAGGTCAACAAGGTCGACCACACGCTGACGAACCAGGCGTCGATCACTCGCTTCATCGAGGACAACTGGCACACCGGCCGCATCGGTGACCACTCCTTCGACGCCACCGCCGGCTCGATCGGGGGCATGTTCGACTTCCGGCACCCGAACAACAGGCAGGTGCTGCTGAACTCCGACGGCTCGGTGCAGCACGTCGGCCCGATCCGGCACGTCGCCGCCGTGGCCACGAGCATCACTCCGGGCCCGGCGATGCAGAACACGGCCGCCACGACCGACGCCTCCGGGTTCCCGGTCCTGCCGGTCGGCCTCGGTGTGGGCGCCCTGCTGGCCGCCGGTGCGACGGGCACGTACCTGACGCTGCGTCGCAGGCAGAACGCCTGATCCCGGCAGAGTGAGCGCGCCCCCGGTCCGTGACCGGGGGCGCGTTCGCCTGCCGCCCACCGGGGCGTGTGCCGGCCGCCGGGGCGTGTGCCGACCGCCGGGAAAACCACTGGTCGACCGTCAGCCGTGCTGATGGGATGGCGCGATGGAGGGTGAGCGTTCGATCGTCGTGGACCGGGGCCGGTACCCGGACGCGGTGACGCCGTGGGAGCGGAGGGCCTGGCGTGCCGCGGCCCTCGGCTGGGTGAGGGACCGGCTCGCCGCCCGGGGGCTGGGTGCGCCCGGCGACCTGGAGGTGCGGCTGCGGCCCTGGTCCGTGCTGGTGCGGGTGGCCGTCGACGGGCAGGGTCCCGTCTGGTTCAAGGCGAGTCCGCCGGCCGGCGCGTTCGAGGGCCCGCTGACCGGCGCGCTGGCCCGCTGGGTGCCCGGGCATGTGCTGGAGCCGCTGGCCCTGGACGCCGGCCGCGGGTGGTCGCTGCTGCCCGACGGGGGCCCGCTCTTCCGGGACGTGCTCGCCCGTGGGGCGCTCGGTCCGCCGGCCTGGGAGGAGCTGCTCCGCCAGTACGCGAGCATGCAGCGGGCGCTGGTCCCGCACGCCCGCGAGGTGGAACGGCTGGGGGTGCCCGCCGCACGGACCCTCGCTCTGCCCGAGCTGTTCGACCGGCTGCTCGCGGATGACCGCGAGCTGGGCGCGGACGATCGTGGACGGCTCCACGCGCTGCGGCCCCGGCTCGGGGACTGGTGCGCCGAACTCGCGGCCGTCGGCATCGAGGACACCCTCGACCACGCGGACCTGCACGACGGTCAGCTGTTCCACCCGGCGCCGGGCCGGTACACCTTCTTCGACTGGGGCGACGCGACCGTCTCCCACCCGTTCTGCAGCCTGCGGGTGCCCGCCGAACGGGCCCGTGACCGGTACGGGCCCGAGGTGCTGCCCCGACTGCGCGACGCCTACCTGGAGCCATGGACGGACACCGGCCGGCCGGCGACGCAGCTGCGGCGTGCCGCGCGTCTCGCCTGGCGGCTCAGCTCCCTGGGCCGCGCATGCGCCTGGGGCCGCCTGTTCCCGACCGCGGCCGGTGCGAGCCCCGGCGGAGTACGGGCGTCGTACTGGCTGCGGGACCTCCTCGACGCGCCACCGATCTGAGCCCCACGACACCCACCACCGGTCCGCGGTCCAGCCGGACCGGCGGGCCGACATGCCGTCCGCGCTCGCCGTCGCGGCGCCACGTGGCGGTCACCGGCCCGGAGCGGCGGGCGCGGGGTCCGCGACGGCGTCGGCGGGACCGGGCGGTTTCCTCAGCGACGCGACGCCTCGCGACCACGTGGACATCCGCTTCCGCACCCGCCGCCGTCACCCGAGCGGCGTGACGGATGTCCGCGGTGAGGTTGCGCCGGGCGGTGGCGCGTCGGGACGCTGGAGCGGCAGGCACGGGGAGCGGTTCCGGGAGGTGGCGTGGTTCCGGCAGACGGCGTTCCGGTGGGCGACGAGGGCACTGTGCGTCCGGAGCCGCCCGGACCGGACCGTCGGCGGTTCCTGGCGCTGTGCGCCGGGCTGGGTCTCGGCTCGGCCGCCGCCTGCACGGGGGCGCCTGCAGGCCACCGCCCCACCGGCGCCCGCGACGGGCGGCTCAGGCCGGAAGGGGAACGGGACGCCCCCGGCACCGCCGACTGGCGCCTGGGCTCGGCCTGCCCGCCGGACGCGGTGGCCGGCTACACGGACCGGGTGAGCGTGGCCCCGGGCGAGCAGTGCGGTCTGCACGTGTCGACCGTTGCCGCGTCGTTCCGTGTCTCCGCGTTCCGGATCGGCTGGTACGGCGGCCGGCAGGCCCGCCTCGTGTGGAGGTCGGGCCGCCTGCCCGGCCGTGTGCAGCGGGCCCCGTACGTGCTGCCCGCCACCCGCACCGTGCGCGCGGACTGGCCGGTCACACTGCCCCTGGACAGCACCGGCTGGCCGGAGGGCGCCTATCTGCTGCGGCTGGAGGCGGACACCGGCCACCGGCGGTACGTGCCGCTGATCGTCCGCTCCGCCGACGGCGCGGGCCGCACGGTCCTGCTGCACGCCCCCGCCACCTGGCAGGCCTACAACCGCTGGGGCGGCAGCAGCCTCTACGCCGGTACCTCCGGCGCGTACGCCACGCGGTCGCTCGCGGTGAGCTTCGACCGGCCCTACGACGGGGGCGGCGCCGATAAGTTCCTGGTGTACGAGCGGGCGCTGGTGGTGCTGGCCGAACGCCTGGGCATCCCCCTCGCCTACAGCACCGGTGTCGACGTCCACCGGGACCCGTCGGTGCTGCACGGCGCGCACGCCGTGGTCTGTCTGGGTCACGACGAGTACTGGACACCCCTGCAGCGGGCCCACGTCACCGCCGCCCGGGACGCCGGGACCAACCTCGCCTTCCTCGGCGCGAACACCTGTTTCCGGCGCGTCCGGCTGGAGGCCGGTGAGCGGGCGGACGACCGTACGGTGGTGTGCTACAAGAGCGACTGCCGCGCCGACCCCCTGTACGTATCCGACCCGGCGCAGGTCACCACCGACTACCGCCTGCCGCCCGCGCCCGACCCGGAGTCCTCCCTCACGGGCGTGCTCTACGAGGGCTATCCGGTCGACGCGCCCTACCGCGTGCGGGCCGCCGACCACTGGCTGTACGACGGCACCGGCGTCCGGCCCGGCGACGCGTTCGCCCATCTCGTCGGCGTCGAGTACGACCGGGTCACCCCGGGCGCCCCGACGCCGGGCCCGCTGGAGATCACCGCGCACTCCCCGCTGGTGTGCGGCGGCCGGCCGAGCCACAGCGACTCGGCGTACTGCACGGCTCCCAGCGGGGCCGGCGTCTTCGCGACCGGCACCATGCGCTGGGTCGAGGCCCTCGTGGCCGGGACCGGCGAACTCGGCGGCGACCACGGCATGGACGCCCGCACCCGCGCCTTCGTCACCCGGACCACGGAGAACCTCCTGCGCACCTTCGCGAAGGGCCCGGCCGCCCGGCACGCCCCGCCGGCGCGTCCCGATGCGCAGGACGTGTACGGGGTCTGAGGCGGGGTGCGTCAGGGCAGCGGTGTGCCGCCGGTCGCGTTGAGGATCTCCGCGGTGACGAAACTCGCCTCGGGCGAGGCCAGATAGACGTAGGCGGGCGCGAGTTCGGCCGGCTGGGCCGGGCGGCCGAGCGGGCTCTGTTTCCCGAACTCCGCGGTGTCCGGCATGGTCGAGGGGATGAGCGGTGTCCACACCGGGCCCGGTGCGACCGCGTTGACCCGGATGCCGCGCTCGGCGACCATCTGCGCGAGTCCCTGGGTGAAGGTGACGATCGCGCCCTTGGTCATCGCGTAGTCCAGCAGATGCGGGCTGGGCTTGTAGGCCTGCACGGACGTGGAGTTGATGACGCAGCCGCCGGCCGGGATGTGCGGCAGGGCGAACTTGGTCAGCCAGAACATGCCGTACAGGTTCGTCCGCATCACCCGGTCGAACTGCTCGGTGCTGATCGCCTCGATGCCGTCGGGCTGGGACATCTGGTAGGCGGCGTTGTTCACGAGGACGTCGATGTGGCCGAACTCGGCGACCGCCCGCTCGATCAGCGACCGGCAGTCGGCCTCCTCGCGGATGTCGCAGGAGACGGCGACCGCCTTGCGGCCCGCGTCCTCCACCAGCCGGGACGTCGCGCGGGCCTCGCCCTCCTCCTGTTCGAGATGGGTGAAGAGCACATCTGCGCCCTCGCGTGCGAAGGCGAGCGCCACCGCCCGTCCGATGCCGGAGTCCCCTCCAGTGATCACGGTCTTGTGGCCGTCCAGCCGGCCGGCGCCACGGTAGCTCTCCTCGCCGTGGTCGGGCGGCGGGTCCATCGGGCCGGTCCAGCCCGGATGCGGCTGGTCCTGGGAGGGGAAGTCGGGTCGGGCGTGCTGTGTGACCGGGTTCGGCCGGTCACCGTGCTGATCCGTCACGGCGGCCTCCTGAAGCTCGGGCGGACAGGTCGGCCGACCGGGTTCCCGGTCCACGCCGGCCGAAAAGCCCGGGTCAGGCCGTCGGGCCGGGCCGGCCACCCGCTCGCAGGTGATCCCTGCGGGCGTTGTTGTAGATCCGCAGGAGATGTTTGGCGACGGCACACGGCGCGGCGTCGGCATGGCACTGACGGCACGTGCGCATGTGCTGCTCGTAGGTGAGGCGCGCGTTTTCCAGCGCATCGTTGACAGAAGACATGGCCATCTCCGGGCAGGGCGCGTCCTGAGACCGCGCCAAGTTGACTGACTGGTACACCCAGAGACAAGGTGATCATGTTACTGGCGGTACTGGGAAACTCACGCCTGCGACCGCCGCCGAGCGGTGTTCTCCCCCGCCCCGAGGAGCGCCCGGGCATGGTTCGTGAAGGGGCGCCCCGTCCGGCGATCTGGACGAGAAGTACGCCCAGGCCGGCGCGGCGACCCTCGGCCGCTGAACCGCCGAGGACGCCCGCGCCGGCCGCCCGGCGACCGGTGGTGGGGGGGGGGGGGGGGGGGGGGGGGGGGGGGGGGGCGGGGGGGGGGGGGGGGGGGGGGGGGGGGCGGAGGGGGGGGGGC